>NZ_JAQOSP010000133.1 GCF_030068475.1 Roseofilum acuticapitatum BLCC-M154 | reverse complement strand
TTCATGTCCGCGAAGCGGAAATACCATGATTAAAAATTTAGGGAGCGAGACGCTCCCACTCCAGTAATATCAAGGGATTAGAGGAGTGCGGGCATCTTGCCCGCTTCTTAACAGATTTTCATGTCCGCTTGCGGAAACCGGACTTGATATCATTAGAAATCAGGGAATGCTTCACAGATTAGGATGCACTTGTACAATAAAGGGGATTTAAACCGACTTTGTACATTTAATCCCTATGGCGAGAACCGAATCAACCATGTTAGCGTTAGGCACTCTAGCGCCCGACTTTCAACTCCCAGATGTAGTCTCTGGAGAAATCATTTCTTTAGAGAGTTTTGCCCAGAAAAAAGCTCTTTTAGTAATGTTTATTTGTAAACATTGTCCCTTTGTCATCCATGTTCAACATCAATTATCCAGTCTAGGGAAAGATTATCAAAATACGGACTTAGGAATCGTGGCAATTAGTGCAAATGATGCAGTAAAATACCCGGATGATTCCCCAGAAAACTTAAAACAAATGGCTCAAGAAGTAGGCTTTACCTTCCCTATTTGCTACGATGAAAGCCAGGAAGTAGCAAAAAGTTATACGGCTGCTTGTACTCCAGATTTCTTCCTCTTTGATGGCGATCGCCACCTGGTGTACCGAGGGCAACTTGATGACTCTCGCCCCAGTACCCATATTCCCGTAACCGGTCAAGATTTGCGCCAGGCGATCGCCTCCATCCTAGGCGGAAACCCCGTAAATTCCGAGCAAAAGCCCAGTCTCGGTTGTAATATTAAATGGAAACCAGGGAATGAACCCCCTTATTATGGTTAGGGAGATGGGGGTATAGATCGCTGTCCTCGCCTTCTTTGGTGTCTCTCCCAACCCCGGATCGGTGATAATAGAACCTAACCTGAAATTACAAGAAGACTTCACCTATGGCCACTGCTGCACCTGCAAAAACCGAGTATGAAGCGATTATTGGTTTGGAAACTCATTGTCAGTTGAGTACCGAAACCAAGATTTTCTCCTATTCCTCCACAGCCTTTGGTGCAACCCCCAACACCAACATTGACCCCATTTGCTTGGGTTTGCCGGGAGTGTTGCCGGTTTTGAATCAGAAGGTTTTAGAATATGCGGTAAAAGCGGGTTTAGCCCTGAACTGCACGATCGCCAAATACAGCAAGTTCGATCGCAAACAATATTTTTACCCCGACTTGCCCAAAAATTATCAGATTTCCCAATATGACCTCCCCATTGCCGAGCATGGGTGGCTGGAAATTGAGTTAGCCGATAAAGACGGGAAACCGCAACGCAAGAAAATTGGCATTACTCGCTTACATATGGAAGAGGATGCCGGAAAATTAGTCCATGGCGGGAGCGATCGCCTATCCGGTTCTACCTTCTCCCTGGTAGACTACAATCGCGCCGGTGTTCCTCTGATTGAAATTGTCTCCGAACCCGACTTGCGCTCTGGGGAAGAAGCAGCCGAATATGCCCAAGAATTGCGCCGCATTGTGCGCTATTTGGGGGTAAGCGATGGCAACATGCAAGAAGGCTCCCTACGCTGTGATGTGAATATTTCCGTGCGTCCCGTGGGTCAAAAAGAGTTTGGCGTAAAGGTGGAAATTAAGAATATGAACTCCTTCAGTGCCATTCAGAAAGCCATTGATTACGAGATTGAACGGCAAATCGAAGCCATTGAAGCAGGAGAGCCAATTTTCCAAGAAACCCGCTTGTGGGAAGAAGGAGCGCAACGCACCGTCAGTATGCGGAGTAAGGAAGGATCGAGCGACTATCGCTATTTTCCCGAACCCGACTTGCCCCCGATTCAGGTTTCTGCGGATCAACTGTCGGGGTGGACGGGAGAATTACCAGAATTACCAGCTCAAAAACGCGATCGCTATGAAAGCGAGTTAGGCTTATCTTCCTATGATGCTCGCGTCATCACCGATGATAGCAGCATCGCCACCTTTTTCGAGGCTACCCTGGCGGCTGGAGGAACCGCCAAACTTGCCGCCAACTGGATTATGGGCGATATTGCCGCTTATCTGAATGCCGAGAAAGTCAAAATTACCGACATCGCCCTCACTCCAGACGCTTTAGCCGAGTTAATCAAGCTCATTGAAGCCAAAACCATTAGCTCCAAAATTGCCAAGGATCTGCTCCCGGAACTTCTTACCAAGGGAGGATCGCCGGAAAAATTAGTCGAAAGTAAGGGGTTAACCCAAATTTCTGACCCCGACACCCTGAACGCGATGATCGCCGAAGTTCTGGAAGCTCATCCCAAGGAACTGGAACAGTATCGCAATGGTAAAACTAAGCTCAAAGGCTTTTTTGTCGGACAAATGATGAAGAAAACTGGCGGTCGAGCCGATCCCAAGTTGACTAACCAACTCTTAGCCAAGCAGTTAGACGGTTAAGCTTTATCATTCCTTGATATTACTGCCGAGATCTCCGATCCAGTGTTTTTTCAGTATTCACACTGAATGATGCAGTTGAGTCCACCCTGTTTTCCTATGAAATCGCCAGTCTCATCCAAGATAACCCTGAAAGAGACTTCAATAATTAATTCATTGACTCATCCCTTGCATCGATAAAAATAGAAAAATTACGGAATTTTGGCACAAAAATGGGGCGTAAAAAACCCCATTTTTTTTATCAAAACATCACAAAAAGGGGTTACACCCCACACCCCTGTTATGTAATAATATGGTAAGTAGATGCACCCTGATGGTAGGGAGAGTCCTATGGCTCTCCTTATTTTTTTTGCTATGGGTCAGGGGGAGGCAAAGATACAACAGTTTCCTCTGCTATGAGACACATTAAGGACTGTTGTTAACGATAGCTAAAATGGCTCAAAGCGCTACCCCATCTCCCCATCTCCCCATCTCCCCATCTCCCCATCACAGCGCAAAGCGCTGCCGAGATCCTAGGCGGGAACGGTAATTTTCTGGCTACCGGAGAGGCCAAAAGCAGCATGAATGGCTTGTAAGGCTTTTACGCCAGAGTCTTGATCGACGACGCAACTGACTTTAATTTCTGAGGTGGCAATCATCTGAATGTTAATCCCTTCCTTAGATAAGGCAGCAAACATCATCGCTGCAACACCGGGATGATTGATCATACCTGTGCCGACAGCACTAACTTTGGCGATCGCCTCATCCACCACCACTTCTGACGATCCCCATTCTGTAGTCAGCTTCTCTAAGAGGGTGCGAGCAGCTTGGGCATCGGCTTGGGCTACGGTGAAGGCAATATCGCGGGTATAGATGCCATTAATCACTCGACAGCGTTGAGATTGGATAATCATATCCACGCTAATGTTATGTTTTGCTAACAGTTGGAATAACTGGGCGGCGGTTCCGGGGCGATCTGGGACATGGCGCAGAGCCAAGCGAGCTTGTTTGAGGTCTAAGGCTACACCTCGGACGGGGGGTTGGCTGCTAGAGGCGATTGCCTTAGCTGTCTGTACGGGTACGTCAAAGGTTTGACAAAGGATAGCCACGGCGCGATCGCAGTCTGTGGCTGCCACCACACAACTCACCTTCACTTCAGAGGTGGAGATCATGAGGATATTGACCCCCCCTGTCGATAGAGCGGTAAACATTTGCGCTGCCACCCCCGGTCGGCCAATCATCCCCGCGCCAGCGATACTAATTTTGGCGATATTATCTTCTACCATCACCTCCGCCGTGTTGAGGCTCGACCCTTGGGAGAGAATCGGTAAAATGGCATTAGCAACCGCTTCCGCTCGTTTGAGGGAGTCGGTGGTTACGGTAAAGGCAATATCATTGGTTTGTCCTTCGTGGATGGATTGGATAATCAGATCCACATCTAAATTTTGGTCGCCAATTTCGCCGAAGAGTTGAGCCGCTACCCCTGGGCGATCGGGAACGCGCAATAAAGACACCTTAGCTTGATCCGTGTCAAACTCTACCGCATCCACTGGGCGTACCAGCTCTAAGCCTTCCAAGGGGCGCGGGAAGGGTTTGGGAGAGGTTACTTTTGTGCCTGGATCGTCTGTCCAACTGGATTTAACGACTAAGGGAATGCCATAATTGCGGGCAATTTCTACGGCTCTCGGATGCAAGACTTTTGCCCCTAAACTGGCTAATTCCAGCATTTCATCGCTGGTAATTTCGCTCATCAGTTGGGCATCGGGAATCAGGCGCGGATCGGCGGTCAGAATGCCCGGTACATCAGTATAAATTTCACATACATTCGCCTTTAGTGCGGCGGCTAAGGCCACGGCTGATGTATCCGATCCACCTCTTCCTAGGGTTGTGATTTCTACATCTGGGATTTCACTATCCGTATCGTCAGAAAGTGCAATTCCTTGGAAACCCGCTACAATTACGACTTGCCCTTCCCCCAGATGGCGCTCGATCCGTTGGGGATTAATGTTAAGAATACGGGCGCGGGTGTGCTGATTGCTTTCCGTGACGATGCCCACCTGAGCGCCCGTCAAGGAGATGGCGGGTTGGTGGATTTCTTTCAGAGCCATACTGAGAAGAGCGATCGACACCTGCTCGCCGGTAGAGAGCAACATATCCATTTCTCGGCGGCAGGGGTTCGCGGAAATTTCGGAAGCGAGTTTGACTAATCCATCCGTGGTTTTACCCATGGCTGAGACCACCACTACTACAGAATTTCCGGCACTTACGGTTTGTTTAACCCGCTTGGCAACCGCTTGGATGCGATCGACTGTACCCACGGAAGTGCCACCATATTTTTGTACGATTAAGGCCATATATCTTGTTCCCCTGCCATGCTTACAAACCTGATCTCCATCAGACTAAGGGTGCATTTTACCCAATTCTGAGCAGTTAGCTTAATTAATGTACCAGATCCCTCGGCGATCGCCCCCTAAATCCGGATCGATCCGATGAATTTGGCGATCGCAAAGCTGAAAACGCCATGAGGGAGAAACCCTAGGATCGGAGTATAATCTGTAATGAACCGATTAAACCTTCCATGTTTGAGCAAACCTTTAAAAATTTAGATGATATTCTCCGGCGTGAAGATGGCTGTGGCACAGAATTGGACTATGCAGAACAGTCTTCCTGGCTATTGTTTCTCAAGTATTTAGATGACTTAGAGCAGTCCCGCGCTCAAGAGGCCTCATTAATGGGGACACCCTACAGTTTCATCCTCGATGAACCCTATCGCTGGTTGGCTTGGGCTGCTCCCAAGAATGCAGCCGGGGAGATTGATTATAATGTGGCGAGGACGGGGGCGGATTTGCTCGATTTCGTCAATGGTGAGCTGTTTCCCTATCTCCAGAAGTTTAAGCAAAAGGCGGAGAGTCCTGACACCATTGAATACAAGATTGGTGAGATTTTTGGGGAGATTAAGAATAAGTTTAATAGTGGTTATAACTTGCGAGAGGCTCTGGATGAAATTGATGAGTTGCGTTTTCAGTCTCAGGATGAGAAGCATGAGCTTTCGGATCTCTACGAGACACGCATTAAAAATATGGGGAATGCGGGACGTAATGGGGGAGAGTATTACACCCCGCGTCCTTTGATTCGGGCGATGATTCGGGTGACGAAGCCGAAGGTAGGAGAGAGGATTTATGATGGGGCCTGTGGTTCGGCGGGGTTTTTGTGTGAGTCTTATGAGTATCTCCGCGCTTCTAAGCTGACGACGAAGGAACTGGAGACGCTGCAAAGGCATACTCTCTATGGGAAGGAGAAAAAGAGTCTCGCCTATGTCATCGGCATCATGAATATGATTTTACATGGCATAGATGCTCCGAATATTATCCACACCAATACTCTGACGGAGAATATCAGCGATATTCAACCGAAGGATAGGATGGATGTGATTCTGGCGAATCCGCCTTTTGGGGGGAGTGAGCGTAAGGAGATTAAGGAGACGTTTCCCATTAAAACGGGGGAGACGGCGTTTCTGTTTTTACAGCATTTTATCAAGATGTTGAAGCCTGGGGGGAGAGCAGCGATTGTGATTAAAAATACGTTTCTTTCTAATGCGGATAATGCGTCGCGGGAGTTACGCAGGGAACTTTTAACCAGTTGTAATCTCCATACGATTCTCGACTGTCCTGGGGGGACTTTCATTGGGGCGGGGGTGAAAACGGTGGTGTTATTTTTCCAAAAGCGTCCCCTGAGCGAAGCCGAAGGGGACAACATGGCGACTGAGAAGATTTGGTATTACAAGTTAGAGCCAGGACGGAGTTTAGGAAAGACTAACGCCCTTAATGATGAGGATTTGGCGGAGTTTGTGGCTCTACAGGAGACGTTTGCGGAGTCGGATAAGTCGTGGTTGGTGGATGTGGCGGATGTGGATGAGGAGACATTTGATCTGTCGGTGAAGAATCCCAATGCACCGGAGGAAGACCCGTTGCGTGAGCCTTGGGAGATTCTGGAGGAAATTGCGGCTTTGGATGCTGAGAGTGCGGAGATTTTAGCGGGTATTGGGGAGGTGGCTGGTTTCGGCTTCGCTCAACCAGCCAAAACCAGTCACAACTAGCCAGAACCAGTCACAACTAGCCAGAACTAGCCAAAACCAGTCACAACTAGCCAAAACTAGCCAAAACTAGCCAATCAGCCAATCAGCCAATCAGCCAACCAGCCAATCAGCCAAAACCAACAACTGAGGGCTGAGCGAAGCCGAAGCCCGATCATTCTCACTAGGAGGTTAAAATGCCCTATATGTATATCCTTGAATGTTCGGATGGTTCTTTCTATACGGGAAGTACAAAGGATTTACCTCGACGTTTATGGCAGCACCAAAATGGGTTAGGGGCAAATCATACTAAAAAACGATTACCCGTAAAGTTGGTTTATGCAGAGTATTATGATCATGTAGCAGATGCGTTTTATCGAGAAAAGCAGGTGCAGGGCTGGAGTCGCAAAAAAAAGATAGCGTTGATGAATAGTGATTGGGATAAACTTCATATTCTGGCGGAATGTCAGAATGAATCACATTATCGAAGGGGGGAGTATTCAGTTGATAGTTGATAGTGGAGAGTTAGTGGTTAATAGTTGGCAAATAAAAAGTTTAGAGGATATTTGCGAAAACCTTGATAGTCAGAGAGTTCCTATCACAAAATCCAAAAGAAAACCTGGCAGTATTCCATATTATGGTGCTTCAGGTGTTGTAGATTATGTGGATGATTATTTATTTGATGAAGATTTGCTGTTAGTATCTGAAGATGGTGCAAATCTTTTAGCAAGAACTTATCCGATAGCATTTTCTATTAGTGGGAAGACTTGGGTAAACAACCATGCCCATGTTCTTAAATTTGCCGATAGATCAACTCAGACTTTTGTAGAATATTATCTAAATTCTATTTCACTTGAACCATATATTAGCGGAGCAGCACAGCCGAAACTTAATCAACGAAAGCTAAACTCTATACCTATTCCCCTCCCCCCGCTTGAAGAGCAGAGGCGGATTGTGGCGATATTGGATGAGGCGTTTGAGGGGATCGATCGCGCGATCGCAAACACCAAGCAAAACCTCGCCAACGCCCGTGAAATCTTTGATAGCTACCTAAACTCAATCTTCACCCAGAAAGGCGACGACTGGGTTGAGAAAAAGTTAGGAGACACTGAAGTTTTACGAATAATTGACGGTGATAGAGGGAAAAACTATCCTAAGAAAGCTGATTTCTACCCTGAAGGCTATTGTTTGTTTCTAAATACCAAAAATGTCAGACCAGATGGTTTTAACTTCGACACAACAATGTTTATTACTGAGGAGAAAGATAAAGCACTTCGGAAAGGAAAACTGATGCGTAGAGATGTCATTCTTACAACACGGGGGACTATTGGTAATATTGCGCTCTATGATGACAGTGTGGAATTTGATCATATTCGCATCAATTCGGGGATGCTAATTTTTAGACCGAATGAAAAAGTTATTACATCAGAGTATTTATTTGAAGTAATGCGTTCATCCATCGTGAAGTTGCAGATTAAGCGTTTTACCTCTGGTGCAGCACAACCTCAGTTACCGATCAAAACTTTGGTTAATTTTTCCTTTCCTATTCCTACACAATTAGAAGACCAAAATCGGATTGTTGAAAATTTGCATCAACTTTCTGATGAAACCCAACGCCTCGAAGCCATTTACCAACAAAAACTAGAAGCCCTGCACGAACTGAAACAATCCATCCTGCACAAAGCATTCACCGGAGAACTCACCAACCCTTCGGCTTCGCTCAGGGTGAACCCCACTAAGGAGGCTGCTGCATGAGCGAAATCCAGCCAACACCAGAAAACAGCCTGTTTAGCGAAGTCAAAGCCTTAATCGACACCGCTAAACAGCGTGTCGCCACCACTGTCAACGCTGAACTAACCCTCCTCTACTGGCAGATTGGACATCGCATTTATACCCAGATACTCAACCAAGACCGAGCCACCTACGGCAAACAAATCATCAGTACCCTCTCCCAACAACTCACCCAAACCTACGGAAAAGGCTGGAGCAAACGACAACTGTGGCAATGTGTTCAGTTTGCCGAAACCTTCCCCGACCTCGAAAAAGTGAACACACTGTGTGCAGAATTGAGTTGGTCACACCTGCGAACCCTCACCAGCATTGATGACGACCTAAAACGGGACTTTTACATCGAACTCGCGCAACTCGAAACCTGGAGCGTCCGCCAACTGCGAGAGCGCATCGACTCCATGCTCTACGAACGCACCGCCCTTTCCCGTAAACCGGAAGAGACTATCCGCCACGACCTCGACCAACTGCGGGAAACCAAAGCCGTCTCCCCCGACCTCCTGCTGAAAGACCCTTACATCCTCGACTTCCTCCAACTCAATGACCGTTACCTCGAAAAAGACCTCGAAGATGCCATCCTCCGCGACCTAGAGCAATTTCTGTTGGAATTAGGAGCAGGGTTTACCTTCGTTGCTCGTCAGAAAAAACTGCAAATCGATAACGATGACTTTTATATCGACCTCCTGTTTTATAACCGCAAACTCAAACGCCTCATCGCCATTGACTTAAAACTGGGCAACTTCAAAGCCGAATATAAAGGACAAATGGAACTCTATCTACGCTGGCTGGCAAAATATGAACAAGAACCCGATGAAAATACCCCTCTGGGTATCATTCTCTGTGCGGGCAAAAAGCAGGAACAAATTGAACTCCTCGAACTCGATAAAAGCGGGATTCACGTCGCCGACCCTTCGACTTCGCTCAGGGTCAAATATCTCACCGTCCTCCCTCCCAAAGATGTACTGCAAAGCAAACTCCAACAAGCCATTACCAACGCCCGTAAAAGACTCACAGTGGAGGATGAACCCCAATGACCAGGAACGAAGCCGAAACCAGAACCGAACTTATTGACCCTGCCCTCCGCGCTGCGGGGTGGGGTGTGGTTGAAGGAAGTAGGGTAAGAGAGGAAACCCTAGCCCCTGGTCGTCTCATTGGTGGAGGCAAACGCGCCCCCGCTAAATACGCAGATTATGTCCTCACCTACCGCGATCGCAAACTGGCGGTCATCGAAGCCAAAGCAGAAGGGGAATACTACACCAAGGGAGTCCAACAAGCCAAAGACTACGCCGAACGCCTCCAAATCCGCTACGCCTACGCCACCAACGGCAAACGCATTTATCAAATTGATATGCTCACCGGAAACGAGCAGGATGTTGAGCATTATCCCAGTCCTGATGAACTCTGGGAAATGTCTTTCCCTTCGACCCTTCAACAAGTTCAGGGCAACGCACAATCAGGGCAAGCCGAAAATCAATGGCGCGATCGCTTTGCGGCTGTTCCCTTTGAAGACAAAAGCGGGTCATGGGAAGCCCGTTACTATCAATATATTGCCATTACTAGGGTATTAGATGCGATCGCCCAAGGAAGAAACCGCATCCTCCTTACCCTCGCCACCGGAACAGGCAAAACCTGCATCGCCTTTCAAATTGCCTGGAAGTTGTTTCAGAGTCGTTGGAATAGGAGTTGTCTTCGGCTTCGCTCAGACAACTCCTCAGACAACTCTAGAGGGTTGAGCGCAGAAACTGGCGGGTTGAGCGCAGTCGAAACCCGTCGCCCTCGCATCCTCTTCCTAGCAGACCGGAATAACCTCGCTAACCAAGCCTTTCTCGAATTCACCCCCTTTCCTGCTGATGCCCTCGTCCGCATTGACCCCGATACGATTCGGAAAAAAGGCAAAGTCCCCAAAAACGGGAGCATCTTTTTTACCATCTTTCAAACCTTTATGACCGTAACCGATGACGACACCTCGACTTCGCTCGGTGCAAGAGAAGACAGTGAACCTAACTTCAACTTTAGTGAATATCCCCCCGACTTCTTTGACCTCGTAATCGTAGATGAATGTCACCGAGGGGGTGCGAAAAACGAAAGCACCTGGCGGGGTATCCTGGAATATTTCTCCCCTGCGGTGCAACTGGGACTAACCGCCACCCCCCGCCGTGATGATAACGTCGATACTTACAACTACTTTGGCGACCCCGTTTACGAATACTCCCTAGCCCAAGGCATCGAAGATGGCTACCTTACGCCCTTCAAAGTTCACCAAATCCAAACCAACCTCGATGAATATGTCTATAGCGACGAGGATATTATCGAAGCGGGAACCATTGAGCGCGATCGCGTTTATACTGAAGCCGACTTCAACCGCATCATCGAAATGCGCCCCCGTGAAGCCTATCGCGTGCGAACCTTCATGGAAGCCATTAACCAGAATGAGAAAACCCTAGTTTTCTGTGCCACCCAACAACACGCCCTAATGGTACGCGACCTCATCAACCAAATGAAACTCAGCAATGATCCCAACTACTGTGTACGAGTGACCGCCGATGATGGCGCATTAGGAGAACAAAACCTCCGCACGTTCCAAGACAACGAGAAAACCATCCCCACCATCCTCACCACCTCCCAGAAGCTCTCCACCGGAGTCAACGCCAGGAATGTGCGAAACATCGTCCTCCTGCGTCCCATCAACTCCATGATTGAGTTCAAACAAATTATCGGTCGGGGAACTCGCATCTTCCAAGACAAAGACTACTTCACCATCTACGACTTCGTTCGCGCTCACGAAAAATTCAACGACCCTGAATGGGACGGCCCGCCCCAAGAACCCCCCACAGGCATCACCCCCCGCCAACGCCGTCCTGATGCCAACACCAATAGAGAACAACCCTCCAACCCCGATCAACCCCGCCCACGCCCCGAAAAAATCGTCATTGAACTTCCTGACGGCAAAAAACGCAGCATCCAGCACACCTCTCAGACCACCTACTACTGGAGTCCAGAGGGTAAGCCCCTCTCCGCCACCGAATTTATCCAACGTCTCTACGGAGAACTTCCCAACTTCTTCCATGACGAAGCCCAACTTCGTCAACTTTGGAGTCGCCCAGATACCCGCCAAACCCTGCTCGAAGGGTTAGCCGAGAGAGGCTACGGACAAGACCAACTCGCAACCGTCCAAACCCTGACCAATGCTGACAACAGTGATATTTTTGACGTTTTAGCCTTCCTCGCCTACAACAAAAAACCCCTCAGCCGTCGAGAACGAGTCATCGCCCACAAAAGCCTGATTTTCTCCCGCTATACGGGCAAGCAGCAGGAGTTTCTCGACTTCGTACTCGACCAGTATATCCGCGAGGGAGTTGGCGAACTCAACCAAGCGAAATTACCGGAACTTCTAAAGCTTAAATATTACAGTATCAATGATGCTATGTTGGAACTCGGAGACGAGAAACAAATTCGGAATATGTTTATCAATTTTCAGGAATGGCTCTATCTTGACCAAAACCAAGCCAGTTAGAGCATCGGTGAAATCGATTTCCCGATCGCGTCCCAAAACTTGGTACGATGAATGGGGCACAACATTACTTAAATTTTCCAAGTTACAGCCTTATCTTATGACTATTCATCCTGATGGCATTCCTCCCCATGGTGGTCACCTCATTAACCGAGTGGTTACCCCAGAAGAAAAGCAAGAATATTTACAAAAAGCGGACAGCCTACCCAGGGTACAACTAGACGAGCGAGCCTTTTCTGACTTGGCCTTAATTGCGATCGGCGGATTTAGTCCCCTAACTGGTTTCATGGAACAAAAAGACTATGAAACCGTAGTGACTGATATGCGCCTAGCCAATGGACTCCCCTGGGCTATTCCCATCACCCTATCGGTGAGCAAAGAAGTGGCAGACCCCTTACAAGAAGGCTCTTGGGTGCGTTTAGACGACCCGGATGGCCGCTTTGTGGGCATTTTAGAATTAACCCAGAAATATCAATACAACAAAACCCATGAAGCCCAAAATGTTTATCGTACAGACGACGAAAAACATCCAGGGGTAAAAGTGGTTTACGAACAGGGAGAAATCAATTTAGCTGGCCCCATTTGGCTGTTACAAAGAGACCCCCATCCCCTCTTTCCCAAATATCAAATTGATCCGGCTGACACGCGGGCGGCATTTAAGCAAAAAGGTTGGAAAACGGTGGTCGGTTTCCAAACCCGTAACCCCGTCCATCGGGCCCATGAATATATTCAAAAATGTGCCATGGAAACCGTGGATGGTCTGTTGCTCCATCCCCTAGTGGGAGCCACTAAGAGTGATGATATTCCGGCAGATGTGCGGATGCGTTGCTATGAAATTATTTTAGAAAAATATTATCCCCAAGACCGGGTAATGTTGGCGATTAATCCGGCCGCCATGCGCTACGCTGGGCCGAGAGAAGCGATTTTCCATGCTATTTTGCGGAAAAATTATGGCTGTACTCATTTTATTGTCGGTCGCGATCATGCGGGGGTTGGGGACTATTATGGAACCTATGATGCCCAATATATTTTTGATGAGTTTGAACCGTCAGAATTGGGCATTGTGCCGATGAAATTTGAACATGCTTTTTATTGCAAGTTAACCGGAGGCATGGCGACGGCCAAAACGAGTCCGAGTAAACCGGAAGACCGGATTCATTTATCGGGGACTAAAGTGCGGGAAATGTTACGGTCTGGCCAACTTCCGCCCCCAGAGTTTTCGCGCCCAGAAGTAGCGGCTGAGTTGGCTAAAGCGATGCAGCTTCAGCAATAGAGTAAAGCGAGTTGTAGGGTGGGCTGTGCCCACCTACTGAACTAGCCAGCTTAAAAAAGGCGAAAAAGCTGATAGGCTGATAGCGGAGAGCAGAGAGCTGATGGCAGATGATGAAGCGGCGGGAATTTCTACAGCAGGCAGGGTTAGCCTTAGCCACGTTAGGCATAAGTGAAGCCAGTTTATGGCAGATGAGCGATCGCACTCTGGCGGCGATCGCCAAACCCACCTCTCGCAAGTTAGCCCTATTGGTGGGCATTAATCAATATCCTCTCTCAGAAAACCTCAAACTCAGAGGATGCTTAACGGATGTGGAACTGCAACGGGAACTATTAGTCCATCGCCTAGGGTTTAGCCCCCGCGATGTGCTAACCCTGACCAATGAGCAAGCCACCCGTGAGAAAATTGAATCTGCCTTTATCGATCATCTGATTGGCCAAGCTCGTGCCGATGATGTGGTGGTCTTCCACTTTAGCGGTTATGGTCGCTATGTGCAGACCGGAGAAACTCCAGTAGATTTGCAAAGTACCTTAGTCCCCATTGATGGTAATGCGTTACAAGCCTCTGGAAGACCCATTAACGATCTGCTCGAATCAACCCTACAACTGTTGCTCAAATCCCTGAAAACGACTCAAGTCGTGACGGTTCTCGATACCAGTTATGCTCCCATGAAGCAACAACAGTGGGCAACCTTACGGGGGCGTTCCTATCCGAATTTGCAAGAGACTTGGCAAAGTAGCACTATTGAACTCACCCCAGAAGTGCAAGCCCTGCAAGAACAACTGCGGGAGACGCTGAAAGCGGATGCTGAACAGCTCAGGGTGCAACGTCGGTTCGGACAGTTACCCGGTGTAGTGATTTCTGCGGCTACCCCCATTCAGCGGCCCCTAGAACTGGGGGTAATGCGTACAGCAAGTGTGGTGCGTGGGGAACAGGCTTTTGAGAGTCAATGGAATGGGTTTAGTGCGGGACTGTTAAGCTATTGGCTGACTCAGCATTTGTGGTTAGCTACTGTGGGCACTCGTTTACCGGTGAGTTTAGCCATGATCTCGAATCAAGTGCAAAATCTGGCGGGCGATCGCGAACAACTCCATTTAAGCGGGGTGAAAAGCCAGGAAAACCCCCAAGCAACGATTCAGGAACAACTGAGCGATCGCCCGGTGGCGGAAGGGGCGATCCAGGCGATCGCCGAAGAAGGCAAAACCTTAACCCTATGGCTCGGTGGACTGCCTCCAGAAGTTCTCAATGACTATCAGCCCCATTCCCTATTTACCCTCATCTCCACACCCGAACCCACTCCCCTGATTGAATTGCGCTCCCTAGAAGGCTTAAAAGCAAAAGCGGTCGCTCTCCCTGGGACTAACCCTGACCTGCATTTCAAAGAAGGAGACTTGATTCAAGAATCGGTGCGTTGTCTTTCCCGTTCCCTAGACTTAGTGGTAGGCATTTGTCAAGATTTAGAACGCATAGAACGGGTTGATGCAACTAGCGCTTTTTCAGGGATTCCCAATGTATCGACTGTGGTTTTAGGAGAATCCACCCAAGCGGTCAATTGTGTGTTTAGTAAGGGAATGAATGCTGAAATATCCCAGGATATGAATCTACACAATAGCTATGGGTTATTTTCCCCCGGACTAGAGTTAATTCCCCATACCCTGGGAGAGACCGATGAAGCTGTAAAAACAGCTATCCGGCGGTTAACCCCCACCCTCGATAGTCTTTGGGCGATGAAACTCCTACAGTTAACTCTCAATGGTGGATCGTCCCGGTTAGCGGTACGAGCTACCCTAGAGAAGCTACACCCCGAACGGCAAATTCTGGCGAGACAGGAACCGGGGCGATCGCCCATTCCCCGAACTTCGACGGCTAAATTGCCCTCCCTACTCAATCTAGAGATTGGCAGTCGCATTGGTTATCGTCTCCATAATCAGGAAGAACGCCCCTTATATGTGATGTTATTTGGCTTAGATCGCTCCGGCAACTTAAAGGTCTTTCGCCCTTCTAAAGTCTCCTTATCTCCCAAAAGTGTCACCCCTGCTTCTGGAGAGCAGACGGAGCCAAAAGTGGCTGTAGAAAACCAGCAGTTAGTCATTCCCCCTGGAACCAGTATTTTTCTACCAGAGGCGATCGCCCCCGTAGAATGGACAGTATGCTGTGGAGAAGGATTAGCCCAAACCCAAGTGATCTTTAGTGTGGCTCCCTTTACACAAACCGCTAAAACCTTGAAGTTAGCCGAATCTTCAGCCGGATCGAAGGGCCTATCCGGTACAGTGAAAAATCCAGGAGCTACAGCCAAAGCGGTTTTAGAAGATCTACACCAGGCCAGTAGTGCCGACATTGCCCCAGAATGGATTAAACCCGATAGTTATGCATTTTCGGTTAAGGCCTGGTGTTCTTTAAGCTTTATTTACCGGGTGGTCTAGGAGTGTATTCAAATGAACTCGTCAATTGAACTGAAAATGGGATAATTTGGAGAAATCTTGCAGGTTTTGCACGGGCACTCAATCAGCTCTAAATCATATGATCAACAATCAGATAGCATTAATCCTCTCTACCCTCCTGTGGTCTACGGGAGGAGTGGCAAGTTTAGCAGGGGTTGAACCTTCAGCCGCTCAAGGGGTTGAACCCTTACAGGAAGAACAGCTTATGGCACAAGGGGGACGACTAGATCCAGAGGTGCGGGAGGCGATCTCGGATGAAGTGGAGGCGACTCTATTTAGCACGATGATCTCGATGAATGCTTTGTTTGTGGCCTTTTTAGCGTTGTTTTTTGCCCTGGTAACGATTGGATTTTGGCTACAACTGCAACGGTTGAAGCAACAAACTGAACTGCATAAACAAGAGTTGGCCAGCTTTCAACAGGATGCGGTATTTTCATTGAAGCAGACGATTGGATCGGCTGAAACGGTCTTAGAGGCGATCGAGGAAAAGGAATTATTAGCAGAACAACAAATTAATCAAGCGAAGTCAGAAGCGGTTTCTCAATTAAAGGGTATTGCGGCGGAGACGGAAAAAGCTAAAGATGAAGTCTATCAAAAATTAGCGGAAGTTTTGCCCCGGCTAACAGAAGCGGCTAATACAGTGCAAAATAGTAATGGTGCTAATGGTGCTAATGGTGCTAATGGTACGAATGGCACAAATGGCACAAATGGGGTCGGAATCCAACCCCCACCGCCTCCGTCCTATTCTAAGGCGGCCAATGAGTATCTTAGGCAAGGGGATACGCAATTTCTGCAAGGTCGTTATCATGAGGCGATTACGCTTTACGATCAGGCGATCGCCCATCAAACCAATTTTCCCGAAGCCTGGAATAACCGTGGCGGTGCATTAGCTAAACTCGGCCGCCATCAAGAGGCGATCGCATCCTACGATCGGGCCTTAAAATTACGGGAGAATTTCCCGGAAGCCTGGAATAATCGCGGCGGAACGCTGGCTAAATTGCAGCAATATGAGCAATCTTTAGAATCCTATCAAAAAGCGGTTGCTTATAAACAATCTGACCCCCTGATCTGGATGAATTTAGCCAATGTTTTGGTGAAACTTCAGCGCTATGAAGAAGCGGTTTCTGCCTATGATAAGGCGATTCAATATCGAGCGGACGATCCCTTGCTTTGGCAACAGCGTGGGAATTCTTTGGCCCAAGTACGGCGCTATGAACCGGCTTTAGATTCCTATAATCAGGTGCTGAGTTTGCAAGCCAATAATCCGGAAGTTTGGTACGCCAAAGGCTATGTGCTTTACGAGTTGCAACGGTATGAAGAAGCCCTACAAGCTTACGATCGGGCGATCGAACTCGAAGATAATAAAGCCGATTACTGGAATAACCGGGGGAATGCTTTAGAAAAATTGGAGCGTTTTGATGAGGCGATTTCCTCCTATGAACAAGCTCTACGCCTAAAACCGGATAAATATGAGGCTTGGGATAACCGGGGCTATACCCTCAGTAAACTCCAACGCTATAAGGAAGCTCTATCGAGTTTAGATGAAGCCTTAAAGTGCAAGCCCGATCATGCGAATGCCCATTACAATAAAGCCTATTGTTATGCCTTAATGGGCGATCAAAAATCCTCCCTGATTAGTTTGCATCGAGCGATTAAAATTAATCCCATTTATCGGGAATTGGCTCAGAATGATGCGGACTTAGAATCGGTTCGCAATCATCAAGTGTTTAAACGGATTATGGCGGGAGAATTGAAAGTTGCTGGTTCTGCTTCTTAAGTGAATTGGATTAAAAAGCAGACTATGTTGACACAACTCAATCAATTCTCCGTTTTAACCGTTAACACTTGGGGAGGGGTAGCATCGGGGGGATAAATGAGATCGACTTGCACTTGTTGGCGATCGCCCGGAGCCAGGGTTAACTCTAATAAGGGTTCTCCCCGTTGTCCTCGCTGTTGGACGAGATGCACATAGCGTTCTGTCTCTTGTCCCTGGGAATTGCGATGTACAATTCGCACGGTTCCCCGGAAAAAGATCCGATCTTCTGGAGGCTCTAAAAACATTAATAGTCCTTGTGTGCCATCATCTTTTAAGGGGGTTTGCAAAGAAATAGTAACCCTTTGGGTTTTCTGGGTATTGTTATACAAGGGCAGGGTTAAATTATATTCAACTCCATAGTTGCCATGGCCAAAATAGGCCGTATCCGGATAGCGGGTTAACATCGGAGCGCTTTGGATTTGCCCTGTACCCAAGCGACCGCGATGGAGTAAACTCAATCCATAGGCGATCGCCCGTCCCGCTTTAGGAATCGTTAAATCGGGTGACTGGGGATTATCTGTTAATGTGGTTGTCCATTGTGAACCCTGGGAAATTCCCGCCACTCGACCATAAATAAACTGAGCTGGAAAGTTTGTTGTTTTATTGTCAATCGGAGTCGGTCGTAAATCCCTTGGGCCTGATAATGTCCCATTCACCAATAAATTCTGCCATTCCTGCAATGTGGGGACGCGCTCTGTACCATCCGGGTTTTTCGGGGAAAGCATGGCTAAATTAGCTACATGAACTGGGCCATCTGTCTGTACCCGCAATAAAGTAGAGCGACCATTGGAAGTGGGAAGCACCGTTCCCGCAGGAATGGGAAGATTCATCAATTGCTGCACCTGTCCGGGTTGAATCACCATCACATCGGGCCAAGTCCCTTGTTTGCGACCGCGCAAAACATCCCCTACGGCCCGACTTCCTGGGCCGGAAAAGATGGTTCCTAAGCGATTATCAACAATTTCGGGTAAATCGATAAAAATGGCATCCGGGCGAGTGAGATAACTGGCTCCTTCCAAGACTCTTAGAGTTATGGGTTTATCTGTGGGGTTATAGACTAAAATTCCTTGAAAAAATGAGCGAATTTCCGCTTGAGTCCGGGCGCGAGAAATATGATGGGCAAAAATATCAAATCTGCCCTCTAAGGGATAATTGAGGTGTGCCTGGGGATAGCGCATTCCCTGTTGCGGAAAAGTGGATAAGAGAATGCCTTCGGTTTTCACCAGTTCGGGACTATTACTATTAAAGACCGGAATTTGATCCAGTTGCCCGGATAGGGGACGGACTTCTGTGGGTTGTAAAAATTCAAATTGTGGCAAGGGATCGAGTTGGGGAATTTGTTCAAGAGGACTTAACCGCTCTGGAGGGGGGAGGGGAGGTGGAGTCGGTTTCGGACTGGGTTGAGGGGTGGGTCTAGGGGCGGGATTTATGGGTATGGGAGCGGGTTGAGAAGGGGGAACTGGAATTTGGGAGAAAATCAAAACAGAAACTAATGGCAGCATGGGGTTGCGGTAGAATGAATTAACAAGAACTCCAGCAGAAGGGTTGATGCTTGCTTGGTGTACAAGGGTTAACTCGATGAGGTGGCGATCGCCCAAATTGGGCATCGGACTATCGAGTACCGATCGCCAGCGCCAAGCGCTCTACATTACTCCCTAGGATCTCGATCGGGATCGGGGAAGTTTAGAACAACAATTAATGGAATTTTTTCCCATTAAACCGGATCAACTTCAACCCTATATGATAGAGAAGTTTGAACATTAAGACCAGATCGTGGGATAAAGGGCAATGAAACGGATGATAGAACAACCGAGACTAGGATGCCATCATGGTTTTAATCGGGGATGGGCGCTTTCCTTGATGGCAATAACGGTGACTGCTATCGGTGGGTTTAGCCTCCCTGCACAAGCTAACCCTAATTCTCTGTGTCAAGGGAATTTTAGTGATGACTCTTTAACGGGTGAAGGGATTTGTACTCTCCCTAGTGGCACTCGCTATCAAGGACAACTGGTAGAGGGGATCTTTCAGGGTCAAGGAACCCTGCGTTTTCGCAATGGGGTTCAATGTCAAGGGACATTCCGCAATGGTCGTTTGCAGGGGAATGGGGTTTGTTCGTTTCCCGGAGGATATCGCTATGAAGGACAGTTTCAGAATGGCCAGCGTTTGGGCCAGGGGGCGATCGTTTTGAATACCCGAACGCGCTGTGAAGGGACGATTCAGAATCAGCAGTTGAATGGAACAGGGGCTTGTGTTTATGGAAATGGCGATCGCTATCAAGGCGCTTTTCGTAATGGTCGCCCCGATGGTCGCGGTTCCCTCAATTTTGCCAATGGAACTCAGTGTAGTGGAGCGTTTCAGGATGGGCAATTGAATGGCTTTGGCACTTGTATTTTTCCCAGTGGAAATCGTTATGAGGGCAATTTTCGCAATGGCATGAAACAGGGTCAGGGCGTATTTACTTATGCCAATGGCACGAGGTTAGAGGGCAATTGGGAAGCGGGAGTGTTGAAGAAGTAGGGTCAGATCGGTAGTTTGGGATGTTTTTTGAGTGGGTACTTAATGATACTCAATTATACCTGGCCGGCTTCCATTTTGGCTAAAATTTGCCGAATCATTAATCCATCTTGGGCTTGGGGGAGATAGCGCAAATAGTCTTCTAAATCTTGGGTGGCTAAACTCCAGTTGCCTAATTCATAGGAGATTAAACCGCGATCGCGCAATTCCATTGGTGCTTGGGGAAATAAGAGCAAAATCCGCTCAATGGCGGCTAAAGCTTGATCGATTTGATGATTTTGCAGATAGATCACTTTTAAGTTCGTCAACATTCGCGCTAAAAATTGGCGGGGAGTGACAGGGGCTAGAAATTCGGGTTGTAAATCAACCGGTTGTCTATAAATCTCGGATAGGCGTTTGGCACAGTCTTCAGGAAATAGGACTTCTCCTTGATGAAAAGCATCAACAAAAATTCCGGCATCTTCAAAATCAGGACGGATCAAAAAATGACCGGGCATTCCAATCCCCACCATGGGAAAGTCTAACCGTTGGGCAAGCTCTAAATAGACGAGAGCAAGGGTGATGGGGATACCGGTGCGTCGGTTGAGGACTTCATTTAAGAAGCTATTGCGCGGATCGTAATAGTCTTCTGTATTCCCCCGAAAGCCGAGCTGCTCATAGAGATAATGATTGATGGTTTGGATGACACGCAGGGGATAGCGCTGACTGGGGAGCTGGGTTTCGATCTCCTCTGCCATGCGATCGAGTTGTTGCAGGGATTCAGCCGGATCGAGTTCAGGATAGTCTTCTTTCGCAATGTAAAGCGCTGCCTTGGCTAGGGAGATGGAGGCTTCTGGCTGCTGTATTTCTTGATAAAACTGTTGTCTGGCTCTGGGAAAATCCATAATCTAAACTTTATTTTTTCCATTTTCTTCTAGTTTGGCACACTTGCGTCCCTCTGTTGGCTGAAAGGCTTGATAATTCTGGATTTTATTAATCCCGACTAAAAAAGTCGGGATTGTTTGACGAGCCTTGACCCCCGTGATACGATGCAAATCGAGGATCGCAAATCGCATGTTAAACAGAGAGGAAGACGAAGTTATGACCCTTGCCACCGAAACCTTAAACCGGAGTTCCCAGGCTGCCTGTGAAAAGCTAGTCTGTAAAGAGTGCGGCACAACTTATGAACTCGAAGCCAAGCATGTGTGTGAAGAATGCTTTGGCCCCTTAGAGGTCAGTTATAACTACGACCGTTTGCGCCAGCAAGTGACCCGTGAAACTATTGAAGCGGGCCCCAACTCCATTTGGCGCTATCGTCAGTTCCTTCCTCTACTGAGCGATAACGTGATTGATGTGGGTACGGGGATGACTCCTCTTCTGAAGGCGAACCGGTTGGCGCGGCAGTTGGGTCTCAAAAATCTTTATATTAAAAATGATGCGGTGAATATGCCGACCCTGAGCTTTAAGGATCGGGTGGTATCGGTTGCCTTGTCGAGAGCAAGGGAATTAGGGTTTTCTACGGTATCTTGTGCGAGTACGGGTAACTTAGCTAATTCTACCGCCGCGATCGCCGCTCACGCAGGCTTAGACTGTTGCGTATTCATTCCCGCCGACCTCGAAGCCGGTAAAGTATTGGGAACCCTGATCTACAATCCCACCCTCATGGCTGTCAAAGGCAACTACGATCAAGTCAATCGCCTCTGTAGCGAAGTTGCCAACACTTACGGCTGGGGATTCGTCAACATTAACCTGCGTCCCTACTACTCGGAAGGCTCCAAAACCCTAGGCTATGAAGTGGCTGAACAACTCGGTTGGCAACTCCCCGATCATGTCGTCGCCCCCCTAGCTTCCGGCTCCTTGTATACCAAAATTTACAAAGGCTTCCAAGAATTCATTAAAGTCGGCTTAGTCGAAGATAAATCGGTGCGCTTCAGTGGCGCTCAAGCCGAAGGTTGCTCTCCCATCGCCTCCGCATTCCGGGAAGGACGGGACTTTATCGCCCCTGTCAAACCCAACACCATCGCCAAATCCATCGCCATCGGTAATCCTGCTGATGGAGTTTATGCCCTCGATTTAGCCCGTAAAACCAACGGTAATATCGAATCCGTTAATGATGCGGAAGTGATTCAAGGGATTAAACTGCTGGCAGAAACTGAAGGTATCTTCACTGAAACCGCAGGGGGAACAACCATTGCGGTTCTCAAAAAACTGGTTGAAGCCGGTAAAATCGATCCCGATGAAACCACCGTCGCCTACATTACTGGTAATGGCTTGAAAACTCAAGAAGCGGTTCAAGGGTATGTGGGTGAACCCCTCACCATTGACGCGAACCTGGATAGCTTTGAGAGAGCCATGGAACGGGCGCGTACCCTCGATCGCCTAGAATGGCAACAAGTATTGGTCTAAACCCTTAGTCCCACTATAATCCGGAACGGGGGAAAAGTTTCCCCCGTATCCCTCAGTCTAAAAGAGAGAAAAATACTGCAATCATGGTTAAAGTTTTAATTCCTACTCCCCTACAAAAATACACCAATGATGAAGCAACGGTGGAAGTAGAAGCCGTCACAGTTGCCGAACTCATCGATACTTTAGAAACCAAGTACCCAGGGATTAAAAACCGCATCTGCGATGAGTCTGGAAAAGTGCGCCGCTTCTTGAATATTTATGTGAAAGAAGAAGATATTCGCTTCTTAGATAATACGCAAACCCAACTGAGCGATGGGGATGAAGTGAGTATTGTCCCCGCAGTTGCTGGCGGTTAGGTTTTCTTCTTTCTGATTACAGATTTGCATGAACTCAACTCCATTGAGCCACAGCTTTTGAAGCTGTGGTTTTTTATCGTGCTGGGTGTTATATAGCAAACCTAAATGAGTTATGTAATGGCTGCCCCTCATCCCCCTGCCCCCTTCTCCCGCAGGAGAAGGGGGAAAAGTCAAGAATCCCGTGGGAGAGGGATATAGGGAGAGGGCATTGTCTGTTGCACAACTCATTTAGACTAGCTATATCAAGTCCGGTTTCCGCAAGCGGACATGAAAATGAGTTAAACTAGCGGGCAAGATGCCCGCACTCCCTACATTTTTAATTATGGTATTTCCGCTTCGCGGACATGAACAAGCGGACTTGATATTAGGACTAGGAATGGGTAAATTGTTTTCTAAAAAACTTTGGAAAATTGGGTTAATTGTTGTCGGTTTACTATTGGGGATTCCTGGGGGGATTTATGGGATTTTATTACTCTCACGTCCGGCTCGCACTCCCTTAGTCGAGGAGCTATTTCCAGGGGTGATTTATCGCCGTTTGATTAGCTCAACTCCTCGTCCCTTGGTGATTCATCAGGTCAAAATTGACTTCAATATTGCCCAGATGCAACCCTTTGTTACTCCGGGAGATCTGCAAGCTGATGGTATGGAAATTAGCGCTCGCACGACTTCGGAGTTTGTGCGGGAATTTGGGGTACAGTTAGCGGTCAATGGCAGCTTTTTCTATCCGTTTGAGGTGAAGTCCCCTTGGCAAGTGTATCCTGAATCGGGCGATCGCGTGCGAATTTCGGGCCAGGCGATCGCCAATGAGATCGAATATTCCCCAGTCAATGGAGGTTGGCCGGTTCTCTGTTTCCTCTCTTCAGGTCACGCAGTCATTCCCGGTAGCGATGCTTGTCCCCCAGACACTCAACAGGGACTTGCTGGAGGCACGATTTTAATCTGGGAGGGGAAAGCGGTTCCCTTAAATTCAGGAACGTTTTATGATGATCCCTATCCTCGGACGGCGATCGGGTTGGATGCATCGGGAATGCAAGTGTTTATTCTGGTAGTCGATGGCCGTCAACGGTTTTATAGTGAGGGGATTTCTCTACCAGAATTACAAGCGCTGTTTGTCGAGTTGGGGGTAGATAGGGCATTAAATTTAGATGGGGGTGGCTCGACGACTCTGGTGGTTGCCGATCCTAATCTTAGGGTTCTCAATGCACCTATTCATACTCGTATTCCCCTGCGTCAGCGACCAGTGGGGAATCATTTAGGATTTGGAATAGGGATTACAAATAGCACTCAATAAATTCGATGACTTCTGCTAGTCCGGTATTATTTTTCAGGTTGGTAAAGATAAAGGGTTTGTCACCGCGCATTTTTTTTGCATCCCGTTCCATGACCTGGAGATCTGCTCCGACTAAGGGCGCAAGGTCGATTTTATTAATCACTAATAAATCAGATTTGGTAATGCCTGGGCCACCTTTGCGGGGGATTTTATCTCCAGCGGCCACATCAATGACATAAAGGGTGATATCGACTAATTCAGGGCTAAAGGTAGCGGCTAAATTATCGCCGCCGCTTTCAACAAAGAGCAGATCTAAATGATTGAATTGTTGCTCTAGTTGCTCGATCGCCACTAAATTAATGGAAGCATCTTCTCGAATCGCCGTATGGGGACAGCCTCCCGTTTCTACGCCAAGGATGCGATCGCTAGATAAAGCACCCGATCGCACCAAAAACTGGGCATCTTCTTGGGTATAGATATCATTAGTGACTACAGCAATTTGATACTGGTCTCGTAGGGTCTGACACAGTAAATTCACTAAAGCCGTTTTTCCCGATCCAACCGGGCCAGCTACTCCCACACGCAATTGAGTCATAAGCAAACCAGAGCCATTCTTTTAGCTTCTAAACAGTCGAGTATATTGGGTTTCATGGGCCATGCAGGAGAGAGCAAAGCCCCAGTTACAACTATAAAGGTTATCATCCTCTAGGGCTAGAATTTCAGGAACGATCGCCCCCATGTGCGGATGAAGCCGAAACAGCAGTTTTTGGCCCGTAGTTTGACCCAGGGGAATCAGTTTTACACCAGCCGTAATCAGGTTAGAGATCCAGCTTTGTAGATAGGCTAACAGTGCCTCTGTGGGGGGAATCTGCCAATGTTGGGCGGCGATCGCAAACACTAGGGGATAACTCCATTCTCTGCCCAAGTCCTGCAAAACCGGCGTAAGCTCTGGTTCCAAACTTTGCAGCAGCAGTCCCAGCGATCGCCCCATTTGCACCGTTTGTTGCCGCAACTCTTCCGTTTCTCGCATCGCCAAAACCCAATAATTCCAATAGCGTAGAGCTTCGCGATCGCATTTTTCCATCGCCTCCCATCCCCGGATCAAAACCGCCCCTTCAATCCGAATCGAGCCTAACCGTAAGCCATCCCTTAACCAACCCTCTAAAGACCATTCATCCCTAATTTTTCCCTCTTCTACTAAAGTTTCCAACCCTTCGGAATAGCTGTAAGCACCTACCGGTAAAGCAGGACTAGCCAATTGTAATAAGGACAGTAAAACCAAATCATCCATAATTAATCGGCCTGTTTAACCGGCACTTGAATCACAAACTCTGTACCCTTCCCTAACTCCGAATTGCACCCTAGAAAACCCTGGTGTTTTTCCACCACAATAGAATGACTAATCGATAACCCTAAACCTGTCCCTTTTCCTACCGGTTTCGTCGTCACAAAAGGACTAAAAATTTCCGGAATTGTCTCTTCCGGAATTCCTGGGCCATTATCAGCAATCTTAATTTCTACCTTCCCCCCACTGATCGCCTTAGTCGTTAAGGTAATTTCATTGGGATGATCTTTCAAATCATCATAACTTCTCTGTTGTTTCTCATTTTCCTCATCCAGGGCATCAATAGCATTCGCTAAAAGATTCATAAACACCTGATTTAAGGGGCCAGCATAACAATTTACAATCGGCAAATCTCCATAATTTTTATTAATCTTAATTTCCGGTCGTTGATCGTTCGCCTTTAAACGATGCCTCAAAATCATTAATGTACTTTCCAATCCTTCATGGATATCCAAATCCGTACAAGTATTACTATCTGACCGAGAAAAATTTCGCAGGGATAAACTAATATTGCGAATTCGTTCAATTCCCGACTCCATAGAAGAGAGCATATTAGGCAAATCTTCCATCAAATAATCTAATTCAATATCTTCTGCATGTTCAGCAATTTCATCTCCTG
The DNA here is from genome assembly GCF_030068475.1 of Roseofilum acuticapitatum BLCC-M154. Lineage (GTDB taxonomy): Bacteria > Cyanobacteriota > Cyanobacteriia > Cyanobacteriales > Desertifilaceae > Roseofilum > Roseofilum acuticapitatum. The sequence continues at coordinate 55,565 of NZ_JAQOSP010000133.1, read as the reverse complement.
GATCGGTAAACTGTTTTTGATATAACTTCAAATGCTCAAAAATATCTTCCGTATATTCCATCGCCATACTAATATTGCCCGCAATAAATCCCACTGGATTATTGATTTCATGAGCAACCCCAGCCACCAACTCCCCTAAACTGGACATTTTTTCACTTTGAATCAGTTGAATTTGAGCTTGTTGAAGTTGACTGAGGGACTCTTTTAATTGTGCTGTGCGATCTTCTACCCGTTGTTCGAGATCTTCTGTTAAGCTTTTTAACTGTTCATTTTGAATTTTGAATTTACGGGTTAAGTTTTGTAACTGAAGATGAATATTCATCCGAGCTAAGACTTCATCTTGTTGAAAGGGCTTAGTGATATAGTCTACTGCGCCAATCTTCAACCCTTTGACCTTATCAACCGTATCCGATAAGGCTGTCATGAAAATCACCGGAATCTCCTGGGTTTGGGGAGACTCTTTAATCCGACGGCAGGTCTCAAACCCATCAATCCCCGGCATCATCACATCTAATAAGATCAAATCTGGGGTAATTTCCTTGAGCTTTTCTAAGGTGCTTTCCCCATCCTTCGCCACCAGGACTTTAAACCCTGATTCTTTTAAAAAGCTAAAGAGGACTTTGATATTTGTCGGATTATCATCGACAATTAAGATTAAGTCTTGTTTCGCCGTCTCCATCTCCATAGGTTATTTCTCCAATCTCTTTTGTTAGACTAACTTTAGGAGTTCCCTATCGGCAAGTTTGAACATAGAGGAGGAGTGCTGACTGATGAGGAACATCTGAAGGGACTCCAGGTGCGATCTAGATCATCATGTTGGTCTCTGTTCCGATCCAAATATGGGATGTCCCACCATTGATACTTCATAATAAAGATTGTACAAGTGGATAAATTATGGTTGAGCTTTTAGCAGCCCTCTCAGCTTCTGCATCGGCTGGCCTCAGAATTGCCCTGCCCCTGTTAGTGATTGGTCTATTACATGGCGACTCCCTATGGTCTCGCGTTCCTATTCTATCTTTAATTCCTCCCCAAGTTGTATTGGCGGTGTTAGTGAGTTGGTCGTTGTTTGAATTGGTTGCACCTAAGAAACTTTTGGGTCAACGGGTGCAGCAGTTGCTCCAGGTGGTGTTTAGTCCTGTGGTGGGAACGATCATGGGAATGGCGATCGCCCAAACTGCCCTCGAACAAACCCCCTGGATGATTTGGATCGTTGGTGGAGTTGGCGGGATCTTAGCCCTTGTTCTACAACTGGTACAAGCGGGATGGTTCTATCGTCTTCGAGGAATTCCCCTATGGGCCATTTTCCTGCAAGATCTACTCTGTGTATTTTTAGTCTTATTCGCCTTTGATGCTCCCCAACAAGGGGGACTGATTGCTTTATTGTTATTATGGTTAGCCATTCGTAGCTCTAAGGAGTGGTATCGCTGGTATGTAGAGCAGGCAAAACCCGACGATAGTGGAAGCCATCCCCGTCGTCATAAAAGTAATCCTGATTAATCGATCGCATCCGGCAGTTCTAAGGCCATTTGGTACAATTGCCGTTTGGGAAGATGGGTAAGTTGCGCTAAGTGACGGCTGGCTTGCGATCGCGACCATCCTTGCTCTAATAAATCAGCTAACTCGGCTTTCAGGGCACTTTCAGATAACGCTACATTCTCCAGATCTGCACCTGCCAACACTAGGGTAAACTCTCCTTTGGGGTGATGCTCTTGATAATATTGGATCGCTTCCTTTAATGTCCCTCGCCAAAACTGTTCGTAGAGTTTCGTCAATTCGCGAGCAATGGTGATTTTTCGCTCTTCTCCACAAGTATTGCTTAAATCTTGTAGAGTAGCTTGCAAGCGGTGGGGCGCTTCATAGAGAATAACCGTGCGAGTTTCCGTTTTGAGCATCTCTAAACGTTGTTGACGGGGTTTCCCTTTGGGGGGTAAAAAGCCCTCAAAACAGAAGCGATCGCTCCCCAACCCGGAAGCAGACAGAGCCGTTAGAGCCGCATTTGCCCCAGGAATAGGAATCACATCCAGTCCCGCTTCTAATGTAGCTTGAATCAATTCATACCCTGGATCGGAAATACCAGGAATACCCGCATCACTGACTAAGGCGATCGCCTTTCCCTCTTGCATCAGTGCCAACAGTTCCGGAATACGCTGCTGCTGATTATGTTCATGGCAGCTCATTTGCCGCGTCTGAATTTGGAAATGTTGCAACAGCTTACCCGTATGGCGAGTATCTTCAGCAGCAACAATCTCCACCGACTGCAAAACTTTCACCGCCCGAAACGTCATATCCTCTAAATTGCCGATGGGTGTTGCTACTATATATAACGTCATTATTAAAAATTATGGGTCATAGGGCATATACCCATTCCCCCATTCCCCTCAAGATTGATTTAATCCATGCTCGATCGCAAACCGGACTAACTCCGTGCGGCTGTTGGTTCCCGTTTTGACAAACAATCGGCTCACATATTTTTCCACATTCCGCACGCTGGTTTCCAGACGGCGAGCAATTTCCTTATTCATCAAGCCTTCTGTGACTAAGTTCAAAACACTTTGCTCCCTAGGGGTAAAATCAATTTGAATCGGGCTGGTTTGAGTCGATACCGTATGCCCTTGTTGCAGAATGCCCTGAATTTGATTGAGTTGTTGTTTAATATCATCCAATTCTGTTGAATTACTCGCTGCTGCTCGTCGTTCGAGTAAGTTTTTGATGATTACTTCTAATTCTTCTGGATCAAAAGGTTTCGGTAAATAGGCATCGCATCCCGCTTGATAGCCTTGGATGCGATCGGAAGTCATCCCCTTAGCCGTTAAAAATACTACCGGTAAAGCCTTAAATCGGTCATCTTCCCGCAACTGTTTCAAGAACTGATAGCCATCCACTTGCGGCATCATAATATCCGAAATCACTAAATCTGGGACAATGTGTTGAACTTTTTCCCAACCTTCAATGGCATTATTCGCTACTTCTACTGTGAACCCTGAATCTTCGAGATAATCTTGTACAGCCTCCCGCAGTCCCGGTTCATCATCCACCAATAACAGTTTTGCTGACATAGAGTTTTAAGCGATAGGGTTAATCTTGCTATTGTAACCAATTTTGGGATCAATTTATGAATTTAGGGCGATCGGGCCATCACCCAACCACCCTATTCATCTTGAATTTATTGGTAATAAGTTGAAAATTAAGTCAACTCTTCAATCCTTCAGACTACTCTTCTTTTTCTAAAGCACTAATAACTTGCTCTTTTTGTTCTTTCGATAAAGCTTTAGCCAGTTTTTCTTCATCTTCTTTAGACAAAGAAGTTCGCAAAACTTTGGCATTAAACTGGGTCAATTGCTCCATCACTTTATCTTCTGTCCATTTCCGAATCAATAGAAACAGAGCTGCATGACCGGGTTCAATGGTTTTACCTACATCCTTGATAAAAGTATCATCTACCCCATAATCGGTTGCTTTACCACTCAAAGCACCGGTAATGGCTCCAACAGCCGCGCCAAACCAGGGAACAAAAAACAACAGTCCAATTAACATTCCCCAAAATGCGCCACCTAATGCACCCGCAGTAACCAGATCAACGGCTTGATCAATTTTGACTTTACCCTTAGCATTACGTTTAACAATAGCAGCATCTCCCAGCTCAATCAGATATTCTTTTTGTAATTGGGCTAGTTTATCCCGCATGGCATAAGCATCTGCCTCATTATCGAAGGCTAAGACAACTAATTCACTACTCATAGAAAGCACCTTGCTCAAGTTTCTGCAATACTTCAAACAACATTTAGGCTTATCTGTCTGACCTAAAAAAGGAGATTTTTCACCTATTTCTACTCTATTATATAAGAGTGATGTCCCCAGCGTACAGTGCCATACCCTATGGTCAATTCATCTCGTTTATCTAAACAGCGTCGTCCCTTCGTCGGTCAGGGAGTCTCCTTCCCCTTACAAGTGACTCGCCAAGGCAGTTTAGCCTTGAGTGCCGAAGATCTCAATATTCGGGAGTCTATGGTGATTATTCTGATGACTGACCTGGGGGAGAGGGTTTATCGCCCTAACTTTGGCTGTCGGTTATCCGAATTAGCCTTTGCACCCATGAACCGAGAAACTTTAACTCTGATGCGAATTTGGGTGCAAGAAGCCCTAGAACAGTGGGAACCGCGAATTATTGTGCGCCAAGTTTTAACCCTTCCTCGTCAAGGAGAAGGGCGAGTGGATCTGATGATTCAATATGAAATTCGGGCCACTCACGATCCCCGCAGTATGGTATTTCCGTTTTATCTCAAGTCCGAAGAAGGGTGATGTTCAATGGATGGTCTGATCTCAACATAGCTGAGACAGCCATACAAATGTAATCTGTCATCGTTTCACCTGCTGTTTGAGTGAACAAGCTTGAAAAAAATCTTGACTTCGTTCTTCTCACATTTGATGAAAAAGTTCATCAATGGTTAACTCTCTTGTTTTTATCCAGCTAATCTTAAATTATACCATTTCTCTTGAAGGTAGTAATAGCGGATTTTGAGGAGAGTGCGATATAATAGCCATCATTGTTGCTTCATGGCCAACTCGATTATGTCTTTCGTAGGATTACATATTCACACCGACTATAGCCTCCTTGATGGTGCGTCTCAAATTGCCCAATTGGTGGGCAAAGCGGAGGAATTAGGAATGCCCGCGATCGCCATTACCGATCATGGGGTGATGTATGGAGCAATTGAGTTAATTAAAGCCTGTCGCAATAGTCCGGTAAACCCCATTATTGGCAATGAAATGTATATCATTAATGGGGATATTGAAACCAAATATAAGAAAATCAAAAAATATCACCAACTGGTTCTCACGAAAAATACCCAAGGCTATAAAAATCTAGTTAAATTAACCACTATATCTAACTTAAACGGAATTCAAGGAAAAGGAATTTTTTCCCGTCCTTGCATCAATAAGGAACTCCTCGAAGAATATCACGAGGGGCTGATTTTAACCAGTGGTTGTTTAGGCAGCGAAATCCCCCAGTTGATCCTCATGGGAGAGATGGAAAAAGCGCGAGAAGTGGCGAAATGGTATCAGAATTTATTCCGGGATGATTATTATTTGGAAATTCAAGACCATGGATCGCAAGAAGACCGAATTGTGAATGTAGAATTGATGAAAATCGGTCAAGAATTGGGGATTAAACTGGTCGCTACGAATGACTCCCACTTTATTTCCTGTTATGATACAGAAGCCCATGACGCGCTATTGTGCATTAATACGGCGAGTTTAATTAGCGATGAGAAGCGGATGCGCTATAGCGGGACGGAGTACCTAAAAACGGCTGAGGAAATGGCATTGTTATTCCGGGATCATCTTCCGGAAGAGGTGATTCAGGAGGCGATCGCCAATACCCTGGAAGTCGCGTCAAAAATCGAACCCTACAAAGGCATTCTCGGAGAGCCTCGCATCCCAGATTATCCCATCCCCAAAGATCATACCCCCGACACCTATGTAGAAAAACAAGCTTGGGATGGACTCCTAGAGCGCTTAGAACTCAAACATCGCGAAGAACTTAAACCCGTTTATAAAGAGCGACTAGAATATGAACTCAAAATGCTCCAACGGATGGGATTTTCCACTTATTTTTTAGTCGTTTGGGATTATATCAAATATGCCAGAGATCATAACATCCCCGTCGGCCCCGGTCGCGGTTCTGCTGCGGGTTCATTAGTTGCCTATGCCTTAAGAATTACCAACATTGACCCCGTTCATCATGGACTTTTATTCGAGCGATTTTTGAATCCTGAACGGAAATCTATGCCGGATATTGATACAGATTTCTGCATTGAACGGCGAGATGATGTGATTGAATATGTAACCGAAAAATACGGTAAAGAACGGGTTGCACAAATTATCACCTTTAACCGCATGACCTCAAAAGCCGTTCTGAAAGATGTGGCACGAGTTTTGGATATTCCCTACTCAGAAGCGGATCAAATGGCGAAAATGATTCCCGTTTCTAGGGGGAAACCCACCAAGCTGAAAATCATGGTTTCCGATCAAACGCCAACACCGGAATTCAAGCAAAAATATGACTCAGATGAGCGGGTTCGTCAGTGGATAGACATGGCAATGAGAATTGAAGGAACCAACAAAACTTTTGGGGTTCATGCTGCTGGAGTGGTCATTTCTAAAGAACCCTTAGATGAAATTGTTCCCTTGCAACGCAATAATGATGGAGCCGTCATCACCCAATATTCCATGGAGAACATTGAAGCCTTGGGATTGCTGAAAATGGACTTTCTGGGATTAAAAAATCTGACCACGATTCAAAAGGCTTTGGAATATGTAGAGCGAAATTATGACCGGAAGCTTGACCCCTATGATATACCGGCTGAAGAACGCAAAGCGCAGCAAACTTATCTGCGAATTAAGAAATTACCCCCAGATGTAAACAAAACTTATAAAGTGCTGGAAAAAGGAGATTTAGAAGGCATTTTTCAGTTGGAATCTTCCGGAATGCGGCAAGTCGTTCGGGAACTAAAACCCTCTTGTATTGAAGATATTTCTTCTATTCTGGCTCTCTATCGACCAGGGCCGCTGGATGCGGGTCTAATTCCCAAGTTTATTAACCGCAAACATGGAACGGAAAAAATTGTTTATGAGCATCAACTGTTAGAGCCAATTTTGAATGAAACCTATGCAGTTTTGGTCTATCAAGAACAGATCATGAAAGTGGCTCAGGATTTAGCGGGCTATTCCCTAGGGGAAGCGGATTTATTGCGCCGTGCCATGGGTAAAAAGAAGATGTCAGAAATGCAAAAACATCGCAATATTTTTATGGATGGGGCAGCGAAAAATGGCATTGATAAAACCATTGCTGAAAGTTTGTTCGATCAGATGGTTAAGTTTGCTGAATATTGCTTCAATAAATCTCACTCTACCGCCTATGCTTATGTGACCTATCAGACGGCTTATCTGAAAGCCAATTATCCGGTGGAATACATGGCAGCGTTGCTGACTTCTAATAGTGGCGATCAGGATAAGGTGGGGAAATATATCGCCAATTGTCGAGAAATGGGTATAAAGATTGAACCACCGGATGTTAATCGATCGGGTGTGGAATTTACGCCGACTAAAAATCAAACTATTTTATTTGGCTTATCGGCAGTGAAAAATTTAGGACAAGGGGCGATTGATTGTATCTTAAAAGCTAGAGAAGAAGGGGAGTTTAAGGCATTAGCTGATTTGTGCGATCGCGTGGATTTACGAACGGTGAATAACCGCGCTTTAGAATCGCTGATTAAATGCGGTGCGTTTGATGGTTTTGATGATAATCGCGCTCAACTTTTAGCCGATTTAGAAAAGATTGTTCCTTGGGCCCATAGTCGAGCCAAAGATCGGGAAAGCGGCCCCAATTTATTTGATATGTTGGGCAATACTCCTTTTAGTAGTCAAAACACCAATGGTCGCGCCCATGAAGTTGCCCCAAAAGCCGCTCCTGTGCCAGAAATCACGTTAGCGGATAAGCTGCAAATGGAGAAGGAGTTACTCGGATTTTATGTCTCTGAACATCCCCTAAATTCTGTGGCTAAACTGGCTGAAACCTTAGATCCAAAACCGATTACTTTAGCTCAACTAGAAGCAGCGAGTAGTCGCAAGCCGGTTAAAGTAGTGGTGATGATTACGGAGATTAAGGAAATTACCACTAAGTCAGGGAAGTTAATGGTGATTCTGAATTTGGAAGATTTGACGACGAAGGGAGAAGCGAAGGTTTGGGGAGATGATTATGAACGGGTAAAAAGGAATTTGGTGACTGATGTGCCGGTGATTTTGACGGGAAAAGTTGGCCGATGGAATGAGCAAACTCAGCTTACGGTGAGCGAGGCGGAAAAGGTGGATTTAGAAGTGATGCAAGAGTCGGCAGGAGGTGAATTGGAATTATCGGTTGAGCCGGAAATTCACCAAACTTCTGCGCCTAAAGTTGGCAGTCAAGCTTCTGAGGAGGTTGCTTCACCTGCTGTAGCTGAAGTTCCCCAATCTTGGGTGGTGATTAGTCTGCCATCAGAAGATGCCTCTGAACCGGTGATGCGAAATCGGCTGAAGTTGTTGTTAGAGGAGTATTCTGGACAAACGAATACGCAAACTTATCCGGTTCTGATTGTGATTAAAGGCGATCGCTTTGGGTTTTTGCAAGGGGTGAAGCTGCCTCAACAATGGCAAGTTCAAGATCCGGATGCTCTGGTGGCACGACTGCGCCAAGAACAGGTTGCGGCTGAATTTAAGTCGTTAGAGTTGGAAAACTTGCGCGTGTAAGATCAATTAAAAATTAAAAATTAAAAATTAAAAATTACAGTCGATGGGTTTTGGATTTGTAGGGTGGGCAATGCCCACCTTACCCGCCCCTACAATTGGCTTAACTGTCAGAGACTTTTGCTCGTTGAGATCTAACGGCTTGATAAAATCCCACCACGATTAAAATATTAGAAATACTTAAGAAAACTTCCGCGCCGCCATGGAGCCAGTCTACATTGGCTAGGGCTTCATGGTAGACAACTTGGGCATAAATTCCGGCGGGAATGGTTACGCCGACAAAGACTAAGGTCATATAAAAGCCGATGAGGGCTAACCGGGGCATTTGTCCAGAGCGGGTGATAAACCATAGAAATCCCAAATAGGGAAATAAGGATATTGCAAATAGGGCATCTTTAGACATGGTTATGTTATGGAGGAAGAAAGGGGAGTCGGGTTGAGGTTTAAGCTTGAGATTGGGTTTGTCGCCAGAGGAGCCAACCGGCAGCACAAAGGGTACAATTGCCGAGGACGGTCATGGCCGCTTGTAGGGTGACGATCCATTCGAGGTTGGGATCGTTGTCGAAGAAGTGCCAGGTGCAGGCAGACATGGCGCTGATGAGGGCGGGGAGCATGGCGAGGGCAAACCATGACCAACGGCGATCGCCGGTTAATTCTCCATAACGCCAAATCAGCCAAATGGCCATGAGCCATTCAATTACACTGGAGACATGAATCACCCAAGTGGGAATTGACAGTACATTCATAAATTGGTTGAATCCAAAACGCCAGACCTTATTTTACCTTATCAATTAAAAATTAAAAATTAAAAATTAAAAATTAATTGTTCATTGTTCATTGTTCATTATTAATTATTCTTAAACCGTTCCTTTGCGCCTTGAAAGGCTTCGCGCATGACCGATTGAATTTTATGGGGATCGGGTTTTTTGCCGCCCATTAAATCACCAAAATAAACACAAGCGCTCTCCCCTAGGGCGAAGGTATAAGCGGCTGCCCAAGATGCAGCGATCGCACTGCCCAAACCCGGAATAAATTTGATCAACTCTCGGCCAATGGCTTGGGCTAAGAATCCACCGGCGATCGCACTCACCACCCCACCAGCCTGAGACACACTCAAGGTTTGACCATACAGTTTACCCAACACTCCCACCATCGACACTTGCAAAGCCGTCAATACGGGCATAGTAGCAAAGGGTAAAGGAACAGCCGCCACCGTTGCCGCCATCACCGCGAAAGCGGCAATATAGCGCCGTCCCACATCTCGATATAAATTGCCTAACTGCTTGCCTACTCCTCCATCCAAAAGTTGATAAATGGCGCGAGACTCTGCTTCTGGGAGCAAATCCCCCAGGGTATCCCGCAGTTGATCGAGTCCATAAAATACGGGGGTATACCCATCTTCTTCTAGGGTAAAATCAATGAGAATCACCCGATCCGGTTCTAGGGCGCGATCGCCCTTAAACCCCTCCTCAATAGCAGAGGCTGCCCGTTGTAGAGCCTCGAACTCTGGAGGATAAGGGGGGTGATTCTCCACATCCGGAGGATACAGTTCATGCAAACAAGTAATCGCCAATAAACAGGGCACTTGGGGATACTTTTGCCGCAGTTTTTGCACCACTTGACGCAAGCTATCGGTGGCAAAATCATTAATCTTAACCGTCAAAATTAAGACTCTAGCGCCAACGGTTTCGCCTGCCAATTCCTGAGCTAATTCCTCAATAATGCGATCGGTATCCTGCTCTACATCTCCCAACCCCACCGTATCCGTAAAAATCAGTAGGGGTAAATCCTCCGAGGGATAAGCATAGCGTTCTGTATGTTGGGTATGGGGACGGAACCCTTGACCGACAATTTCCGCCGATACTCCCGTTAGTCCCCGCACAATTGAGCTTTTTCCCGTCTGCGGTTTGCCAATGAGCAACGCTTCTGTTGTCGGTAATTCCGATCGCACCCGATCGAGAATTTCGGCAATTTGCTCCTCACTCACCTTAAACCACTCACTCACCCTAAACCACTTATGCATTGTTAATGATTAATTTTTCTGTGCAGATCATCCAGGGTTCTAGCTATTGTGTCCCCAGAAAGGAGATCTTTAGCCATTGATAAACCTGCTTCCAAGCTATCACAACAGCCACAGCGCCAGAGATAAAATCCGCCATTCCAGATTGCCGAGCGCAAAAGAGGGGTGGGTTGATGGTCTAAAATTGCTTTTAAGGAGGCGATCGCCCCTGCTTCTGAGTCTAAGGTTACATCTGATGGCGTGAAGTCATACTCTCGACAATTAATACAAAGCCGTTCCAGAGCTATTTCCGGCTCTCCAGTTTCAGAAATCTCTGCCGAGCGATCCCTACTCAGTCCAAGAATAGCGGTGCGCGAAAGGGGTAAATCGCAACTACCTTCGAGTCCTTTGATGGTAGTCAGTTCCTCAACACCCCGGAGCGCTAAGGTGCGCTTAAATAAACTTTCGGTGGGAGGATGCACATACCCAGCCATTAGATGAACTTGTCCAGCATAGGGACACCACATCAATTCAACCGTTGCCAAAGGAGGCCGCTTACCGATTTGTTCCCGGTAAATAATTAAACTATTGGCTTCGGGGAAATGCTGAGGCAAATAAATAAACCCTAAACCCGTTTGATTAAAAATATCCTGAGTTCGATCCAGGGAAAGGGATTGCCAATGGACTCCTAATCCTTGCCACAGCTTAATCAGGGGAATTCCATATTTAGTCGGCATCCGGGGGCCTCCATGGAGAATGACCGGTATACCCACCGTCACCAGCATCAAAGCTGTGATTATATTGACAGGAATGAAGCGCGATCGCCCATCATAAGGAATTCCCAAAATTACAACTTTTTCCCCTTCCTGACGGGGTTGCAATTTTGGCCCTAACTCCTCATAAGTATCCAAAATTCCCGCTAACTCTTCCGGTGTCGGTCGTCTCATGCGGTGAGCAATCATAAACGCCCCAATTTGCGCCGGAGTAGCTTCTTGGAGCAACATCTGTCGTGCGGCTTGGGCTGATTCTGTGCGGGTCAGCAGCTTTCCCGTATGGGGGCCACTGCCTACTTTTTTTAACAGCTCTCGGAATGAATCACTCATAATTTCTTCCCTATTTCCTATTCCCTATTCCCGTGGCGATCGCCGCTTGTCGAGTAAACTGGGGCGGAATATATTCTAGGGCTAAGGCGCGGAAGCTTTCAATAGGTGGAATAGAAAGTCGGTCTCTAGTGGTTACTAACACCACTTGACGACTTAACGTTTTTCCCCCATCCTGAAGACTCGGTTGTAGAGGACGAAAAATTACCCTAGGGTCTTCACAGGCTAATTTTACGGCCGATTCCGGTAAAACCGCTAGAAATTCTCCTTGACGAATCACTCCTCGAAAAGCATCTAAAGTATTGAGTTCTAAAACCGCTCGATATTGAAGATTATGTTTACTAAACTGCTCATGAACCAATCTTTGCATCCCATATCCATCCTTAAAGACCACCTGCGGATAGTGAGAAATGGCCTCCCAAGATAACAGTTTTTCCCCAGCTAAAGCATGATCGGCCGCCATTAATACGGCAATAGTTTCTTCAAACAAGGGATCGACCACTAATTCAGCACTATGGGTTAAAAAGCGGTTGTGCATAATTAGTGCTAAGTCTACTAGACCATCTTTAAGCACTTTGAGAGCGCGATCGCTCCCTAAAGCCGTCACTCGCAATTGCACCTCTGGATAAGACCAACAAAATCGCTGTAAAACTAAAGGTAATCCATAGGAACACAAGGAAGGAATCGCCGCTACACACAGTTCCTGCTGTTTTCCAGCCAACAGTTCCGAGACTTCCTGTTGCGCCGTTTGCCATTCTTGGCAGATCCGTCGAGCATGGGGAAGTAGCACCTCTCCCCCAACCGTCAATTTGGCGATCGAGGAACGATGAAATAAGGGAATTCCCAAATCTGCCTCTAGTCCTTGAATTTGTCGGCTAACTGTGGATTGGGTTACCCCGCACTCATGCGCTGCTTGTTGAAAATTTCCTGTTTTAGCAACAGATAAAAAGGCTTGTAATTGCTCTAAACGCATAGGCTACCCAGCCTATCCCCAGTGTTAAGTTATTTCAAGACCTTAGCGAACCTGGAACCAGGATTTAGTATTTAAGACTACAAATAAACCATGAGCCGTCACAATCTCAAGGTATACTCAACAATACAAGATAAAGTGCTTTAGTTTAATTTTTTCATTTTGTCTTCTTACCTTGACTACATCTGTTCCCATCGTTTATCACCCCGATTATGTAGCACCTCTGCCCCCAGGTCATCGGTTTCCCATGGCCAAATTTAAGCTGCTCTATGAGTTACTTCTGAGCGATCGCATCATCACCCCCTCCCAAGTCCATAGCCCCGAACTACCCCCCGTAGAATGGCTGCAACTCGTCCATACCCCCGACTACATCCAAGCCTACTGCCAAGGAACCCTAGACCCCAAGGCCCAGCGACGCATCGGTTTACCCTGGAGTCCGGCCCTAGCCCAGCGCACCTGTCGAGCCGTTGGTGGCTTCATTCTCACCAGTCAACTCGCCCTTAAACATGGCCTCGCCTGTAATACTGCCGGAGGAACCCATCACGCTTTCCCCGATCGCGGAACCGGCTTCTGTATCTTCAACGATTTGGCGATCGCCGCCCGCGTCCTCCAACACTTAAACCTAGCCCAAAAAATCCTCATCGTAGACCTAGACGTACACCAAGGCGACGGAACCGCCTGGATATTTCGAGACGACCCCAGCGTATTCACCTTCTCCATGCACTGCGACATCAACTTTCCCAGCCACAAACCCCCCAGCGACCTCGACATCCCCCTACCCCTCGGCATGGAAGACGAACCCTACCTACAAACCCTTGCCACCTATCTCCCCGACCTCCTCAGCCAACTCAAACCCGACCTCATTCTCTACGATGCCGGTGTTGACCCCCATATCCATGATGCCCTCGGCAAACTCGCCCTCACCGACACCGGACTCTTTCGCCGAGACATGCAAGTCCTCAGCACCTGTTTAGCCGCCGGATACCCCGTCGCTTGCGTCATTGGCGGCGGATACGCCAAAGATATGTCCGCCTTAGTCTATCGTCACTCCCTCCTACACCGCGCCGCCAGAGATGTCTATTATCACTATCGGCTCTAGCGCAAAAATGGATGAGTATTCCCATCAGCCTGTTTATTTCTAGCCGCCTCACTCATAAACCGCTTCAGAGCCTTTTCCCGATTTTTCATAAACGCCGTCCAAAACCCCGGCTGAAACTCATCCATCGTTTTCGCCAACGCCCACACATCCACCGCTAAAATATTATAGAGCGTTTCATCTTCACGCTTGAGGGAGTTGATTTGATCGAGTAACTGACGAGTTTTGGACGAACTAAAGTCCTTATTGGTGACCATTAGAAAATCTCCCTAAAACGTTGCGACACTATCTCAATAATAATAGTTGTGGATCGTCTCTGGTGTTTGGTCGTAGCTCTCCAGAAACGATAAAGTAGTCATTGATTCCTTAAATAAGACGATTATGTTACGCAAAATTTCCTTGGGCACTGTGGGTTTATATGTGGGTGGTCTCTTAACCATCGGAGGCTTTGTTGCCTATTTTACGAATCATCCTACCCTCAACTTAGCCGGATTTTTTTATGGTATTCCCCTCTTACTCGGAGGACTAGCCCTAAAAGCCTCAGAATTAAAACCCATCCCGGTTACTCAAGAACCTTCTGCTGAGGTTTTAGCCCTACGTGACCAACAGGGAACTGATACTCAATTGCAAGTCTGGAAAGATGTGACCCGCTATCGCTATGGCCAAGAAGCCCATTTAGACGAGTCTCTCAAAAGTTTAGGCTTAAGTCCCACTGACGAAGAACGACCCCTCTTAATTGGCCTTCGAGAAGTCGCTGTTGATGGCTGTTATGCTTTGGTTTTAGAGTTTGAGTCGCCTTTTGTCTCCTTAGAGGGTTGGCAAGAGAAACGAGAGAAAATTGAACGCTTTTTTGGCCCTGGTTTGCGGGTCGAAGTTGCCCCCCAAGACGGCGAAGAAGATTGTTTTGATGTATTCTTAATTGCCGTCTGTGAACCCGCTCCCGTCAGTTAAACCCTCCCTAGGATTTTTCTAAGCGCACCACATACCACTGTAAGAAGGTTCCCGGGCCAAGATCGAGTTCGCAAGAGGTTTCCATCAAATACTTGGCCTGGTCTTCTAAAGTAGTAAACTTTTGTAAATCTCTGGGGAGTTCCTCTTGGCTCTCACTCAAACGGGCCTTAAGCTTATCAAGTAATTCAGCTTCCGTCAGAAATTGCTCTGGTTGATTCGGTTCTAAAACTACAAACCCATCGGACTGATACATTAGAGAATCAGGCATTTTAGTCCCTCGATTTAAGTGATTAATTGAAAGGACAGCACTTGAAGCTGCTCTTTTTCCTCCATCCCCATTATAAAGGTGAGTTTAAGAAAATCTAATCTTCTCTGAATTTGAGGCCCCACTTCCGATAAAATGAAAAGAAACCCCAATTATCATCTCACTGGATGTTTAGTCATTATCACCCAAGTTAAGTAAATTTGGAGTGAATGACACCGTTCGGTTTGTTTTCTAATCCCTGTGGGGTTAGATCCTTCGGTATTGTAGCAAAAAATCACTCATTTGTTCTATGGTTTCATCGTTGAATTCTCCCGCTACCACATCTAAGCCGTCTAAGGTAGAAGTTCTCAAAGAAAATAGCGATTTTCTCCGAGAACCGGTTGCTTCTGAATTATTGGAAGATACGACCCATTTTTCTGGCGATGCGATTCAAATTCTCAAGTTTCATGGCTCCTATCAACAAGATAATCGAGATAATCGCAAAAAAGGAGAAGAAAAAGATTATCAAATGATGCTCAGGACTCGGAGTCCGGGGGGCTTTATTCCGCCAGAACTCTATTTGGCGCTGGATAATTTATCGGAAACCTATGGAAATCATACCCTAAGAACGACGACTCGCCAAGGGTTTCAGATTCATGGAATTCTGAAGAAAAATCTAAAAACGGTGATTTCTACGATCGTTAAAAATATGGGGTCTACCCTAGGCGCTTGTGGAGATTTAAATCGGAATGTCATGGCTCCGGCTGCTCCTTATAAAACCAAGCCAGAATATCAATATGCTTGGGAATATGCGAATCGGATTGCCGATTTGCTCACCCCACAAACGGGAGCCTATTACGAGATTTGGCTGGATGGGGAAAAGGTGATTAGTGCGGAAGAAGCACCAGAAGTGAAGGCGGCCCGTAATCAAAATATCAATGGCACGAATTTCACAGATAAAGAAGAGCCGATTTATGGTACGCATTATATGCCCCGTAAATTCAAGATTTGTTTGACTGTGCCGGGGGATAATTCGGTTGATATTTTGACTCAAGATATTAGCTTGGTGGTGATGACGAATGATTCGGGAGAGTTGGAAGGGTTTAATGTTTATGCTGGAGGTGGCTTAGGTCGCACCCATAATAAGGAGGAAACTTTTGCAAGGGCGGCCGATCGCATTGGCTATGTGGAGAAGGAAGATGTGTACGATCTGGTCAAGGCCATTGTGGCGACTCAGCGAGATTATGGCGATCGCCACAACCGCCGTCATGCCAGAATGAAATATCTGCTCCATGATTGGGGTGTGGAGAAATTCCGCGCTCAGGTCGAACACTATTTCGGTAAACCCATCTCCCCCTTCAAACCCCTACCGGAATTTCAATATCAAGATTATCTAGGTTGGCACGATCAAGGCGATGGTAAAAAATTCTTTGGCTTATCCATTGAAAATGGTCGCGTCAAAGATGAGGGTAAATTCCAGCTCAAGAGCGCTCTGCGGGAAATCATCACCCAGTTTCAGTTACCCATACGCCTCACCCCCAATCATAATCTGATTATCTATGAAATCGATCCCAAAGATCGAGGGGCCATTACCGACATCTTCAAAAAACACGGAGTCGAAACTAATGCCGAACGGCTCGATCCCCTAGTCCGCTATTCCATGGCCTGTCCAGCACTCCCCTTATGTGGCCTAGCTGTAACCGAATCAGAACGGGCCCTACCCGGCATTCTCGCTCGCATCCGCACCTTACTCAAGAGAGTTGGACTACCCAAAGAACACTTTGTCGTCCGCATGACCGGATGTCCCAACGGTTGCGCTCGGCCCTATATTGCCGAATTAGGATTCGTCGGTCAAACCCCTGGAGCATACCAGGTCTGGCTGGGAGCAGACCCCAATCAAAACCGGCTCTCCGAACCCTTCCTAGATAAAGTCAAGGATGAGGATATCGAGTCCACCCTAGAGCCATTATTCGTCTATTTCAAGCAAGATCGCCTCAATAACGGCAAAGTTGAGAGTTTTGGAGATTTTTGTCATCGAGTCGGTTTTGACGCGCTCAGAGCCTTTTCTGAGAGTTATATTCCTGGCTCAGGCTTAGTTGCTGCGGGCAAAGAATCGGGTAAAGCCCGATACCGGATTGGAGTACGCGATACGGTGTATCAGCAGTTTAAAGACTTAGCCGCTCAGGAAGGTAAGTCCATGACCCAATTAGCCACGGAGGTCTTAGAAGCCTACATTGCTAACAAAGGTTAAACACCATCATTAGAAATCTAGGGAGCGCGACGCTCATTTAGAAATCTAGGGAGCGCAACGCTCATTTAGATTTCTAGGGAGCGCAACGCTCATTAAAAATTTAGGTAGGGAGCGAGACGCTCCCACTCCAGCAGTGCGGGCATCTTGCCCGCTTCTGTTGATCCCATTAACCGGACTTGCATCTTGCCCGCTTCTTTTTCCATTAACCGGACTTGAGATTAGCGATCGAACAAACCCGGAAAATTATACCCAACTCCCAAAGTTAAGCCCCAATCCAACGCCCGCACATCCCAAAAGCCTGTGTTTAACGTGGCATTAAAGGTGAAATTTTTACTAAACGGAATATCAATCCCTGTGGTGATTAACGGCCCATGCGTGCCATTTTTCAGGTCTAAGCCAAATCCACCACCAAGAAACAGAGTTACTGGCGGGCCGTAGGGTTCGCGGCTGAAGGGAATATCATAGGTAAAGGGGATGGTAATGCTCGTACCATCGCCAATAATGACCGAGGGACGGAAGGAGAAGTTTTCGGTAAAGGCAACGCGGCTTAAAATTGTACCTCCAACATTACCCATAGAAGATTCACCATGCAAGCCAATGGTTGCGCCTAAACCGATATAGCTAAAGCCGTTGTAGTATTGGCTCCTTTCATAACGTCGCCGTTCCACTGAGTAGCTATTCTGACCTTCTGGAGCTTGGGCGAATGCTCCAGAAACGGGCGTTTCTCCGAGTTCTTGGGCGTTGGCGCTCCCTTGTCCGGGTATTTCGTAGTCAGAGGTGGCTTTTATTTGCTGGGGAGCTGTTACAGGAGCGCTGGGGAGGGTTTGGGTGCGTACTGTGTCGAGGGTAGCTTCAAAGGCTTCTGGACTGATGGCAGTGGGGGTTACGGGAATCTCTGGAGCCAGATAGGGGGCTTCTAGGGGGGCATACCCTGAAGTTTGGGCGGATGCGGATTGGGGGGCGATCGCTACAATGGCCGCCAAGTTTAGGAATAAATATAAATTAATACGCCTTAAAACCGTGATGATCAATGTCATATCAAATCCTTAAATGTTGACTACGATTGAATGGGGGTGAAAAAGGTCAGGGCGGCCCTGTATATCCTGTATTAGCGTCGCTAGAGGTCATTATCCCCAACGCCTACCCATTTTTAATTTTTAATTTTTAATTTTTAATTGATCTCACTCCTCGATGAACGGGATAGTCGCTCCAGGGATATCTTAAGCTAGATTGCCCATGGCGGCTACTACTTGCTGGGAAATAAAGGGAAGGAGATGGGGATTTTCACTTTGTTCGGTAAAAATGACCAGTAAATAGGGCTGGCGATCGCCCATTTCAATATAGGCGCTTTCATGGCGCAAGGTTCCCATCAATCCTGATTTTGACCACAGGGCAGCCGTTGGGGGTAACCCTTGACCGAGAAAACCGAGAATTGAGTCTTGGTTGGGGTCAATTTCCCGACGCATCAGGGCCATCATTTCTTGAGAGGCTTTAGAGGAGACGGCTACGCCACCAATGATACTGTGCAATAGGCGAGCGGTGGCGTTGGTGGTGAGACGATTTTGGTTTTCCATTTGCGGGCCTAAAAAGAGGCGATCGCGGCCATAAGCACCATGATGCCAGTTTTTTTGGTTGACATTAATGGCTTCTAATTCTGGCCATCCCAAGGCTTGAAAATAGCGGTTAACAATATTGCGCTGGGACTTCCAGGTTTCAAAGGGGCCTCCGGAAAACTCCGGGCCGCTGGTGGTTCCGGTTAAGACATCGAGAACTAAACTGGTAGCATCGGGGTTGCGATCGCGGATCATATCCCGAATTGCCCGTTCTAATTCTGGACTAGAAACCGCCATCCCGGTTTCTAACCACTCATAGATAGCAACTAAATAGAACAGGGTGACGATATGCGCGGAGGCGATCGCCTGTTTTCCCCGATATTCAAACCCCCTCACCGGATGTTTCCAAAACTCTTGTGCCGATAGCGCTCCCCCGGTATTCACCCAAATGGGAGGATCGTACACCACCCAAGTCAGAGCGACTTGATCTTGGCTCAATTGCGGAAAGGCTGTCCAAGTATTATCCAGGATCTGATATCCCAGATGGGCTAAGTCTTTATCTTTATGAAAAAAAGTCATGTTAATTTACGGATTACCCATTACCCATTACCAGCACCTAGCGCTATATTACATCTAATGATGAGCAGGAGATACGCGAATGATGTATGACGTAATTCTCAGTCGAGAAGATGATAAGTATATTGCTCGTGCCAAAGAATGGCCTGAAGTCATGGTTGTCGAAAATAGCCGTGATGCCGCGATCGATCGGCTTAAATCCCAACTGCTGGACTATCTAACGAATAAAGTTGAAGTCATTCAAGTTGATCTTCCACTAGCAACCCAGACCGGCAATCCTTGTATAGACAAATTTGGTTGGTTTAAAGACGATCCTACCTTTGACGATCTACAAGCTGAAATTCAAGCCTATAGAGACGAGATCGATCGAGAAACTGGATTGGATCGAGCCATCTCATAACTTCAATGACATTATACATTTTGGACAGCGATCACTTAAGTCTCTATCAACGAGGTCATCAAGCTTTAGGATATCAACTCCTGGTGATTCGACCTGAGCAAATTGCTATCACGGTGATTAGTGTTGAAGAATTAATTCGAGGTCGTTTGGCACAAATTCGTAAAGCCAATCAGCCTCAAGAACGCATTTATTCTTATTACTGGTTCAATAAAACTATTGATTTTTTACAAAATTTTAGAGTCTTGGATTATGATGCTCAAGCAGAAGATTGTTTTCAATCGCTACTGGCTCAGAAAATTCGGGTTGGTACACAAGATTTGAAAATTGCAGCGATCGCCTTAAGCCAAAGAGCAAGACTAATCACGCGGAATCGAAAAGATTTTGAGCGTATCCCTGGTTTAGCCCTTGAGGATTGGTCAGTCTAGTTAAGTAAGTGTTAATCCCTATAAACTAATCCTAAAATTGACCCTAAAAGCCACCAACCGAGGAAATTGATCCGAGAGTCAAAGAGGGGAATATCTAAGAGGTGAAAGAGAGTGATTCCGGCAAAGGCAAGTAAATAAGTAAACAAGATTGCGCCTTCAGTTTGACGGGGTAAACGGGAGAGGAGAAGGGCGGCTTTGGCTAAGATCCAACCGACTAAACAGAAGAGCCAAATGGTTAAGGGAATACCGATTTCGGCTAACAGCATTAAGGGTAAATTGTGGGGATGGCCAATCCAATAGTTCATCTGGGTTTCGTAGAGGGGGGAAAAACTCCGCAGTCCCCAACCGAGAAAGGGCCGTTGATGGGTGAGATTTAGGGCAAATTGCCATTGGGTCGATCGCAGTTGGGCAATGGGGCGGTCGGGAAACATTTCATCGCTGAGTCTAGCCCAAATGTAGGGAGGGACGACGATCCGCGCCCATTGTCGGGAGGGATCGATGCCAAAGGCTGACCAGAGAATGAGTCCACAGAGGGCTATAACTGCGGCTACGAGTTTGCCCCATCCCCAATAGAGGGCGTAGGCTAAAATGGCTAAGGTGGCGATCGCCCAGGCATTGCGAGAATGGGTTAAAAATAGGGTGATGCCATCTAAAACTGTAGTCACTCCTAACCCGATCCAAAACCAGCGTTTTTTGGGGCGTTTTTCGAGTAATAATCCTAATGCAAGTATCCAAACCACTACCAAATAAGCAGCTAAGTCATTGGCATAGCTAAAGACGGAAGAGATACGGCCGGGGGGCATCCCTCCTGCGGTTAAGGGCCAGTCAATGACGATACCTAGCCATCGGATCGGCCCTGACCATGCCCAAAACTGTTGTCCTAAGCCGATGATGGCGACGGGGAGGGAAGAGAAGACCACCCAGGAAGCCATGCGGCGTAGATGACCGGGGGTGTTGATGATTTCTCCGAGAAAGACCAATATGAGGATAAAGGGCAGAAAATGGGCTAAACCGAGGGCTGCTTCTCCGGGAAATTCTGCCATTAAACAGGTGAAGATGAGGCCGAGCGCGAAAAAGATCAGCCCTTGGGTGAAGGGACGACGGAGGGCTTGGTCTCCTCGGTTTCGTGCCACATCGAAGAGGAAAACCAGCCCCCATAATGCGCCGATGAAGGGGCTAAAGACAAAGGTGGCTAACCAACCTTGGAGACAGAACCAGGGTCTTTGAGCCGATGCTGGGGTCATGCCATTTCCCAAGCGGTGGAACGGGTGAGCCGAATTTGGGCGAGGGCAAAGATTGTGGGGATGATGCGGGTGTAGTTGGTGGCGATCGCCCGCCAACCGAGATCGGCGAAAAACCAGGCCCACAGGGCGGGGCCGAGGACGGCAAATAGGGTTCTGGCTGCCCCATAGCGAGCGGCATTGCCAGCCATGCCCAGGGTGGCTTTTTGCAGGACAATTTGGGATTGGAGCTTGGTGGCGGCGATCGCCCCACCGCGAACTAGGGCTTGTTTGGCGGCTTGATAGGCGGCAAAGTGGAGGGCAAATTGTTGGGCGAGTTTCTGCACGACCACGGGGCGGATGACGGAATTAACGGCAAAGGCGCATCCCCCTTTTAAAAATACGGCGATCGGGTCTTTCTGAGCCGATAAAGGCAGGGGTTCGGCAAAATTTGATTGTACAAGCGCTTTACGGATACGCTCTTTTAAGCCCCGTTTTTGCTCGGCTGGTAGCTTTTTCCAGGAGCGACGAATCAGGTGTAAAAAGACTTCCGCTTCGAGTTCTGTGGTGGAGAGGGCTTCGCAATAGGCAAGTTTCAGGTATTGACAGACTTGAATGAGGACTTGACGATAGGTAATATTCTGAGTTTGTCCGCGTAAAACCGTGAAGCCATCAGCCGCCAAGAATTGGAAGCGCTCTTCTATGGCATCAATCCACTGTTGGCGATTTTGACTTTGAACGGCGATCGGATCGGGGGTATAAACATAATCTAGGGGGTTTAGTTTGCGCTGAAATAGGAGATGGGTTAACTGTTGTAACTCTTCTTCTGTGGCTAGTTCTAGGGCTGCTCTTAGTTCATCCACATTCTTTACCTCAACTGAATTGGGGGGTTGGTCAACCACGATTATCTATAGAATGTACAGTAAAGACCATTTGAAAACCGTTAATACTATTGGAGATTTTAAAAGTTCGGTTGAAGTCCGCTCTCTATTCTACCCTGCGATCGCCATCCCTAGCTGGCCCCACCTTCAGACACAGGTCGGATAAAGAGGTTGATTATCGCTACTTGCAGCACCTGTTGCAGCAGCAACAGTGGAAGGAAGCGGATGATGAACTACGAAGACCTCGATTTTTCTCTTAGTATAAACGGTCACCTACCGTGTGTGTTTGGTTGTGGGTTGGTAGTATGGGTGGGTGGTGGATGTTGCCGGGGGTCTCTTCTCTCGCGTCGAGACTTGTAGATTGTAACCTGTAATCAATGAACAATTAACAATGAACAATTAACAATTTATCCCTCCATTCTTAACCCAGAAATCGGGTTTCTTGTTTATTTTCTCGTTCGTCTACTCAACTTTGGCAGAAACCCGGTTTCTTTGCCCCCAAGATTGATCATTATTCATCCATTTCGTAGGGGCGGGTTTAACCAAAAATTAGGACACAAAACGATCAATTTTCTGAACCCGCCCCACCCATCGGTAATCCCACCCGCTCCCACTCCCGCGAACGTTTGAGGGCAGGTTCACCAAGGTTATCGGTGGGAAGCGAGAGATATGGATAAACCTGCCCCTACATTTAACTCATATCAAGTCCGATTAAACAGTTGTCATTGCGACCTCCGGGAAGCAATCTCCACATCTCCCGATATTGCTGAGATTGCTTTCGTTCCACTCGCAATGACATACTATATCCAACGGACTTGATATCAAAAACTAGCTTTTAACGTTTCTTCCAACTGATCGATTAAGCCTTGAACATACTCCAGAGCATGATAAATGGTCGCTGAATCCGTCAAATCAATCCCCACATACTGCTTAAGAGCCTCAACCTGATCTACACTTCCCCCTGTGGATAATAAGTCTAAATATCCGGGCACAAACTCCTTACCTACTTGTCGATACTGTTGATAACAGGCCAAGCTGACAATATGGGAAGCGGTATATTGATAGCAATAGAAAGGCTTAAAGAAAATATGACCAACTCTCGCCCAATCATATTGGTGTTCAGGCAATAAAGTAACGGAATCTCCACAAAGCTGTTCATATAACTCCATCCACTTTTGATTCACAAAATGGTGGTCAAAACTGCCTTCTGTGGCTCGCTCATGGATCAGCAATTCTAGCCGACTAATGGTACTCTGACGAAACAGTAAGCTTAATTGATCTTCGAGTTGTCCGGTTAAAATAGAGAGCTTCAAAGCGGGATCGGAAGAGTCAAGCAGAAAATCTAATAACAACAATTCATTAAATGTGGAAGCCACTTCAGCCATCACCATAGGCGGATTGCTGTTAAAATAACTTTGGTGGTCATCAATCCAGGCAAAATGTAAACCATGACCCATTTCATGGGCTAGGGTAAATAGGGAGTTATAGTCCTCAGTATAAGAGAGCAATAAATAACTATGTTTGCCATGACTATAAGCACAAAACGCACCCCCCCGTTTTCCCGGTCTGACTTTGGCATCAACCCAGTTTTTCAGGAAAAATTCTTCAGCACGACGAGCATAGTTAATATCAAATTTCTCTAGGGCATTTAAGAGGATTTCAACTCCTGATTTATAGGGTAAAGATGGGCTAGGGTCTTGTGTCCAAGGAGCATAAATATCACAACTACGAATGGTTTCCCCTAGGGTTTTCGCCTTGAGATGGTAATAGCGTTGAAATAGATCGTAGCGGTCAGCCATGCCCGTCATAATGGCTTGAAAGACGGGTTCAGAAACGTGATCTTCTAAGAGTTGTTTTCTGAGGGTAGAGTCATAACCTCGCATTTTGTTTTCGAGCTTATGATCTTGGGCAATACTGTTGAGAATATAGCCATAGAGCAAGTTATGTTCCTGCATGACTTCCCGTAAGGAGAGATAGGATTGATAACGGATTTCTGGGGAAGGATGCAAACGCAGGGCAGAAAGATCGGCTTCGGTTTCGGCTGTTTTTCCTTCTGGGGTGGTTACTGGAGTATAGTTTTGTTCGCCCAGATGTAAAGAACGGAGTTGAATAAAGGCGCTACGACCGGTTAAGTTATCTTGATTTCGGGTTTGTTCAACGGCTTCAGAAAGAGCGTAGGGGCGAAATTTGGCAATTTGTTGCAGGTAATGGTGATAGGATGCTAATTCGGGAGATTGTTGCAGTTGATTGAGTTGTGATTCGGGTAATTGTTTGAGTTCTAAATCAAAAAATAGGACATCATTTTCTAGGGTGGTAACGGCTTCCATTACCCGGTCGAGGAGTTGTTTGGCGGCGCTGTTGCGGGTATCGGCGGAAAAGACTAAGCTGGGATAGGCCCAAAGGTATCCACAAGCCTGAAAGAGGGTTTCGAGTTGTTGTAAGCAGTTGAGGATTTGCTCTGGGGAGAGTTGGGCAATTTGGCCGCGATAGGTTTGGCGAAAGGTGGTTGCTTGTTGTTGGAGGCGATCGAGATCTTGTTGGATTTTGGGGTCGTCTAAGCCATGATAGAGGTCGGAAAGATCCCATTCTTGGGGGGATTCTAGTGAGTTGGTGAGTGTTGTCATAGTCAGTGAGTTTTGTTGATGCTATTTTGCTTTAGATTGTCTCATAGTC
Source organism: Roseofilum acuticapitatum BLCC-M154 (assembly GCF_030068475.1). GTDB lineage: Bacteria > Cyanobacteriota > Cyanobacteriia > Cyanobacteriales > Desertifilaceae > Roseofilum > Roseofilum acuticapitatum. The sequence goes on along the minus strand of NZ_JAQOSP010000133.1, from coordinate 30,943 downwards.
TTCGTCTCTTCCCTAGCGTACAATGAGAGGATATGAAGAAGCAGGAAGTCGAATAATTGATGATTCTAGGCTTTGATCCGGGTAAGGATAAGTGTGGTATTGCCGTGATGTCCGAAGATCGCCAGGTATGGGAGCATGAGGTGGTTGCGTCGGATCGGGCGATCGCCACTTTAAAGCTATGGTGCCAACAGTATGGAGTTTCGGTATTGGTGATGGGAAATCAAACCACCTCGAAAGCATGGGAAGCCAAGCTGAAACCGGAGTTTGCCGATACTGTCCCAATCATTAAGGTGGATGAGAGATATTCTACTTTAGAAGCTCGCGATCGCTATTGGCTCATGTATCCTCCTCAAGGATTCACTCGTCTGATTCCTCAAGGAATGCGCCAACCCCCCCGTCCCATTGATGATATCGTGGCGATTATCCTGATTGAACGGTATTTCGCTTCATTCTAAATGACGATAACTCCACACTTTCCCAGAAAAATGACCGACTGAAGTCGGTCATCACCCAGTTATCTAACCGCAAAATGGTGCTATCTTGAAATAAAAAAGATTCTGAATATCACTCTACCTAACCTAATTGACATTACAGGTTTCAAATCTATTACTCCGCAAAATGGGGATCACTTTTCCCCATTCCCAGTCACTATCGACCGATTCTTCTCTGATTAGTCTTTCTGCCCACTTAGGAGCCTCTGATTTAAATTCTCCGTCCCAGGCTTCATTAGTAGAAGAAGAGGATTTCCGGTTTTTAAGGATCTTGTTCATAATGGGGTGCTTCCGTAACTCAAGTAGATGCTTGCTTTTTCTGGTTTAGTTGCTCGATTGAGCGATCGCTGATGTTGATACTCTAAAAAAGCATGAGCTTTAAGATTTCACCTATTAGCATAGTCGTTTTATTTTTTATCTGACAAGGTTAAAGCTCCAATCTTGACCGAATCTTTGCAATTTCATGAATTTTACGCAAAGTTTTTAGAATCCACTAAAATCCACAGGAGTTTTAAAAAATATTTAAAGATTTGGAGGGCAAATTTTCTGAATTACTCAAAAATGATGAAGTTCTTATATCCGTATTTTTCAGGAAGTATACTTGGGGAATTGACGGGCCGTTTTCTCGGCTCTAGGCTGGCTGAACAGACGGTTATGACTGTGCTAGAGGTTGTTCTGGAAGTTTTTGTCCCTTAGAAATAGCCACAACCTAGGGCAGACTCAATCCTTGAACTCAGTAATATCACTGAGTTTTTACTACCTGTGGATTATGCTGAGAAGAGGAAGATGCTAGAGCCTTGATTCTGCCTTACAAGAGGAATTGCAGCAACATCGGAGCGAGTTGATTCACAATACCCATAAACCCACCTCCCCGTCGTCTCGTTTTTTTGCTTTCTTCGATCGCCTTTTCCGTCACTTCAATAAACTCTTGAGAGATTTGGGAGCCTTCTTCATTGCCTTGAGTTTCAAAAATAGTACGGGCTACTGTCCAATCGGCGATCGCCCCACTGCCATCTCCGAGTTGCAAGCGACTCACCCCCCGTCCCAAATAAGCGGGAGCAAAATTGGGATCGATCTGTAAGGCTAAACTATGCTTTTGCAACGCTCCTTGATGATTTCCCGCACGAGCATCCACAAACGCTAACCGATAATAATCCTCCGGACTCAGCACCCCACCCGGAAAGTCAATCACCCCATTGAGAATAGCCGTATTAATAATCGCTCCTTCAATTTGAGCATTAGCCATATTCGAGCCACTCAAATTTGCCCCAGCCAAATTCGCCCCCGTCAGGTCAGCATAAGATAAATCTGCCCCAATTAAATTGGCTCCCGCTAAATTGGCTCCCGCTAAATTCGCCCGTCGCAAATCTGCCTTATACAACAGCGCTCCCGTCAGATCTGCGCCGCTCAAATTCGCCCCACTTAAATCAGCATTATCCAAATTAGCAAAACTTAAATCCGCTTGCGTTAAGTCGGCATTTTCTAACTGAGCCATACTTAACCCTGACTCGCTCAGGTTACACATCGGACATTGTTTAGAAGAGAGCAGTTGTCTCAGATGTTCTAAATCTTCTGCGGCTACAGGAGCCGCTAAACTGAAACCAAGAAGGACGAAAGCGGTGCAGATTGCTTTTTTCATAACCCAAATGCCATAGCCATCTGTTCTATCTTAAGGGCAGATGGGGAGATGGGGTAGGCAATGGGGAAGAGGGTAATATTCCCATCTTTCCCATTCCCGATTTTTTAGAGTTTCGCGCCACATTCAGGGCAGAACTTGTTACTGGTGACGTTCTTCGCTCCACAACTAGCACAATAGAGTAACTCTAAGGGCTGTTCTTTATTCAGAGTAGGCAAGCCAATCATTTGGGCATTGCTCTTACCTGGAGCCACCATGGGATAACAGTTTTCGTTGCGGGTGACATGAGCATCGAGGATGACGGGGCCATTATAGGCAAGCATTTCGGCGATCGCCCCTTCAAGCTGATCTCGGCTATCGATTTTCATGCCTTTAATGCCATAAGCATCAGCGAGTTTGACAAAATCAGGCATTCCCATTTCCATATTCGAGGCAGAATAGCGCTCACCATAGAACGTTTCCTGCCACTGGCGTACCATCCCTTGCCAACCATTATTAATAATCACCACTTTGACATTAATGCCATATTGGGCGATCGTTCCCAGTTCCTGAATATTCATCTGGATACTGGCATCTCCAGCAATACAGATCACCTGCTCATCCGGTAAAGCCACCTTAACCCCCATAGCCGCAGGCATCCCAAAGCCCATAGTTCCTAAGCCACCACTAGAAACCCATTGCCGAGGGCCATTTTCCAGGAACTGCGCTCCCCACATCTGGTGTTGACCCACATCCGTGGTATAAAACGCATCCGGAGCTTGTTGACCCACCGCATAAATCACCTCTTGGGGAGAGAGTTGCCCTTCCGGACGGGGAATAACCAAAGGATAGTCCGTACGCCAGCGATTAATCCGCTCTAACCACAAAGTCGTTTTAGCCGGTTGACCCGATAAACCCATTTGATGGCAGCGAGCCAAAAGATCCAGCAACACTTGACGCACATCACCAACAATAGGCACATCTGGAGTGCGGTTTTTACCTACTTCCGCCGGGTCAATATCGATATGGATCACCTGGGCACGGGAAGCAAACTCATCCAGTTTCCCGGTTACCCGGTCATCAAAGCGGGCCCCGACAGCCAACAATAAGTCACATTCACTCACCGCAAAGTTAGCATAGGCTGTACCATGCATTCCCAACATGCCTACAGATAAGGGGTGTTTTTCATCAAAGGCCCCCTTAGCCATAAACGTCGTGGTTACTGGAATTTGGAACAATTCCGCCAGTTTTTTCAGTTCAGCATGGGCCCCAGAGGCGATCGCCCCACCGCCCACATAGAGTAAGGGCCGTTCTGCATTTTGGATTAAGGCGATCGCCTGATTAATTTGCCGAGGATTACCCTTAATAGTAGGCCGATACCCCGGTAACTTAATCGTTCCCGGCTCTACTGGCACATAATCACACTCTTCTGTTCCCACATCCTTGGGCACATCAATCAAAACAGGCCCCGGCCGTCCGGTACTAGCAATATGGAACGCTTCCGCCACAATCCGAGCCATATCTTGGGCCCGACGCACCACATAGGAATGTTTAACCACAGGCAAGGTGATGCCATAAATATCCGTTTCTTGGAACGCATCTGTACCAATGGCTGCCCTAGTCACCTGTCCAGTAATGACGACCATGGGAATCGAGTCCATTTGAGCCGTAGCGATACCCGTCACTAAGTTCGTTGCACCAGGGCCAGACGTGCCAAAACACACGCCCACTTTACCAGTGGCACGGGAGTAAGCATCCGCCGCATGGGAAGCCCCCTGTTCATGTCTAACCAAGAAATGTTTCATTTCTCCATTGGCTTCGCAGCGATACAATTCATCATAAATCGGTAGAATTGCTCCTCCTGGATAACCAAAAATGTGCTTGACTCCGTGCCGTTTTAAGCTATCCATAAGGGCATATGCGCCCGTTCTTCGAGTGGCTATTAGTGTTGTGGCCTGCATAGGTCGGTCTCCTTCAGCTTGCTTGCCTTGTTTAGTAGTCTTTGAATTGTATCGCTTCTATTTTCCAATAATCCACACAATTTAATGCATATTTTAGAGTCTTGTTAATTCTTAAAATTAGGATTTGGGGATCGTGCGGTTTTTGGGGATTTGTCGCGATCCTCAGTCTATCAGCATTTCATGACTAGATGGGGATCGCCTGCCACCTTGATGGGTATCGATGGGGATTCACCCAGAATAAATGCTTAGAGGGGAAGATTCCCCTCCTTGGCTCTAAAGATGGATTAATTGAGCGTCAACCACTTTTGTCCATTCAAACGAGTGACAACCCCAAAGACCAATAGACCCAGATTAATTTTACGCTCATCAATCAAGAACGGTTCGAGGGTACTGGGTTTAGCACCATTCAGGGAGTAGGAAAAGGCCCGTTGTCCAGTGATGTCTTCTTTAAAAAAGTAAACATTAAATTGGTGCTGGCCCTTTTTCCAAGTTCCGATCACTTGCCAACAGGGGGGTTCTTTTTCCATACCCTGTACAGCTATTTTGGCTTGGGTAAAGTTGAGCTTTAGGTCACTAATGCCCTGTTTTTCGAGTCCCGCTTGTAGGGCAGGGAGATAATCCTGTTGAATAAAGTCCGCGAAGGGTTTGTCTTCTGGGGCTGGTGGCTTTTCTTTTTTGGGTGCTGTGCTTTGTTCTTCTGCCATAGTCTGCGTCTTAAGAAAATGTGCTGTCTTTCCTATGATAGGGGGGAATGGGGGAATGGGGGAGTGTCCGATTACCGCGCAAAGCATTATAGGTTTTGCATTTCGGCGACTACTTGGGCAAGTTCTTGGACAAGGGGGGTGTTATCTGCTTGTTGAAAGGCTTGAACTAAAGCTTGATAGTACCATAGGGTTCCGGCTTTTCCACCTTTAAATCTGTCCCAAATGCTCTCTCCGACTTGGCGATAGTCTTTGAGGATGGAACGAGCATTATAGAGTTTATCGGCAGCACAGACGAGGCGAACAGAGGCAGAAGCTTGGGGAAGGTGGGCGATATAGGCTTCTTTGCGTTGTCGCCAAGGGGGTTTAGGTGTCGTATCAGCGTCGGTGCATCCTTCGACTATAGCGGTTACGGTATCTCCAAATTCTTCTCGAATGCGATCGCGGGTTGCTTTTCCTCCTTGGTCTTCTATGGCATCATGCAACAGTGCCGAGATCGCCTCATCTTCGGTTGCACCGTATTCTAAGGCAATGCTGGCCACTCCCAATAAATGGGCAATATAAGGAACTCCCGAACCCTTACGGATTTGGGTTTGGTGCAGTTGGTGCGCCAAGATCAAGGCATTTTCAAACCGTTTAGAAAGCATATTTTCTAACCCTAGCGCACAGCGCTATATCTAAGCATCCCAATCTTCGTGATTCAACCTATCAATTCGGGCAAACTCCCTGGTATTATGGGTTACCAGGGTTAAGTTATGGGAAATGGCGATCGCTGCAATTTGCAAATCATACGCACCAATCGGCGTTCCTTTTCGCTCTAAATCCGCTCGAATGCTTCCATAGACTTCTGCTGAACGATCGTCAAATGGAAGCGAGACAAATTCTGACAAAAACTCCTTTTGCTTGGATAATGTCTTAACCGGATTATTGCTTTTGTTTGCCCCATAAAACAATTCAGATTTAACAACAGAACAAACACAAATATCCTGAACCGGTATTTGCTGCAAGCGTCCTCTAATAGCGGTAGAGCGATTGTTTAGGTATGTAATAATTACATTGGTGTCTAACAAATATCTCATGAGATTACTCATTAAAGACATTGGCCAAAGACTGATCTAAGTTCGAGTCAATGCCTCCACTGTCAAGCCTAATCGGATCATCCGCACAAGCTCCTGCTGTTTTCTCAAAGAATCCTTCACTCCATCCTAATTCTTCTGGAGTTTTCATTTTTTGGGATTGATCTAACTCTTGGGTTAAAATAACCTTGATTTCTTCGGCCAAGGTTCGACCGTGAGCAACTGCCTGGTCTTTGAGCTTTGCTAATAGATCTGGCTCAAGATCATCAAGAATAATCGTCATGTAAAAACCTCTGTATGCATAGAACGTGAACATTGCTCTGATTCTAACAAACGCTCCTCAATAGAGGGATAGAGCGATCGCCGAAAGTGACCGAAGAGGGATAACTTCTTACTCATTACTCAACTCATTCTTCCCCGATTCCATCGCATAAGCGGCGCTCTTCTTTAGTCAAAGGAGCATTAGGATTATCTAAATAAGGGCGAATTCTCTGGCAAGTTCTCTGCATTAAAGAGTCAAAGTCCACATCCCACACCTTGATCGTTCCGTCCCCACTCCAAGAAGAAGCCAAGGTCTTTCCATCCGGGCTGTAACTGACACTGCTGACCCACCCCGGATGACCGGGAAGGGTAGCCACCTCTTCCTGAGTCTCTAGGTTCCACACCTTGATCGTTCCGTCCCCACTCCCAGAAGCCAAAGTCTTTCCATCCGGGCTGTAACTGACACTGGTGACCCCCCACTGATGACCGGTAAGGGTAGCCACTTCTTCCTGAGCCTCTAGGTTCCACACCTTGATCGTTCCGTCCCGACCCCCACCCCCAGAAGCCAAGGTCTTTCCATCGGGGCTGTAACTGACACTGTAGACCCCCCCTAGATGACCGGGAAGGGTAGCCACTTCTTCCTGAGTCTCTAGGTTCCACACCTTGATCGTTCCGTCATCACCCCCAGAAGCCAAGGTCTTTCCATCGGGGCTGTAACTGACACTGTAGACCCCCCCTAGATGACCGGGAAGGGTAGCCACTTCTTCCTCAGTCTCTAGGTTCCACACCTTGATCGTTGCGTCCCTACCCCCAGAAGCCAGGGTCTTTCCATCGGGGCTGTAACTGACACTGTTGACCCCCCCTAGATGACCGGGAAGGGTAGCCACTTCTTCCTGAGTCTCTAGGTTCCACACCTTGATCGTTCCGTCCCCACTCCCAGAAGCCAAAGTCTTTCCATCCGGGCTGTAACTGACACTGGTGACCCCCCCCGGATGACCGGTAAGGGTAGCCACTTCTGCCTGAGTCTCTAGGTTCCACACCTTGATCGTTGCGTCCCTACCCCCAGAAGCCAAGGTCTTTCCATCGGGGCTGTAACTGACACTGTTGACCCAATACTGATGACCGGTAAGGGTAGCCACTTCTTCCTGAGTCTCTAGATTCCACACCTTGATCGTTGCATCCCCACCCCCAGAAGCCAAGGTCTGTCCATCGGGGCTGTAACTGACACTGCTGACCCCCCCCGGATGACCGGGAAGGGTAGCCACTTCTGCCTGAGTCTCTAGGTTCCACACCTTGATCGTTCCGTCATTACCCCCAGAAGCTAAAGTCTGTCCATCGGGGCTGTAACTGACACTGCTGACCCCCCCCGGATGACCGGTAAGGGTAGCCACTTCTGCCTGAGTCTCTAGGTTCCACAGCTTGATCGTTCCGTCCGCACCCCCAGAAGCTAAAGTCTTTCCATCGGGGCTGTAACTGACACTGTAGACCCACTCCTGATGACCGGTAAGGGTAGCCACTTCTGCCTGAGTCTCTAGGTTCCACACCTTGATCGTTCCGTCATTACCCCCAGAAGCTAAAGTCTGGCCATCCGGGCTGTAACTGACACTGTAGACCGACCCCTGATTGCTATAAAAACTCTGCCGCTCTCTACTCTGATAGACCTGAGTCATTAGGGCGCTCATTACCTCTAGATCGCTAGATTGGTGTTTTTGCAGGATTTTTCCAGCTTTAATCACTTCAATGGCTGCTTCCAGGTCTTTTGTACCTTCGTTAGACAGAGCCAGAGAATACCGAGCTAGGGAATCTGCTTCACTCAATTCTGCCTGCTTCTGCTGATGCCGAGCCGTGAAAAATAAGCTAGTGCTAATCACAACTGCGGTCAAAGAACCAATGACAATCCCCGATACTGTCATTGTCGCCCGTCGCTTGACTTTCTCTTTCTCCGCCACACTCAACCGAATAAACTCTGCCTCAGCGCCCAAGTCCTGGGGACGCTCCTCTAGCCTCTCCTGAGCCTCCGCTAAAAATGCTCCTCGCAACAATGACCCCGCATCTTTCCCCGTGACTTCCCATTGTCGCTTCGCCCCCCTGAGTCGCTCCTGCCAGGCGCGAAATGTCCTATCCGTCTCCATCCAACCGCGCAACTCACCCCAATTCCGAATCAGCGCCTCGTGAACTACTTCCACCGTTTCCTGTTTTTGCCCATCCCGACTGGTAACCACCAACCGAGCATCCGCCAATTGTTTCACCAACGACCAACTCTGCTCCCCTAACTCCCCTTTCACCGCCACCCGTCGCGTATCTTCCGCTCCTTCACCCGGACGCACCAATTGAATAAAAATCTGGTGTACCCTCTCCTTTTCCCCCTCCGTCAACGTGCCATAGGTCTCATCCGCATGACGAGCGAGAGCGCCTTCCACCTCACCAATGGCGGCATAAACCTCATGGGTTAACGTCTTCCCCCGTCGCTGATGCCACAATTGCGTTAAGGCAAACTCCAATAACGGTAAATTCCCCGGTTGATGATCCACATCGTCTAAAATGCGCTCCACTAACCCCGCTTCAAACCCCACCCCCTGAGCTTCCGCAGGCTTAACAATCACCTCCGTCAACTCCTCCCGGTTCATCGGCCCCAACAGGTAATCCTGGTCATTCAACACATCCGCAAACGGCCGATAGGACAGGGCATTCCCCAGAAAATCCGCCCGCATCGTCATCACCACCGTACCCGGTAAATCGGCAATCAGGGCATCTAAAAACCGGTGGCGTATCTCCACCTCACCACAGAGGGTATAGAGTTCCTCAAATTGATCGATAATCAGTAAAATTTGGTCAGTGGGATAATTCTGCCGAATCTGTGCAAACACATCCCCCAACGGCAGTTCCCCCTTCTGCAAATAACCCGCCAATTGCCGCGCTTGAGCCATCTGCTCCGTCTTATTCAACCCCGGAGCATACAAAGGAACCAAGGATAATGCCAAACTATGAAACGGCTCCGAACCCGGACGACAATGGGTAAACTGCCAATGACCCTCCTGTACCAGTTTCGGCACTAACCCCGCCAACACCACCGAAGACTTACCACTCCCCGACGCTCCCAACACCGGAATCAACCGCTCCGTTTTCGTCGCCTGATAGAGTTCCTTAATAAAATCCTCGCGCCCAAAGAAAAATTCGACATCATTGGGGCCAAAATGAAATAACCCCCGATAGGGACAAGGCAGGTTATCCGTTTCTGCAACCTCTTCCGTTGTAGCCTGGCTCTGATAACTGTAGAAGTAATTGTAAATAACATTGCCCGTACCAATGGACACTCCCTTAACGTCTCCCTGAAACTGGGAATCAAATTGAGAAGTATCGTCAGCCATATGGTTTCAATTAAAAATTAAAAATTAAAAATTAAAAATGGGTATTGCTCGACTATTTCGCTAATTGTAGCGATTGCTTCCCTGCGGTCGCAATGACAACTGTTTAGCTATGATGACCTACCCATTTTTCGACTTGTAGGGGCGGGTTTTACCCATATCTAGGAAACCCACCATCAATAACCTGAACCCGCCCCACCCCAGCACATTTCTATGGACATAACCGGTGGGGAGGGCGGGTTTAGGAAGGTTACAGGTTAGTCTCCTCACGGATAAACAAACCCGCCCCTACCCATTTTTCGACTTGTAGGGGCGGGTTCACCCAAATCTAGGAAACGCACCATCAATAACCTGAACCCGCCCTACCCCCACCTGGGACTTAACTAAACGTATTGGTTTGTTGGTTATGAGTCCCAACTTGCGCCCCTTTCACTTCCCCTTCAAAGGTGGTCTGAAAGCCCCCAGGGGTTGAGTCTTTCGACTCCATCTCCTCCAGCAACTTACGAGCTGCCGCCAAAATTGCCTCATCCTGATCGGCTCCAGCTTCAAGTAACTTTTTCTTCAGAGGGTCTTCGTAAGTTTCCGGATCGCTCTCATGTTCTTCTAACACCATTTCTGCCTTCGGTTCCCCGCCAAACTTGCGCTTAATCAACGCCTTCAGCCCTTGATAGGCATCCGGTGCAGCATCACCCGCCGCCTTAGCCGCACCAGCCACTAACGCCGCCATAATTAAAGAGAGAGGTTCCATACTTTTTCTCCACTCGGATAAATAATTTACAGTTCACTGATTCCCTAATTGTCTTTGTTATACCCTATAAAAGGCTATGGGTCGAACATAGTGGAAGTTTTAATTTTTAATTGAATTGGCGAGCATGAAAGAGGGCATAGCGATCGCCTTTATCCAAGAGTTCCTGATGGGTTCCAGACTCGACAATTTGCCCCTGTTCAACCACTAGGATGCGATCGGCTCGGCGCACGGTGGCTAACCGGTGGGCAATAATGAAGACGGTGCGATGGTTCATCACCCGCTCTAGGGCTTCTTGTACCAAGCTCTCTGATTCTGAGTCTAGGGCAGAGGTGGCTTCATCAAGAATTAAGATCCGAGGATTGAGATAGACTGCACGGGCGATCGCCACTCGCTGTCGTTGTCCCCCCGATAACGTCATTCCTCGCTCTCCCATCCACGTCTGATAGCCTTCGGGCAGTTGTTCGATAAACGAGTGAGCATTGGCAATTTTAGCCGCTTCTTCGACTTGCTCAAGATTGAAGTCTTTTTGACCAAAAGCGATATTTTGCGCTACTGTGCCCGAAAAGAGGATCGTTTCTTGGGGCACGATGCCGATTTGTTGCCGTAGGGAGTTTAAGGTTACTTTGCGGATATCCATTCCATCGATGAGAATTTCACCGCTCTGCACATCATAAAATCGTAAGAGCAGGTTCACCAGGGTGGTTTTACCTGCGCCGGAAGGCCCCACGAGGGCGATCACTTGACCGGGTTTAACCTGAAAACTGAGACCTTGTAGGACGGGTTTGTGGCGATCGTAGGCAAAGTAAACCTGGTTGTATTCTACCGTTCCTTCAACTCTGGGTAAGGCGATCGCCTCTGGACTCTCCACCACCTGGGGGGCAATCTTCATTAACTCAAATACCCGGTCTACAGAGGCTTCAGCTTGCTTAAACTCATTAAAATTGCTGGTAGCAAAGGAAATCGGATCGATGAGCATGGCAGTTGCTACCACATAGCGCAAGAAGCCATTCCCCGTCAGATTTCCCTGTTGAATTTGCCATCCTCCCAGAAACAACAGGAAGATGATGCTCATGGCTTCTAGGAAACCCACCACGGGAAACTGAATTGCCTTTAGACGTTCGGCATTATACTTAGCCCGGCGATTACGTTCGGCTTCTAGACTAAAGCGCTCGACTTCATAATCAGCCGCACCAAAGGCTTGCACTAAACGAATGCCGCCCAAGACCTCGGAAATCAAAGAGGCTAAATCCGAGACTCGATTTTGACTGCGGCGAGAATACTGAAGCAATTGTTCCCCAAACCATCCCACCAACAGAGCCATTAAAGGGGCGACAATGGCAACGGCTAGGGTAAGCTGCCAGTTAATGTAAACCATGTAGCCAATGACGACAATGAGCTGGAGAATGCTGGGAATAAACTGGTGAAAGATCTTGTTAATGGCTTCGCCAATGCGATCCACATCTTCCGTGAGTCGATAGGATAAATCGCCGGTTTTAGCGGTTTCAAAGTAATCTAAACTGAGGCGATGTAAATGGCGATAGACTTCTTGCCGTAAATCGCGGGCAATCAGAAATGCAGCTTTGGCCATCAGAGCATCTTGGCCGTATTGTACCAAGCCTCGCAAGAGAAACACCCCCGCCGCGATCGCCGCAACTTGGGCAATTTGCACCACCAAACCCTGTGCGATCAACTCGGCAATCTCGCCCGCAAGTTGGGCTAAAATCGGCCAAAAGCCCGTAAACACAAGCGTACAAAACAGAGCTTGGGCGATCGTTTGCCACTCTTGACGCAGATAAGGAATTAAATCGTAATAGCTTGAGCGCGGTTTCACCCTTAGTTTGTCCTTCAAATGAGTAATGAGTAATGAGGGAATTGTAGTGCCTTGACACAGCTAATTTGGTACTTTAGGATTGGGAGCATCTTGCTCGCTAGAGAAAGGCAGCGAGCAAGATGCTCGCACTCCTCACTTTGCTAGGTAACGACATTCCTAGAACTCATTTGCCCGAATTCAACACTTACGGCATCAAAGCGATCGTCACCAGGATGGTAAGATAGCACTTCTAATCCAATTGGCTCACCACTTACCCCATCCTTGATCAAAATCACCCCATCTCCAAGCTCAGTACCAATTTGATTCATTCGTGGAACTTGCCAAAACACACTCAATAGCTCCGTTTCTGGTTCATAAAACACTTTTATTTGAGCCATACTGTTTCCCCCTCCTTAATCGCATCCGTTTGGTAGGCTGTGATCAAAAATCCATCTCCATTTAAGCGTCGCGCAACTGCAACAACCCAACGTTCTTCTGGCCGTACCCGATAAAACAATAATACTTCTGCATCCCGGCTACTGCGTCGAACCTCGTCCGGTGTAGAAATTTCAAATTTCATGAAACTGTTATAGATGCTCGAATCCTAACCACTCCAACGTCTTGGTATCTCTTTGCCCATTGTAAAACTGCTCTAACAATTGCACAAATACAGAATCGGGCGGTGACACCACTGCAAATAAGGTGGCACACGATCGCAATTTCAGATCATCCGGGGAGCCAAAAATCTCATACGCCGATCGCCCCGTAATACCTAAAACCGTTGTTGTACATTCGAGCAAGCGATCGCCTAATACCGGATGCTCTAAATACGCTCTAGCTTCCTCTAGGCTTTGAATTGCATACTTTTTCGACATCATGCTCAAGCCTAAGCCTTGATACTGGGGGAAAATATACCACATCCAATGGGATTTCTTCTGACCAGAACTTAGTTCAGCCAAGACTTTCTCATAAATCGTCGCTTGTGCATCTAAAAAACGTTTCAGGTTATAAGGATCGCTGTTCATTTTTAGTCTTATCGGTTTTGGATAACGGTCTAGTTAGGGGGTTATTAATCCAATAACCAAGCAAACAAATCCTTAACGGTCAAGTATAGTTCACTGGCAAAGGATGGCATGGGAAGAATTGAATTAGGCTTGTCAAATACTTCAGTTTCTTGCTTGGGACGATAGACAAATACGGTTTTTTCATCGGGATCGATTAACCAACCCATTTGAGTTCCATGCTTGAGACAGTGCAGAATATTTTTGGTAACTTTGGTCTGGTTTTGATCGGGAGACAAAATTTCAATTGTCCAGTCTGGTGCTATATCGAATGTATTGGCAATTTCCCCATTCTCATCCCTAGGAATGCGACTCCAAATAAAAACAGAAATATCGGGAACAGTTGAGCGATCGCCAAAAGTACAACGAAGTTCAGGAAACGCACGAGCAATCCGCTTAGTTTTGACTACACTGTTGATCGCAGGAACCAATTCTGCTTGAATGGCACTGTGTTTCCCTCGTGGCATAGGCTTCTGGATAATCTGTCCGTCAATATATTCATTTGCCGGTTCTATTTCTGGCAATCTGAGAAATTCTGCCAATGTAAGCGGTTTAGATGGTGCTTGTACCATGTAGCCTTACCGATCCGTTATGTTGCCATGGGACTCATTGCCATTGATTCTCGCCTCTATTCATCTGTAAAAATAGGGGGCCAGATTTGGTTAATTTGTATTGACCAACCGGGTAAGAGTTCGGGAAGGGTTAACTCTTGTTGGTCTCGTAAAATAATGGGTTGAGCATTCGAGCGATAGATCGTTACGGTTTGGAGATCGGGATCGATGAGGAGACCGACTGTACTTCCCAGACTGAGGAATAATTGGAGCTTGTCTTCTAGGGGTTTGATGCGATCGCTCTGAGATTTGATTTCGACGACTAGATCGGGAACCAGATCGCCGAAATAACGAGGGGTGGTTTTCAGTCGTTCCGCACGGACAAAGGAAACATCGGGGGCCGTCAGGTCGCTATTGGGTAAGATAAAGCCACCAGAAGAATCAAAGACTCGTCCTAAACGCCGAGGATAAACCCAAGTAATCAGCAGGCTAATCAAGATCGATCCAATTTCGCTAGAGACAATATCTGAGGGCCCCATAACAATGATTTTTCCATCTTCAAGTTCTACGCGGTAATCTTGTCCAGATTGTTGGAGATTAGCTTGGACTTTTTCTAAGTCTTTTATAGTCATCAATGGCATGGTTGAATGGTCTGGATATGCTACAAAGGCTATGTTAATTATAGCTGGAGTAGTGGGTTCGTGCGGTTTTCCGCAAGCGGACATGAATACAAAAATAGTTGTCAGTCTACAAGACTTGGGTATAACCCGCCCCTACAGATTGTTTCTAGAGAGCGGGCGATCGCTGCTTCCTATTACTGAATAACTATATTAAAATGATATCTGAGCCACATCGGGCACAGATATCATGATTCCCAGTTCACTCCTCCCATTACAGCCCCATCCAGAGCAGGATACATTCCTAGAAGAGAAAGAGATTACAGACGGTATCGACTGGTTAAGCTTCCATCGGGTATGGGGGCAATTGAGCGATGAGGTGATTGAGGCGATCGCCAAATCCCTACGTCTGCTGAAAGTCGAACCCAACCAAGACATCTATCATGAAGGTCTAGAACCGATTGGGTTATACCTGATCAAATGGGGTTCGGTAGAGATTTATCGCTCTTCCTTGGTGGGCAAAACCCATATTCGCTATTACAGCGCGGGGGAGCTGTTTGGCTATATTCCTTTAGCTCTGAACCCAACAACGGCGACTTATAATACGAATGCGGTGGCGATCGCCAAAAGCGAACTCTGGTTTCTCAGTCAAACGGACTTTGAGCAGCTCACCGATCGATATCCTTCCATCGAAAAAGCCTTCAATACCTTTCTAGCTCAAGATTTAGAGCATTTTGCAAATCGCATCGCCACCGAACAAATCCGCATCCAAGGATTACAACCGTTTATTCGCCCCATCCCCACCGATAACCTGATTATTGGTAAAAGTAAAGTCAGCCAAAAACTGGCCGCCCAAATTGAAAAAGCGACCCTAGACCTAAAACCGATCCAACTCCAATCCCCTCCCGGAGGCGGAAAAACCTTTCTCGCGGGCTACATTCATCACCGTTCGGGGATTAAAGACCATCCTTGGGCTGAAATTGACTGTGCCTTACTTCCCCGTGATGAGAGTGGGGCCTTGAATACAGATAATCTGTTTGGCCGGGTGGGCCAACAATTGGGGGTAATTGAACTACTGGAGCGAGGAACCCTGTTAATTGCCAATTATCAGCTCCTGAGCCAAAAAGACCGCGATCGCCTGTTAGACTATCTGCAAACGAACACCCTTACCCCCAACCCCGAAGGCCCCCCGATCCAGTCCTGGGTAAGGCTGATCCTCAGTAGTCCCTCCTCCCTCTCCCTGGGGGATATCCCCAGTCACTCGATCAAACTCTCCTCCCTGAAACAGCGCAAACTAGATATCCCTAGTTTTGCCCGCTATTTCCTGGATAAATACTGCCAAGAAAGCCAGCGATCGCCCGTAAAACTCAGTCAAGCCGATTTACGCCGTCTGATTAGCTACGACTATCCCGCCAATATTGCGGAACTCGAAAGCATCCTCAAACGGGCGGTGGTCATGACTCCCCCCGAACAAGACATTATTTCCGAACAAGTCCTTTGGTCGGTTGAATCGAAAAAAAATGCCTTTCGTGTCGATTTACTCAATCAATTTCCCTGGTTACGCAGATTTCTGCTCAGTGACTGGTGGCCAGAACGGTTCTGGGTTATCGTCATGCTCCTGTTTATCCCCGTCACCCTCATGGGTTATCTGGGCCCCCAAACCCGTGACTCTAGCATGACGCTCAATCTCTTTTGGGCCTGGTGGTGGCCCTTCTATCTGTTGCTTTTCCCAATTATTGGTCGGTTGTGGTGTGCCGTTTGTCCATTTATGGTGACGGGAGAATGGATCAGAAAAATCTCTCTATGGATTTGGCCCCGTAAACTGCTCCCTTGGCCGACTAAATGGATGAATCGCTGGGGAGCATGGCTACTCTGGGCCGGGTTTGTGGCCATTTATCTCTGGGAGAAACTGGCGGATTTGCCCCATACCCCCCATCTCTCTTCTGATTTATTGCTGATTATTACCGCAGGCGCAGTGATTTGTAGCCTGATTTATGAGCGCCGTTTATGGTGTCGGTATCTCTGTCCCATTGGTGGGATGAATGGCATGTTTGCCAAACTGGCCTTGACGGAGTTGCGATCGACTCAGCAAATT
Source organism: Roseofilum acuticapitatum BLCC-M154 (assembly GCF_030068475.1). Lineage (GTDB taxonomy): Bacteria > Cyanobacteriota > Cyanobacteriia > Cyanobacteriales > Desertifilaceae > Roseofilum > Roseofilum acuticapitatum. Next base: position 14,591 of record NZ_JAQOSP010000133.1, on the reverse strand, counting down.
TGTGGCAGTCAATGCAGCACGTTTAGCTGTTACAAAGGCAGTGATGTGACTCCGGTGACGTTTGCCGACTCCCTACCGAATGAGGGCCAAGCTACCGGGGGATGTCCCCTCTATTCCCACCCGGCCCAACTGCGGGATAACCGCGATTGTGTGTTGTGTATGACCTGCTTAAAGGCTTGTCCGAGTCGCTCGGTACAGTTCAACTTGCGGTTTGTGGCGGCGGATTTGTTGGAAAATCATCAGCCGTTTTGGGCAGAAGTGGCGCTGTTGCTGCTTTTGTTCGGTGGGGTGTTTATGCATTCTGGCGACAAAGTTTTAGGCTTTTTTGGCCTGGATGTAGCTCTGATTACGGGACAACCCTGGTTTATGGCTTTGCCGGTGGTGCTGGTGTTGCTAAGTATTCCTTGGATTTTAACCTATGGGGTTCATGCGATCGCCCGATTCTTTGACCGGGACATGCCCCCCTATTTGGTCACCATCTACGCCTATCTACCGATGACGTTGGGAGCCAATTTAGCCCATTATATCCCAGCAGCCATGACAGAAGCCGGGCAACTGTTGCCTGTTACAGCTCGCACGTTTGGCTTTTCGGGGGCGAGTTGGCCAGTGCTGACCTGGAGTGGAGATGTGGCAGCTTTTTTACAAGGGGTGACCCTATTGGCGGCGATCGCCTTTAGTATCTATCCCCTATTCAAAATTACTCAACGCCCTCTCTGGAGCAACCTGCCCCATCTATTCCTGATGGCAGCATTAACCTTTATCTTTTTCCAACTGCTGTTATAGGGTTTTCATTTGAGATCTGAACTGGCAATGCCCTCTCCCTATATCCCTCTCCCAGGGGAGAGGGACTTCTACTCCCCTTCTCCCACGGGAGAAGGGGTTGGGGGATGAGGGCAACCATTTTAATTTCTAATCGATCATGAAAATTTACCAAAACATTACCGAACTCATTGGCGCAACTCCCCTAGTCCACTTGCGCCACCTGCCGAAAGCGTTTAATTGTCAAGCCGAAATTGTCCTGAAATTAGAAGGGATGAATCCGGCAAAATCAGTCAAAGACCGCATTGCCCTCAGCATGATTACAGAGGCTGAACAAGCAGGACTCATTACCCCTGGCGTATCTACGATTATTGAAGCCACATCCGGCAATACGGGAATAGGCTTGGCCATGGTGTGCGCGGCGAAAAACTATCGCTTAATTCTGACGATGCCAGAGAATATGAGCCGCGAGCGTCAACAGATGGTCACTGCTTATGGGGCAGAGGTGGTGTTGACTCCGAGTCATTTGGATATGGTGGGAGCCATTCAACGGGCGAATGAGTTGCTGGCAAGTACGCCTAATTCTTTTTCTCCCCAACAGTTTAGTAATCCTGCCAACCCGAAAATCCACTATCAAACCACGGGGCCGGAACTCTGGTCAGATACGGAGGGTAAGCTAGATGTGTTGGTAGTGGGAGTGGGAACGGGGGGAACCCTCACGGGAGCGGGTCGCTATTTGAAAAAAAAGAAGCCAGGCCTTAAAATTGTGGCGATCGAACCGAAAACCAGTGCAGTTTTAACAGGAGAAAAACCCAGTATTCATAATCTCCAAGGCATTGGCGCGGGCTTTATCCCTGATGTCCTGCGGGTAGACTTGATTGATGAAGTGATGACCATTTCCGAGGAACAAGCCTATGATATCGGTCGCCGTTTAGCGAAGGAAGAGGGTATTCTCAGTGGCATTTCTACGGGAGCAGCAGTTTATGCGGCGCTGCAAGTCGCCCAACTTCCAGAGCATCAGGGGCAGATGATTGCGGTGATTCAACCGAGTGGAGGGGAGCGCTATTTGAGTACAGCATTGTTTGGATTGAATCCTTGAGCTTCCATAGAGAAACCGGCTCTTTTGAAGAAAACCGGTTTCTAGGTTGCATCGAGAATGGGTATACTATAGGGTCTTTGAAACTTTTGATTTTAAAAAGGGTTCGTTTATCGGTTGTTTGCTTAAGCTAAGGCTAGACCTTGATCTAAGTCATCTTCTACAACACTCAAACTAGGACGGGACTCTTTCAGGGAAAGGGGTTCTAAGGACTTAGACTGGGCTTCAACCACGGTTAAGGGTTGATATTGCCAGAGACCTAAGCCTTCTAAACCTTCCCAAGATGGGGCAAAGGCTGGCAGCGCTAAGGAACAGGCTTTCCATCCGCCGCGTACAGGAACACCAAGCTGTTGGCAATTACCCCCTCGCCGCCCTTCGGGAGTAAAGTGGCGGCAATACCGACAGGCGGATGTTTGACAATTGGAGTTGCTCATGGGGAATCCTCAATTTAGGGAAGAAGGGGCGAGTATCGGCTTCCTCTATATTTTCAGTTATCTTCTAGAGAAAATGAAAATAGCTTCATACTTTTTTTATCTTTGCTTTAAATTCGGACATAAATTCCCGGTTGGCACTATCATTTTTTCAGGGATAAGGGGGGATTTCTGGGAAAAACCCATTGGGGATCAATGAGACCACCGCAATTGAAGCTAGGTTCGATCTAGATCTCAAATGCTGTAATCTGAGGGCTAAAACTAAGCATAAAGGACTCTAAACCTTTGCATTAGAGCGATCGCCAAAAAGTAGCCAGCATTACAAAAAATTAAGCTAAAGATGGCTTTACTTTAAATTTTTGTGAATAAAAATCTAGGGATTCTCTATCATTACGCATCAGAATAAGATACAATCAACGCTTAAATAAGCAGATTCACTGAATCCCTACCGGCGAGACTTTGGCGATGAGTAACCGTTTTCCTGGAAAACCCCCGACCCAACCCCATCAGACCGATGCCATCCCCTTACCCCTGCAAGCAGCTCTAACCAGTCTCAATGTCAGTCTGGAGGAGGAGTTAACCCGCTATCGGCGCTATCGCCAGGGCTATACTCCCCCCCTGAAAAGCTATGCCCTGAGCCAGACCCCTCAAGGTGAGGGTAGAAAAACTTTAGATTTAGTCTCGCCTCCGCCTCCAGAACGGCCAAAACCGAACTCATCCCCGGTTCAAGAGACTCTAGAAACGGCTTCAGAATCTCCAGCTTCTCTATCCCCTTCGGCTAATCCAGATTTGGGATCTGCCCTATCCACCTCTTTTGCCGATCAACACCTGGCAGAACCGGATACGGGGTTTGAACCCGATAGTCCCCCAGACGATTACCTAGAATCTTCAGAAGAGCTGCTCAGAAGTTTGGCGGAGGAGGAAGAGGAAGACGAAATGCCCGTTACTACTCCAGCTTTTAACCCCTGGCTGACTCCCCTGGGTATTGGTTCTACTCTGCTCTTGATTCTGCTGTGCATTACATTTGGGGTGATTTTTTTCAATCCTTCCCTGATGCGTTATTTGTTCCCGAATCGTCCCTTCAGGGAGCCTAATCCCACTGTTCCTGAATCTGCTCCAGAATCAACACCAACTCCGGCTAATTCTTCTGAGGTTTCCCAGTCCCTGAACCGTCCTACTTCGGAATTTGGCCAGTTAACGCTAGAGAGTTTGAGTATTCTAGACCCCAAGCAGCCCCCCCAGCCTTCCCCAGTGGCTTCGCCGGTGGTGGCGAAAAGTCCTGTAGAAGAGCCGTCTACTACAGCCTCGAAGTCGAATCAAAAATCAGGCCTGAATTTGCGGGTGTTGAGTTTACCGGTGTTTTCTGCTGCTCCTGAACCTCCGTCTGCTCCACCGCAAGCGCCGCAAGCGGTAGAAGCTCCAGCACCCCTACCTCCTCCACCGGTGGCGGCAACTGCTCCTCTGAATCCGCAAGAGTTGCCGCAGTTGCAAGCGGCGGCTCCGATTGTCCCCCCGCAAGCTCCGTCTTTTGCTGAACCTGTACCTCCTCAAAGTCAGCTTCAGGGTTTTGCGGGGTCGATTCCTATTCCGGTAGATATGCCTCCAGAGCAGGAATGGATGCCAGAACCGGTGGCGACTGTGCCGGAAGTGCAGGATCTGGAGTCCTATTATGTGGTGGCGAACTATGAGGATGGAACGGCTATGGCGAAAATTCAAGCGTTGGTTCCGGATGCCTATTTACGCAATTTTGCGGATGGAATTTATGTGCAGTTGGGGGTATTCGATCATCGGGGTATGGCGGAAGCGTTTTTGGATGAGCTGAAGATTGAGGGAATTTCTGCCAAAATTTATGAGGGTGAGTAAACTGAGAGGGGATTATGAGTGTTGTCGATCGCCTAATTCGTGCTGTTCGTGCCCAGGTAAATGATTGGATTACCCAACGGCAAGACCCGGAAAAGCTGTTAGAAACGGCTATCTTGGAATTGCAGGATGACTTGGTGTCTCTACGGCAATCGGTGGCTCAGGCGATCGCCGTACAAAAACGGACAGAGCGACAATACGATCGAGCCACGAGGAGTGCGGAAGATTGGCACAAACGGGCCGAACTCGCCCTAGAAAAACAAGATGAAACTTTGGCTAGGGAAGCGTTAACCCGCCGCAAGCCTTACCTGGAAACGGCGCGACTGTTCCAGGAACACCTGCAACAGCAGGGGGTTGTGGTGGATCGGATGAAGCAGGATTTACGCACGTTGGAGGGGAAAATAGCGGAGGCTAAAGCGAAGAAAGACCTCTATATCGCCCGTGCCCGTGCTGCTAAAACCTCTGAACAGTTACACCAAGTGATGAATCAGTTGCATCCTAGGGGGACATTAGCGGCTTTAGAGCGGATGGAAAATAAGGTACACCAACTCGAAGCACAAGCGGAACTGGCCCAATGGGGACAAGATCCGGTGGAAAAAGAGTTCCAAGCTCTAGAATCAGGAGAGCAGAATTCTGTAGAGGAGGAGTTGACGGCGATTAAAACGCAACTCAAAAGCCAGGGTACTCGGAGCGAATCGGAATACGATCGCGAATTGGAGGAGTTGCGATCGCGTCTTAATGAATTGTAATTGAGTAATGAGTAATGAGTAATTGGGGATCTCTTGCCACTCCCTATTGGCTTTTATCCTCCACTATAATCTGTATATAGACCCTGACAGCAAAGCAGAATTAGAATTATGGGATTATTCGACCGGATCAGCCGAGTTCTGAGAGCTAATATAAACGATCTCGTTAGCAAAGCAGAAGACCCGGAGAAGATACTAGAGCAGTCTATTATTGACATGCAGGAAGATCTAGTGCAACTCCGACAAGCGGTTGCCAGTGCGATCGCCAGCCAAAAGAAAAGCCAGCAACAATATAATACAGCCCAGAATGAGGCCAATAAATGGCAACAACGGGCGCAACTGGCTCTCCAGAAGGGGGACGAGAATTTGGCACGGGAAGCCTTGCAGCGCAAAAAAGCCCAGATGGATAGTGCTAATACCATTAAAGTTTCTTTAGACCAACAAATCGCCCAGGTCGATACCCTGAAGAAAAATTTAATGCAGCTAGAGAGCAAAATTTCTGAGGCTAAAACCAAGAAAGATATGCTCAAAGCACGGATGCAAGCGGCTAAAGCCCAAGAAAACTTGCAGAATACGGTCTCGAATATCGGAACGAGCAGTTCCTTGGCAGCATTTGACCGGATGGAAGAAAAGGTGCTGCAAATGGAAGCTAGAAGCCAGGCAGCCTATGAAATTGGGGGAACGGGGCTTGAAGAACAGTTTGCGGCTTTGGAAGGGAGCGATGTGGATGATGAACTGGCAGCTATGAAAGCGCAGTTAAGTGGCGCATCCCCGAATCAAGCGGCTCTTCCCCAAGATAGGGGTTCAAGCAGCTCAACGCCTCCCGTCGATGACGAACTTGAGCAACTGCGTCGGGAATTGGATAAAAGCTAGGATCAAATGAACAATGAACAATTAATAATTTAAAGTAATTGTTCATTGTTAATTGTTCATTGTTACTTATTTTGGTGATGGTTATCCTGCCTCTACGGGCGATCGCCTTACAAATGCTATTCTTATGGGTGGCGATCGCCATTGAATCCTATCTGCTTCACACTCAGCTCCAACTCCATCGCCGCTTCAGCATTTTTTATGCCGCCACACTCAATCTACTGGCGAACTTGCTCGGTTGGTTTTTATTCTTTAGTTTAGAAAAACTACTACCCTCTCCCATTCGCCAAAGCTTGATGCGTGTAATCCTACTCGGAGAATTAGATCAATCGAATTCATCCTGGATTTTACTCGGAATTATCAGTGCTTTTTTCATAGGTTGGTTGGTCAAAAGACAAGGGTTAGCCCTTCTCCGCACTATTCGTAACTTTTGGATTGAAAAAAAATATGGAGAAGGCGGATTTAGTAATGCCGCCAGTGAAGCTTTCATCCAAAAAACCATTTCTCGTACTGTCTTTAATGCCCATTTGATCAGCAACAGTGTAATTTTAACGATCGTCATTGTTCAACTGATAGCGCTAAACTCTGGTCATGGACAATAGCTCGTTTAGGCTCTCTATCTCCCTGATGTTCTAAGGAGTTTATGAAACACTTAATTCAACTGTTCAATGTTCTATTTTCTCGACCTCCCACCCTCTGGCAAATTCTATTTACGATCAGTTTTGGCTTCTGGGCTATGGCAGCTCTGATGCTCATCTTTCAAAAGGAAGAACTCCAAGAACTGATGGCTCTATTGGGATTTATCAGTTTACTCTCTACCCTATGGGTTTTCCTCAATCAATGGAATTTGCGCTATTTAGGAATAGACTTAAAATCAATTATTGTTTGGTTATTGTTTTGCATAGCGATTAGTAAAAAAATAAATGTAGATGATCGGTGGGCCGAAAAAATCCTTTGGATAACCTATCCGCAAGCGATTGCCCTAACCGAGATCTTACCTGATGTCATCAAAATATACTCTGTAGATATACAATCAAGAGAAAGCAAGCAACGCTTACAAAGAAATATCATCATTCTCCTCAGTAGTTTACTGGTCACTTGCTGGATTTACTTGTACTTTATGATTAATGAATGGGGGCAATGTCATTCAGAATTAATGGATGTGGAAAAGATGAAAAATAGTTTATTTGTGATACCATTAAACCTAGAAAATATCCGCAAACTAATTAACTAACACTTATTTGAACTGCTGTTCGATAGACCTATGAATTTTAATCGACTCAGGGTTGTTGCCAATAATGTATTCGCCGAAACCATCCGCGATCGTATTCTCTATGTGCTGGGATTATTCGCGATCGTTGTAGTATTCATGATTCCCCTCATTCGGGAAGTTGCCTCTACCGTAGAAGATAAAATCATCTTGGATGTAGGCTTAGGATTGATGGAAATTCTAGGAGTGGCAGTAACGGTGTTTATCAGTACGGGATTAATTAATAAAGAAATTGACCAACGTACCATCTATTTACTGATTGCTAAACCCCTGAATACCTCTGAACTCATTGCCGGTAAATTCTTGGGAATTGCGGCGGTTTTAAGCATCTTAGTCACGGGGATGATGGCTATTTATCTAGGGATTTTAAGCCTGAATCAAACGAGCTATCCATCCTTAACTGCCCTGATTATTTCTGCTCTGTTCTTGATTCTGAAGCTCTGTTTAATTACAGCCGCAGCGATTTTATTTGGAGTTTTTACCCGTTCCTTAGTGGCGCTATTCCTCACGTTTGGCATTTATTTCATGGGCAATTTAAGTGCCGATATGGTGAAGCTTAATGCCTTAGTCGAAAATCCCCTGTTTTCCCGTCTGAGCCAAGTTTTATTTATCATTGTGCCCGATCTATCGCGCTTAGATGTGAAAAACTTAGCGGTGTATGGGATGAACTCTTTGCCGGATGCTTTGACGCTGACAGTTAATGCGGGATATGGTATAGTTTACACGATGGCATTATTAGCTTTAGCCACGATTATTTTTGCCCAACGGGAATTTTGATTCCTAATTAATACAGAATATGGATATCAGGGAAAAACTCAATCGTCTACAAACCTTATTTACTGAGATGGATCGGGCGCTGATTGCCTATTCCGGGGGAATTGATAGTACGTTGGTGGCGAAAATTGCTTACGATCGCCTGGGAGATCGCGCCCTCGCTGTCACTGCTGAATCTCCCTCCCTGTTGCCGGAAGATTTAGAGGATGCTAAAGTGCAGGCGGAGGCGATCGGAATTACCCACAAGGTTGTCTTAACCCACGAAATGGACAATCCAAACTATACGTCTAATCCCGTTAACCGTTGCTATTTTTGTAAAAGCGAACTCCATGATACCCTCAAACCCCTAGCCCAAGCTTGGGGATATCCCTATGTCATTGATGGGGTGAATGGGGATGATTTACAAGATTATCGTCCGGGAATTCAAGCGGCAAAAGAGCGGGGAGCTAGATCGCCTTTAGCGGAAGTTGGGGTAACTAAAGCTGAGGTTCGGGAACTCTCGAAATATCTAGAACTTCCCTGGTGGGATAAACCCGCTCAACCTTGTCTGAGTTCCCGCTTTCCCTATGGTGAAGAAATTACCCTGTCTAAATTACAACGGGTGGGGCGAGCCGAGCGCTATTTACGACAACTGGGTTTAACTCAAGTGCGGGTGCGATCGGAGGGAGAAACCGCCAGAATTGAATTACCGCCAGAACAGATTCAATCTTTTGTTCTCTCTACAGACTTACCAACACTGGTGAAACAGTTTCAGGGATTTGGTTTTCTTTATGTCACCCTGGACTTAGAAGGGTATGTCAGTGGCAAACTCAATCGCGTTTTAGGGGAAGTCGCTAGGGTGTGACTGGGCTAAAATAAGTTATAGCTAGTGCGAGCATCTTGCTCGCTGTTGGCTTTAAATTTAAATGATTTACAGCCAGTAGTGCGAGCATCTTGCTCGCTGTTGGCTTTAAATTTAAATGAGTTACAGCCAGTAGTCCGAGTATCTTGCTCGCTGTTGGCTTTAAATTTAAATGAGTTACAGCCAGTAGTCCGAGTATCTTGCTCGTTGTTGGCTTTAAATTTAAATGATTTACAGCTAGTAGTGCGAGCATCTTGCTCGCTGTTGGCTTTAAATTTAAATGATTTACAGCCAGTAGTCCGAGTATCTTGCTCGCTGTTGGCTTTAAATTTAAATGATTTACAGCTAGTAGTGCGAGCATCTTGCTCGCTGTTGGCTTTAAGTTTAAATCGGTAGTGTTATAGCTCGTTTTTGACTTGTAGCGAGCGAGACGCTCGCACTCCCTATTGCCTATTCCCCTCGCCCTGAGCGAAGTCGAAGGGCACTCCCCATTCCCCACTCCCCTACCATGCTCGATCAAATTGCTAAAGCCTTTGAACGTAAGGATTATCGTACAGCTCAGAATTTGCTCAAGAGTTTCTTGCAGAAAGAACCCCAAAATCCTTGGGGGCGACTTTATGCGGGGCGGTTGTATGAGGAACGAGGGAAACCGGATTTAGCTGAACCGATTTATCGGCAGTTATTACGGAAAGCAGAACATCCGAAAATTGTGTCTCAAGCTCGTTCGGGACTGCAACGGCTGCAAAGCCAAAAAGAGGCTCAGGAACAGCAAAGACGGCAACAGGCGATCGCCCAAGCGACTCAAGATCCTAATCAAGCTAAACCTGGACTCTTGATTATTGAGCCGGTAGTTGGAGAAGGGCGTAAAGCGGCGGCAAAAGAGTTTGCCCGGATCATGAATTTAGATTCTTATAGCGCCCAACGGCAACTTCCTGGGAGGTTTTGGCGTTTGCACCGGACTGGGAATATAGGGGCGTTGGGGGTTTATGGTCAAGAATTGCGAGAGGCAGGTATTCCGGCATTTTGGGTCAATTTGGAGAAAATTGAACAGATTCGGGTGTTTCGGGTGCAGTCGATTTCGGAATTGGGAAAAAGTGTGGGTATTATGTGCCATGATGAGTCGAATCAGTTGGGAACTTTGAGTTTTCAATGGTCAGAAGTGGCGCAACGGGTAGAGGGGCGAGTACCCATTTTTGAATCGGTGGTGATGTTGGATAGTAAGGGTAAACAGGAGAGGGTGGAGCGCACCCAGGATTATGTTTATTTGTGTGATTTACATCTTCCCCAGAGAAATTGTTTATTGCGGTTTTGCGATCGCTCCTTTGAGTTTCATCAGAGTGTGGGCATTGTTTCTCCAGAGATTCCGCGATCGCAACTGACGACTCGTTTGCAATGGAATCGTTTAATCCAAGTGATGGTCAAAAATTTACCCCAGATTCCGATTTGGTCAGATTTTACGCCTTTTGGGGAAATGGTCTTACAGGAGGCTAAAGTGGTAGCAGATATGAGGGATCTCTTTGGCGCAATTCGCCCCTATATTGATATCTTTCGCAGGGCAGAAACAGATTGGGATCGGGCTTTTGCCTTGTACAGTGGCTTGGTCTTCTTTCGCCAAGGAGATTAAATCTTAATGAGAATTGCAATTGTTCATCATGGGGCGATCGCCACGGCTGCCTTACGACGGATGCTAGAAAGTGTGGCTAACTACCAAGTGATTTGGACAGCATCAGATGGGGTAGAAGCGGTGGCTAAGTGCCATCAAAATCGACCGGATCTGCTCTTAATGGATATGGAGTTGCCGGACTTCAATGGGGTAGAAGCGACTCAACAAATCATGAAAAAATGTCCCTGTGCCATTGTGATCCTGACGGCTAATGGCAAACCAAAGATTGCCCAAGTCTATGCTGCCCTAGAACAGGGGGCGATCGATGCGGTGGAAATGCCCCTTTTGAGTGACACAACTGCCGATCCCACTGATGTATTCCTGTCTAAAGTCGCTCGCATGGGGAAATTGCTGAAACACTCCTCATCAACATCTGTTCATCTCCCTAAAACCCAATCTCCTCCTTTAGTCGCCATTGGCTCATCAACGGGGGGGCCGAAAGCCTTAGCCAGTATACTTTCCCAACTGCCCGTGAATTTTAGGGGTGCTATTGTGATTGTTCAGCATGTGGATGCCCAATTTTCGAGTGGCTTAGTAGAGTGGTTGCGACAACAGAGCCAGTTACCGGTCAGAATAGCGGTTAAGGGCGATCGCCTGCTCTCCGGAACCGTTTTAGTTGCCGGTACAAACGATCACCTCTATCTCAAACCCGACTTAACCCTTGCCTATACCCCAGATCCTCGCCATAACCCCTATCGTCCCTCAGTGGATGTATTTTTCAAGAGTCTAGCCGAACATTCTACCCGTCAGGGTATCGCCATTTTACTCACGGGCATGGGGCGAGATGGAGCCGAAGGATTACACTTACTTAAGCGTCAAGGTTGGCATACCATTGCCCAAGATCGAGACAGTTGTGCAGTCTACGGAATGCCCAAAGCCGCGATAGAGTTAAACGCGGCGATCGAGGTTTTGTCCCTCGATGCTATTGCTAAAGGGATCGCTTCTCGGATGGGGAGATAGATTAGCTTGGAAATTACTGATTATTTTTAATAGACACATATGAATTCTACAGAAGAAAAAATCACCGTTTTACTCATCGACGATCAACCCATTATTAGTGAAGCCATTAGTCGCATGTTAGCTGATGAAGAGGATATTACCTTTTGCTATTGTAGCGACCCCACTGAAGCCTTTGATTGGGTTGAAAAGTCCCAGCCGACGGTCATCTTACAAGATTTAGTGATGCCGCAAATGGATGGACTGTTATTAGTCAAGTTTCTGCGCTCTCATGACTCCTTAACCTCCCATATTCCTTTAATCGTCTTGTCGAGTAAGGAAGATCCGACGATCAAAGCGAAAGCTTTTGAATTGGGAGCCAATGACTACCTCGTGAAACTACCCGATCGCCGGGAAATCATTGCTCGCATCCGCTATCATTCTAAAGCTTACTTAAATTTCCTCAAACGACAGGAAGCGGAACAATTGTTTAAAGCAGAAATTATGCGTCAAGCTGCCTATATTGAACAAGTGGGAAAAGTCACTACAGCCGCCTCAGAAGTAGAACGGGATAATTTTCAGCCCGATGCCCTAGCAGAAGTTGCCCAACGCAGTGATGAACTGGGACAACTGGCGCGAGTGTTTAGTCAGATGGTGAAAACCGTTAAGGCAAGGGAAAAAGAATTAACTGAAGCCAATCAAAAATTGGAGGAATTGCTGACGGCTTTTGGTCGCTTTGTTCCCCATGAGTATCTACGTTTTTTGCGGAAAGAAAGTATCACTGAAGTGCAGTTAGGGGATCATGTCAGTAAGGTGATGGCGGTGATGTTTTCTGATATTCGCTCGTTTACAACTCTTTCAGAGTCCATGAGCGCTAAGGATAATTTTGCTTTTATTAATACTTATTTGCAACTGGTTACACCCAGAATTCATGTTCATCATGGGTTAATTGTCAAGTTTCTGGGAGATGGAATTATGGCCGTTTTTCCAGAGACAGCGAATGATGCACTGGTGGCTGGGGTTGATGTGTTGCAAGCGGTGAAAGAATGGAATCAGGGACGATGTAAAGCGGGAGAAAAACCGATTGAAATTGGGATTGGCCTGCATGTGGGTCATATTATGTTGGGGATGGTGGGAGAACAAAATCGGATGCAGGGGGATGCATTTTCTGATAGTATTAATTTAACGGCACGGTTAGAAGGATTGACTAAGTTTTATGGGGTTTCTCTGTTAATTTCGGGGGAAGTTTTAGACCATGCAACGAATGCGGATGAATTTCAGTTGCGCTTTTTAGACCGAGCTATTGTTAAGGGACGAAATGAGGCCATCTCTGTTTATGAGGTTTTAGATGCAGCCGATGATACCATCAGAGAACTGAAGCTGAAAACCCAACCGGATTTTGAGGAGGGGTTACAGTTATATCAGCAAAAAGACCAACTTGAAGCCGCTAGAGCCTGTTTTGAGAGGGTGATTGCCGTCAATCCAGAAGATAAAACGGCTTTGCTCTATGTAGAACGAATCGATCAATTACTGGAGCAGGGTGTGCCAGAAGATTGGCAAGGAGTATGGGTTTTTACGGAAAAATAGCGGCATAGATCATGAAATTGAGGATGTTAATCCTGCAAGTAAGCGGCTATGCGTTTTAATAATGCCATTCCTACGACTGAATTTCCGGTAGAGTCGAGACGGGGGCTATAAATGGCGATCGCCCCCTGCTGGGGAACCAAAGACAATAATACTCCACTAACACCGGATTTTGTCGGTAATTCCACTAAACGAGAAAAGTCCCTAGAATATTCATATAAGCCACAGGTTCGGATTAACTCCGTTACCCAGAGTTGATGCTCTGACTGAATTTTGGCTTGTGAATCAATTAACCCTAATCCCAATTGAACTAAATCCTCAAGACTCGATGATAAACAACACACCCGTTGATAAGTATCTAATGCCACTGCTTCAGAACTGCCTAAATATCCCGATTGGGCTAGAAGTTCCGTTAAATTCTGATTGATGACATTCGGTAAAGACTCGACAGAGGCGAGAAGTTGTCGATCTAAAAACAACTGAGTTTGACCATAATCATTGAGCCAATTACAGAACTGTTCGCATTTTTCTATACCCGTCGTACCGGGAAAATGGGAACAAAGGGCGATCGCCCCACTATTGATCATCGGATTCCGGGGAAATCCCCCATCCACTCGTAATTGCTCCACCGAATTATAGGGTAAATCCGAAGGCAAATCACCCACCATCGTCTTAATTTTCCCTAAACCGAACTGTTCTAAAGCATACAGCAACACAAACGGCTTAATCACACTCATCAACGGCACATAACTTTCCCCCCATCCATCACCCGGACGCTCTAAACTTTTGGCATAAATACCCATATGTCTAGGATCGACCTGAGCCAATTGAGGGATATAACGAGGCAAGCTACCCGATAAATTTAACTGTTCAATTTCCGTTAACCACTGCTCGATCAGAGACCGGGAGATTGTATTGAGATGTTTCACTCTAAAACCGCCCAATTATGGATTTGACTCTAAAATTTAACTGGGAATATTTTACCACAATCGCAACGACAGCCCCCAGTTAAATGGCTGCGCTCGCTGCCTTTTGCTAGGTTTTTCTCTAGGTTATGCAGATAGGTGTTCAAAGAGGCACTTAAAAGAAATTTGATCTACTCTGTTTTCCATTCCGTTTCTGGAATATTGGCGCTTATCATAATGTTGCGTAGAGTTCCAATGGGGAGGTCTTTTCCTTTATGATAAGGAACGATTGCCTGAAGTTGTTCTTCAGTATTTCTCCATTTACGATGACTTCCTTTTTGTGACACTAATTCAAACCCATATTCAGTTAAGATACGCTCTACTTGATCGGCGTTCATACGTTGAATACGAGTCATCCTACAGATACCTCTCGCAAAATCTCACCAGATTTCAGTTCAATCTTATCTGGTTCTAGATACAGTGCGATCGCCTCCCGAATATTCTCTAACGCTTCTGCTTCTGTTTCTCCGGCTGAGACACAACCCGGTAATTCTGGACACCAAACCGCCCAATCATGGGTTTGGGGATCTACTTCTAACACGACACGCCATTTCATAGGGTTTAACTCTAAAACTTAATCCTGAACGAAAGAATAAGGGTTTGAACCCCCTTTTTGGGAAAGTGACAGAAGAGGCATATCATATCATATCAAGTCCGGTTTCCGCAAGCGGACTTGAAAATTTGTTAAGAAGCGGGCAAGATGCCCGCACTCCTCGAATTCTTTGATCTGACTGGAGTGGGAGCATCTTGCTCCCTGGATTTTTAATTAGGGTATTTCCGCTTCGCGGACATGAAT
>NZ_JAQOSP010000132.1 GCF_030068475.1 Roseofilum acuticapitatum BLCC-M154 | reverse complement strand
ATGAAAATTTGTTAAGAAGCGGGCAAGATGCCCGCACTCCTCGAATTCTTTGATATGACTGGAGTGGGAGCATCTTGCTCCCTGGATTTTTAATTAGGGTATTTCCGCTTCGCGGACATGAATAAGCGAACTTGATATAATAGCCTTTCTCAAAGGATTCGAGGAATGCATTATTTATTGATGATTCCTACTGCATCGGTTAGGGTGTTTAAGCCTTCGCGCTCTAAGCGATCTAATAAACCCTGTAAAATTCTCTTCACCATCCAGGGCCCTTGATAGACCCAACCGGTATAGACTTGAATTAGGCTGGCTCCGGCAGTGATTTTCTGCCAAGCGTCTTCTGGGGTGAAAATGCCTCCTACGCCAATGATGGGTAACTGACCTTGGGTTTGTTGCCAAATCAGACGGATAACTTGTGTGGAGCGATCGCCCAAGGGAAGGCCACTAATTCCCCCCTGCTCTTCCTGAATGGGAGTGCCGGTTTTGGGGTTGAGCTGGGTTTTTAGATGGCGCTTATCAATGGTGGTATTGGTGGCAATGATGCCCGATAACTGGTAAGTTTGGGCTAAGTTCACAACTTCGGCGATCGCCCGATCCTCCAAATCGGGGGCAATTTTCACCAATAAAGGCTTACCCTCTTGGTTTTCGGCTTGAATAGCCTCTAAAATAAGACTCAGTTGGCTGGCATCTTGGAGCGATCGCAAGCCAGGGGTATTGGGAGAAGAGACATTGACCACAAAATAATCTCCCCAGTCCTTGAGTAAACGAAAGCTCTGGCCATAATCGGCTGCCGCATTTTCTAGGGGTGTTATCTTAGACTTACCCAAATTAATTCCAATGGGAATACGATGGAGATTAGGGCAATGCTGGCTATCTTTCAATCGTTTTGCCATCGCCTCAGCGCCCTCGTTATTAAATCCCATACGGTTTAAAACGGCTCGGTCTTGAGTTAAGCGAAACAAACGGGGACGGGGATTACCGGGTTGAGGATGGAAGGTAACTGTGCCCAGTTCCATCGATCCAAAACCTAAACGATCCCAAATGCCTACCGCTAGGCCATCTTTATCATAACCGGCGGCTAATCCCACCGGGTTAGGAAAGGTTAATCCCCAGAGAGTTTGCTGGAGGCGATCGTCCATTAACCCAAAAGTCCGATCGATAAAACTGGCATAGTGGATCGTTTTTCGGTGACTGAGCCAGCTTAAGGCATCGATAACAAAGTGATGAAGATCTTCTGGATCGACTTTAAGTCCTGCAAAGATAAATTGCTCAAGCATGGGAACACTGCCAATTTAAAGTGTGGATAATGGAAGAAAGGAGGGTAGCGCGACTCGTTGGTACAACTGATTGAAAGCAAGCCATTGTTGAGGATGGATTTACATTATTCCCTATCCCTATCCATTGTTCCCTATTGACTATCCCTTGTCTATTATTGATTTGTCATTCGCCCTTATTCACTATCCCTAGAACCCTCGGTCTATGCCTCAGCAGTCCATACCGAAACAAAGCGAAAAACAACTGGTTAACCTGGGTCGAACTCTCCAAACCTTGCGGGAAGAGGAAAATCTGGATGTTTTGATTGACACGACCCTCAACTATATTGAAGAGGAATTTGAATATGATTTGATTTGGATTGGTTTGTATGACCGGCGCGAGCATCGCTTATTTGGTAAAGGGGGAACTCTGCCATCTGGTAGCGATCGCCTAATTCTGAAACAGACCTTTACCCTCAGTCCTGGAGACTTATTCGAGCAAGTGGTGATTCAGCAAAAACCGGCAGGAGTGCCGGATTTGCGGGAAGAACGACGGGCGGGAGAATGGCGGAAATTAGCAGAAAAATTGAATATTCAAGGGACGATTGTCTTTCCCCTACGCTATCGGGCCCTGTGTTTTGGGGTGGTAATTTTGGGATCGGCTCTGTGGGGAACTTCGCCGCGATCGGATGAAAAAGCCCGTTTATCGATGATTTTTGGGGAGTTGGCAGCCACATTAAATGAGATGGAAGCCAATTGGCGCAGGCAATTGGCAAAACGGCCGGATAAACCGTTATTAGAATTATTGGATCAGTTGCGATCGCTCCCGGATTTCCGCCAACGGTTAGATATGGTGGTGGCTAAAACCCATGATTTTTTATCTCCGGATCGCACCAATATTTATTGGTTTGAGCGGGAACGGCGCTATTTTTGGCGCAGAACCACCAATCTTCAGAAAACAGCAGCCGGGGCCAATAAGGCAGCTTCTGGGATTACGGTACAAGAAGTGATCGGGTTTTATAAGGCTCTGGTGGCCGATCAGGTGGTGTCTGTGGGGGAAGCGAGGAGTTCTCTGAAAGCAGATACCACCAGTCGGTTAATGCAGCAAATTAAGGCGCGTTCCCTATTAGCCGCTCCCATTATCTATCAAAATGAGTTACTGGGCTTTTTGGCGATCGAGGGCAATGACCCTCGGATTTGGGAAGAGGCCGAACGCAGTTATGTGCGGGGGGTGGCCCAGTTGATTGCTCTGATGGCTCCCCTAGAGGCGATGGAAGCCGCCGTAGAGCGGACGAAACAAGACCAGGCACTGACAGCAGAATTGGTGCGATCGATCTCGTCTGAGGAGGATTGGCGACAGACTCTAGATCATTGTGCCCATTTGGTGTGCGATCGCCTAGGAGTAGAGCGGTTTCTGGTCTTGCTCTACGATCGCGATAAGAATTATTTTGATATTGTTTGTCAAAGTCAACCGGCTAACCGTCGCCCAGTTCCTTCTCCCTTGGCAGTTCCCGATCCCCAGGACTGGGAGCAGCTCGAAACGTCAAGGTCAGCCATCCCGATTGAGAATTGGGAAGAAGATGAGCAGTTCATGGCTTGGCAACCCCTCTTTACCCAGGTGGGAATTAAGAGTGTTTTACTCTGTAATACGGGGATCGGCCATGAAATGGAAGGGGTGCTAATGGTGGCCCATGATGTCGCTCGCACTTGGGATAGCACAGAGTTAGAATTGGTGCGAGTGGTTGCCCAACAGTTGGGGCTGATTCTTCATCAATGGCAATTAAATAGTCGTCAACAACAACAGGAAAAACTGCAATCTCTGATTCAATGGGGACAAACGGCAATTGGATCGAGTGGCCATAACTCCGAAACCCTTGAAGAGGAAGCAATCCGGCAAATTGCCCAAGTGTTTAAGGTTCCCCTAGCCCTAAAAATTAGTTGGTCTTTGGAGAGTCCTCATGTGGCCCAGATTACCAGCGCCCAAGTCACGAGCAGCGAGTTTAGTATACAGACGAAAGGGAAGATTGATACAGCCCACGATCCCTTGTTGCGAGCTGTTTTAGCCAACCCAGAGGTTTATCAAGTTTCGGCGGATGCTCTTTCTCCTATAACTCATCAGTGGTTGACGGGATCGGGAATTGGGGAGATTGCGGCGATCGCCTTTCGAGCCAATGAACAGGCTACTCCTACAGGGATTCTTGTACTGGCCGATGTTTCCGGTCGCTTGTGGTCAGAGCGCTATCTGACGGCCTTGGAAATTATGGTACACCAATTGGCTTGGTCTGAGCGGATGATGGAACTGCAAACTTATTTTGAAGTTCAGCAGGATCGGGCCCAAAAATTGAATTGGTATAAGCAACGGCGAAGTGAGCTGACCTATCGTAAATTAAGTACAGAATTGAAAAAGCTGGGGAGTTTGGGGACTCCCAAGGATGCTCTCACCCTTACCCGTTATCAGCAAGGCTTGCGATCGATTAATGCCACATTGGGGAATTTGGGTCAAATGCTCAAAGATGAGCAATGGGAATTGCAATCCTATCAGATAGCTATGCCTTTAGTGAGTTTAATTAAACGGGCGATCGAACGGGTCAATGTTCCTGTGAAAAAGCGAGAGCTATTTATTCGCGTGCAGGGACAACCAGGAGCATTTAATTTGATCGGCGATGTGATGAAAATCGAGTTGATTTTCCACGAAATCTTAGGAATTACTTGTAAAATGGCCAAGATTAAAGAACAGGTTAATATTTGGTGTAATGGCATTTCTCAGACCAAACTTCCCCCTGCTCAGGGGAGAATAGCCAAGCATTTGCGGCAAGACTCCACAAGTCAACTGAAAGCGGTTTTATTATTCGATGTCTCGATTGTTTGTGCCACAGTATTAGAACCTGAGTTAATCGCAGAACTCCAAGAAGGGCGATCGCCCGATCTCCTCACTCCCTCTTTACTGGATAAACCTCCTGGTTTATATTTGCTCATTTGCCAATCCCTGATGCAAAGTTTAGGAGGATATGTTAATATTTACTCCTTGGAGAATGAGCAAGTGATGTTTCAGTTATTATTACCGGTAGAACCGAGTAATGATTGAGGTTTAAGCCAGGAAGGGCAATATTTCCACAGTAAACGGAACAGTCGTAAGGGATAATAAAAGAAGAATAAACCGGAAGGTAATGGCAGTATTTCCCACTCTAGAGGTGTCGGAGTTGCTACATAGTCAAACCAGTACCAGAGGCGATCGCGGGGCGAATCCATCGTCTGTACATAAATTTGTCCCATTAATCTCAGACTATTCCCCTCAGATGGGGAATTAAACCATTGCCCTTCTACTAATTTTCCTAACTCCTGAATCTTAGAATTACTTTCTAATCTTTTCACCCAATCTTCAGGAACCGGAGCCTCTAAATAAGTTTGGGCTAATCCTAAACCTAATTCTAACATCGTTTGCGTTCCCAAATGACCCACTTGCTGCTCAATCCACAACCAATCTAAATCTTGATATCGATGCAGCAATTCAGCAATATCACAAACCCAAGATAAATGAGACCAATCATGTTTAGCCCCATGAACACATAAAAATAATAATAAAGCCTCTGGTGATAAAGTAAGAATCTTTTTATTCCCTAACTTTACCCGATCTTGATAGTTCTTATCCTCCCAAATCAGTTGGGGATTCTCGTGAAATGAAAGTGCAGAAGAAATCAACGACCAATGTAAATCAATACTTAGATCCTTTTCCGAGGAGTAGAAATTATGCTCCGGGCGAATTTGCGTATAGCGATTTTCTTGCCATCCCTGAAACTCAAATTGAGGTTCATACCCCTGTTCAATCAAGAGTTTTGAAGCTTTACTTACACAATCTGGAGGAATTAAAATATCTAAATCTACAAACTGCCTGAAACCCAGATTCTGATAAACCGTTTGTGCTAAAACCGGCCCCTTAAACGCCACAACTGGAATTTTTGCCGTCTCAAAGCATTGAATGATTTTAATTAGTTCTTGCGTCAGGGATAAGTTACGACAGGCATTTTTCTTAAACTCACCATGGATGAGTGCAAAAAAATTGGGATTGACTTGCTCTTGAAACTCTTTAATTGTCCAGTAAAATAAGGGAATTAAGCCATGGTAGTTAATCCAATCAAAAATATAATTCCAATCCAGATCTCTAGAGAGCAAGCCTACAATTTTGTCTTGATTTTCGCCCGAATGGTAAGTGCGGGCACACTTCAAAATCAGTTGATGTTCTAGCCGCATTATGAATGCCTTCTCCCTACTTTTAAGCTTGCCAATCCAGTAGGGTGGGCACTGCCCACCCTACCTCTACCTCTGTCACCACAAAAAAAGTTATCGATAATAGTGGGCTTGAGTATTAAAAAGTGTGGCATAAATTCCCGATTGTTCCATTAACTGTCTGTGACTGCCCGTTTCCACAATTTTACCCTCTTTCAAGACTAAAATTCGGTCAGCAAATTTCACCGTTGACAGACGATGACTAATGATGATAGAGGTTCTTTTTTGCGTCAGTTGATTCAACTGTTCTAAAATTTCAGCTTCCGCTTGCGGATCTAAGGCACTGGTGGGTTCATCTAAAACTAAAATGGGGTGATATTGACTCAGGAAAGAGCGGGCGATCGCCACTTTCTGCCATTCCCCAATACTCAGTTCTTCTCCATTAATAAATTGTTTCCCCAAAATGGTATCATATCCTTGGGGTAGTTTCGCAATAGTTTGGTCAATTTTCGCCCATTGAGCCGCTCGCTGAATCTGGGATAAATTGTCCCAGTTTTGAATATCTCCCACACCAATATTCTCTTGCACCGTTAAATGATAATGGGCATAATCTTGAAAGACGATACTAATGTTTTTTCTCACTTCAGTGGGAGATAAATCGCGCAGATCGATCCCATCTAAGCGAATACTGCCAGCCGTCGGATCGTAAAGGCGACACAAAAGCTTGATCAGAGTCGTTTTCCCTGCACCATTTTCCCCCACAATGGCGATCGTTTCTCCAGGTTCAATAGTAAAATGAATATCTTCCAGGACAGAGCGTTGGCTATGGGGATAGGAAAAACTCACCCGATCAAACTCTATTTTTCCTGGGATGGAAGCGGGCAAGGGGACAGGGTGAGGCGGTGAAATAATGGTTGGTTTTAAGTCGAGAAATTGGTAAAAGTTGGAGAGAAATAAACTATTTTCATACAAAGAAGCCAAATAACTTAAACTTTCTCGCAGTAAGGTTTGTCCGCGCTGAAACGCTTGATAGTACATTACCACCGAGCCAATGGTAATCGCACCCATAATTGCCCGATCTGCCATCAGTGCAAAAGCGGTAAAAACGGCTAAGGTGGCGCTACTTTGGGTGATACTTTCGGCAAAGGAACGACGAGCAGATAGGGATATTCGTTGCTGACGAATGCTTTGACGGAGGGTATTAAAGCGTCTGCCAAAGAGTTCTCCTAAGTCAAATAGGCGAATTTCTTTGGCATGATCCACTTGGGTAATTAAGCTACTGTAATAGTAGGCCATGCGCTCTTGGGGAGTCCATTGTTGCCATTGCCGATAAAGCTGTTGGGAAAATTTGAGGCGAACGAGAAAAACGGGGATGGCAGCGATAATCAAGATGAGGGCGATCGCCCAATCAAAGGAAAAGAGGAGTAATCCTATCCCAATTAAGGATAAACTGCTATTGCCTAATTGGATAAATCGGTTTACAATGACAGTTGGACGGTAAGCTGCCTCGGTCTGTGCCTGATGGAGAAAATCATAGTATTGGGCATTTTCGTAGTATTCTAAATCCACTTCAATCGACTTAGCGTGGAGCAGATTTTGCACGTAGTCGGTGACGATTTGAGATTGCGCTTCACTCACCCATCCCGCTAAGGATCTCAGTCCATCGCCCAGAATTGCCACCAATGCAGCAATGACAATCAGCAGGAGTACCGGTTGTAGGGAGGTTTGGGGAGTAGCAATGCCTTCGGTGATGCGATCGATGATTAGCTTGGTGAGATAAAGAGAAACCAGGGGTAAAACCGATTGCAGAAACACCAAAACCAGGTTTGCCAGGGTGAGCTTGGGGGTACTCTCCCAAACCAACTGAACGGCTTTTCGGAGATAGAGCAACCGTTGCAACCGGGAGGTAATTGTGGCGATTCTATTCACTGTACACTGTAGACAATTGCCCCACCCGTGTTAGAGCTTCTTTCGGACTAGAAAACGCCTCCGGAAACCGCTCCATTAACCTTCCTGCAATCTCGCTCACCGATTGTCCTTGCCCCATAGCCTCTAAAACCACTTGCGCGATCTTACCATTTTCATTCAATTGCGGCACAAAATTTCCTGCCTGCTTCCGCAACTGCTGAGGAGCAAGGGATTCGGCAAAAAATGTAGACTGCTTAAACTGAGCCTTACACTGGCTTTCTTTCCCCTGCTCGAATACCTGAGTATCCCAACGGAAGATATAATCATTATTAACTAAATTCGCTTGTAGATTTACGGAAACAGTATCGCCCAAACTTATCTCAACCGGCTCCAAAAAGGGAAAAAATGCTGTCCCATAAATCAATTCTGGCATCCCCGGAGCCGTGGAAAACCCAACTTCCTCAATCAACGTAGCATCAAACCATACACTTAACCCATAGGCTGTGCCACTGCGCGAGGGTTCAAAGAGCATCTGATTACCCACATTCGGATTCTCAAGCGTTCCATAATCCAAGGTTGCCCAAAGTTGCGGTTGCGCCAATAATTGGGAAGGCATTATCCAGCCTTTTCCCCAAACATTATTAACGATCTTTTTCGCCCCATCCATATTAAAGCCATAGCAATATTTATCCCAAGGATCGTTAATTCTATTCCATAAATTCGGTGCTTCTACCACACTCACCCAAATTTTATCTTTTTGGGGAATTAACACCCCTCCAGGACGCAATAACCGCTTTCTCGCGTCAGCTAAGGAGGCAATATGTTGCTCAAATAAAGGTAAAATTCCCCGCAAGTCGGAGATAATGACATCGGCTAATTCGGGTAATTCTACTTGAGTAGATAAATCTTGAATAAACTCAATTTTATCCCCATACCCATTGGCAACTGCCGCTTGTTTTGCCACTTCGATCGCCGGATTCGTTTCAATAGCGTAGACTTTCTTGGCTCCGAATTGACAAGCAAGCAGGGCAAATATACCGGTTCCCGTGCCGATATCGAGGACAACACAACCGGGGGTAATGGATTGTTTCAGAGCTTGCGTATAGGCTTCCATGCGGCCGCGATCGCCGATCATGGAGCCGTAACCCGATACACTATACATGGGATAAGTTCTCTAAAATCACAGTTGGAATGTTGAATAGATGCTCCGAGTCGGGGTGAGCATTCAGTTGATAAACCGGGACTTGATTGACGGTATGGCTGAGAAAATGAAACTCCTGTTGGCGCATGGTTTTATCGAGGAGTACATTGGCATAGGTATTGGCAATCAGATCCATTAAGGCTTGACGTTTTGGCAGTTGTGTCAGTGCTGGAATGGGAGAAGAACTGGTGCGATCGCCTAATATATAAATGCCAGCTAGAGGTAGGGGCGTATCCTGAAACTTGTACTTCTCTTGATTAAGGTCTAAATAGCTTTTATCCCAAGTGGGGTTAGTGGGAACCAGACGAGGGAGCGCATCAGGGTTCTTATAGAGGATCTCGGCAGAAGAGGGCCAGAGTCTGAGTCGGGGATAAGCAGGTTGAACCAGAATCTGGTTATCTGGCTCGACTAGAGCAACGATATCATCCGAAAGGATGGGATATCCGAGTTCCGCAAATGCGGCCGCAGTGGTGGATTTTCCTGCACCGGAACGACCGACGAGGGCTATGGCGCGATCGCCGACGGCGATCGCGCTCGCATGAAGACAGGTTACCCCCCGCAAACGCAAAACCAGACCCATGACTGGGCCCAGCAAGTAGGTGGCTGTATCCTCCAACGTCAACTCTTCCGGCCAAGTCCCCCAGACTTCAGTTCCCTGACGGTCTATGATGAACTGAGTCCCGTCATCATAGGTCAACTGCAGATATAATTGACCCAGTTCCTCAACTATCCACAAGGGATTACCCGTTTCTGTGATACAAGAACTTGTAGACCATACAGGTAAGTGATGCTGATCGAACTCTTCCCACCAAGGAGGTTGAGCATCAAGGTCAACAATTAAGTCTGCCTTCTGCGCTCTAGAAAAACCAACTAAACCTGGGATCAGAACATCAGATTTGATGTATAAGCCAAACGCTAAATAGGATAGTGACAAGACAAAATGGGAGCTTTTGAGGGAGAGGTGTCTGTTTAATTGAAGTCTAAAACTTACATATTATAACCCGTCTTATTGCTTGCGCTGGGAGCCACTGAATGATTGTCACTATTTTGCTGAAGAACTGAGTTATTCTGGGTTAACTCCCCAATGTTACCATAGACCTCTAATGTGGGAGAGTTATAAGTTTTTTTGGCGTTTTCTTTAGACTGTAAGTACATAGTAGGCCTCCGATTGGGATTGTGAGTGAACTAACGCTAAATGCTGCAACCAATGGTTAAGACTAATGGGACGAAGATTAATCCAAGCTTCACTGGTCTGAGCTGACTTTCCGCAAAGGTTAGGAATAACTCCATGATTAATATACAGTGATAACCCAGGAATTGGATCAAATTTATCTACCCATTTCATCCTTGATTGCTGTAATATTAAGCTAATAGAGTCACCCATAGCTGGAGTTTTCGGTCGGGTACGAACTTCTTCTGGTAATTTCTCCTTCATACATACCCGTAAAAGTTCTTTGAACATAATCCAAGGAATAACTGGAATTGCCAAGAGGAATTTGATTAAGCGTAAATCAAAATAAGGATATCGGACTTCAAGAGGAGAATGGGTTATTCCTGGGTCATAGCGTTCAAATAGATAAGGCCAAAATCTCGAAGTCAGACTAGAATATGCTTCAGGGCGAACAGGATGCATAAGTTTGGGTCTAACAAAAGCCTTGTTCCATCTTAGAGTTAAGTTACGTTTTTCAGCCCATTGAAGATTAAGCCATACAGGATAAGGGGATTGCCAAGAAGATATTTGTAATTTTTCTTTAATCCGAGCGCGTATTCCTGGTTGAGGAAATCGCCTATGGGAGAGACAGTAGGACAACCATTCTCTTAAAAGGGTTCCTATTTTACCCTTTTTAATTAAATACAGGGAATAATAATATGCACCTTCATTACTAAACACACCATCTCCGCCTTCACCACTCATACAAATTCTACTTTGAGCCGTTATTTTTTTTTCGTATTCTTTATTTTTTCGAGTGAGAGAGATTATGCTTGGTTCAGGGGTACACTCTTCTATCTCTTCCATCCCTTTACAGACCTCAAAATCATCGGCGACTTGGTAGTGGATGGGAATATCGAGATGCTCGGCGACTAAACCGGAGTAGTAGCGCTCTTCATCGGGAAGAAGACGGTCGAAGACGGTGGTGTAGGCTCTGAGGTCGTAGGAGGAGTAGGTTTCTGTGAGGAGTTCTTTGGCGATCGCCGTTACACTGGTAGAATCTAATCCGCCACTCATGTAAACTGCGACTTTATTGGTTCTCAGTCGATCGCCGACTGCTAACCGCATTAACTCCAAAAACCGCTCTACATACTCTTCATCCCGTTTATACCGAATATAGCCATCCGTTGGCAATGTCCAGTACCTCTCGACCTTAAAGCTCTCTGGAGTCCAGATTAACCGATGGGCGGCAGGCAGGCGTTGGATATCGGCAAAGGCGCTGGTATCCACTTCCTGATTGTAGCCGAATAGGAGAAAGTCGGCGATCGCCAAATCGTTGAGTTTATCCGACACAGACGGATGCAATCTCACACAATTGAGCGTATTACTCAGCACGAACTCTTTACCCAAATGGGCGTAGAAAAACGGTTTTACCCCAAAATGGTCTCTGGCGCAAAACAAACGCTGTTCTCGGCTATCCCAGATGGCGAAGGCAAAATCTCCAATCAGGTAATCCAGACAATCGATACCCCAAACCAGATAGGCATGGAGGATCAGATTCGGATCGGGAGTCTCTGAAGTTACCGGTTCTCCTCGGTCTTGCAGACTTTGGATGAGTTCTGGGCGACCATCCACCCGTGCATCCGCTACAATCCAAACCCGTTGATCTACCGTTAGAGGTTGAGTTTCCTTCTCGGATTCATCAGTCGTCCGTAACAGGGTATGGCCAAATCCGACAGAACCCTCTGCCCAGATTCTCTGGACATCCGGCCCCCGGGAGGTCATATATCCGGTCATCCGTGCCAATAGTTCCCGGTCAACCGGGGCATTATCAGCATTGACGATTCCTACAATTCCGCTCACTCTCTTCACCTCAATCTGGTGTTTAGACGGAGTAATGGGTGTTTTGCCCTAGTTGCTTAAAACGAGCTGATTATACTCTACCTTAAGCTAAACTGCAAACCCCTTGGGCTTGTTTATTTTCCAGTGTACTATAGCACAACTGAAGGGTTCACCCGACTCATTTTAATTTAACCTTAAAAAGAAATTTTCCGATCGCTCCCTGAAACCCCTGTTAAGCTGGATTCACGGTAACCAAGCCCTGATCGACCATTTTTTCAATCAGTTCGAGCAAATCCTGGTGCAGTTTGTCCGGCTCTACCTCATACTCTTCTAATAGGCGATCGCTCGCCTCTTGAATTGAAGCAGAATCCGTCAACACGGATAACATGCGCGAACCCACCTCATCTAAACCGAAGTATTCCTCACTCTTTAAATTGAGTAATACCGATTCTCCAGAGAGTTCCTGAACCAGGACATCTGGAGCTAGTGTGATGTTTTGTTGGTTAGAAATAGGGACTTTCACCTCAGTTTTCTGTGTGAGTAATGTTGTGATGGGTCGATTGAGCCATCACGTGAATTAGATTCAGCCCATAGTATAGCCATTCCGTAAAACTTAGCAAGTCCTGTTTATCCCGGTTGCGATCGCGCTTCTAAGGGTTACACTGAAAGGATACACTGAGCTTCCGCCGATCGCCACACGAACCCCGTATGCAAACCCTCACTGCTCGAACCCTTGCCTTAAGTGAACTCGAAGAGCGATTCCAACTGCAATTGACCGATGAGCCATCTGCTTTCTTAGAATGGCACAGGGAACTGCCTGAGTTGACCGATACAGAGCGCGATCGCTGCGATCGCATCAAAACCAGCTATACTTATCTCCTCCGCTACCCTCCCCTGCTAGAAAACACCGTAAAAATGGTCGTTCTTTCTCCTTTATTGGATATGGCGGGTTTCTTTTTGCCCCCTTTCCGCATTCGCTCGGAAGTCTCCACAGAAATTACTGACCAAGATGGAGAATTGAGGGTTACGGGTAACTTAGATGTACTGGTGTTGTGTGAGGAGTTTTGGGTATTGGCGATCGAGTCTAAACAAGCCGCTTTTTCCCTAGAAGTGGGACGCGCTCAACTGCTCTCTTATCTTCTCGCGAGTCCCCATGCAGCCACCTCTCCTAGCTATGGACTGCTCACCAATGGAGCTAATTTTACCTTTCTGAAACTCATCCCCCATGGGGACAGGTTTATGTACGCACTTTCGGATGAGTTCAACCTTCGCAACCGCCAGAATGGTTTATATCCCGTGCTGCAAATTCTCAAGCATTTTGCTAGTTTATTGACTCATATCCAGTCCGGGTAATCAATCAAATGAGAGAGGGAGTTCTACTCCCCTTCTCCCGTGGGAGAAGGGGCTGGGGGATGAGGGCAGGTTCCACTGCCTAATAATGGTTGCCCACTTTACGATGGTGAACGGCAGTTAGAGCATCGGGGTTACTGACTCGTCCTGTATCAATGGTGGAATAGACCAACCAATGATCGGAAAGCTCCATGCGACTGGCGACTTGACATTCGACATAAGCCAGAGCATCGGTGAGAATGGGACTACCATTAGCCGCAGTTTGGGTATTCACCCCTTCAAAGCGGTCTGCACCGGGGCCAAAGCGCTTCAGGAAGTGACGCATCAAACGTTGATAGTTATCTTCGCTGAGGATATTGAGGACAAAGGTATCGCCCACATGCATCAAAGATTCGATCGCCCGATCCTTGGCTACGGCAATGGTAACACCTAGGGGCTTAAAGCTGGCTTGAGTCACCCAAGAGGCGAGCATGGCGCTTTTGACTTCCCCTTTTTGGGCGGTAATGATATAGAGTCCACCACTCAAGCGACCCAAAGCCCGGTCTAGGTCATTATCCAGGGACTTCATCTGTTTAATGGCATCTTTAAGTCCCAACAGTTGCCCCATGTCGGTTCCTGCTTCTTCACAGAGTTGATAGGTGGCTTCTTTGGGGGCTTCTTTCACCAAAATAGCGGGAAAGGCTTCTTTGAGTCCCAGTTCTTGGAATTGGTTCCGCAGGGGATAGATGGAGCGGTCATCTCCTCCACCGGACTCAAATAGACCGATCGCCTGTTTATCGTTGGCGGCGACTAAAATGGTACTGATGGCAGCTTCGGCTTCTTTGCCTAATTCTCCCGACTGGGGGGGAGCGCCAATGACGAGGGCTGAGGCCATTTCCACGAGTTCCCGGACTTCCTGGGGATCGGCCGATCGCAAGTCCATCATTTCTACAGCGATCCCGGTTTTGGTGATCCCATGGGCGATCGCTTGCGAGAGGCGATCGCTATAGCCATAATCGGAGGTATAGAATACGGCCACGGTTTTTTCTGCTTTGGTTTTTTCCTTACTCCAGCGATCGTACCGGCTGGTGAGTTCTTCTAGGTTATGCCACAGGAGGGGGCCATGGCCAGTAGCAATCAGGTTAATGGCTGGCAGTTTAGCCATCCGTTTCATGGCGTTGACCACGGAGCGGGCATTGGGAGCCATTAAGCATTCATAATAGAAGCGAAAGTCCGCTTCAATATCGCTCAGGTTCTCATCATAGGTATGCTCGGAGCAATAGTGCATTCCGAAGGCATCGCAGGTATAGAGAACCGAGGTTTTATGGTCGTAACTAAAGATGGTATCGGGCCAATGGAGATTGGGAGCGCTAATGAATTCGAGAACATGGCCCTGACCCAAATCTAGGGTATCGCCATTTTTCACCAATTGGCTTTCAAAGGGTTTATGAATCAGGTTTTGTAAGAATTGGACAGCGACTTTTGAGCCAACCACTACCGCATGGGGAGCGAGTTCGAGGACATCTTTGACCAGGGCACTGTGATCAGGTTCAGTATGACTAATCACAATATAGTCAATGGTGGCGGGATCGATTTGTCCTTTGAGGGTGTCGAGATAGAGTTGCTCAAATTTGCGATGGGAAGTATCCACCAGGGCAGTTTTGTCTCCTTGGATGATGAAGGAGTTGTAGGTGGTTCCGTTTTGCAGTCCGAATTCGATGTCAAAGCGATCGCGATCCCAGTCGAGGCAACGGATCGTTGTAGTATTTTCGGCAACTGGAGCCGTTTCTATCGTTAGGCGTTTTTGAGGGCGATCGGTCAGTGCTACCATAATATATTTATCCTATATCAGAGGTGAGGAACGACGGCGATCGTCGTTGTTTCTTCTATTGTCTCTCCATTGTTACAAAATCCTAGGATTTCGGGAAGGTCAGTACAGTAAAAAGAATTAATCACACTGGTTAATTGAGGATATATGTAACAGGATTGACCTATGCTTCCCTGCGATCGCCATGACAATGGTGTAATATCAAGTTTATTTATTTACGCTACAGAGATCTGTAGGGGCGGGTTATACCCAAATCTTGTAGACTAACAACTATTTTTGTAAACCCGCCCTCCCCCACCATGTCTCTACAGTACAAAGAAAGTAGCAACCCTTTAAAAATTTGATATAACCGGACTTGATATTACTTCGTAGAGAAACCCGGTTTCTGGCAGAAACCGGGTTTCTAGTCCCCATCGGGAACTTGTAATATCAAGTTCGCTTAAATATCCTAATTAAAAATCCAGGGAGCAAGATGCTCCCACTCCAGTCAT
>NZ_JAQOSP010000131.1 GCF_030068475.1 Roseofilum acuticapitatum BLCC-M154 | reverse complement strand
GGATAAAGGGTGAAGAAGCGGGCAAGATGCCCGCACTCCTCTAATCCCTTGATATTACTGGAGTGGGAGCGTCTCGCTCCCTAAATTTTTAATCATGGTATTTCCGCTTCGCGGACATGAACAATCGGACTTGATATAATACAGCCGTTTTACTGATTTTTTTACTCATTATTGAGGATTAATTCCAACTCTTCTGGGGTAAAGGAATGAATTAAGTTCACCAGGTAAGGATCGATGGTAATAGAATTGGAGTAGGCAGAAGTTAAATAAGGTTTATAACTCTCATCATTGAGTAAATGAACCTTGAAAAAAGCCACAGCCAGAGCGCGAACATAAGTGCCGACAATTTGCGGATCGGGTTCTACTAACTCTCCTACTTGAGGCACTAAGGACATGGTGAGCTTGGTGAGTTGTTCGGTGTGGGAGCTACCGTAGAGAAGACAAAGATATTTATGGGTTGTGGTTAACCAACTAAAGGGTTGGACTTGTTCGGAAATGAGGGGAGTCACGGGATCGCTATCTCCACCAGCCATTAAGACCGGAATATCAATTTTTTCCATCCCTGATTGACCGAATAAGCGGCTCACGGGGTTAAGAACATAAATGGCTTTGATGCGGGGATCGTGTAAGGTATGCTGTTGATATTCTTCCGGTTTTAGGCTGAGAGCGCGACATTGCAACCGTAGAGCCATATCTGCCGATCCTAAAATTTTTTGGCAATGCTGTTCTAGGGCGGCAAAATCAATAGTTGCTCCGGCTAAAGCTAGGGAAGTATAGCCGCCAAAGGAATGACCCCCAACTCCAATAGCGTCTAAGTTGAGGCGATCGCCCAATTCTGAGCGGTTCCGTCGCTCTAGTTCGTCGATCAGAAACTGAATATCGAGGGGACGATTAATAAATTCCAAGCGCTCGAACACTTCAAATTCTCGACCGGTCAGCAGGTTTTGCAGATGTTGCAAATCGCTACCTGGATGTTGGGGAATGGCAACGAAAAACCCATAGGAAGCCAATATCGATCCGGCGCGTATAAAGTGTTCGGGGTGGCTGGCTAAACCATGGGAAATAATCAAAACTGGAAGTTTTTCGTTCTTTTTATGTTCTGGAATATACAGATCAACGTAAAAGCGGCGATCGCGCTCCTCATCTACTAATTCGATTTTCTTCGTGGTAAACTGCCGCTCTCCCGGTTCCCGAATATCCGGTAGTTGCTCATAGTCAATATCCAGTTCACTCTTGATTTCTACATCGGCTTTACTTTCAATTTCTGCCACAACTGCATCTGTCGTTTTGATTAAATTCTCTAGGGAATTTCGCAGGGACAAAATGTGATTAGCATTGACTCGCAATTGGCGAGTTGGAAATTTTTTCAAGAAATTTAATAGCGTCATCCCTTCTGGCTCGGCCGACGATAAAACTAGGGCTGAACGGATAGAGGAGCCGCCATTAAATCGGGAATCGGTTTGTAAAATTTTACCTAAATCTGTGATAATTCCCCGACCCATGGGAGACGAGAAAAACTTAGAAATGGCAACCGGCCCAACTTCAACATCTCCAGGTAACCCTGCTTCTAAAGCGGCCTGTGTTTCTAAGGGAGAGGTCAGCACTTGCCGAAAATTCTCTTGTCCCTCTGGGGTTAGAAATTTCAGATAAAAACCGAGTTGGTCGCTTACTGTGCCATCTTCGGCAAAGGCCTGTAGATCCCCAACGGATAAATACCATTCTAGGGGGCCATAATTTAAGACAATTTGTTCTGCACTATAACTGGGAAGTGCGGCAAAAAATGCCGTTGATAGGCTTAAAATTGCTGTAGTTATACTTTGAGGAATTCTTAGACTTTTAACTTTTGTCGAGATGCTCGACCAAGTGCTAATTTTCATCGACAGCAAGCTCCTAAATTCATAGGTAATGGTTAATGGGGAATATAGCTTTTCTCTTTTGCATGAAGTCTAGCCCTCACCCCCAACCCCCTCTCCCACGGGAGAGGGGGCTAAGTCTGTATCTCATCTATTCCAGAAAGGCTATGGGTAATCAGTAATTGCAGATTTTTAGGATCTCCCCATCTCCCCATCAAAGGTGTGTTAGCGCATCACTAAGGAGTTGCTTTTGACTCCATCAGCGACTTCTAAAACCATTGTTCTTGCCCATCGATCGGCTTCTAGGATATCGTCTAGGGAAGGATGGGAGGTATTCTGGTGGCGATCGCACACTTGTTCAATGACTTGAGGAATCTCTAAAAAGCCGATTTTCTCCTCTAAAAATAAAGCTACCGCTTGCTCATTGGCTGCATTTAATACCGCAGGCATCGATCCTCCAGCTCTCCCCGCATCATACGCTAGTTGCATACAAGGATATTTATCATGATCCGGATGTTTAAAGGTTAAACTGCCTGCTTTGACTAAATCTAGGCTCTCCCAATCTGTATAAATTCGTTCTGGCCAAGACAACGCATAGAGTAGAGGTAAGCGCATATCCGGCCATCCCAATTGGGCTAAAACGGAGGTATCTTGAACTTCGATCAAGGAGTGAATGATACTTTGGGGATGAATGACAATCTCGATATTGTCGTAATCCATACCAAATAAGAAATGGGCTTCAATCACTTCTAAACCCTTGTTCATCAATGTAGCTGAATCGATGGTAATTTTGCGTCCCATCGACCAATTGGGATGTTTGAGGGCATCACTGACTTTGGCTTCGGCTAATTTTTCTACGGGCCAATCCCGGAAGGCTCCCCCAGATGCCGTTAAAATAATCTTACGCAACCCTCCTTGGGGCACACCTTGCAAACATTGGAAAATTGCGGAATGTTCGGAATCTGCGGGGAGTAATTTTACGCCGTATTCTTCCACTAAGGGTAACACTACGGGGCCACCGGCGATTAGGGTTTCTTTGTTGGCTAGGGCAATATCTTTACCAGCTTTAATGGCAGCTAGGGTGGGCAGAAGTCCGGCACAGCCGACTATTCCGGTGACCACACTTTCGGCATCACCATAAGCAGCAACTTCGACGACTCCAGCTTCTCCGGCGACGATAATGGGTTGGGGATCGATGGAGGCGATCGCCGCTTTTAGTTCCGGTAATTTCTCCGGATTGCGAATGGCTACAATTTCTGGGCGAAATTGCTCAATCTGTTGCGCCAGCAAGGTGACATTATTACCGGCTGCCAAGCCGACAATCCTAAATTGATCGGGATGTTCAGAGACAATATCAAGGGTTTGAGTGCCAATCGAACCGGTGGAACCAAGGAGTGTAATTGCTTTCACGAATTTTTGTTTACAGAATTGGGGATCACAAAACCCACTATACCAATTAACAATTAACAATAGGGAATGGGGAATAGGCAAGAGGCAATCCTCCCTATCTCCCTATCTCCCCATCCTCCTATCTCCCTATCCCAAACGATGTCCACAACTGGAACAAAACCGATCCTCTGGTTTTATGGCTGCACCGCATTGACTGCAAAAGCGCCGTTGAGGAGTTGTGGAGGAAGATGATGAGGACTCAGAAGAAGCCGATCCCATCTGCATGTCCATATTGCCCATTTTCATTTGCATGGGGGAGAAACTCATTTCCATGTTGCCCATTTTCATCGGTTCCATGGGTTTCATGGGTTGCATGGGTTGGGCTGTATTGGGCATAGCGTCAACGGTTTGCAAGGCGATCGCCTGTTGTTGGCTCGGAATATCTGTTGAACTGAGCATACCCATTTGCATTCCTTGTACTTGAAGCAGGCGATCGCCCCCAGATGTTTTAATCTTAATCACCACGCCATTGCCCGTTGCAAACACTTCTGGCGCACTGCTCCAACTGCCCGTTTGCCAACTATTACTCGACTGCTGTTGTTGTCCAGGACTACTGGCGATCGCCGTTACCACAGTTTGCATCCCTTGATTCTCCAAATAGATGCGATGTCCTGAACCTAAATCACACATATAGGTCATTTTGGTTTCTCTTCCAGCTTGCTCTCCATCTAGTTTAACGCCAGTTTTGGATCGGTTTAATTGCTAATTATTAATTATTAATTGAGATTACCAAGGGGAACCCACCAACGTAAACCCAGACCAAAAATAAGGATGACTTAGCACTTCCTCATCTAAATGCTGGAGACTCTCTGGTAAAGGAATTGGCTCCTGTAAGCTAGGGACAATCAACTGTCCATTTTTTATCTTCACCAAGCCTTGAATCATCTCCTGCTGACCTTGTTGCAGAGCTTGCGCCTTAATTGCGGAGTGTTTCAAGTGGGCATAAAATTCACTCATTAATCCCAAAGTTCCCTCATCACTGACATACCATAAACTACCCAAAGCCGTTTTCACCCCCGCTTGAACTGCTAATCCTGTAAATCCTAATTCGGCATCCGGATTTCCTAGGGCTGTGCGACAAGCACTTAAAACCAACAATTCCACCAAGGGACTTTTCAAGTTAAGTTGCTCAAGCTGATTGAGTTTGAGTTGACTATCCCACAACTGGATATAAGAATTTTCTGGACTTCCTGCACGAAATTCACCATGGGTTGCTAAGTGAATAATGCCATAATATTGTTGCTGGCGACTTTCGATCAAATTATTGAGGGTGAATCCCTGATTGAGGAATTCATTCCCTGTCCAAGTCTCGATAATGGTGTTAATTTCTATGGGTACAGCCGGTAATGGGGCAAGTTCAGTAAATTCTGATGCACCCATCGCTAATACTGGAGTTCCCTGAACTTTAGATATATCAGTATTAACCAAACTCAAACTCGGCAGGATACCCAGACTGTAGTGTTCGATTAAGAACTGATTGCCGTCATGGAGCGCCGCCACAGGGAGCGATCGCAATCCTGCCGTTAAAACAAACCCTAAATTGTCAATATTTTCAGCTTTTAATTCCTCTTCTAAGGGGCGAATAATCCAATCATAGAGTTGCTGAGATGAACTTAAATAACTGGTCGTATATCGTCTGCGGGGATTAGTAATTTCTAAGGTTAACTCCCTCACCTTATCTAATACGTCTCGATCGCTGACACCCGCAATCACTTTTCGCAAGGGTTTACCTTCAGGAGTCACCATCATCAATTCTAGATATCGCCCTTCTGACTCGGTTTTCCCAGTTATCTCAGCTTTATTCTGAGCATTAATCACACCCGGTGCATAAAATCCAACATAAATAATAGCCGTTCTGACTCCTGTCTCCTGTTCCATACGCTCTAATATTTCTTGGCTTTCCCGAAGTGCATGAACTTGACTCCCCTGAAAATCTAAATCCAAGTAATCAGCATACTCATGACTTAAATTTTGTTCTCGTTCTTGAATCAAAAGATTAAATTCTGATCGAGACATTAAATTTCCCAAATTAATCACATTGCTTTCTTCTTTCTGAGCCTCTGTTTCTCGATCTGCACCAACATAAGAAATCGGGCTACTTACATCACTATCAATCCGATTTTCAAGAGTTGACAAACTCGCATTCGATAAGCCGGAATTGAATCGAGTAATATTAGCATCAAGATTCAGAAATGTACCAATTTCTGCTTCAGACTCCCCTAAGAGACTGGGGTTGGTATTTCCTGATTCTATGGCTTCTGAACCATTAGCTTCTAAAGGATTAGATGGGTTGGTTGTTTCTGATTTGGGGGATAGGGTGCTGGCAATTGATTCCATCTCAGATTCAGATAAATCATCAGTATTGCGATCGCTCACTGGCGCAGATTCTGCTGGTGTTGAGGGCGTTGAAGTCGGGGTGGGTGCAGGAGTTTCACTTGCGGTTGGTGCAGGTATGGGTGTTTCACTCGGTGCTGGTGTTGGTGCTGGAGTGGGTGCAGGTATGGGTGTTTCACTCGGTGCTGGTGTTGGTGCAGGTATAGGGTTAGGAATTGGCAGGGGTGTGGGGGTTGGGGTTGGGGTAGGCGCGGGGGTTGGGGTAGGATTTGGGGTAGGTGTTGGGGTTGGGGTTGGGGTGGGAACCGGAGTTGGATTCGGATCGGGATCGAGGGTAATTGTGCCAACCGTGCCATTTTTAGCACTCGCATCTAAGGTTCCATGGGCGATCGCCCCATTTCCCGATCCAATTCTCAGCGTAATATCACCCGCATCACCATTTTTCGTACTAGAGTCAATTTCTTCTGTGGTAATATCACCTTGCTGGGTTTGAAAACTAATATTTCCTGAACCGCCATTTTCCGTACTCGAAACAGTCAACCCACCAGTAATAATATTCCCACTCTCTTTAATCGTAAGCTGAATATCGCCCCCATTTCCACCACCTAGACTTGCACTTGCATCGATCTCTTCTGTCGTCAGATTTCCTCGACCGGTCGTCAATTCAATCGTACCCGCATCACCAGTTTTAGTGGATGTATTTAAATTTTCGGTTGTAATATTTCCCTCGGAAGCCATTAAATAAATATTTCCAGCTTGTCCATCAGAAGAAGTGTCTAAATTTCCGGTCGTAATATTTCCCAAAGAAGCGGTCAGGAAAATATTTCCCCCCTGTTGATTATCACTCGTATCTAAATTACCCAGGCTAATGCTGGCTCCAGAAATATTAATCTCTCGACCAGGAGCCGTAATCGTAGCGGAGGAGTCCATCAGAAAGGAACCTTCATTATCCGAGTCCGCATCCGCCGTAAATGTAATCGATCCTCCTTCGACAAAATCAAGAGAAACCCCACTAGCAAGAGTAATAGTATTGGTCGCTTGCAGTTCGATATTTCCTTGCTGTTCTTCTAAAACTTCGGCATTGATGGTAATGTCTTCATCGGGCAATAAATCAAAAGCAATAACCGGTAATTCATCTTCAATATTATTGGGTTGGGAAGGATCGTTAGAAATGGTAATATTTTTCGGGTCAAGTAGGAGCGTTCCCGCTTCTCCATCCACAGCGCTTAAATCCACTTTTCCTTCAAAAGCCAGGGTTTCTTTACCCGAAATTTCTACAAATCCGCCATTTCCCCAAATCGGCCCCCCAGTGGCTTCTACTGTGCCGTAAAACTGGGTGGTTTCATCTGACCAAATGATGATTTGGCCGCCGTTTCCCTGGTGGGTGCTATTGGCCTGAATGAGGCTTTGGCTATCAATCAGGGTATGGGTGGCGTTGGGTTGCTCTCCTTGTCCTTGAAATCCTCCCCCGATGTAGATATTTCCCCCTTGGGAGGGACTCGATGCGTTCAGATGAGCGTTGATTACACCCACTTGTTGACCGAAAATATTGAGGGTGCTGGGGGTGGAGTGGGGGTTAGGGGTGGAAACATCGAGGGTTCCAGAGGCGATCGCCACTCCCGCCGTTTCCGGTATAATCATCCTTGAACCCGTTAAAACCACCTGTCCTTGCTCGTTAATCTGCAATTGCGAAGCATGATCGATCCCGGAATTCGAGAGCAAAGTAGCTAAATTGGGCGCATTCACTTGAGGTGCATCTGGATTCAGGGGAAGATCTAAACTCAACAGATGACCGGGTTGCGAAATTCTCACCCGTTGCGCTCCCGGAATCGCTGTAATGGTAAGATTTCCTCCCGGAGCAGCCAGAGTCCCCGTATTGATGACTTGTCCCCCCATCAGGGTTAAGCTCTGACCGGGTGAAACTTCTAGGTTTCCTAAGTTAACAATTACACCGGGATAAGCGGTCTG
This sequence comes from Roseofilum acuticapitatum BLCC-M154, assembly GCF_030068475.1. GTDB lineage: Bacteria > Cyanobacteriota > Cyanobacteriia > Cyanobacteriales > Desertifilaceae > Roseofilum > Roseofilum acuticapitatum. Next base: position 10,789 of record NZ_JAQOSP010000131.1, on the reverse strand, counting down.
GAAGTCAAAGGTCGTCGGTGTTCCCACCAGGCTGTTATAGTCATTTGACCCCAACACTTGAAACCAGTTGGTACTGCCGTTAACCCCCTGAAAGCCAATAGCTGTAGCAGTGCTGGCATTAAACGCGGCCGGGACATTGAGGCTGGCATTGGGGCCAAAGACTATACCTGCGGGATTAACCAGATAAAGGTTCGGATTTCCTCCACTGACTTGTAGCAATCCGTTGATAATAGAGGGATCGCCGCCATTAATGCGACCCAGGATATTTTGTAGGTTGGGGTTGGCTAAGAAGTTAGCAATTTGACCCGCAGAGAGTCCAAATTGGCTAAAGCTGTGAAAGAGATTCGCGCCGTCTGAAGAGAGCTGGCCGCCGGTAATTTGGTATTGATTGCCGATCGCCCGCACTTGCGTCCCTGTGCCATCGGGAGCCGCCATAATCGGAGCCGTTTGAGCCGAGCCTTTGACACTCCACAGCACACTGAGCCAAGGACACAGGGTAAGGACTAGGAGGGTTGAACCTGAAGACAGGCGAGTTAAAAATGTGGCCATAGTGGTTTTCTCTAGTCTCTGAGGACGATCTCACTGGTTTATTTTAACTCAGTGATTATGGGTTAATCGGTAACTGGTAATCAGAGATCCCCCCATCCCCCCATCCCCCCATCTCCCCATCTCCCCATCTCCATAAGGTGTGATCTCCACCACTGTTATTGTTCGCAGAAAAGTGTAAGAATTAATAAAACTTTACGAAAAGGTGGTAGAACACGATGATTCCGACCGTCATTGAACAATCTGGACGTGGTGAACGGGCCTTTGATATCTATTCTCGACTATTACGGGAAAGAATCGTATTTCTGGGACAGGCGATCGATGCAGATGTGGCTAACTTAGTCGTAGCCCAGCTCCTCTTTTTGGATGCTGAAGATCCAGAGAAAGATATCTATCTCTACATTAACTCACCGGGTGGATCGGTCACGGCGGGTATGGGGATTTTTGACACCATGAATCAAATTCGTCCCGATGTCTCTACCATTTGTGTAGGCTTGGCGGCTAGTATGGGGGCTTTCCTGCTCAGTGCAGGGGTGAAAGGCAAGCGCATGAGCTTACCCCATTCTCGGATTATGATTCACCAACCCCTCGGAGGAGCGCAAGGTCAAGCTACGGATATTGAGATCCAAGCCAAAGAAATTCTCTATCATAAGCAACGGTTGAATGAGCTATTGGCGAGTCATACCGGCCAGCCTTTGGAACGCATTCAAGAAGATACCGAGCGCGATTTCTTTATGTCGGCTCAAGAGTCCGTAGAATACGGGTTAATCGATCAAGTGATCGATCGCCGTCCTTCTGCCAGTCAACCCATCAGCGTGGTTAATTAGATTAGGGAATAGGGAATGGGGAATAGGGAATAGGCAAAAGGCCATCTCCCCATCTCCCCATCTCCCCATCTCCCCATCTCCCCATCTCCCCATCTCCCACCATCTCTAAAAGAACTCGTCGCCAGACGAACCCGTTTGTTGCAGGTGCTGGAGAAATTCTTTGATTTGACTACAGGTCAACATTAGGCGGGAACCTTGACTCTCTGGATATTGGCTTTTCAGATAGTCTTTCCCTTGTTCAGCACTCCAACCCACTTTTTTGAGTTCCACATCCGTCTGCGCGTAGGCTTGCAGATAGTCTAGAAACTCTTTCATTTCCTCATCGCCGAGAATCATGCGCTTGTTTTTACCATAGATGCGTTTGAGGTAGTCACTTTCCCGTTTACTGTTCCATCCAATGTGCTTGAGTTCCATGTCGATTTTGAGACTAATATCCGAGAAATCAAACTCTTCTTCTGATGCGGGTTTGGGTTCGGATTCCGGTTCCGGTGGAGGGGGTAGGGGTTCATCCGCATACTCTTCTGGATCGTCTTCTAGGGGAGGCATAGGAGACCAAGTTTCTGGTTCTGGTTCTGGCACTTTTAGGGCTTTAGCTTGAGGTTTGGGAGCAGGGGGTTTGGGGGGACTCGGTTCGGGAGGGGGCGCTAGTTCAACGGTTGGTTCAACGGCAGGTTTAACGACAGTCGGGGGTACAGAGGGGGGAGCAGGATTCGGTTGGAGAGAAGGGAGTTGCAAAAGCGCGATCGCCCGTTCTCTGGCTCGATCTTCGGCTTTTTCGATGTGGCGATCGGCCGATAAACCCGTTGCCAGGACTAAGTTACCGCATTCGATCTGCACTCGGACAACATACTGTTGCTCGTGAATCTGGAGTAGCTCAGAAATCAGGCTGGCTGTGGGATAGGCAGCTCTAAACTGAGACCACAAAGATGAAGATGAAGTTGGATCAAACATGGGGTTCGGTTGCAATTTATTCTTAAAAGCCAATTAAAAGCGGTAGGGTGGGCAATGCCCACCCTATCACTCACTCTAACTGTTCTAATCCGTCTATTGAGCTTTAGCTATTCTTAGCAAACTTGGGGGTATTATCCCCAAGAGAAGCAGGAATGATCGGACTGTGAGCCTTGTCTTGGATATACTCGTATCCAATTTCCACCGCAGTGGGAATTGCCACACTAATCCCTTCTTGCTTGAACCGTTCCTGAATCATGATCAAGGTCTCTTCCCAGACGTACCAGTAATCTTCCTTGGTTGCCCAGCAGCTTGCACTAATGGGAATATGATCTTCTTGATACCAATAGATATAAGTACCAATCCACTTGTCTTGCACAACTTTGGGATGGGATTTCATCACCTCTGTCAATAGCTCTTTGACACGGGGCAGATCCTCATTCACATTCAACCGGATATCATGCTTAACTTTCCGGAATTCATCATGGGTGAGGTTATGAATTTTGTCGTTCCAAACTGTAGTATTGGGAACAGCAACCAGTTCACCACTAAAGGCTTTGAAGGTCGTGTTAGCCAAGCTAATGGAATCAACTACAGCCCACATCCCAGCAACCTTCACTTCATCTCCCACATCAAAGGGTTTATAGAACATCAGCATCAAACCACTGGCCAAGTTACTGAGGTTGCTTTGCAGGGCGAAGGCCAGGATGAAACTTGCACCCCCAATAAGAGCCAGAAGAGGCCCAAGGCTCACTCCTAGGGCAGTTAAGCCGATCAGAACTCCCATCACTATAGTTCCTCGGCGGAAGGTCTTGACGATAAAGCCCTCAAATAACTCAGAGGCAAATGAAGTCCTCGCGAACAATGCATCGAGCGCATTTCCACCAAACCAAGACACTACCCCAGAAACAGAGACAATACCCACAAAGATTCCTACGTTTATCGCCCAGCGCAGCCCCCCTTCTTCCGAACGGGCCCAACTCAGGAGTCGAACCATTAACCCTTGAGTATCTGTGACATCAATTTCGATACCACTAACGGCAGCGATATATTGGCGATAGGATTCTGTATCTCCACCGCGCAGATCAATGGCATCTAGAATCACCTTAAACCGGTCTGCTAGAGCAGTTTGCTCATTTTGCAGTTCAGTAACCTGAATCACCAGTTCCTGCTTGACATCAGCTTCTGCGCCTGCTGCTTGTTCTAACTGAGCTTCTACTTGCCCAAGTTGTTCAACTTTCTCTTCCTTCTCAGCGATGCCATCACCAGAGGAGGTAGCGCCCTCAGCATCAGTTTCTCCTTCTGCATCCGCTTCTCCTTCTGCTAAAGGAAGACCCGTGGCTTCATCAATTGCCTCTTCATCTAAATTTTCTCCATCCGCTTGAGCTGTCCCTTCTGCTTCCTCTGTCAGTAAGCCGGCCGCTTCTTCCACCTGTGCTGTTATGGCTTCAGCCTGTTGAGCATCCAAGTCATTTTCTAACAGAGGGTCCGGTTCTTCTCCTTCTGCCTCTGGATTGTTGTCCAAAGCTGAGTCAACCGTTGCTTTTAATTCCTCATCCTCCTGAATTTTCCTCTCTGCTTCTACTGCGGCATCTACAGACTCTTGAGCTTGTCTAAGAGCTTCTTCAGCCGCTTCTGTTTTTTCAATCACGGCGGTACTGCCCGCACCTTCTCGGATCTCCGCTTCTTTGGCTTCCTCTAGGGTTTTCTCGGCTTCTGCGAGTTTTCTAACCGCTTCTTCCGTCTCCTGAATTTTGACGTTTTTACGCTTAATGGCAATCTCTTGATTGGTGATTTGCCGCACTTTGTCTTGCAGTAAAAGCAACCAAGCTTGAGCTTCTACTTCTAACTCCGCTAGGGTTAGAGGCTTAACCATAAGTTTGAGTTCATCAACGGGAATCTCTGGATCTTTGGTGGTTCTAGCTTCAGGTGCAGAAGCTGTTTCTGTGGCTTCTTCTTGGGCAACTGCGGCAGAGCGCATGGGTCTGGGGACAACATCCCCCCAACTGGCGAGGGTGCAAACCATGGCAGCTAGGACTAGCTGTCGTAGGCGGCGTTTGGGTTTGGACATGATTACGATCTCCTTCTCCTTGGTCTTTAAATAATGGAAGACGTTAAGGCTGTAGAGAATAGTTTAGACGACAAGTTTTGATTTGTCAGGATAGGTATTGTTAAGTTAAATCATAATTTTTGGTAGTCCCCATCATTACCCTAGGGTTTAACTCAGTAGTTGTGAGTTTGATGGGGTTAAGGATTCCAAAAAACTTAAATTTTCATTACATTTCATAGCCAAATACATTGGGGTCAACTTCGCCGAGAGTAAGATCGCCTAATCCATACTCTTGCCAGCGCTGGTCTACTTTGGCCGCGACCTCTGGATCGGATTCTAGAACGGCTCCCCATTCATGGGTTGTTTCTGGGTATATTTTAGTTGTGGCATCAACGCCCATTCTGCCGCCTAAACCAATTTTTTCGCTGGCAAAATCGAGGGTATCAAAGGGCGTTTCGGGAAGAATAAATACATCTCGTGAGGGGTCTACTTTGGAGGAAATCGCCCAAACAACTTGCCGAGGATCGCGAATATTGATGTCTTTATCGACGACAATGACGAATTTTGTGTAGGTGAATTGGGGTAGGGCGCTCCAAAAGGCGAGGGCTGCGCGTTTGGCTTGGCCGGGATAGGCTTTGTCGATGGAAATAATGGCGGCTTTGTAACTTAAGGCTTCCATGGGGAGGAAAAAATCAACGATTTCGGAGACTTGTTGGCGCAAGATGGGGGTGTAGATGCGGTTAAGGGCGATCGCCATCATAGCTTCTTCCTTGGGCGGCCGGCCGCTAAAGGTGGTTAAGTATACGGGGTCTTTGCGATGGGTCATGCATTGGAAGCGGATCAGGGGCGAGTCTTCTACACCGCCGTAATAGCCCATATGGTCGCCAAAGGGGCCATCGGGGAGGACTTCGCCGGGGGTGATGGTTCCTTCGAGGACAAATTCGGAGTCTGCGGGAACTTCGAGGTCTACGGTTTTACATTTAGCTAAAGAAACTCCAGAGCCTCCGTAGAGTCCGGCAAATAACCACTCGGAGAGGTCTACGGGGATGGGGGTTGCGGCAGCCATGATGATGAGGGGGTCAACGCCGAGGGCGATCGCCACTTCCAGCTTTTTCCCCTGTTCAGCCGCTTTTCGCAGATGACGCGCTCCCCCCCGCACCGATAACCAATGCACGGTCATGGTTTTCGCCGATTGAAGCTGCAACCGATACACCCCAACATTAGGAATTCCCGTTTCACAATCCTTAGTAATCACTAATCCTAAAGTGATAATTTTTCCGGCATCTCCCGGATAGGGACGAATCAGGGGCAAGGTATTTAAATCTAAGTCCTCTTCTGGAATCACCACCTGTTGACAATTGGGAAAAAAGTCGCGCCCCGGTTTAGCTTTCACCACATCAAACAAAACCTTACCAAAATCAATGGCTTGGGAAATCTTTTTCGGTGGTTTGGGTTGTTGTAACATCCCCAACTTTTTCCCTAGAGCTTCTAGTTCTAAGGGATTATCCATATTCATCGCCCAACAGATGCGCTCAACGGTTCCCATTAAATTAATCGCAATGGGAAAAGGCGATCCTTGCACATTCTCAAACAGTAACCCAGGGCCTCCCGCTTGCAGCATTCGGTTAGAAATTTCGGCAATTTCTAAATCGGGATCGACGGATGCTTTGATTCGTCGCAGTTGTCCGCGCTCTTCGAGTAGGTTGATAAATCCGCGTAAGTCTCTGGCCATAGGTTTAGTGAAATCGTTACTTTTCTATTGTAGGGGAATGGGGAGTGCGAGCATCTTGCTCGCTGTCTTTCTCTAGCGAGCATCTTGCTCCCTGTCTTTCTCTAGCGAGCATCTTGCTCCCTGTCTTTCTCTAGCGAGCATCTTGCTCCCTGTCTTTCTCTAGCGAGCAAGATGCTTGCTGTCTTTCTCTAGCGAGCAAGATGCTTGCTGTCTTTCTCTAGCGAGCATCTTGCTCCCTGTCTTTCTCTAGCGAGCAAGATGCTTGCTGTCTTTCTCTAGCGAGCAAGATCCTTGCTGTCTTTCTCTAGCGAGCAAGATGCTTGCTGTCTTTCTCTAGCGAGCAAGATGCTTGCTGTCTTTCTCTAGCGAGCAAGATGCTCGCACTACTCTCTAACCGGGTAAACATTATTCAAAGAGACTCGGTTGAACCACCAATTCATCGATCCTCTTTTGTGCCATTTCTTGATATTCCTTCACCAGTTCACAGCCGATAAACTTCCTCTGGTGCTTGAGCGCTACCACACCTGTTGTTCCTGAACCCGCAAACGGATCAAAAATAATATCACCTTTCCGACTTGCAGCCAAGAGGCAGGTTTCAACCAACGCTTCAGGATAGACGGCAAAATGGGCATCCCTAAATTTTCCTAACGGAATTTCCCAAACCGTTCTTTTATTTCTCCCTTTGGGATGAAAAGCCTGATCCCACCTTCCTGTGTGTAGGTTAGAGTTTCCTGAGTTTTTACCCTTTTCGGGTGTACCATTCCGTTTTCCTAAATAGTCCATCGTCACGGAGTTTAGATTTAATGGTACTAAAACAGGAAGTAAGATTTTCAATATACACATCTAGGCTATTTTCTCTACCAATTTCATATTCACTTTCTGGTTCTGTACCATAATTTCTGTGACCAAAATAAGGTGGGCTGGTGATAATAGTTTGCACAACGTTATCGGGTATCTGGTCAGCGACAGAACGAATGTCTCCCCAGAGAACTTTGTCGATTATTTTATCCAGATCAGCCATGATCTAAAATACGACAATGATGACTTGATGGACACGAATATCAGTTTCAACGATCGAAGTATTCATACCATGCCTCTAAAAATTGTTCTTGATGAGATTCTACAATGGATTGAATTTTTCTTAACTCTCTTGCAGATACTTCAAAGTCAATTCTTCAAGATAAATTTTATCTGCTCTAGCTTTAATCCGTTCCTGTCGTTCTGGAGAAAGTTTGGCTAACTCTGACGATAATGTTGTATAGTCTTTCATGGTTCTTCTTCCTTCAGTTGTTCAAGATAGTTTTCATAACGTCGTTCTGCTATAGCAATATTTTCCTTGTACCATCGCTTGTTACCCGTTTTGTTGCCACCAACGAGTAAAATAGCTTGTCGTTCCGGGTCGAACGCAAATAAAATCCGCCAAGGGTCTCCTTTATATTAAATGCGAAGCTCTTTGAGATTCTTAATTGAAGAGCCTTCAAGAGTATCAACTCTTGGTCTCCCCAAAGATGGGCCAAATTCCATCAACACAGTTAAAACCCTCTGTGGGGGAATGGGGGAATGGGGATATGAATGATTATACCAATTGAGGTCATGGATAATTTCAGGGGAATGCGGAGACGATCGCAGGATTCGGGTATAATCTTTAGGGTGATCATCCAGATCAATCGATTAAACTCTCCGTTCTAAAGGCGTTGGGTTTAATACGCTCTACGTGAATAAGGAAGGACTGCCCTATGAGTAGCTCTGTACAAACCAGTGTGCTTGAACTTGCCAAACAAGGTAACCCGGATGCGATCGCCTTGATCCTCAATCGGCAATTGCAACCTAAAGGAATTAATACCAAGGTGACCTGTAAGGGTGAGACGTTAAATTTAGTGCTAGAAGGCGCTCAAGTTCCCACCGAAGCGGTTTTTGTTAAGGTTTTGACCAATTTTTTCAAAAAACTGGCGATCGCCTCCGTGAGCCAAATTAAGGTCTATGGGAAGGAGGCGGAGGAAGAGCTTCCGGAATGGCAACAGGTGCTAAAGCTGCCAACGGAGCAGGAAACGGAGACATTAGCAGCAGCGAAACAGGGTAAGGTAGAGGCGATCGCCGACATCCTCAACCGTAACCTTAACCCCAAAGGATTGACCGCTCTAGTGATGGCTCAATCCCAAGGAATATGGCTCAGTGTAGAATCCTTAAATGGGCCGCCGCAAGCTAAGTTAGTAGAGATTTTACAGAAGTTTTTTATTCAACTGGGAGTTAACTCCATTCAAACTATCACCGTTGTGGGTAGAAAAACCGGTGAAGCTGTGCCAATCTGGGAGCAAACGATTCAACTGATCTCAGAAACCGCCATTACTCCTGCACCAGAAACGGCAATTTCTCCCATTCCAGAACCAGGGAAAAAATCCGGTTGGGGTTCCCTCTTTGGAAAAGTCGCCGATGCAGCCGCAGGTGCAACCGGAGCCATGGGAAAAGCTACGCAAACCGTTGCTATCCTAGCCGGAAATGCAAGCGATACCGTCATTGAAGCAGTGGGTGGTGCAGCCACAGGTGCAACCGAAACCATGGGAAAAGCCACACAAACCCTTGCTATCCTAGCCGGAAATGCGAGTGATACCGTGATTGAAGGAGTGGGTAAGGCTGGGGAGAGTGCTGGGAGTGCGATCGTACAAGTCACAGGAGCGATCGCCAATACCACCATGGCAACCGGAAATAGCGTGACTCAAGCCATGGGAAGCATGGGGAATGCAGCAGGACAAACGGGAGAGGCGATCGCCAAAACCACCCTAGACATGGCTAGTAATCTTGGTAACATGGTTTTTCAAACCCCAGATCGCATCAACGACATCCTCAAAATTGCCCATGAAAATCCCTTGATGCAACCCTTTACCCAATTCCTAAAAGCCGATTGGATTTTCAATATTGTCGATCAAGTCGATGTCGTTCAAGCCAAAGAATCGATTCTGAAACTTCAAACCCAATTTCCCCAAGAATCCCCCGATCAAATTAGTCATCGCGTCATGGTGCAAAAAGCTCTATTCGTTGGAGCAACAGAAATCGCCACCAGTCTGCCCGGTGCATCCATGCTCATGCTTGCCGTCGATTTAGCCGCCACTACTGCCCTACAAGCCGAAATGGTTTATCAAATTGCCTATGCTTATGGTTTTGACACCGAAGATCCAGCCCGCAAAGGAGAAGTTTTAGCTGTATTTGGATTAGCTTTTGGCGGTGGAAAAGCGGTACAAGCCGGATTAGGATTCTTAAAAGTCACCTCCATCGCTGGTGCAGCCATTAGCGCCAGCGCCAACGCCGCCCTCCTCTATGCTTTAGGTTATGCTGCTTGTCGGTTTTATGAAGCGAAATGTAGCCCCATTGTTATGGAAGCCACCCTAGAAACTCTACAAGAAGAAAGCCAGCACTATCTCGAAGCTGCCATTACCCAAGAAACGATTATGGATCGGATTTTAGTCCATATGATTTTAGCTGGAAATCCGGATAAAACCTGGGAAGATTTGCTTCCAGAATTAGAACCGATGCATCTTTCTCCAGCGTCCTTAGAAGCCATTAGTCAAAATATTGATAATCCCACCCCCCTAGAAGAATTACTTCCCCAAATTAACCCAGATTTTGCGCTCCCCTTGATGATGCAATGTCAAAAAATGGCCGAACTCGATGGCATTGTCACCCCAGAAGAAGCCCAAGTTCTGGAATTACTCAGCCAACAGTTTGCCGTGGAAGGGGAAGCCCAGCAAGGGTTACCCAAAATTTGGGTTTAAAGCCCCGTCCTTTTAGGACGGCTTTTTTAGGGTTTTAATGTAATCCCTAAGAACTTCAGACATGGGGACTTGTTTGGATTGTGCATAGGTCTTAAGAGTCTCATATTCAAGTTCAGAAAGTAAAAGTTGTAGTCGTTTAGTCCTTGCCATAGTCTCTGATTGTATGTATAATCAGAGTATAGCAGGAAAGGTAATTAACCTGCTCTAACAAAACCTAGTGCTGAAAAGCAACGCTGTACCTTGGCAATCAAAGATATGGGGTTCTATCCATAAGTTCTAGTTCCTTCCTGTGGGTAGGTAAAATCTTTGCAGGAGCTAGACACTCGCAGTATTTAAACAAAACAAACTTTGTAGAAATACAACTATCGTGGGGCGCACGAAAAGTAACGCTTGGGGAAAGAACCACCTCTGGGCTAGGAATCGCAAGGTACTTAGTTTAAGTGGACTTGATGAACCAAGAATCCACTCGCCTTTAGGCAGTGGAGCGTCAATTGAAGATTTAGAAGCTCTATAGCAAACCTAAATGAGTTGTGTAATGGCTTCCCCTCATCCCCCTACCCCCTTCTCCCGCGGGAGAAGGGGGAAAAAGTCCCTCTCGGAGTGGGAGAGGGATATTCCGCAAGCGGACATGATATCAAGTTCGCTTATTCATGTCCGCGAAGCGGAAATACCCTAATTAAAAATCCAGGGAGCAAGATGCTCCCACTCCAGTCAGATCAAAGAATTTGAGGAGTGCGGGCATCTTGCCCGCTTCTTAACCAATTAAGCGGACTTGATATGATATCAAGTTCGCTTATTCATGTCCGCGAAGCGGAAATACCCTAATTAAAAATCCAGGGAGCAAGATGCTCCCACTCCAGTCATATCAAAGAATTCGAGGAGTGCGGGCATCTTGCCCGCTTCTTAACAAATTTTCATG
>NZ_JAQOSP010000130.1 GCF_030068475.1 Roseofilum acuticapitatum BLCC-M154 | reverse complement strand
TTAATCTACCACAGAGACACAGAGATCACCAAGGAACTCTCCCCCTACGGAAACCTCTCCGTGCCCTCCGTGGCTCCGTGGTTTTAATCTACCACAGAGACACAGAGATCACCAAGGAACTCTCCCCCTACGGAAACCTCTCCGTGCCCTCCGTGGCTCCGTGGTTTTAATCTACCACAGAGACACAGAGATCACGAAGAGTATCCTTGATCCCATAATTCCTGCCAGGAGTAATTAACGCTACATGCGGCAAAGTCTGGTTCCCGTTGAAAGGGATTTTTGATGTAGCGGATCTGACAGGGTTCTAGGGCAGGAGGGACTTGGACTAGGGCGAGTCGGTAGTTTTCGGGTTGGTTGAGGGCGGTGAGGATTTCGTTTTTGGTGATGGTGACGGTTTCGGCTCCTTCGATTCTGCCTTTGACTTCGATAAAGCGCAGTTGACCGGTTTCGGGGTTTTGGGATTCGATGTCATAGCCGCATTTTTGGGCGCTGACATCGATGGGGTGATAGCCTTGTTGTTGTTCTGCGGCGATGACGGCGGCCATGGCGGCTTGTTCGATGCGTTTTTTGGCTTGGGGGTCGGCGAGGCGTTGGGGGTGCAGAAGACTGAGGGGGATGATTAAGGCTCCGCCAACGACGACGGGGGGCAGGGGGGAGAGTTGACGTTCTTGTTCGAGTTCTTCTAGGCGTTTTTGCAGTCGGGCGGCGAGTTCGTCGGCTCTTTGTTGGGCTTTGCTGGAGTTGAGTTTGGCGTTGGGTTTTCCGGCTTGTTCTTGGAGCTGGAGTTGGGCGGCGCGGTGATCCCAGTGGTTGATTTCTTTGGTGAGTCGGTCTTTGACGGCGCGGATGGTTTTGTCGATGAGGGTGTGTTTGTGCTGGCGGATTTGGTCGAGGTGAGGCCTGACGAGGTGGGTGATGGCGTAGTGGGTGGCTTGGTTTTCGAGGTCTTGTCGCAGTTGCAGGTTGTCGATCAGGGGGGGGATGAGGGGGGCTTCTGAGGGCTGTAAGGGCCGATAGTTGAGGTAGGGGGCATGGCCGGCGTTTTGGGTTTCTCCGGTGGTGCTGATTTCGACATATTGCATCTGGCGGGAGACGATGCGCTGATGGGTTTGTTTTTGGGGGCGAGCGTCTTGGATGGTGTGTTCGAGGGTGATGAGGGTTCGGAGGTGGGAGCTGGGGTCGTTTTCGTCTACGAGGATGGCTCCTTGGCGCAGGATGTCTCGGTGGCGCTCTAGGATGAGGTCAAGGGTGGCTTCTAGGAGGGGATGGCTGGGACAGATGAAGTCGGCTGGGGGTTTGCCGGGTAGGTTCATGAGGTCTTTTTGGAAGCAGACGCGCTCGTAGCTGGGGGAGATGGGCCGGCTGCCGAGGCGCTGCTGTTGATGGCGAATGCAGGGGGGGACGCGGGTGATTTGGTAGCGTCGGGGTTCGCGTTCCCGTAGGGTTCCGCCGAGTTGGGTGAAGGCTTGGAGGAAGAAGGCGGTGATGAAGTGGGGTTGGAGTTTGCGGGCTTGGGCCCGCTCCATGTCTTGGCGGATCTGTTGGATTTGGCTGGTGTCCATGGAGTCCCGCGCTAGGGCCCGTTGTTCGAGAAGGTCTCGGAGGCGGGTTTGGTCGAGGCGATCGCTCAGTTGTTGGTCGAGTTTGGCTTTGATGTCGGGGCGATCGCCGTAACGGATGGCTTGAATGAGGAGTTCGCGCAGTTCTTTACCGGCAATGGCTTTGCCAAGGACATCAAAGACTTTGCCGCCTAGGGCTTTTTGCTCGATTTCGAGTTTTTTGAGTAGGGCGAGATAGACATCGCCTTCGCGGGTTTCGGCGGCGACGAGGTTCCAGAGGTGGCAGACTTCGGTTTGGCCAATGCGGTGAATGCGACCAAAGCGCTGTTCTAGGCGGTTGGGGTTCCAGGGGAGGTCATAGTTGACCATCAGGTGGGCCCGTTGCAGGTTGATGCCTTCTCCGGCGGCATCGGTGGCGATTAGGACTTCGACTTCGATATTTTGTTTGAAGGCTTCTTCGACTCGTTTGCGCTCCTCTCGACCGAGGCCCCCTTGAATGGTAACGACGGCTTCGGGACGGCCGAGGAGGGTGCGAATGCGATCGCTCAGGTAGTTGAGGGTGTCTCGATGTTCGGTGAAGATGACGAGTTTGCGCCGATATCCTTGGGCATGGAACATTTCGGCTTGGTTTTGCAGGAGTTTGGAGAGTTCATCCCATTTGCAATCTGTACCGCTTTGTCGGACTCGTTGGGCGAGGGTTTCGAGTTGGCTGAGGTGGTTAATTTCGGCTTCTAATTCGGCAATGGTACGGGCGGCGGTGGCTTGGTCGATGACTTCTTGTTCGGTGGTTTCTCGTTCTTCGCTGGATGCGTCGTCAAAGTCATCATCCCAGTCTTCTGGGTCGATAGTGAGGCGAAATTCGAGTTCTGCGGTGAGGCCCCGTTTGAGGAGTTTTTCTTCCCTGAGCCGTTTTTGTAATCTTTCTCGCCGCCGTTTGAGGGACTGGTAGATGGCTTCTGGGGAGGAGGCGAGGCGGCGCTGTAGGATGGTGAGGGCAAAGCCGACGGTTCCTTTACGACCCTGGTTGAGGAGGGCTTCGGCGCGGTTGAATTCTTCTCGCACGTAGTCGGTGACTTGTTTGTAGAGCAGGCTTTCTAGGTCAGAGAGTTGGTAGTTGACGGTATGGGCGCGACGTTCGGGGAAGAGGGGTTTGGCATCAAATTTGAGTAGGTCTTCTTTGACGAGACGGCGGATCAGGTCGGAGGTGTCGCAGATATGCACCCCATCTCGAAAGCGTCCTTCAAAGCGATCGCCATCCAGAAGGGCCAGGAAGAGCTGAAAGTCTTCTTCTTTACCGTTATGGGGGGTGGCACTCATCAGTAAAAAATGGCGGGTGAGGGTGGAGAGCCGTTTACCGAGTTTGTAGCGTTTGGTTTCCCGGACTTCACCGCCAAAAAAGGAGGCGGACATTTTATGGGCTTCATCGACAACGACTAAATCCCAGTCGGTTTGGTCGAGTTTGGCTTGGAGTTCTGGATTGCGACTGAGCTGATCGAGCCGCGCAATCAGCAGGGGAATTTCGGTGAAGGCGTTGCCGGTACGAGCGGATTCTAGGCGATCGGGGGTTAAAATCTCGAAGGGGAGATGAAATTTTTGCGACAGTTCATCTTGCCACTGTATGGCTAGACTGCCAGGGCAAACAATTAGACACCGTTGCAAGTCTCCTCGAATCCGTAGCTCTTGGATAAACAGCCCGGCCATAATGGTTTTGCCTGCTCCTGGATCATCAGCGAGGAGAAACCGCAGGGGCTGACGAGGGAGCATTTCTCCATAGACGGCGGTAATTTGATGGGGTAGGGGTTCGACCAGGGAGGTATGGACGGCTAAGAAGGGATCGAAGAGGTGGGCAAGTCGAATGCGATGGGCTTCGGACACCAGCCGCAGCAAGGCTCCATCCCCGTCAAAGCTCCAGGGTTGCCCTTCGGCAACGATTTCTAGGTTGGACTCTTGGTCTCGAAAGAGGAGTTCATTATGGGGCTGTCCATTGATATCTTTGTAGGTTAGCTCAACGACTTCGCCACACCACTTCACATGAATAACGGTGACTGTCTGATTAGGCAAAATTCCTTTGACGGTTGCCCCCGTCGTCAGGTCTTCGAGTTGAGCCATGGTTGAGGAGGATGGGGGAATGGGGGAGTGGGGGAATGGGGCGATACGTCCCTCTCCCGTGGGAGCTAATCTTGTAGGGGTTTCATTGAACTACGATTTGGTATGTAGGGGCGAACGGCCGTTCGCCCCTACAGATTGTCAACACACCAGCAAACCTGGTGATATTGGATGATTTTTAGCCAAATTGAGAGGGTATCTTAAAACCCCTACAAGACAAGCGTGGGAGAGGGCTAGTCAACTAGACTAAACTATGAGTCGGATTATACGAGGTAATCGCCCGCATATATTGGGCCCGTTCGTAGGCGGATTCATCCTCACAATGGAGCTGAGACATGGAACCCTGCATTTGCTTGACAGATTCATAACCATGTTCTTCCATCCAATGGTTAATTTCCTCTTCCATGACTTGGATATGGCCAATGCCATGGCGCAATAGAGTCGAGCAAACCTGAGTTACCGATGCGCCAGCCATGAGAAGTTTAATCACATCATGACCCCGTTGTACGCCACTGGTGGCAGCTAGGTCACAGTCATTAATGCGACCATAGAGAATGGCAATCCAGCGCATGGGTAAACGCAAGTCATGGGTACTGCTGAGGACAGAACCGACTTCTATCTCTAAATCTTCGGCGTTAATATCCGGTTGCAGGAAGCGGTTAAACAGCACTAAGCCATCGGCTCCGGTTTCACTCAACCGTTTAGCCATGTTGGCCATGTTGCTGAAAAAGGGACTCAGTTTGAGAGCAACGGGAATGGTAACTTCTTTTTTGACTTCGCTGAGGGTATCGATATAGTTTTGTTCCACCTGTGCGCCAGTCATATTAAAGTCCGTGGGCACATAATAGATGTTTAACTCGATCGCGTCTGCGCCTGCTTCTTGCATCAGTTTGGCATATTCGACCCATCCCCCAGAGGAGAAGCCGTTGAGACTGCCAATGATGGGAATATTGACGGCTGCTTTGGCTTGGCGAATGTGCTTTAAGTACAGTTCTGGGCCAACATGGAATTCATCGGGTTCTGGGAAATAGGAGAGGGCTTCGGCAAAGCTTTCTGTCCCATATTCCAGGTGATGGTGCAATTCAAATTTTTCTCGCAGGAGCTGTTCTTCAAAGAGAGAATGGAGAACAACGGCAGCAGCACCGGCATCTTCGAGGCGTTTAATGGTGTCGATATCTTCTGAGAGGGGAAGGGCTGCACTGGGAACGATGGGCGATCGCAAATTCAGGCCTAAATAAGTAGTGGTTAAATCCATGGTATTACGTGGGTTGGGTAATAGGGAATAGGGAATAGGGAATGGGGGAGTGGGGGAGTGGGGGAATGGGGGAGTAATAGAAATCTTCGTGTCCCCGTGTCCCCGTGTCTCCGTGTCCTCTAACTCCAAGGGGAGCTATTCTTCCGAGTTCAGGCTCCGTTCGGCGAGATATTTATACATTTCCCACCGGGTATTGACATCCTGTTGGGCTTCTTGCAACAGGCGTTTTGCGTCTTCCGGTTTGGTTTTGGTCAGCATCTTGAACCGGTTTTCGGCGTACATGGAGTCTTTAACGCCTTTCTTGGGCGATTTGGAATCCAATTGTAGTGGATTTTCACCAGCTTCTGTGCGTCTGGGATCGTAGCGATAGAGCAACCAGCGACCACTTTCGACAATGGCTTTCTGATGGCTCATAGCTGTGGTCATATTAATACCATGGGCGATACAGTGGGAGTACGCAATAATCAAGGAGGGCCCGTCATAGGCTTCGGCTTCTAGGAAGACTTTCAGGGTGTGTTCATCCCGTGCCCCAAGAGCCACAGAACCGACGTAGATATTGCCGTAGGTCATGGCAATCAGACCTAAGTCTTTCTTGGGTGCGGGTTTACCACCGGCGGCAAATTTAGCAACGGCTCCTCTGGGGGTGGCTTTGGAGGATTGACCCCCGGTATTGGAGTAGACTTCTGTATCCATGACTAGGACATTGACATTGCGGCCGGATGCCAGCACATGGTCTAAACCACCGTAGCCGATGTCATAAGCCCAACCATCACCCCCGACGATCCAGATGGATTTTTTCACCAAATAGTCGGCTAAACTGAGCAGTTGCTGCGCGTCGGGGTCGGTGTTCCCAGCGAGTTTTTCTTTCACTTGGGCCACATATTGCCGTTGTTCGTAAATATCGGCTTCTGTGGCTTGAGTGTTGTTGAGGATTTGGCTAACTAAGTTATCCCCTAGGGTTCCGGCTAGTTTCTGCACCAGTTCGCAGGCAAAGCTCTGATGTTTGGAAATAGCTAATTGGAAGCCTAAGCCAAATTCGGCGTTATCTTCAAACAGGCTATTTGACCAACTGGGGCCCCGTCCTTCACTGTTGACGGTGTAGGGGGTGGTGGGTAAGTTGCCGCCGTAGATGGAGGAGCATCCGGTGGCATTAGCGATGACCATGCGATCGCCGAATAACTGAGTCGCCAGTTTAATATAGGGGGTTTCTCCACAACCGGCACACGCTCCAGAGAACTCAAAGAGGGGTTCTTGCCATTGCTGCTGACGAATGCGCTCTAGATTTAATGTAGAGCGATCGGGATTCGGTAAACCGAGGAAGAAGTCCCAATTTTGGCGCTCTTGTTCCCGCAAGGGGATCTGAGGCTCCATGTTAATCGCCCGTTTTGACGGCATGGATTTATTTTTAGCCGGGCAGACATCGACGCAAACCCCGCATCCGGTACAATCTTCAGGAGCCACTTGAATGGTGAATTTTTGTCCCGAAAAGGCCTTATCTTTGACATCGATGGACTTGAAGCTTTCTGGCGCATTGCCTAAAGCACTGGGATCGTAGGCTTTACCGCGAATGGTGGCATGGGGACAAACAGCAATACATTTACCGCATTGCACGCAAACATCGGGGTCCCAAACGGGAATTTCTTGGGCTACATTGCGTTTTTCCCATTTCGAGGTTCCGGTGGGATAGGTTCCATCACAGGGGAGCTTGCTGACGGGTAGGTTATCCCCTTGGCGAGCCAGCATGATGCCTTCGACTTCGCGCACGAATTCGGGAGCCGCATCGCCAACGGAGGGCATAATATGGACGGTGCTATTGGCTTGGCCGACGTTGACCTCATAGAGATTATCTAGGGTTTGATCGACGGCTTTGATGTTGAGTTTGACAATTTCTGCCCCTTTCTTACCATAGGTTTTTTCGATCGCCTTCTTAATTTGGGCGATCGCCTCATCCCTGGGTAAAATGCCTGCTAAGGCGAAGAAGCAGGTCTGCATAATGGTGTTGATCCGATTCCCCATACCGGTGTCCCGTGCCACCTGGTTGGCATCGATCACATAGAACTTCAGACCTTGGCGTACTATCACTTCTTGGATTTCCAAGGGCAGTTTATCCCAGACTTCATTGGGGCCGTAGGGACTGTTGAGCAGGAAGACTGCACCGGGAGCCGCCGATCCCAAGACCTGGAGTTTTTCTAGGAATGTCCATTGGTGACAGCCCACAAAGTTAGCTTGGGTGATCAGATAGGTGCTGCGAATGGGATCGGGGCCAAACCGTAGGTGAGAGACGGTAACCGCGCCGGATTTCTTGGAGTCGTAAACAAAGTAACCTTGGGCGTAGTTGTCGGTATCGTTACCGATAATCTTGATGGAGTTCTTGTTTGCTCCCACTGTACCATCTGAACCTAAGCCATAGAACATGGCCCGCACGACGCTATCGGGTTCGATGGAGAAATTTTCATCGGTGGTGAGGGAGGTATGGCTGAGGTCGTCGTTAATACCGACGGTAAAGTGATTTTTGGGGGATTCTTGGCTGAGGTTGTCGAGGACGCTCTTGACCATGGCTGGGTTAAATTCTTTGGAAGATAAGCCATAGCGTCCGCCAACAATTTTAGGGGTGGGGCGATCGGTTTCATGGTAAGCGGTGACCACATCTAAATAGAGGGGTTCGCCGGATGCGCCAGGTTCTTTGGTGCGGTCTAAAACGGCGATCGCCTTGACGGTTTCTGGCAGAGCGTTAATTAACTTGCTGCCATCCCAGGGGCGATACATGCGAACTTTTAGCACGCCCACTTTTTCCCCTTGAGCCATCAGATAATCGATGGTTTCATGGGCGGTTTCACAGCCGGAACCCATAAGGATTACCACGCGCTCGGCATCCGGTGCGCCGTGGTATTCGTAGGGTTGATATCTGCGTCCGGTGAGTTCGGCGAACTGATCCATGGCTTTCTGGACTTCTTCGGCACAGACATCATAGAAGGGGTTAAGGCTTTCTCTGGCTTGGAAGAAGACATCGGGGTTTTGGGCAGTTCCGCGCAGCATGGGGCGATCGGGGGTTAGGCCTCGCGATCGATGGTCAAAGACGGTGCGATCGTCAATGATCGCCCGGAGGACACTCTCCTCTAGCAGTTCGATCTTCTGCACTTCATGGGAAGTCCGGAACCCATCGAAGAAGTGGATAAAGGGCACTCTGGACTTCAGGGAAGCCGCTTGAGCCACCAGTGCTAAATCATGAGCTTCTTGTATCGATGCCGAACAGAGTAGAGCGCAACCCGTAGAGCGAGCTGCCATCACATCGGAATGATCGCCGAAAATGGAGAGGGCTTGAGCGGCAACTGAGCGAGCAGCCACATGCAATACGGCTGATGTCAGTTCCCCAGCAATTTTGTAGAGGTTGGGGATCATCAGCAACAGCCCCTGAGATGCCGTAAAGGTCGTCGTTAAAGACCCCCCCTGTAGCGATCCATGGACTGCTCCTGCGGCTCCCCCTTCACTTTGCATTTCTACTACTGAGGGTACGGTTCCCCATAGGTTGGGCCGCCCCTCTGACATCCAGGCATCGGCCCATTCTCCCATCGGAGAGGAAGGAGTAATGGGATAAATGGCAATGACTTCGTTGAGTTTGTACGCAACACGGGCCACTGCCTCGTTGCCGTCTAGTGTTGCATAGTTTTTGGTGTTCATAAGTTTCGAGTCCTTTCGGTCTACGACTGAAGATGAATGGATACAGCTCAGGGCTGCTGACTTTTTTCCCTAGGTTGGGGGTCTAATTCGAGAGTTAAAACAACCATCCTATTGTTTTTCTCGACTGCATTTATGGGGGTCAAAACTTGCACTCCCCTGAGAGGTTCAATTGGGCTAACTCTAGGATCGTGCAGAGATTATTTTTGGGTGCTTTGTTGGGTTCCTAGTCCAGTCAATTCTTTTCTGATCATCTAATACCTTCCTACCGTTTGGACTAGGTTCTTAATCTTATTTAACTGAATGTATTAATTTGTTGTAAATCAGCTAAGGTTTGTTCGGCTTCCCTTTGATCGACAATGGACAGGGCAAAACCGACGTGAACCAATACATAGTCATCGATTTGGACTTCGGGCACATAGGCTAAACTGACTTCTTTGATCACTCCGCCAAAGCTGACCCGACCCATTTTTGTCAGGGGATCGTCACCAGCGATGCTAATAATTTTTCCGGGTACTGCTAAACACATTTTCAGCCTCTTTAGATTTAATCTTCTTTTAAGCATTCGTTAAGAGAACTGCTTGCTATCAGGAGTATCATAGAATGGGGAATTAGACAAAAAAAACAGGATTTTTTTAATAATATCCAGTTGGGTTAAATCGGGGTTATGGCGAAGCAAGGAGTGCGTTAGCGTAGCGTGTCCGAAGGACAAACATCTTACTCGCTGCCTTTTTCTAGGGAACATCTTGCTCGACACCTTTCCCCCTTTTTTAGGGCTAGGGGGGATCTTGCGATCGCTCAAAGGGGTATATCTATAGATTCAGACTCTGAGAGTAAAGAAAGTTGACTCTCTTCAAGATTCGCCACATACCGCACCGGTTTCTTGGTTTTTGTCACCTTCCCCTCCTCTTCCGCTCTCTTCAACCAATCCTGGAGTTGCCCCTGTCTCACCTGCAAACGTTCAACCAGAGACTTAAGATCGAGGGGTTGAGCTAAAGCTTCCAGAATAAACGGTAAAACCGCCTCATAAATATCTTTAGGCTTGCTCACCCGCTCTTGAGTGACATCATTCCTCAATTGACTCGGATGTAGAATGCTTTCTTTCTCTTGATCCTCATCCTCTTCTATCGGATGGCTCACGAGCTTTAATTCCTCGGTAGCAGTTTCTCCACTCAACCGTTCTAATTCTTCCCTTAAGGATTGACTCAAAGCAGAACAAGAGAGCGCCGGAAAACCTTTTGCTCCTTGATGCATTAACTGTTGATTCCCTTCCGAGACAGAATTTTCAACCTTGACAAAAACAGGAACATCCTTAATTTTTTCTAGCGCTTCTTTTGCACCCGCCCAAGTCCCCCCTTTTTCATAATCAGAGGTGACCACCAATGCATAATCAGCTAAACTATAAATATATTTATTTCGCCCCATAGCATTACCAATATGAAAACCCGCATCGGGATCGTAGGCAGAAATTAAAGTTAATCTTTCTTCAGCAATAGCAGTACGATATTTTTTATTTAGAGCCGTCTTAATTAAACTATCAGCCAAAACGCCAACCACAGTTCCCGATGCTTCCAACGTTCCCAACATTGAAGTTTGATCGATTCCCCGCGCTCCACCAGAAATGACTTGAAGATTCTGATTGGCACAAATCTGGGTCACTTGACGAGTATAATTGATTTCTTCTTGACTAATATTCCGAGAACCGACAATTGCTAGACCCCCTTTTTCCAATAATTCCTGTTTTCCCACGCCATAGAGAATAGGAGGGGCTTTTTGTTTTAATCTCTCTTTCAGTCGCACGGGATAGTTAGGATCGCCCCGTCCGACTATCCATAAGCCCTGTTGCGTCCATTTTTCTACAGATAAACTCAGCAAAAATCCTCGTTCTAGTAAAGTCTTGATCCGAGAATTATCCAGCTTATGAAGAGACGCATTATGTAGTTTATCTTGACCGGATGAAGTGAGTAAACTACCCGGACGCATCTGGTTTTCTTTTAGCCAAGCAACTAAAGTATTGTATTCACTCAACTTTAACGGCTGAGGAAAAGAAAGTCGATCTTCGCCAAAACTGGCACAGAGGAGTAAAATGGCTTGAGTATCTAACGAGAGTAAATGATTATCCATACAGCATTTTTTTATAGGCTACGTTTTGATCCCCCTAAATCCCCCTTAATAAGGGTGACTGTTTTATTCCCCCCCTTATTAAGGGGGGTAGGGGGGATCTTACCCTACTGTAGCTCATTGTAGGGAGAAGTATTGTAATTATTTTCAGCTCTCTAAAAAGAATTCAAAGCTAAAGCCAGAGGAAAAACCGCACCACTTCCCGCACGTTTTAAGAGGGCTGAAATTACTGTAAATGTCCAACGAGAATCGACAATATCATCGACTAGGAATACTGCTCCATGAATTCCTGGCCAAGTGTCGATAGTAAATACACCGTCTAAATTATGTGCTTGTTGGTAACTATTATTCATCTCTTTTTGTTCCTTATTATATCGCACTTTCCGCACGACCGGGACAAAGGGTAAATTAAGCTGGTGAGCCAATCTTTGGGCAAAGTTGGGAACCAGTTCGGGACGCTTCAAAGAGGGTACGCAAGTTACCCAAGTGGGAAAAGGTTGGGGATGCCAGCGTTGAATCATCTCTAAAGCACCCTGCACTAAGCTATCATCAAAATGATGATCTTGATACTTCCCTTTTCTGACGAGTTCTCCCCATCCTGCATCCCCCCAAAGGGATAAGGATCTTCCTGGTTCTGGTTTTAGGTTTTTTTGAATGTTACCCGAAAAATTATAAGTTGATAAAGCTTGAGCTTTCCATTGTTTTCGCGGTTCAATTACAAGATGGCTACGGCGCAAAAAGTGAAACGCTTGATTGAGTAACTCTTGGGAGTAGGTTTCCGGGATTAAGCTTTGACCTAAGCAGGCCGCACATTGACCGCAGGGCGTTGTATTAAAATCATCTAAGGCTTGCGCTAGAAATACCATAAGGCATTGTTGACTCTTCATATAGTCTTGCATTTGAGCTTGTTCAGCGCGGCGAATTTGGGTTAAGTGGTCAATTTTTTCGCGGTTGGGTTGATAATGGATAGCTGTAGGGGTGGCATTCCACTGAGAACCGCGCTTGATGACTGGTGCAGGAGATTCTAAAGAGAGGAGTTTTAAGACTTTCTCAATTTGACTTCTAGAAAGGTTAGAGTATTGTTCGATTTGAGTTAGAGATAAACCATTTTCGGCTTGATTGAGGACGGTTAAAACTTGCTGGTTATGGGCTTCTGGAGGAAAGGCGGTATTAATAAAATAGTCGGTGATTTCGTCGTCTTCCTCACCACTTAAGAGAATGCCATAGGCTTGGTCTACGGCTCGTCCGGCTCGTCCGACTTGTTGATAGTAATGGACAACTGAACCGGGACGCTGGTAATGAATGACAAAGCCTAAATCGGGTTTATCAAAGCCCATTCCTAGAGCGGTGGTGGCGACTAAGGCTTTGATTTGGTTGTTGAGAAGTCGATCTTCTAAGTTTTCCCGTTCTTGATTTGTTAACCCGGCATGATAGGCTTTTGCATCAATGTTTTGGGTTTCTAACCATTTAGAAACGCGATCTGCATCTCGAACAGTTAAGGCATAAATAATGCCACTTCCGGGTAAGTCAGGAAGATGTTGGGCTAACCATGCCATTCTCGCGGCTTGGCTGGGAAGATGAATATTTTGCAGTTGTAAGCTTTTGCGGGTGAGTGTTCCTCTGGATAGTTGTAAATTTGATCCTAATTGATGTTTAATGTCGTTAACTACGCGGTTATTGGCGGTGGCAGTTGTGCCTAGGGCGGGAATGTTGGGAGGCAGACCTTGTAAAATGCGAACAATGCGCCGATAATCTGGGCGAAAGTCGTGTCCCCAGTCGGAAATACAGTGGGCTTCATCGACAACAAATAAGCCAATTTTTTGAGAGATGGGTAAGAGGATAGTTTGGTTGAATTTTTCGTTCGCGAGTCGTTCGGGAGAGATGAGTAAGATATCAATATGTCCTGTGAGTAACTGATTTTTTACGGAGTCCCATTCTTCTGGGTTGCTGGAGTTAATGGTAGCGGCTTTGATGTTAATTCTGGAGGCGGCGCTGATTTGGTTTCGCATGAGGGCAAGTAGGGGGGAAATGAGGAGGGTGGGGCCATTTCCTCGATCGCGTAGAAGTCGAGTTGCGAGAAAATAGACTAGACTTTTGCCCCAACCGGTGCGTTGTACTACGAGCAGACGAGCTTGATTTTCGACTAGGGTTTCAATGGCTTCCCATTGTCCGTCTCTGAAGTCTGCACCGGGGTTGTTGAGGGCAATGCGTAGAAAGTTTAAGGCTTGTTGTCGGAGTTCATTAGGCATATGAATATACAACTCAAAGAGGTAGAAGTACGTTAAAACTTAGTGGTTATTATAACGCTGCTGGCGATCGCCTAGTCCTTGGGAACTAGACCGCTCTAGTCTTTTTGTGAAGGGGGGGTTAGTGCTAGTGTGAGGTGGATTTGGGTGTTTGGAGTCAGGTCATTCTCTAGCTGTGTTTCCTAGGATGGAAGCAAGTTCAAGGAGGTACTGACGATGTTACAGAATGTTCCTGAGAAACAGATGACAAGGGTGCGATCGCTGCTGGCGATCGCCTGGTTGCTCTTAATTGCATCTTTGATCTATGACCCCATTTCACCCCTGTTAACCCATCCGGATACCCACTGGAGCTTACTGCGTCTCGATCCGAGGGTCTTCGATCCGCAACGATGTCATGAGGTGGTGACGGTGCAAGGACAGTGTTTTATTGAGCGTCCCTATGCGATCGCCACCAGAGTATTTTGGGGAGTCATTGTCGGTGCAGTCATCTGTATCGTTTTTCTCTTCGGTCATGAAAGTTGGCGCAGAATTTGCCCCCTCTCCTTCTTTTCCCAACTGCCCCGTTTATGGGGAATTCAACGACAAAAACAAATCACCAATCCTCGCACCGGTAAAATCCGTTTAGAAGTCGTCAAAATTGACCCCAACTCTTGGCTCGGTCGCCATCATCTCCTGTTTCAACTTGGATTTCTCTTTGTCGGTTTATGCCTGAGAATGTTATTTTTAGACTCCCATCGTCTGCTGTTAGCCGCTTTTCTGAGTGCCACCATCTTAGCCAGTATCCTTGTCGGCTATTTATTCGCGGGTAAAACCTGGTGTCAATATATTTGTCCCATGGCCCCCATAGAAGTATTCTACACCGGCCCCAGGGCATTATGGGGCAGTCCCGCCCATGAAAAAACCACGTCTAAAATCACCCAATCCATGTGTCGGACAATGGATGAAACCGGGAAAGAAAAAAGCGCTTGTGTCGCCTGTAAATCCGCTTGTTTCGACATTGACGCAGAACGCAGCTATTGGGACTCTTTGAAAGATTCAGAGCGCAAGTTTTTCCATTATGGCTATGTGGGATTAGTGCTTGCATTTTACTTATATTACATTTTCTATGCTGGAGATTTAAACTACTTTTACTCTGGAGCTTGGACTCACGATCCGGAGCAAGTGCAAAGACTATTTACCCCCGGCTTTTACCTATTTAATCTAGCCATTCCCATTCCCCGATTAATTGCCGTTCCTCTGACCTTCGCCGTATTCGCTTTAGCAAGTTATGTGATCTTATGCCGCCTCGAAAAAGCCTATAAAGCCTATTGTCTGCGCCAAGATCGAGAATTTTCGGCGGAAAAAGTTCGTCATCATGTATTTTCTGTTGCTACCTTTGTCACCTTTAACTTTCTATTTTCTGTCGGAACCCATTCGACTTTAGAGTTATTACCAGAATGCGTTGAATGGGGTCTTCAAGCTCTCGTTCCCCTGTTAAGCGCCGGGTGGTTATACCGAACTTGGAATCGTTCCTTAAGTCTCTACCATAAGGAAAGTGTAGCCAGTAGTTTGCGTCGGCAATTGAGTAAATTGAAGATTAATTTTCCTGAATTTCTGGAAGGACGTTCCCTGGAAGATTTGAAAGCCCAAGAAGTGTATGTTTTGGCTAAAGTTTTACCCGGATTTAGTCAGGAGTCGAAGGTGCAGGTTTATCAGGGGATTTTACGGGAAATGTTAGAACAGAAGATGACCAATTCTGAGCAGTCTTTGGAGCTGTTAACTAGGGTGCGGGTATCTTTGGGCATTGAGGAAGAGGTACATTTTAGACTGCTCTCTGAGAATTTAACCAATAATTCAGACGGTGCGTTATGCGGAAATATGATTGATTTGTAACCATTCGCATTTTCTGGCCGCATAACACACCCTACCTATCATGGTGTCGCCCCCACCAACAAATCCCATTAATAAATATGTGAATTTAACCCAAAATTGAACTTGGGGTTTTGTGGATGGTGCGTTATGCGGAAATATCATTGATTTGTAAACATTCGCATTTTCTGACCGCATAACACACCCTACCTATGATGATGTCGCCCCGGTAGGGTGTGTTGCGGCATCGATCAATCATGGGTTTTCACGAAAAATATTGACCTTGCCGCAACGCACCACCCCCACCTTTGATAGAAAAAGTTAACAACGCAATGTAAGAGTTGCAACGGACGAGCAATTATAACACGAAATTTTAAATTTGACAGTGACTTGGGTTGTTGACGACAGCAAACCGGGATCTTAGAATCAGAGGTAACAAAATTGCAAACAGAGAATTGAGAAAACCAGGGTGTCTAGCTTAATTTTTGCTATCCGAAAGGAGACGTAGTTACAAAGATGCTAGGTAGGCATAAAAGAACTATAGGTATTGATTCGGTGTTTTGGCGGGAGTGGCAACAGTATCAAGATTATCTCTACGGTTGCTGTCTCCGACGGATGGAAGGGAACCAAACGGAGGCTGAAGATGCTCTGAGTATGGCTATGCTTAGGGCTAGGGAGGCTTGGCGAACCAGCAGCAAACCTATTGATAATGTGAAGGGGTGGTTGGTCAGATTGGTGAATAATCTTTGCACGAACCTGCTTAAAAAGCGCGATCGCCTATTTTCCTGTGAAGCTAAGGAAGAGCTATGGGTTAGCCAGGAAGAAGAACCAGATCTTGCCGCTACGCGGCAAGATCTCGAATTTTTTTTTGAGGAAGAGGTAAATAATTTATCTCCCAAGTTGCGGGAGACTTTTTTTCTCTACTGGAAGGAGGAGCTGTCTTACCAGGAGATAGCCGAACGGTTGGCGATTTCTCAGGGGACTGCCCGCAAGCGGGTTTCTAATGCCAGGGCCATTTTGCGAGAGCGATGGAACGAGTATGAGGGAGTGACAGAGGACTCTAGTTCTTCGTTGGCAAATGGCCCTGTTATCGGGAAAATGGCCCGGTTGTCCTCCTTAAGAAAGAAATTTCTCTATTTTGAGGCAGAAAAGTTCACAAACTGCCACCCAAAACTGTCTTATTAAATAGAAGACAAAAAAACTAAACCTGGAGTAAATAACTGGACAGCTTGAGCGTTTTGTCACATGAAATTTAACTCTAAGATTTGAAAAGAACTTTTTAATGTCCAAACACTAACATTAACTATGGAAATCCTCGGTACATTTGGCAACGATCGCCTGATTGGAACCCCGAACGCTGACATGATCCAAGCGTTGGCAGGCAACGATATCATCACTGGATTGGGCGCTAACGATCTCATCTTTGGCAATCAAGGTGGCGATGTCCTGGCAGGCAACACCGGACGCGATACGATATTTGGCGGACGGGACAATGACACCATTTGGGGTGGCAAAGATGGCGACCATCTTTACGGCGATTTAGGCACAGACACCATCTGGGGTGACTTAGGCGACGATTTCATCCGGGGCGGAACCTTAGACCCCAGTTCTACTCCCGATGTCGAGAGTGATTTGTTGTTTGGCAACAGAGGGCGAGACACTCTTATCGGCGATGGCGGAGACGATACCCTCTGGGGTGGGAAAGATAATGACCTACTGCAAGGAGAGGCTGGCAACGATCGCCTCTCTGGAGATATTGGCAGCGATACGTTGATTGGGGGCGGGGGCAACGATATTTTTGCGATCGGTCGTTTGACGGGGATTCCGGGAGTTACAGCAGTTTTCGCTGTTATGTGGGACATCTTGATCCCCCTAAATCCCCCTTAAAAAGGGGGACTTTCCTATTCCCCCCTTTTTAAGGGGGGCAAGGGGGGATCTTTTCCTACTGTCCACCAATACAGCGCAAAGCGCTG
>NZ_JAQOSP010000129.1 GCF_030068475.1 Roseofilum acuticapitatum BLCC-M154 | reverse complement strand
AATTGGTTAAGAAGCGGGCAAGATGCCCGCACTCCTCGAATTCTTTGATATGACTGGAGTGGGAGCATCTTGCTCCCTGGATTTTTAATTAGGGTATTTCTCCTCGAATTCTTTGATATGACTGGAGTGGGAGCATCTTGCTCCCTCGATTTTTAATTAGGGTATTTCCGCTTCGCGGACATGAATAAGCGAACTTGATATCAAACCTTGTTTTTCGACAACTTCTAGCAGGAAGTAGTAAGTTTGCTCAGATAAAGTAATATGATGTCCGGTTAAACGGTCTAGAAACCGGGTTTCTGTTAGGGATCTTGCCTCCTATCGAGGTAGAACCAGAAACCCGGTTTCTTTGTGCGGGTGCGCTATTTCTAGTCAATATCTCCCTATGCACCCACCGCTTCTTTGGCAGCGTACATCACTTCAATGGTAATTTCATCCAAACCGCGATCGCGGGCAAATTTCTCCGTATTCCGTTTCACCTTACCCCGCACAAAGCCAGGAATCTTGTTCAGCTCTACTTTTGCATCCTTTGTCCAGTTCAGATCGGAATCGGCTGAAATCCCCTTGTGAATCGCTTCTTTGGTATCATGACCGCCAAAGATCTCCAGCAAGTGATCTTCCATACCCAGAGTAAAGGAATTGTAGACCAAATCAGCAATCTGATTGGTTCCTTCATAGCCCATAAACGGTTTATAGCCAATGGGGAAATTTTGAATATGGATAGGAGCCGCAATCACGCCACAGGGAATATCCAAGCGTTTTCCTACATGCCGCTCCATCTGTGTGCCAAAAATAGCAGCCGGTTCCACGCGGGCGATCGCATCCCCAATTTCCCCATTATCCTCGCTGATAATCACCTCATCGCAATATTCGCTCACCTGTTCCCGGAACCACTCTTGGTCATATTTGCAATAGGTTCCCGCCCAAACCACATGCACACCCATTTCCCGCGCTAAAATCTTGGTCATCGCCGCCGCATGGGTATTATCGCCAAACACCACCACTTTTTTACCCGTCAAATTCTGACAGTCAATGGAGCGAGAAAACCAAGCCGCTTGGGAAACATACAGGGTTTGATGTTCAATAAACTCTTCATAGTTCACATCAGCCCCTTGCTCGTTCAAAACTTGCTGGATCTTGCGGATACAGCGAGCTGTTTCGACTACTCCCATCGGCGTAATATCTACATAGGGCATCCCAAACTCAGATTCTAAATACTGGGCTGTCATTAACCCCACTTCCCGATAAGGTGCTAAATTAAACCAAGCACGGGTTAAATTTTTGAGATTCTTAACCGATGCCCCTTCGGGAATCACTTCATTAACTTCAATTCCCAAGTCCACCATCAGGCGCTTTAACTCAGTGCAATCATGTTGATTATGAAACCCTAATGTCGTCACTCCCAGAATATTTACTGAAGGTTTCTCCGTTTTTCCTTCGGGCAGCGTTCCCTGTTTTCTGGCTTTATCAAGGTAAAATTGCACAACTTGCTGTAGGGTGCGATCGCTCGCTTGCAACTCATTCACCCGATAATGATTCACATCCGCCAACATCACATCCGCTTGTGCATCTAACGTCGCTCGTTCCACAAAATTCTCTAAATCTTCTTGCAGAATGCTAGAGGTACAAGTCGGAGTCAGAACAATCAGATCGGGATGCTCTTCCTTGTCTTTGCGGACAATATTATTCACCACTTTTTCTTGAGATCCTCTGGCTAATACATGCCGATCCACTACACTAGCCGTAACTGGAGTATAATCCCGCTCTCGCTCCAACATCGATCGCATCACATTAAAATAGTCATCCCCAAGGGGAGCGTGCATAATCGCATGGACATTCTTAAACGAACTGGCAATGCGAAGTGTGCCAATATGAGCTGGGCCAGCATACATCCAGTAAGCAAGCTTCATGGGTTATCTCCATTGTGGTAGGATTTCAACTAAGATTAAGCGTAAAACTCAAGGGCTTAGGTTTGACCTGAATGAAATAATTCTTTAAGAATGATCCTAGAGAACTTGAATAAGTAATTATGGCTATTGAGGAGAGACTATGGGCGAGTGTGGATGTCAATTTGAGGCAAAAAATAAAGCACAGCGCCAGGTTTTAACTGTCTTACTTATGGTTAATGCTCTGATGTTTTTTGTCGTCATGATTGCCGGTATTATTGCCGGATCGACTGCCCTAGTGGCGGACTCCCTGGATAACTTTGCTGATGCTGCCGTCTTTGGGATTTCCTTCTATGCGATCGGCAAAAATAAAGGGAAAAAAAACCGTGCAGCTTTGTATAGCGGAATATTTCAAATTACTTTAGCGGGTTTCGCTTTAGTCAATGTATTGAAGCGATTCTTCTTTGGGGTTGAACCAGAATCTAGTTTAATGATCGCGATCGCTCTATTATCCTTGATCGCTAATGTCTTCTGTCTATTTTTGATGGCTAAACATCGTCATCAAGACATTCATATGCGAGCCAGTTGGATATTTTTGAGCAATGATGTAATTGCCAATCTCGGTGTGGTGATAGCAGGCATTCTCGTCACTCTTCTTCATTCCCGTTTCCCCGACTTAATCATGGGATTGATCCTTGCCATAATTGTCTTAGGAGGAGGAATCAAGATTATCCGAGAAACTCAGAGTAAAACTCTACAACGTTCATAAACCTTAACGATCTTCCCTTCCTTCCCAGTCTCGACAAGAAGAATCTTCTGGCCCATAAGGATGCATTCCACAAACCAACAAATTTCCCCCATAAACTTGTCCATGGTAATGACGACATCCTACACAAGCTTGATGTTCAGGATTGACCGAGAATTCCTCTAGATCTGCAAAAGGATTGTAAGTTCGATCCTCTTCCCTAGACTCTAGTGGGGGGGGTTGAATCGGATCTAACCATTCATTTAAGTAGGCTTCCAGATCTCCAAAGAGCAAGTCGTCGAGGGTTTCTGCCATCTCAAGGGTGATTTCTGCCATCTCACCAACCCACTCTTCTAGTTCTTCCTCAACTTCCCTAAAAAATTGCTCAACTCCAGTAGTAAAGCTTTCACACAGATTCTGCCATTCTTTTTCCCAATCTTCCATAGCCTACTTATTCTCGCTGAAGACGCTTAAGTTCCTCTTTCAGTTGATTGACTTGATCTCGCAGTTGACTGACTTGAACTTCATCTGTCGGTGTTTCTGGCTCATCATCATCTAAAATTTCGATGCGACGAGGTTCTTTTGGTGTTTCTGGTGCATTATTGGATTCGGTGGCTTGCTCATTCACCTGCTGTTGAGCGCGATTCACAATTTCTTCTACCATGCGCCGCGCTTCTTCGGCTGTGATTTCCCCGCGCTCTACCATTTCATTGGCTAATTTTTGGGCTTGGGGACGCAAATCGGAGATCGCCTCTCCGGCCTTTTCCCCTGCATAGGATGCCACCCCAACTCCCATATAGAACGCTTTCTTAACGAAATCTCCTAGACCTGGCATCTCTGAAACCTCTTCTGACACGGGGTGACCCGGAGTTTACGCCTATTACAAGCATCCCGTATTGCTGCTACCTTCCGGTCCTGACAAGATTTGGGCGTTGTAATTGCATAAGTCCGGGTCTGCGCTCTAGCATAACACGATTGTGCCTGTTTCAGCTAAGGGTTTTATTTTTCGGGTTTAATGAAGATCAGTCGATCGCAGCCCCCTTAGAATCATGTCCCGGAAACTCCCCTCTCTGTTGGTATTCGCACTTATTCTGCTCAGTGGCAGAACCCTGGCCCAAACCCTACCCATTGCGGAACGGCTGATTGAGTTTGATTCATCTTCTGGGGAAACCTTCTTAATTGAAAGTCGCGCCCGGCAAGATTATATCCCTTTAAGTATTCACTTTGAAACCCAGCAAAATCAAGCCTTTTGTGGGGTAGCCAGTATGGTGATGCTGCTCAATGCCTTGGGCATTGAAGCCCCCGATGCCCCAGAATATGGTCGGCAGATGTTTACACAAGACAATATTTTTAATACTCAAACCGATGAGGTGATCACAAAAGAAACGATCGCCAGACAAGGTATGACTCTAGAAGAGTTAGGTGCATTTTTGGCTCGTTATCCCCTGAAGACGGATATTTATCATGGTGGAGATATCCGTTTAGAAGAATTCCGCCAGTTGATAGTAGACAATTTGCAGCAGCCGAATAATTTTGTATTGGTGAATTATCTGCGAAAGTCCATTGAACAGGAGCGAGGGGGCCATATTTCCCCAGTAGCAGCTTATCATGAGCAGAGCGATCGCTTCTTAATTCTTGATGTCGCCCGGTATAAGTATCCTCCCGTTTGGGTAACGACCGAAGATCTCTGGAATGCAACCCGAACCGTTGATTCTGTGTCCGGAAAGACCAGGGGTTTAGTCCTGGTGAATGGCATCACCCCTTAAACATTGTTGCGATTACGATCGCATTTTGCTCAGTTGCTCTTTGAACCAGGGTTTGAGGGGAGTTTGGGGTAAAATGAGGGCGATCGCCACTAATACAGCCGTAACCAGATTTAAATCTTGGGCCTGAAGTCCGATAAAATTAGCATTCAGAGCCACAGCGATCGCCAAGCGATAGACTAAAGCCCCCAAAATTACGCCCAATGTGCCTTGAAATACAGTTTTTCCAGGGGTAAAGGTTTCGCCAATAATCACGGCTGCCAGTCCCAACACAATCGTTCCTACTCCCAAGGTCACATCGGCAAACCCGTAGATCTGGGCAAAGAGTGCCCCCCCAAAGGCTACCAAAGCATTACTTAAAGCCATACCAATAATAATCATCATGCCAGTATCCACCCCTTGGGCCCGGCCCATGGTAGGATTGGCTCCCGTGGCTCTGAGGGCCAAGCCCCATTCCGTCGCTAAAAGGGCATCTAGGAAGACTTTGACCAAAATGACAATGATGACCAAAATCACCGGAATCACCACTTGACGGGGCAAAGGGAGGCGATTCAGGGGACTAAAGAGGGTGAATTCCCCCAAAAGGGGGACATTAGGACGACCCATGATCCGCAGATTCAGGGAATAAAGGGCGATCATGGTGAGAATGCTAGAGAGGAGATTGAGGATCTTAAATTTTACAGTTAGCCAAGCGGTACAAGCTCCGGCAATTGCCCCAGCAGCGATCGCCACTGCCGTAGCCATGAGAGGATGAATTCCATTGACCATTAAACTCGCTGCTACAGCTCCTCCTAGAGGAAAACTGCCATCAACTGTTAAATCAGGAAAGTCCAGAATCCGGAACGAGAGATAAACACCTAAACCAACGAGACTATAGAGTAAACCGAGTTCAATGGCTCCTAGGAGGGCAGTAACAGTCATGTCAATTAAAAATTCAAAATTTAAAATGATGCTCGATGGGAATAATTTGGGGTTCAAATTATCCCCATTTTTAGGATAACAGGACTAGATCTTATTCTGATTCAGTAGCGGAATCCGTGGATTCCTCTTCAGATTTAACCACGGTATCGGCGCGATCGATCACCGATTGCGGAAGGGTTACACCCATGGCTTCAGCCGCTTTGGGATTAACATAGAGGTTCAGGGTATCGACCGATTCTACGGAGAGATTACCAGGAGATTCTCCTTGCAAAACTCGGACAACTTGTTTACCCGTTTGTCGCCCCACATCATAATAATCAAATCCTAAACTGGCGATCGCTCCCCGCTCTACAGAATCTGTATCCCCAGAATAAACACCAATTTTATTATCAATTCCCACTTGAAGCACCGATTCGAGAGCTGAAACCACCGTATTATCAGTAGGCACATAAATCACATCCGCTTTGCCGACCAAACTTTGGGCAGCCGTCGCCACACCACTAGAGTTAGCCACTGTTGCTTCTACTACCGATAACCCCTTGGCTTGGGCTTGTTCTTTGAGCAAATTGACTAAGGAGACTGCATTCACCTCTCCAGCATTATAAATGACCCCAATGGTCTTCAGATTGGGGTTAATTTCTTGCATTAAGGACACATGATTCTCAATGGGAGATAGATCGCTCACTCCCGTCACTAAACCGCCCGGTTGATCGAGTTTTTCTACTAATTTCGCACCCACTGGATCGGTGACAGCGCTAAAAATCACGGGAATATCGGAACTAGCAGAAACGGCTGCTTGTGCGGATGGGGTGGCGATCGCCACAATCACATCCGGTTTTTCCGCCACAAATGCCGAGGCAATTTGAGCCGCAGTCGCAGGCGATCCTTGGGCGCTCTCCCACTTCCAGGTTAAGGTTTCTCCAGCCGTATACCCGGCTGCTTTTAACTCATCCTGTATGCCATCACGGGTAGCATCAAGAGCAGGATGTTCGACAATCTGAGTCACCGCGACAAAAGGCATGGTTTCCGTAGCAGGAGCAACAGAAGAGTCTTGAGGCGTTTGGGGTGTGCATCCCCAATTAAGCGCAACCAAGAGGGTTGTACTGAGTAAAGTAGAAAAGGAATTCCACCGTAGAGTCATAGGCTTGGTTAAGATATCATCTGCAAGAGGATGTGAAGATCATAGATCAGATGGGGGGATGGGGGGATGGGACAAGGAGATAAACTATTACCCATTACCCAAATTTTGAATTGGATGATGACTCAAGCCTTGGAGACTGAACGGACGATCGCGATCGCCGTTTCTAATCTGAATTTCTCTTATCCTGACCAACCCCATGTCCTGGAAAACCTGAATTTCACCATTGGGGAAGGAGAACGGGTGGGGTTAATTGGCCCCAATGGCGCGGGAAAAACGACGTTATTTTTTTGTTTGTGTGGAGTCTTATCCCCCACAAGCGGAGAGGTTCAGCTCTGGGGTGAGTCGGTGGAGGTGGGACAGTTTCGGCCAGAACTGGGGTTAGTGTTTCAAAATCCTAGCGATCAGCTCTTTTCGGCTTCTGTATGGGATGATGTAGCCTTTGGCCCGGAAAATATGGGCCTGTCTCCTGATGAGGTCAAATCACGCACCCAGAAGGCGTTAGACTTAACTGGAGTCACCGACTTAGCCGATCGCCCTCCCCATCATTTATCGGGGGGACAAAAGCGGATGGTGGCGATCGCCTCAGTGTTATCTATGCATCCCCAAGCGATCGTTTATGATGAACCGAGCGCTAATCTCGATTTGCGATCGCGACGACGTTTAATTAACTTCCTACAAGCTTCCCCACAAACTCTCCTCATCGCTTCCCATGACCTAGACTTAATCCTAGAAGTCACCTCCCGCACCCTCCTGATCGACTCTGGCCACCTGATTGCCGATGGGCCAACAACAGATATCATGGCCAATACCCAAATCATGATTGACCATGGGTTAGAAGTTCCCTACCCCCTGCGGTAAATTTCCCTAGAACCTCCATCGAGCGATCTCGATCACCCGTTCACTCTTCAGTAAATCACCGGTACAATTCGGTAGCGTCACGGCGAGAACCCCGCTTTGGGAAGATACTCAAACTATAGAGTTCAACCCGATCCCATGCCTGCTGAAGCTATTTTTTCTGAGTTCACCCTAGAGCAAGTCTTAGCCCAAATATTTGCCCGTGGGCGAATCTCATCCTTAGATCAGCAACTGCTGCTGCGTACCCTACAATCGGAACCTGTCTTAACTAAGGAACAACATACGGTAATTGCACGCATTTTTGAAGCTCTGCAAAATGGATGGGTTAAGGTGGTTGATTAACGTTTTGGCAGATGGTCGAGGCTTGTCTGTAGCCCAATTCTCAGTTTGTTGTCGATCTCTAGGTTAGCCGCATAAAAACTATCGGGATTGGTTAAAGTTAGGATGAAACCAGATATAAAGAGTGCGATCGCCAGATCCGGTTTTTAGTTGTGAGTGGGAAGGTCTGCCATGTCATCACCCTTGGGTTTGATTCTACAACATCGCTATCGGTTAGTGAAACTCTTAGGTCAAGGAGGGTTTGGCTGTACCTACTTGGCAGAAGATTTGGGGCGCTTTAATGAGCTGTGCGCCATTAAGGAGTTTGTCCCTAGTGCCAGAAATACCCAAGGGTTAGAGAAGGCGCAGGAGTTATTTCAACGGGAAGCCACCATTCTCTACAAACTGCAACATCCCCAAGTGCCTAAGTTTCAAGCCAATTTTGAGGAAGAAGGGCGCTTGTTTTTGGTTCAAGATTATGTAGAAGGCAAATCCTATCGCACCTTACTCGATGAGCGCAAAGCACGGGGACAGGTGTTTTCGGAAGATGAAGTTAAGGTTTTTCTCACCCAAGTCTTGCCGGTTTTGGGCTATCTCCATTCTCAAGGAGTCATTCACCGCGATATTTCTCCGGATAATATCATGTGGCGACAACGGGATGGGTTGCCGGTTTTGATCGATTTTGGGGTGGTTAAAGAACTGGCGACTGAGTTGTGTAGTGAACCGGGAAGTATGCCGACAACGGTGGGTAAGGTCGGATATGCCCCTAGGGAACAAATTCAGATGGGGTTAGCCTATCCGAGTAGTGATTTTTATGCCCTAGGGGTGACGGTGTTGGTGCTATTGACGGGGAAGGAACCGGGGGAGTTATTCGATCCGCATACCCTGAGTTGGAGCATCCCCAGTTCTGCTCTGAGTCCCCAGTTTACCCAGGTTTTGCAGCGTATGTTAGCGGAGCAACCGGGCGATCGCCTGCAAAGTGCCGATCGGATTTTACAAGCCCTTGGTGGTGCAACCCTTCCCCCTCCCCTGTCTCAGTTGCAAACCCAATCTCTGACTCCCCCATCTCCCCATCCCCCCATCTCCCCATCTCCCCATCCCCCCATCTCCCCAGAACCAGATTCTTATACCAAAATCTGGATCATTGGGGCGATCGTTGCTTTGGTTGCTGGGATTACCTCTTGGATGGTGGTGAGTGCTTGGTTAAGTCAGGATAGGGTAGAAACGGTTAATCCTGGGGTAGAGTCTCCCTTACCCTCACCCTCTCCGTCTCCCACTCCTTCTCTATCTCCATCCCCCTCTCCATCCCCTTCACCCTCTCCCTCTCCAACCCCGATCCAAACCCCTCAACCGCCTAGTTTACCCACGACTTATCAAGAACGGTTAACGGTTGAACCGGGGGAAGTGACGAGAGTAGAAGGATCGCTCAAAGCTGATGAAGTGCAATATTATCTGATTTCGGCTCAAGCTGGCGATCGCTTTTCGATGTTTATTTCTGGGGATGGGGTACTGATGACGCTGATGACTCCCGAAGGAGAGGCGATCGACGATCGCGCCACAGATATTTCATTATGGGAAGGAGAGTTTCCCCTCACTGGAGAATATGCCATTATCGTAACGCCCCTGCGAGGCTTACAGGAAACCGATTATCAACTAGATATTGAACAGTTGAATCTTCCCATGGAACCCGAACCTGAACCGGAAGCAACTCCAGAACCCGAACCGGAACCGACACCCGAACCGACACCCGAACCGGAAATCAACAGCCAAACCGTTCAATTTGCACCGGGAACCACGGGAATAGAAATCAACAGTCAGAGCGATCGCCAGCAAATTCAGCGCTATTTAGTGAGAGTCAGAAAAGACCAAATTATGCAAGTTAAGGTAATTGAAGGTCGAGTTACCCTCAATATCCGCTATCCCACAGGAGAGCTAATAGAAGAAGCTTATGATTTAGTCTCCTGGACTTCTCAAGTTCCCGAAAGTGGCGTTTATAAAATTGATGTCGTCGCCACCCAGCCCACGGACTTTAGTCTAGATATTGAAGTCACCGATGAATAATAGGGAATACAAAATGCCCCCATTCCCCCATTCCCCCACTCCCCCACTCCCCCATCCCAGAGCGATATCAGTTTAACGTGCTATCCTAATAGGGGTATTTTTTTCAGACGAATGCAATTCAAGAAAGCCAGTCAAATTTTTGCTAACCTTTGCTTAATTCTCTTGATTTCCCTAGGACTCACAGAAATTATATTCAGAATCTACAATTACTTTAATCCCAGTTTTATTTTTCATGATAATTCCTATAATCGCTTTCGCGGTCAACCCTTAGCTCCTGAATATAACTTTCGCTTGAATTCTCAGGGCTTCAAAGATGTAGAATTTCAAACGGAAAAAGATCCAAATACTCACAGAATTTTGGGTATTGGAGACTCTTTCGCTTATGGTGTCGTTCCCTATGATTATAATTACTATACTCGCTTAGAAGAGAAACTTAAACAACGGGATTATGAACTGGAAATCATTAATATGGGAATCCCTAACCTTTCCCCCAAAGATTATCTAGCTCTCCTGGTGAAGGAAGGATTAGCTTTAAATCCCGATCGAGTCATCCTCAGTTTTTTCATTGGTAATGATTTTGAAGATTCTAAACGGAGTATTTGGTCTTATTCTTATGTAGTCTCATTTTTCAAATTCATCATCGATCTTCAGAATAGCTATGAAGGTAAAGTGATTCATGGTAACCAGGAATATCAGGATAATCAGCCGACTCTAACGGATGATAAATATCTGAAAATTGAAATCTCCAGAAGTGATTTATTTAAGGTCAATAATTCTGAATTAGAATCGAAAGTTAGGGGATCTATGAGATATCTCAGGGAAATCAAAGAATTGTGCGATCGCCAAAATATTGAATTGCTGGTGATTCTCATTCCTGATGAACTGCAAGTTAACCCCAATCTGCAAGCCAAAGTGATTGATACCCAACAAATGAATCTAGAGGACTTTGACTTTACTTTACCCAATCAATATCTACAAGAAGAACTTACTCAAGCGGAAATTACTTATTTTGACCTTCTCCCCTACTTTCAAGGCTATTCAGAAATGGAAACCCTCTACAAACCCAATGATAGCCACTGGAATATTGCGGGGAATGAACTGGCAGCAGAACTGATTTTCCAGTATTTACAACGGACACCAGAAAAGGTGGACTGATAGAGCTAGAGATAGTCTTGCAAGCGGACGATATATCGATAATTAGCCGCAGTCCTACCTTGTAGCTCTAAGGTTCCTCCATGGAGTTGAGCTAAATTGAGACTTAACTCTAAACGCAGAAACTGCATTTTAGTTTTGAAACTGGTAGAAGCCTCTCCTTGATCTTCTGAGGTTTCTGATCTGGAGGGAGGTTGATTTAGGCGATCGGATGGGCTATAGTCATAGGCTGGTACTTGAGAAAAAACTGAATGGCGATCGCGCAGTTCTGGGTTTGGGCTTGAGCCACTCAATGGTTGTTTTTCAAACCAGCGTTTCACCTCCTCTGGGTTAGGAATGCCTTCCCCAAGCCAAGGATGGGAAATCCAAACGGAAAAATGGAGTTGCTCTTGCTTATGGAAGGCATGAAGACGAATGGTGCTTTCTGCGGCTGCCCCTTCGATGACGCTGGCGAGCAAATGGTAAAGAATTTGTTGCACTAAAATTTTATCTACATTCCAGATGCGGGTTCCGGGTTCAATGGATATACGAATTTGTTGCTTTAGAGCCTCAGCTAAGGGTTCTAAATGACTGGTGGCTTGCTGACAGAGCATTTCCACATCAACCGGCTTGATTTTTAAGGGGGGGGTGAGGTCATCAAGAACGGCTAATTCTAAGATTTGATTGATTAAGGAGAGTAGGGTTTGACCACTATTGTAAATAATGGTCATGTATTCTTTTTGTTTTGGGGTTAGGGGGCCGTAGGTTTCCGTATTCAGCATTTTGGCCATCCCTAGGACGGAAGTGAGGGGGGTACGCAGTTCTTGACTGAGTTGATTGAGGAGTTTGTTTTTGCTGCGTACTGCTGGAGCAGGAGCAGAATCCTGTGGGGCAGTTTCTGAGGCAGGATATCTTGAAGGGGTTGGGCTAATTCCTACTAATCCACTTTGGTTGGAGGGGATTTTCAGGAGATAGGCTCGTTCAAATTCACTCAAACTCCAGCGAGCGGTCATTTCTAGATAGGAAATGTCTTGGGCACTGAAGGTGTGGGGTTCGAGATCGAGGACGGCTAAGGCTCCAATGCAGTGGCCTTCAGAGATGATCAGGGGAATGCCTAAATAGGAGCGAATGCCATATTCTTGATAGAGTAGGCTTTGGCTCAGTTCGGGATCTTTGGCTAAATCGGTAATTAGCCATTTTTTGCGGGTTTCGACGATGTGATGGCTGAGGGAGTGGGGTACGGGGATGGAGCGTTGGGTGGCTAAGTCGTTCATGAGTCCCAGACGGGAGAGGCCAAAGGCGGCTTTCAGCCATTCAACTTGGCGATCGACAATGCCTAGAATGGAGATGGGAACTTGGAGATAGTGGGCAACGGTTTGGGTGGCTTCTTCAAAGATGGGTACGCTGCTGTTGTCGAGCAGGCCAAGCTTTTCTAGGGTGTGTAATCGATCGGGTTCCCGGTGGCGATCGCCACTTAATGCAAATGCCTGTTGATTCTCTCGCTCATCCATTGTCATTTTTACGCAGCTATTGGGGTTTTCCAGGGACTAGCCATGGCCAATCTATCAGGGTTTTTTCTTATTATACTGATCGTTCGTGTAAATCTTAAACATTGGGATCTCGCCCGCTAATTAACCGTATTTTTGGGCAGCTAGGGCGATCGCCTGGGGTAAGATGCGATGTTCTTGGACTTGAATTCTCGCATGTAGGCTTTCGGCGGTATCATGGGGTAGTACGGGAACGGCAGCTTGCACCAAAATTGGCCCCGTATCCACTTCTAAATCCGCTAAATGTACGGTACATCCCGTGATTTTTACTCCGGCTTCTAAGGCTTCTTCTATTCCGCGAATGCCCCGAAAACTGGGTAATAAACTGGGGTGAATGTTGATGACGCGACTAGGGAAAGCACTGAGAAGAACTTCGGTGACAATACGCATCCATCCCGCCATAATTACCCATTCTACACCATGTTCTTTTAAGGTTTCGACAATGGCTGCATCAAATTCTGGCCGCCGTTTTTTGTAGTCTCGGTG
The DNA here is from genome assembly GCF_030068475.1 of Roseofilum acuticapitatum BLCC-M154. GTDB lineage: Bacteria > Cyanobacteriota > Cyanobacteriia > Cyanobacteriales > Desertifilaceae > Roseofilum > Roseofilum acuticapitatum. The sequence goes on along the minus strand of NZ_JAQOSP010000129.1, from coordinate 3,033 downwards.
GTTGAGTAAGATAGCCGGAATACCCCAACGTTGGGCACGAGCGGCGACTTTTGCCCCTGGGTTATTGTAGACGAGGACATTGATGCGGGCATGGAGTTTCCCGGCGGCGATCGCCTCTAATAGGCTCTCAAAATTACTACCACTCCCTGATGCCATTACCCCTAATTGTAGAGGTTCTGGAAACTGAGGATAGCGATCGCACTCTGGAGAAACTAAACTCTGATTCATAGCAGCCGTTTCCATTTTCTACGCCCCTGGTCACCGTACATTAGTCCTAAATCCGTAGTTTAACATAGGTAGTCTCCCTGAAAACAGAAGATTTCTAGGGTCATAGAGGATTTATAAAACAAATCTTAATTCTTATTGATATCTCCCATAACCTTTGGTTAAATACTCCTGTTTTGTCTGTTCTAGACGTGCAAAAGATGGAAGTACAATAGAAGAAGTAGTGCCATCAGATAAAACTAGCCCATTTTCGGGCTTTTAAACATTGTTAGAGGTAAAATCATGCAACGGACAATCGCACAACTCCAACAAGAAATTCAATCAGGAGAGTCGGTGATCCAAGAGGGGATTCGCTATATTCAAGTGGCTTGCGTGCGGGTAGCTTATCTGCCAGCCGAGCTACAAATCTGTGAAGCCTATCAGATCCTAGATAAGGGTGAAACCCGCAAACGCAATCTATCGGGAGTCTCGGAAAAGCTCAAACCTGGGGAGAGAGCTATACAAGCAGCGATGCGGGGAATTCAGGAAGAATTGGATTTAGCCCTTGAGAGCGATCGCTTTTTATCCCTAGGCACTGAATTATCCCAAAGGATTTCTAAGGGCTATAATCTGCCCACAGTCTATACCCTGCATAAGTTTTCCCTAGAGTTGACTCAAGAGGAATTCGATCGCCTCTATCCCATTTACATCTCCCAAGAAGCGGATAAGACAAGCGTCTTTAAGTGGATGCCCATTACTCCCCTGAAAATTACTCCCGCTTCCCTGACTCAGAGCCAGTCTTCTACCCTGAGCGATCGATCCTGACTTTTCTTGTGTTATCCTCAAGGCTTATCCCTATATCCTTTTATGATTGTGGTGGTTAATACTCCACATTTAATTTTTGATTTTGATGGTACATTAGCAGACTCCTTAGATCTGGTGGTTGAAATTACCAATGGTCTTGCCCCTGAATTTGGCTATAGTTCTAGTTCTCCAGAAGAACTCCATCAGCTCAGAAATAATTCTACTGAAGATATCCTCAAAAAAGTGGGGGTAACTTGGTATAAATTACCTTTTCTGATGCTGCGGCTAAGACGGGAAATGAATCAGGCGATTGATACTCTGAACTTAGTTGAGGGTATGGCAGAAGTATTAGAAGAGCTAAAAAATCAAGGGCATATCTTGGGAATTGTGACCTCGAATGGACGAGAGAATGTCAAAATTTTTTTAAGAAATCATCGTTTAGATTATCAATTTGAGTTTATCGAATCAGAATTAAATCTATTGGGAAAAAGTCGAGGGATTAAGAGGCTAATCAAAAAAAGAGGTTGGACTCTAGAAGAGGTGGCTTATGTGGGGGATGAAGTGCGGGATATTCAAGCGGCTCATCAAATTGGCATTAAGGCGATCGCGGTGGGATGGGGCTTTCACTTGCCAGAGATTTTATCAGAGTATCAGCCGGATTTCTTGCTCTCAGAACCCAGGGAGTTACTAGAAGTGGTGCAAAGGCTGAAAAATCCCTAATAGCGGGAAATGGGTTGATTCGATAGGTTAAAGCTGTTAGAATGAAACGCTGAAAAAAAAGTTAAATTCTTCAATCCCTAAACCGGATCATGGCAGGACATAGTAAGTGGGCCAATATTAAGCGTCAGAAAGCACGGGTAGATGCCAAAAGAGGCCAGGTGTTTACGAAAGTGTCGCGGGAGATTATTGTGGCGGCTCGCAGTGGCTCCGATCCGGCGGGGAATTTTCAACTGCGGACGGCAATTGAGAAGGCGAAAGCGGCAGGAATTCCCAATGATAATATCGATCGGGCGATCGCCAAAGGAGCTGGCACTTGGGAAGCTGATAATAACCAATATGAGTTTATCCGTTATGAGGGATATGGGCCGGGTGGTGTGGCGATCCTGATCGAAGCGCTCACGGATAACCGCAACCGCACGGCGGCGGATCTACGGGAAGCGTTTAATAAAAATGGGGGCAATTTGGGGGAAACGGGATGTGTGAGCTGGATGTTTGCCCAAAAAGGGGTGGTGCGACTGATGGGGGGAGTAGATGAGGATCAGTTGTTAGAAGTGTCGGTGGAAGGGGGAGCGCAAACCTATGAATGGGTGGAAGATCCGGAGGATGAAGCAACGGTAGAAGTGTTTACTGAAGTGGGAAATCTGCAAAACTTGGCGCAAACCTTACAGGAGGGGAAACTGGAGGTTCTGACTTCAGAGTTGCGCTGGATACCGAGTATGACGGTAGAGGTGAAGGAAGAAGATATTGCGCGATCGCTACTTAAATTATTAGATGCTCTGGATGAGTTAGATGATATTCAAAATGTTACCCCCAATTTTGAAATGAGCGATGATTTAATGTCTTTAACTGTCGCTTAACACCATGGCTACCTCCTCTATTTCTGTCACCATCAAGCTCTTTGCCATTTATCAAGAAGCCTATGGTGTCCCTGAACTTTCCTGGGAATTCCCCCCCCAGACTCCGGTTTCGGCTATCCTCGATCGCATGATTGCCCAATATCCGCACTTAGCGCCATGGCAACCCCTAACCCGGTTTGGGATTAATTTACAGTTTGTAGAGGGCGATCGCATCTTAGAATCTGGTGATGAAGTGGTTTTAATTCCTCCGGTCAGTGGAGGATAATTTGGGATTTAAAGAGGGATCTGTGCTAAAATCTGGAAGGATTTGATATCAAGTTCGCTTATTCATGTCCGCGAAGCGGAAATACCCTAATTAAAAATCCAGGGAGCAAGATGCTCCCACTCCAGTCATATCAAAGAATTCGAGGAGTGCGGGCATCTTGCCCGCTTCTTAACAAATTTTCAT
>NZ_JAQOSP010000128.1 GCF_030068475.1 Roseofilum acuticapitatum BLCC-M154 | reverse complement strand
ATACTCGTGGCCCCGATGTATGGTTGCAAGCATTGTAAAAGTGTTAATATGTCAAGCATGGGCTGGGTATAGAGGTTGTAGTTGTGGTTGACAACAACCTTACTATACCCGGCTCTACCCTTTTTTGGCGAAGGTATTGTTGTAGAAACCCGGTTTCTATTGCTAATGGGCGCTAAAAATTAACTCACTAACGCCTTCACCTTACTCATAATGCCAACAGGGTCAATACCTTGATAGGGGAACTGTTCCCACAGTCCACCGCATCCTTCCTTATGCACACCCAAATAAGCAAACTTAGGTGTTAATCCCCGCTCCAATAACCAGGAACCAAAGCGGCTACCTAAACCGGTTTTGCGGTTAAAGGATTCAACCACCAAGACAAAGGGAGCATTTCCCACTTTGGTCATCATCTCTTCATCAATCACATTGAGCGTCGATTTATTAATTAAACCCACATCAATGCCTTCTTGCTTCAGGCGCTCAACCGCATCCAGAGCGCGATAGAGACCATCCCCAAAACTGACAATATAACCGGCACTTCCTTCGCGAATCACTTCATCTTTACCAGGAGTAAAGGTATAGCCATCGCCATAGAGTTCTTTACCTTCGCCATCGAGTAAGAACGGAACTTTAGAACGAGTCGAGAAAATAAACCGCAGTCCGGGTTGATGGAAAACCGCTTCCACACAAGCCTTCATTTGTCCAGCATCGGCGGGGAAATAAACCCTGGTTTCGTAGCCATCATCTAAACCATTGTCAGCAAAGAGATTATTGATGCCGAAATGACAGGTATTGTCCGCCATGTCATCAATTCCCGCATGGGAGAAATGACAGAGGAGGTTGGAGTAGTTGAGGCGAGCCATCGTAATTTCTGAGATACACATCTCTAGGAAGGCGCTAAAGGTCGCAAAAATTCCTTGCTTGCCTTTCTGCATACCAAAGCCAGCCGCAGCAGAGAGGTTACCCCGCTCCATAATGCCACCACTGACAAAAATTTCGGGGTGAGCTTCATGGATTTTGTTTAAGCCACAGGAGCCTTCTAGGTCACTATCGACGCAGAGGACATTTTGTTTGCGCTCGTCTTCGCTCATGCGTCCGAGGATGGAAACAACAGCGTCACCGAAGACGTTGCGGTTGGAGCCAAGTTTGTCGCTAGAACCGAGGAAGGTATAACTTTGTGAGGGTTTTTCAATGGATTTGAGATATTCTACCGCCGCAGTATGACCCCGTTGTTCGAGGTATTGGAGAGCCAATTTTAAGGAGATGACATCATGACCATGATTTGAGCCTTCGAGTCCTTCAATACCGGGACACATGGGGCGCTTGTTGATGACGGCAACGGGGCCGGGAGTGTTGACGGCTTCGCAGAGACGACCATAGAGGTCATCAATGTCTTCTCCGTTGCCTTCGAGAATTTTTACGCCATGGCCGGCGAGGGTTTGGGCGACGCTAAAGCCGGGTAAATACTTGGAAGGATTTCCGGCAATGGTGACATCGTTATCATCAATGAGCAGTTTGACGTTGATGTATTGGGCGACGGCTAACCGGGCGGCTTCTGCGTCGTTTCCTTCTTGTTGGGAACCATCGGAACCGAGACAGAAGACGGTTTTGCCAGGGTTGGCGAGGGCAACACCGTTGACGTAGGGCCACATATGACCTAAGCGCCCGGAACTGAATTTAACGCCGGGGGTTAAGCCGAGTTCGGGGTGTCCGGGGAGGTGGTGATGGGCTTCGCGATAGTGGAGCAGTTTTTCGGCGGGCATGTCGCCGTTGAGGACGGACATGAGATACTGAGTTCCGACCCGGTGTCCGGCTTCATCGAAGAAGATGGGGACAAATTTATCGGGCGCTCCTCGGAAGAAGGCATCGAGGATCATGACTTCGGGTACGGTGTCGTAGGGGCCACCGGTGTGTCCGCCGACACCTCTAGCTGCACCAGTGGCGGTGAAGAAGATGAGGGTGTCCCGACAGAGTTGGATGTTGTATTTGAGAGCTTCCCGTTGTTCGTCGGTGAGGGTCGGTTGGCTGGGGTCGAGGGTGAGGGGCTTGTAGCTATTGATATCAATAGCGAAGTTGTCAGCGATAATGGTCATAAGGTTTTGTTTAGTTGGATTGATTAAAGGCCAGTCGGTCACTAGAGTACCAGGAAAGGGGATGGGGGGATAGGGGGAGTGGGGAGATGGGACTACTCCCTCTCTTCTTCTTCGAGTTCCTGAATGGCGAGTAAGAGCGCTTCTTCTTGTTCTTCAAATTCTTCTTCCGAAATATCACCCATATCAAAGGCTAACTGAAGGGTGAGCAGTTTCTTATGCAAATCTTCCTTATCATTTAACTCGGCATTGGCATGTTCTAGGACTTGTTCGCCAATCCAAAGCATCCCTTCAATGGGGCCAAGAATGGGTAGGGTGAGTAATTTTATAATCATGTTTAAATCCTAGGGATTAATCCTCTAATTTGGCAAAATTGAATGGAGCGGTAAAATTATTATATCGAATCCGCAAACGGCCTTCAAAATGCAGATCTAAATGCTCGACTTGCTGCGAGAATTTCGGTTCATCATCCCAAGGAATGAGATAGGCACTGTTATAAATCATGGCATCGGTGAGAGACTCATTTTCAATCACTTCGATCGCCAGAGGATTCAGCACCTGTTGAAATTCGCCAATAATCTCATCCTGCCGATTCTGCAAAGCTTGCTCCAGCGCTTGACCAATGCCAATCACCTGATCCATCCCTAGGGGTTGTCCCTCCAGGCGATCGCGCTTTTGCCTTAACTGTTCATTTTCTGCTAAAACCTGTTGTAACTCCCCCTCCATCTCCCACAACACCTTTACGCTCACCTCTCGATAACCCTTGAGCTTTTGGAATAACGCCGTTAACTGGTCTCGATACGGCTCAATCAGCAGCGCTTGCACCTCTTGCCAATTCTCCACCGTTAATCCAAATTGCAGAGGTAAAACCGTGCGATAGCCCGCTTGCATCGCTTCTTCTAACACCCGTTCATGGGACAACAGATTTCGACGACTAGCCAAATAGCGGTCTTGTTTGGCTTCAGAGCAAAGAAACGTAAATTTATCCACTTGATAAGCATGAACCGGTTGTTTATCCAATCCCACTAAATCTAAGTGTTGCGGGCCTGGAGAGGGAAAAATACCATAAAGATAAAAGGCAGCAGAATCATTCATTCCAGACACTGAAGATTAATTTAATGGATTTATTTTATCAGTCTGGGCGATCGCCGCTCCTCCTTTCTCCTCTCCGAGTCACCTTTGTCACCCATACGGTAAACTGGGATAGCGCTTTTCATCAGCTATAAACTCCATGGGTCGTAAAAAAGCAACAGTTAATTATCTGATCGTCGATGACCTCAGCGTTTCCCCCGAAGACCAAAAAGGAACCCTGATTGCCGTAGAAGGTCGTCGCAACACCGAAGCCAACCGCCAAAAAGCCCTAGATAAGGCGATCGAATTGTGGCAAGAAGGGCAATTAGAGGGCTTTCCCGATGGGTTATCCCTAGAAAATGTTCTTTTTGCCCCTGGAGCCTCTGGGCCTGCCATAGACTCATCTAACGCCGCTATAGAGGAAGAATTGCCCCTACAAAAAGCGGCTAGAGATGTGGTGACCCTGATTGACTTACTGATTAATCGTGGCGAGGCCATCCAAGAAGCCACCCCACTTTTACCCATTTTAGAAGCCGCCGAAAAAGGACAAAAACTAACCGAAGAACAGACCATGCAGGCTAGGGATAAATCCTTTAGTAAAATTCTCACTCGCCTGGCTAATTCGGTGACCGAACATCAACAATTTGTGGAAACTCCTGGGATAATGGAGTCGATTAAAATGATTATCGCCATTATCAAAGACGATCGCCTAATCACCCCAGAGCAAATTTTACCCCCCCCTGCCAGTAAACCAGAGGACGAAGAGGACGAAGAGGACGATTCCCCATGAACCAAGTTTCCCTCCAGGAACTGATTGCGGGGGCTAAAGCGGGTCAATTGGTGAGCTTCCCCACGGATACTGTACCCGCTTTAGCGGCTCTGCCCCAGTGCGCCCCCCTGATTTTCGAGGCTAAAAACCGCAGTTTAGACAAACCCCTAATTCTCATGGGAGCTGCTCCCCAAGACCTTTGGCCCTTTTGCCAGGGAACGCCTGAAGCAGAGCAAATTTGGCAACAGGTAGCCGCCCAATATTGGCCAGGAATGCTCACTCTCGTTTTACCCGCATCTGCGGCCGTACCTAAAGAACTGAACCCGCAAAATCCCAGCAGTATCGGTTTGAGGATACCTAATTGTGCGATCGCCCAAACCCTCCTCGCTCAAACCGGCCCCCTAGCCACCACCAGCGCCAACCGCTCCGGCCATCCTCCCCTAGAAACCCTAGCCGAAATTGCCGCCCAATTCCCCCAAGTGCTAACCCTGAACTCCGAGGAATTTAACCCCGAAACCTCAGCCAGTGGTATTCCCTCAACTGTTGCCCGTTGGACAGGGAACGGCTGGGAAATTTTAAGACAAGGAGCCGTTGATATCAATTAAAAATTAAAAATTAAAAATTAAAAATGGGTTAAAATATCACTTATTACTTATTATTTATTGCTGAATCACTTGGGGATTGACTCACTACCATGACTTGGGGGAATTGGTTAGAGTTTACATCGGGACTGATTGTGGGCATAGGGGGGCTGACTCTCAGTCGCATCCTGTGGAAGAACCGGAAACGCTCAAGGAAAACAAAGATGAACCGTAATGACTCTGCTTCTTCATCCGATGGGGATGATCTGCAACAGCTCAAATTAGCCTATCAAATGGCAACCGAAATGGCCCAGTTCAAGCAAGGCTTTTTAGGCAGAATTTCCCATGAATTGCGATCGCCCCTCAACGGTCTCATTGGAATGCATCAACTGATTCTCAATGACCTCTGTGACTCCCCAGAAGAAGAACGAGAATTTATCGCCAAGGCCCATGATTCTGCCCTCAAATTAATTAAGCTCATTGATGAAATGGTGATGATTTCCAAAACCGAACAAGGAACCGATGTCATGGAAATCGAAACCATTCCCTTAACCGAAGTCTTTCAAGACATCTATGATTTAACCTATTTACAGGCAGCCAATCGCAATTTACGTCTCGATATTGTCATGCCTGACCCCGAAATTTATGTTCAAGCCGATTTACGTCGCCTCAGACAAGTCTTAACCAGTTTAGTCGATAGTGCGATCGCCCACATGAGCGAAGGCTCTATTCACCTTCATGCCGACGCTGTTCCCGAAACCCAACAAGTTTATCTCTATCTCGAAGACCAACGCTCCCCCGACTGCTGGCAAGAACCCATTGATCTACTCAACACTCCCCCTTCCCCAGAATTAGATTGGAATGGTTCACCCTCCCCAGGACTCACCCTCATGGCCAATCAACTGCTCTTAGAACTGATGAACGGCAGCCTAGAGTTACTCCAAGTTCCCTCCCCTGAAGCGTCCGCACAAACCAGTCGCATTTTGTGTAAATTACCTTGGGGTAGTGTGGAAACTGAAGATTTAACCGATACCATTCAAGATTAAAAACTTATGTCATATAGCAATACCTAAATGAGTGATGTAATGGCTGCCCCTCATCCCCCTACCCCCTTCTCCCGCAGGAGAAGGGGAGCAGAAGTCCCTCTCCCTTGGGAGAGGGATATAGGGAGAGGGCATTTCCAGTTGCACAACTGATTTAGACTAGCTATATAAGGAGTTCAGATTAGGGGGGATCGCCAGGATCATAGCAGTGAAGGAAAATATCGGTGAGGGTAACTTTTGTCGCGTGAACGGTTGGACACAGGGTAAAATGATCTGAATCGACGGCAAATTCTTTTACAAATAACAACCCTTTGACCAACTCTTTATCAAAAGACTTTAACCATGAAAAGACGAGATGTCCTACGGTGGGGAACCTCAGCCGCTCTGGGATGGAGTGCTACGTCTGCCTTAAATGCCTGTCGCCGTTTTTCTCCATCCTCTTCCGCTCAATTATCCCTCGAAGCCACTCGCGGTTCCCAATCGGCCAGTGTAGTCGGAACTGATGCTTATCACTTTTTCAAAGAGGTGGGCAAAAGATTTTCCGGCACGACTCTACGATTGGTAATAGAAGATGTACCGGGTGTGAGAGTCGCTCAGGAATTAACGCAAGCAGAATTCACTCCCCTAACCGGAATCGACGTGCAATGGGATCTACTCCCCCTCCATCGCGTTTTAGGACGAATTGAACAAGACATCGCCAGAGAAGCCGGAACCTATGACATCATGTATTGGGATCAGGCTTGGATCGGTCGTTTTCTGGAGGTTGGGGTCAATCCCAAAGAACTGCTGGAAAACAGCAACCTGCGATATCCCAACTACAACTTTGAGGATTTTTTCCCCTCTTTAGTTGCCCATGTTTCCTCTTATCAAGGACAGTTGGCCGCCATCCCCTACGATATCCCCATCTTTATCATGTTCTACCGCCCAGATATTCTGGAGGAATGGGGGTTATCTGTGCCGACAACCATGGCAGACTACTTGGGAACGATGCAAGCAATTACCCAAGCCAAAGCCCCACAAGTCTATGGAACAGTCGGCCAGTGGAAGCTAGAGCATTACAGCTTGTTTTGCAATATGACGGCTTGGTTGTGGGCCCATGGTGGATCGACCTATTATGCTAATGGAGAGCCAGCCATTAATGACGATCGCGCGATCGCCGCCCTAGAATATATGCTGGCTCAACGGCAATATGCTCCCCCCGAAGCCATAACCTGGGACTGGGATGGGGAAGGAGAAGCCTTTCGCCAAGGTCGCGCCGCCCTGTTTATCTCTTGGGGAGAAAGGTTTCCCTGGTTTGAAGGATCATTTGGCTCCCAAATATCCGGAAGAGTAGCCGTTGCTCCTTGTCCCCAAGAAATTGCGCTGCGTCCTCCCAGTCAATGCGGCTTTGGGGAAGTCCCAGGCATTAGCAATCAAGGGGGCAGCAGTTTGGCCCTGTCTCGTTACAGCAAAAACCGAGACGCAGCCTGGGTCTTTCTGCAATGGCTCACCAGTGCCGATATTCTCACCCGCATAGCGATTTTGGCTAAAACCAACAGCACTCGCCGCAGCACCTACAACGATCCGAGATTGAAAGTGGGGTTTGGAGACAATCCCGAAGTGAGCAATTATTTTAATGTCACGTTGGATGCCATTGAAAATCGCATGGGAACAGAACCTCACCATCCCAATTGGGTTGAGTTGGGTTTTGATCGCTTCCCTGTAGAACTGGGAAAATTAATGACAGACCAACAGAGTATTAAGACTACCCTAAATAATATGGCAGAAGCCGCCGCCAGAGCAACAGAAACTCTTTAACACAAGACCATGAATGCTACCCCTGGGACTATTGGCTCACGAATTGAGCGTTTCTTTAATCATTACAGCTTGCGCCATCAACTTTTAGGCGTATTTTGTTTCATTGCCCTGACTCCCCTAGTGAGTTTCGCTTGGTGGAATTACTACACAACCCGGACAGCCTTGATTGAATCGGCCAATCAATCCCTTGATGCCGCCGCATCCCAAACGGCTACCACCCTTGATGCCTTCATGCGCGTCAATTTAACGGTCATTTTTACTGAAGCGCAACAAGACCCCCTGACTGCCTATTTGCAAGCTGCCCCGAACCCTTCTCCTGACCTGGAAGAGCAGGCACGGGGCACGCTCGACAGCTTGCTGGTTAAAGATAAGGTTTTCTTGGTTTCCTCAGCTCTCCTGAATACCGAGGGCCGGAATATCCTAGATACTGATAGCTCTCAGATGGGACGAGATGAATCGGATCGCGATTATTTCCAAATTGCCCTAGAAACGGGTGAGCCTTTTGTATCCCAAGTCGAGTTTTCTGATGGCAAGCCCTACTTATATTTCAGCCAATCCATCCGCGATCGCCAAACGGGAGAAGTTGTGGGCGTACTACGCAGTCAGTATAGCGCCGCTAAACTCCAATATCTCATCCTCGAAAGTAATAATTTAGCTGGTTCCTTGTCCTTTCCCATTCTGCTCGACGACCATAATTTGCGCTTGGCCCAGGGATATCGAGATGATGGCAGTCTGCCTCAAGAGGTTCTGTTTCAATTTCTCGCACCTCCGGAACCGGAAACCCTGGAGCAATTACAGGCTATTTATCGCTTGCCTGCTGACCTTACGGAGGATAACGCCACTCAACTGAGGGATTTTGACCAACTTGCCGCTAATTTTAACCCCGATCGCCCCTACTTCAATACCATTCTTTCTCAACAGCAGCAAATAGAATATGCAGGCGCGATCCAACTGATCCACATCCAACCTTGGAAGATCGCTTATTTGCGCCCGAAATCCGTTTTTCTGCAACCCATCGATATTCAAACCCGCCATAACCTCCTGTTGGCTTTCGGAACCACCCTAGCCGCCCTTGCCGTGGGCTTTGGTATGGCGAATGTGATTGCTTCTCCCATTCAACGGTTGACCGAGACCGCCAAACAAATCGCCGAGGGCAACTTAAGCGCCCGTGCAGAGCTGGAATCGGGCAATGAAATCGGCCAATTGGCTCGTGCTTTTAATACCATGACTGCACAGTTGCGATCGGCGATCGATACTCTAGAAGAAAAAGTGCGCGATCGCACCTTAGAATTAGAAGTGGCTAAAGAAACTGCCGACAATGCCAACCAAGCCAAAAGCGAATTTTTGGCCAACATGAGCCATGAATTGAGAACCCCCCTCAACGGCATTCTCGGCTACGCCCAAATTTTAGGACGCTCTAAAACGCTCTCAGAACCAGACAGCAAGGGAGTGAATATCATTTACCAATGCGGTTCTCACTTACTCACTTTAATTAATGATGTTTTGGATCTCTCCAAAATCGAAGCTCGAAAACTGGAGTTGAATCCCACTGCTGTTCATTTTCCCTCCCTCTTGCAAAGTGTGGTGGAAATGTGCAGAATTAAGGCCGAGCAAAAAAGAATTGATTTTATTTACGAACCCAGTTCTCGGCTACCGGAGGGAGTGGAAACTGATGAAAAGCGGCTGCGACAAGTGTTAATTAACCTCTTGGGCAATGCCATTAAGTTTACCGATCCGGTTCCCCCCTTAGAAAGGGGGGTTAGGGGGGATCGCGGTTCTGTGAAGCTGCAAATCGATATCGTTGACCAGTCAGAAACCACTGCAACCCTCCTTTTCCGAGCCATTGATACAGGAGTTGGCATTGCCACAGCCGATTTGGGCAAACTTTTCCAAGCCTTTGAACAAGTGGGCGATCGCCAAAAACAATCGGAAGGAACCGGGTTAGGACTCGCTATTTCCCAGCAAATTGTCGGGTTAATGGGTAGCCAAATTGAAGTCACCAGCCAATTGGGGCAGGGCAGTGAATTTTCCTTCTCGGTGTGCTTTCCCCTCGCCTCAGATTGGGCAATACGACAGAGCGGTTTGGAGGGGAGCGATCGCATCATCGGCTATGAAGGTGTTGGCGCAGCCTCTCCAGAGGAGAATCAGTGTACAATTCTGATTGTGGACGATCGCTGGGAAAACCGCGCCGTTGTCTCGAATTTACTTGCCCCTCTCGACTTTCAAATAGTCGAAGCAGAAAACGGTCAGGAAGGTTTAGAAAAACTAGGTGAGCTGCACGTTGATTTAGTCATCACCGATCTGGTTATGCCAGTTATGGATGGTTTTGAGTTCATCCAACATATCCGGAGTTCCCAGGACTTGCAGCATCACAAAATTATTGTCTCTTCAGCATCCGTCAGCCAAATAGATCAACATAAAGCCATGGATGCAGGGGGAGACTGCTTCCTCAACAAACCCGTCGATCTTCGAGAGCTGTTAGCAGCCATCTCCGAATGCTTAGAGTTGCAATGGATTTATGAAAACCCAGAGAATACGGACGCGCTCTGGGAGTCCATCCCAAGGCAAATTGTACCGCCAGCGCCTTCTATCCTCACTACCCTATTGGATTTGGCCCAGCAAGATCGGATCAAAGATTTAGGTGAGTCCTTAGAAGCGCTCGCTCGGACTGATTCGACTTATATTCCTTTTACCCAATCTTTACTCGACTTGGCCAACCAATTTGCAACGGAGGAAATTGAAGGTATCCTACAACAACATCTGAGCAAAGGAGAGTCTCATGCACAATAAAGCCGAAATTTTAGCCGTTGACGATACACCAGCCAATTTGCGCGTAGTCGCGGATGTATTATCTCCTGTGGGCTATATTGTGGCGACGGTTACCAGTGGCGAGCGTGCCCTCAAGCGCCTACAAAACTATATACCCGATCTGATTCTCCTCGACATTCAGATGCCGGGTATCGATGGCTTTGAAACCTGTCGAAAAATCAAGGAAAACCCCGATACAGCCAGTATTCCCATCATTTTTCTGACTGCCCTATCCGATGACGAGAGTATTCGCAAAGGATTTGCCCTCGGAGCCGTTGATTACATTACTAAACCGTTTCGGGAGGTGGAAATGCTGGCGCGGGTGAAAACCCATGTACAGTTGCGAAATTTCATGGCACAACTAGAGGAACAAGTCCAGCGTCGCACGGCTGATTTAAGCCGAGCATTGGAAAAGTTGCGATCCTCGCAAATGCAATTGGTGCAACAGGAAAAAATGGCTACTTTGGGTAATCTTGTGGCTGGGGTTGCCCATGAAATCAATAATCCATTGGGGTTTATTGGGGGCAATTTATCGATACTAGAGGAATGTCTTCTTGACTTGGTGGAGGTTCTCAAAAGCTATCGCGAAGAATATCCTGAACCGAGTCCTCAACTGGCAGAACAAATTCAAGATGTGGATCTCGATTTTTTGCTGGAGGATATTCCCAAAAATATTGCCTCCATGCAAAAAGGAGTCAAACGAATGGCTAAGATCAGTACCTCTTTGCGAACCTTTTCTCGCACTGATACGGAGGTAAAAACTGAGTTTAATTTGCATGACGGTCTTGAGAGTACCTTACTGATCTTAAAATATCGCCTGAAAGCTAACGATGACCACCCTGCTATTGAAGTGGTCAAAAATTATGGGAATATTCCGCCAATCCAATGCTATCCGGGACAGCTCAATCAAGTTTTTATGAATATCTTAGCAAATGCGATCGATACTCTGGAAGAAAAGACTAAACTCAAAACATTTGAAGAGTTAGAGGAATATAATAATTGCATTACAATTGCCACTGGAATCAGTGAAGATAAAAAGACGGTGTTTGTTAAAATTATGGATAATGGAATGGGAATTCCAGAAACCGTAAGAGGGAAAATATTTGAGCAGGGATTTACCACTAAGGAGGTGGGAAAAGGGACGGGTTTGGGTATGGCGATCGCCTGTGAGATTGTCAAAGAAAAACATGGCGGAACAATCACTTGTTCTTCAGAAGTAGGACAAGGGACTGAATTTGTGATTTCCCTTCCTTGTCATGAGTAATAGGTAATGGGTAATATCATATCTGGTTAAACAGTTGTCATTGCGACCTCCGGGAAGCAATCGCCAAATCTCGCGATATTGCTGAGATTGCTTCGTTCCACTCCGCTCCATTCGCGCTTTATATCAAGTTCGCTTATTCATGTCCGCGAAGCGGAAATACCCTAATTAAAAATCCAGGGAGCAAGATGCTCCCACTCCAGTCAGATCAAAGAATTCGAGGAGTGCGGGCATCTTGCCCGCTTCTCTTTTCCAATTTTCATGTCCGCGAAGCAGAAATACCCTAATTAAAAATCCAGGGAGCAAGATGCTCCCACTCCAGTCATATCAAAGAATTCGAGGAGTGCGGGCATCTTGCCCGCTTCTCTTTTCCAATTTTCATGTCCGCTTGCGGAAACCGGACTTGATATAACAGAACAAAATGCTGTATCTCTCCATCTCCCCATCCCCATCCGGTTGCCTTGTGTCCCCTCGATCCGGAAAAATAGAGGATAACCCAAATCAAGGCTCACTAGGGATTATGGCTTTAGACTATTCAGACTATTCAGATATTGATATTGCTGACTATATCGAACATTCTCTGTTGCACCCCACAGCAACACCGGAGCAGGTGCAACAATGGTGCGAACAGGCTATGGCGATGAAGTTTCCTACGGTTTGCGTGCCTCCTGTCTACGTGCGGCAAACGGCGGATATTTTGCAGGGAAAATCGACGAAAGTCTGTACGGTGATTGGCTTTCCGACGGGTGCAACGACTCCAGGGGTGAAGCTCTATGAAGCGCAGGAAGCGGTTGAGCATGGAGCTGTAGAGTTAGATGTGGTGATGAATATTGGCTTACTGAAGGCGGGAAAAACGGAAGAGGTGCATCGGGAAATGGCCCAAATTTGTGAGGAAACGGGGCAAACGGTGAAGGCGATTTTGGAAATGACGGTGTTAACGGAAGCGGAAAAACGATTAGCGGCTGAACTGTGTTTGGATGCGGGGGTGGCGTTCTTGAAAACGAGTACGGGTTGGCAAGGGGGGGCAACGGTGGAGGATGTGAAACTGTTGAAGTCTGTGAGTCGGGGGAATGTGGGAATTAAGGCTGCTGGCGGGATTCGCAATTTAGAGCAAGCTTATGCCTTAATTGAGGCTGGAGCAACCCGGTTGGGGACTTCGCGGGGGATGATGCTCATAGAGGAGCGGGAGATGGTAATGGGTAATGGGTAATATCAATGAACAATGAACAATTAACAATTAACAATGAACAATTAATGTTGAGATCATGAGTAAATTATCGTAGGGTGGGCAGGGAAAAAGCTTTAAATCTTAAATAACATCCATTGTTCTCCTGCCCACCTGCTGTCTGCCAACCCACACCCATTTTTAATTTTTAGTTGAGAGCATGAGCCAAACGTATAAGGCGACGGGTATTAATTTGAAGGGGATGCCTATGGGAGAATCCGATCGCCTGTTAACGGTTTTAACTTCTGAATTTGGACTGATTCGGGCGATCGCCCCTGGAGCGCGAAAAGCGAAGTCGAGTTTGGGGGGGCGCAGTGGGTTGTTTGTGGTGAATGAGTTGTTGGTGGTGAAGGGGCGATCGCTTGATAAAATTATTCAAGCCCAAACGATTCAATCTTATCCGGGCTTAAGTCAGCATTTACTTAAACTTACAGCCAGTCAATATTTAGCGGAATTAGTCCTCTGTCAGGCTCTCACGGATCGCCCCCAAACTGACCTCTATGACTTGCTGCTACTCCATCTCGATCGCCTGGAAACCAGCGATCTTAATCTCACTTTACCCCATCTAATCCAAGGAACCTTTCACCTGCTGGCTCTGGCGGGAATTGCGCCCCAAGTGCAAAATTGTTGTAGCACGGGAAAGGCGATCGCCCCAAATTTCCAAGATCCCCAGTGGCACATCCCATTTAACCTCGCCTCTGGTGGCATTGTCAGCCCGGAAAAAGAGCTACAAGCCTTTCAGGTTCAGGAATCTGGAAGTCATTATCAGGTACAAAACTCGCCCAGAAAATCCCACCAACCCCAAACCTTTTCCCTCAACGCCAGCCAATTATGGACACTCCAGCATCTAGCGGGGCCAGAACTCCCTAAACTAGAACAAGGAACAGACCACCTCTGGCCCTCCCTAGAAACTCTCCTGCGTGCCTATGCCCAATACCATTTCGATCGCCCGATCCGAGCCGCAACCCTCCTAGAACCCTGCCTAGCCAACTTGCCGAAACCCCCCTGAAGATACAGCGCTTTGCTCTCTCTGTAGGGGAGATAGGGCCTATTCCCCATTCCCTATTCCCCATTCCCCATTCCCCATTCCCTATTCCCTGACCCATGTCCTTATCCCAAACTGATGTAGAAACAACCCCTAAAACCCCTACCCCCAATGCACCCCCGCCCTCTCCGAGTCTGGGAGCAGTGCTAAAAAACCGCAATTTTCTCACCCTATGGAGCGGTCAAATTTTTTCCCAGTTAGCCGATAAGGTCTATCTGGTGTTAATGATTGCCATTATTAGCAGTCAGTTTGAACATCAGGGACAAACCATTAGCGGTTGGGTATCGGCGATCATGATTGCGTTTACTATTCCGGCGGTGCTGTTTGGCTCCTTAGCCGGTGTATTTGTGGATCGCTGGCCGAAAAAATCCGTCTTAGTGCTGACTAACTTGCTCCGGGGGGTCTTTGTCCTCACCATTCCCCTGTTTTTGAGCCTCTCTACAGGCATTGACTTGGCGATCGATCTTCCCCTTGGCTTTGCCCTACTTTTAGGGATTACCTTCGCTGTTTCTACGTTGACCCAATTCTTTGCTCCGGCTGAACAAGCGATCATTCCCCTAATTGTTAAGCGCCATCTGCTGTTACCTGCCAATTCTCTCTACACTTCGACGATGATGGCTTCGGTGATCCTGGGATTTGCCCTCGGAGATCCGCTTCTAGACTTAGCCAGCCATCTGGTTAGCCCCATTTTAGGCAATGGTGAACTGGGTAAAGAATTCCTGGTGGGTGGGGCTTATGTGTTGGCGGGTTTCATTTTGCTGGTGGTGGATACGAAAGAAAACACTTATCCCCCAGACCATGAACATCCCCATGTTTTGCAGGATCTGCGGGATGGATTGCAGTTTTTGGGCGATCGCCATCGGGTGCGGAATGCGATTTTACAACTGATTATTCTCTCCTGTATTTTCGCGGCTTTAGCGGTTTTGGCGGTGCGAATTGCGGAAATTATTCCCAATCTGGAAGCCTCCCAATTTGGTTTTTTACTGGCTGCTGGCGGTATCGGTTTAGGCCTGAGTGCGGCTGTTGTGGGAGAATTTGCCCATCGTTGGGGATCGAATGCCCAATTGAGTTTGATCGGCTCCATGGGAATGGCTGGATCGCTGTTGGGTTTATCGTTTACCGTGCAATCTTTGGGATGGTCTTTGTTTTGGATTGGGTGGTTAGGTGCATCGGCTGCGTTTATTGGCATTCCCATGCAAACTACGATTCAATCCCAAACGCCGGAAGCCATGCGAGGCAAGGTGTTCGGACTCCAAAATAATGCGATTAATATTGCCTTGAGTTTTCCTCTGGCTTTGGTGAGTGTGGCGGAAGCATGGCTGGGAATTCAATCGGTTTTACTGGCTTTAGCGCTCTTGGTCTTCGCAGGGGGAGTCTCAACCTGGTATATTTCCCGTACAGGAGGTCGGGATCAATCGCCCTCTTAAGAACACAACTACCCTCCCCTTACTTGGCAATTGAATGCATATCGCTTGGCTTGGTAAAAAATCTCCGTTCTGTGGTAATGTCACCTATTCTCGTGAGGTGACTAATGCGTTGCTCGATCGGGGACATCAGGTGAGCTTTTTTCATTTTGCTGCGGAGGATGGGGTGGCAGAATTGCTATCAGATAGCAGTAAAGGGCCTGGGAAAGGATGGCCCGATTGTGCAGAAGTGCCGATTCCTTGTTTGTATAAATCGACGATTTATACGATTCCGACGTTGAGTTCGTCTAAGGTTTTAGCGCGATCGCTCCATTCCTTAAAACCGGATTTGGTTCATGCATCGTTAACTCTGTCTCCTCTGGATTTTCTGCTGCCGGAAATTTGCCAAGATCTCAATTTACCTTTGGTGGCAACGTTTCATCCAGCATTTGACCGCAAGTTACGCAATTTTTCTTCGGGAACGCAACAGTTGACTTATCAACTTTATGCTCCTTGTTTGGCTAATTATGATAAAACAATTGTGTTTTCCCAGATTCAGCGCGAGATTCTGATTAAACTGGGTGTTCCTTCATCTAAAGTAGTGGTGATTCCGAATGGGGTGGATGCGCTGAAGTATTCTCCTGGCCCGTCTTTGATTAAGCAGGATTTGCAAGCAGAGCGGTTATTTTTGTATCAAGGACGGATTGCGATCGAGAAAAATGTGGAGTCTTTGCTCAAGGCTTGGAAAATGGCGGATTTGGGGTCGGGGTGTAAGTTGGCGATCGTGGGGACTGGCCCCCTGAAAACGGCTCTGAGCGCGTCTTATGGCTCAGAACAGGGGGTGATTTGGTTGGGCTTTATTGGGGATGAGCAGCAACGGATCGAAATTTTGAGGGGGACTGATGTGTTTATTTTACCTTCTTTTGTGGAGGGTTTGTCTTTATCCCTGTTGGAGTCTATGGCTTGCGGAACGGCTTGCATGGCAACAGATGTGGGGGCGGATGGTGAGGTGTTGGAAAAGGGTGCAGGGGTGATTTTGAATGCGAATCGAGTTACTACGGAGTTGCAAACTTTGCTACCTTTGTTCCGAGACCATCCGGAATTGAGTGTCATGTTGGGACAAAAGGCGCGGCAACGGGTACTAGAGCGCTATACCCTGAATCGTAATATTTCTCAGGTGGAGCAGCTTTATGATGAGGTGTTTAAGCAGAGTAATGATGCTGCTTATGGGAGCTTGGTGAATTGAGGGGGAGTGCGAGCGTCTCGCTCGCTAGGGTAAACGAGAGAAAGGCGATCCCTAGGGTAAACGAGAGAAAGGCGATCCCTAGGGTAAACGAGAGAAAGGCGATCGCTAGGGTAAACGAGAGAAAGGCGATCCCTAGGGTAAACGAGAGAAAGGCGATCCCTAGATCAAACAACAGCGAGCAAGATGCTCGCACTCCTGGTTTTCCCCTATTTTGATAGGATCATGGGACTACGATAGGGTATCGGGATCGATGTTTAACTGTCGGAGTTTTTCCCGGAGTTGCTGTAATATCAAGTTCGCTTATTCATGTCCGCGAAGCGGAAATACCCTAATTAAAAATCCAGGGAGCAAGATGCTCCCACTCCAGTCATATCAAAGAATTCGAGGAGTGCGGGCATCTGCCCGCTTCTTAACAAATTTTCATGTCCGCTTGCGGAAACCGGACTTGATATGATATCAAGTCCGGATAAAAAGTTGTCATTGCGACCTCCGGGAAGCATTCGCGCTTCGCGTTTCACGCAAGCTTCGCTTTTCATGTCCGCGAAGCGGAAACGCCAAAACTACCGAGATAAAAGAGATTGCTTCATTCCACTGCGTTCCATTCGCAATGACATTGTTCATTGTTCATTGTTCATTGAACCAAACCGATGGAAGGGATACAACCGGAAAATCACTTGACCGCGAATTTGTTGGCGGGAGACCACTTGACCGGTAAAGTCGCCGGTATAATCGCGATCGGTGACAATGGCGTAATATTCATCGGAGTTGAGGGTGATGGGGGGTTGGTTAAAGGTGGGGGGTAACTCGATGGAACCGGTATCGAGGGGTTCATGATTGATGAACACTTCACCGGATCGGATTTCTAGGGTTTCCTGGGGTTGGGCAATAATGTATTTCCAGTATCTAGTAGTTGAGGGTGGAATCTCAAAGACAATGATATCCCCTCGATAGGAGGGATAAAAGCGGGGGGTTAAGCGGTCAATAAAAACCATGTCTTGAGGGCGTAAAATTGGCTCTAGCCCTATATTGGTGATGTCTTGAACAGAAAAAATATTGATGCTGCTGGACAACCAAACACCCATGAAGAGTAATATCAACACTAAACCCAAATTTATTTGGTCTGCGGGTAGGGTATAGGCAGGGAGGGGGACTTCTTGGGCTAAATGTTCCCGCAGTGTGTCGTGATAAAAGCGAAACCGTCCCCCCGATTGTTTTAAGATCCCTGCTTGACTGGCTTGAGTGAGAAAGTGTGCATAATTCCTAGGCATATTTCCCTGACGAGACAACACCCAACGCAGGGCAAAATGTTGGATTAAAGCAACACCACCCCCGACAGAAAATCCGATCCATATTGCATTGCCTGCCCCTTGAATCAAGGCAGTCAGTAGATCCACCTCTTCTCCAGTTGCCCAATTCGGTACAATGACAATGAGCGGGCACAGGAGCATCGCTAACCCGATGGTAATCAGGGTTTTAATCCCTGTTTCCCAGATGCCTTCGTTGGGCTTTTGTCTTACTTTTAAGTCGGCTCTCAGCCCTCCAATCAGCCCTCCAATCAGCCCTCCAATCAGCCCGAAAATCAGCCCGAAAATCAGCACTCCAATCAGCCCTCCAATCAGCCCGAAAATCAGCACTCCAATCAGCCCTCCAATCAGCCCGAAAATCAGCCCTTGACGTAATCCGCGCTTGATTCCCTGCCAAGATAAATCGAGGGCTTCTGTTAATTGAATGGAGGTGTGATCCAAACTCAGCCCGAAAATCAGCCCTCCAATCAGCCCGAAAATCAGCCCTCCAATCAGCCCGAAAATCAGCCCTCCAATCAGCCCGAAAATCAGCCCGACAATCAGCGCGAAAATCAGCCCGACAATCAGCCCGACAATCAGGCGATAGTGTCGGTATTGCCGCGCATTTTCTAGCCATGTCGGTTGCAAGGATTCAATCAAAAACTCCCGTTGATTAATGCCTTCTTTGCCCATACTCGCCGCTAACCAAGCCAGATAATGCCTAGCTTGTTTGGCCGAATAATCCTCTAGGGGCAGTTTTTTCGCCAAAAATGCATCAAAAAGCTGCTTTTGACAAGCGGCAACATCTTCCGGTGCATCCCCTGGCAACCGTTCCGGGTAAGGGTAAGCAATGGGCATCAGATTCAAAAACATGGGATTCTTGGCCAATTGCTTCCACTCTGGATGAGTCCCTAAGTCTTCCCAGAGATGGCAGGCTTTACGTTCGTTTAGATAATGCTGAATTTGCTCATCTGTTAATTGGCGCAATCTTACCGCTCGGTCAAGTTGGCGGAACCGCAGGCGATAGTTGGGTTCAGTTTCCGTCTCTGTAGTCGTGCTTTCATAGTCTTTAACCCGGCAACAAATAACTAAGAATTTTTGCTGCTGCTGATAATCGTCTTGCAACTGCTCAATGGCATGAATGGCTTTTTTCATCCTCTCTTGTCCTAGCTCATCCAAACCATCGAGCAAGGGAATAATCCGGTCTGTTGACAGCCACTGACGACAAAGTTCAGGCTTTAAGCCATATATCCCTGCCATCTGTTCCACCATCCAATCGAGGATTTTCTCCTCGCGCCAGGTGGACAGCTCAAAAATTACCGGGATGGGTTTCTCCGGGTTCTGGGCGGCCTTTTTTGCCCAGTTTTGGGCAAGTCTCAGCAGTTCTGTGGTTTTGCCACTTCCCGGTTCTCCTAAAATCAGTAACCGTGGACTCCGAGACGGTTGAGATGGAGTAACGGGTTGATCTAAGTCTATGGGAGAATCATCCCAATCCAGAGGAATATAACAGTCTTGATACAGATTGCCTTTAAGTCGCTCTCTAATCTTTTCCTGATTTCCTTGAGCGAACTTTTGCCATAATTCCTCGGTACTGTTCTCCTTTTCGTTTAATAATTCTGGCCCGACAACAACAACAGCCGCAAATATCAACGCAGCAATAATCAGCATGATAGGCGGCACATCTTTGAGCAGGTCTTCTAAGGCAGGAAGTTGATTGACCAAGTAGGGATACAAAACGAACGCCAGAGCGACAAAGGCCAAGCGCACATAGCGAGAGAGGCGACCCTTTGAGGACATTTCGATTCAAAATTAACAATGGGGGGGTTAATGATTATTGTAGACGATTAATGGGTAATGCGATCGCCGTTTCTGCTATGATTTGGTCGATCAATCAACTGATTGGCTTTGCTATCCGAGGTTATCCCCTCTCTGCCACCCAAGACCATGTTATTGAGGGTAATCCAGTCTCTAAGCATGTTTATCCACCTAATCGATTAAGGTAACACCCACTGCCTGCAATTCATTTATTGACCATTAGCATAGGATTGGGTAGTATGATGATATAGTCATACCAATCTGTCGCAGACAGTTTGCAACTATGAGTAAGAAAGTCAGCATAACCTTGGATGACGAAGTTCTAGATTTTATAGATCGGTTAGCAAGCAATCGTAGCAGCTTCATAAATAATATTCTCAGGCAAGAAAAGAGGAGGATTTTTATGAAGGAGCTAGAAGATGCTTACAAAGATCAGGCTAATGACCCAGAGTTGCAACAGGAAATTTCTGTATGGGATGTTGCAGTAGGCGATGGTTTAAATGCCTAACGGACACTTAACCTACAAGCGAGGGGAGATATGGTGGGTCGCTCTCAACCCTGTTGTTGGTTATGAGACTGATAAAGAGCGCCCTTGTCTGATTTTGCAAAACGATATTGGCAACCAAAATGGGGCAACGACAATAGTTGCTCCATTATTGCCCGGAGCAAAAAGTTATCCATTTGTTGTGAATGTTACACCGACCGCCAAGAATGGATTAGATAAAGATCGACACATCAACTTAAGTCAAATGAGAGCTGTGGATGCCCAGAGAATTAAAAATAAACAGGGTGATTTAGAGGAGATTTACTGGGAAGAGATTGAGAAAGCGGTATGTATTGAGCTTGGTTTTAGTTTAGCATTTAGGTCTTCGTAGCTTGCCTAACAAGCGGCCGCACGCGGAACGGGTTGTATAAACTATCATTAAACTCAAGGGAGATGAACCTTGGGCCTATGAGTCATTTCGAGTAGGCGATGCAGATCTGTTGATGTTCATCAGCAGTGAGCATCCTTGAATAGATCCAGATTGTTGATGAGAAACCCGGTTTCTGAATGATTGCTTCTTGTGAGATAATGGGGAATTGGTCTAAGTGGGAGCAATACAGAATGCGACTGTCACACATGCTGTTTAATACGCTGCGAGATGACCCAGCAGAAGCAGAAATTCCCAGCCATAAGTTGTTGGTTCGGGCGGGATATATTCGTCGAATTGGTAGCGGACTCTATGCTTATCTTCCCCTAATGTGGCGAGTTTTGCAAAAAGTCTCCCAAATTGTGCGCGAGGAAATGAATGCTACGGGGGCCCAGGAATGCTTGCTTCCCCAACTGCAACCGTCGGATCTGTGGCAAGAGTCGGGACGCTGGGATACCTATACGAAGGCAGAAGGGATTATGTTTGCGTTGCAGGATCGGCAAAAGCGGGAGTTGGGGTTGGGGCCAACCCATGAGGAGGTGATTACGGCGATCGCCCGTGATATGATTCGTTCCTATCGGCAATTACCGGTTCATCTGTATCAAATTCAAACTAAGTTCCGGGATGAAATTCGCCCCCGGTTTGGCTTGATGCGCGGTCGGGAATTTATCATGAAGGATGGCTACTCGTTTCATACTGACCGGGAAAGTTTGAAACAGACGTACCAGGATATGGATCGGGCCTATCGGAATATGCTACGGCGATGCGGTCTGAAGTTCCAACCGGTACAAGCGGACTCTGGAGCCATTGGGGGCGGGGTTTCTCAGGAGTTTATGGTATTGGCTGAGGCTGGAGAAGATGAGGTTCTCTACACGGAAGATAGCCAATATGCGGCGAATGTGGAAAAGGCGGTTTCTCTGCCTGCGGATGCTCAACCCTCTCCCTTTACAGAGTATAAAAAAGTAGAAACACCGAATACCAATACCATTGCCACCCTCTGCAAGGCTCTGGGTTGTGATGCCACCAATACGGTAAAAAATGTTCTCTATCAGGTCGTTTATGATAGTGGCATGACGGTTTTGGTACTGGTGAGTATTCGCGGCGATCAGGATGTCAATGAGGTGAAGCTCTCCAATGAGTTAACGGCTCTAGCTCCAGAATACGGCGCGAATGGGGTTTTGGCCCTCACGGTTCCCGATCCGGAAGCGCAGAGCAAATGGGCAACGAAACCTCTACCCCTGGGATATATCGATCCGGGATTAGGGGATGAGTATATTTCTGAACAGGAGAATTTAGCGCCGAAGTTCCTGCGGTTGGTGGATCAGACGGCCGTGGAGTTGAAAAATTTTGCTACCGGAGCCAATGAGACGGGATACCATGTGATGGGGGCAAACTGGGGGGATCAGTTTGTTTTACCCGATCGCATTGTAGATGTTCGTACCGCAAAAGCAGGCGATCGCACCGTTCACGATCCGACGCAACTATTACAAACCGCCAGAGGTATTGAAGTCGGTCATATTTTCCAGTTGGGAACCAAATATTCCCAAGCCATGAATGCCACGTTTACCAGCGAACAGGGGGAAGAATTACCCTGTTTTATGGGTTGTTATGGCGTGGGAGTGTCTCGCCTCGCCCAAGCAGCCGTGGAGCAGTCCTATGATAAGAATGGCATCATTTGGCCGGTGGCGATCGCCCCCTATACGGTAATTATCTGCGTTCCCAATATTACCGATAGTCAACAGATGGAAGTCGCCGAACAACTCTATCAAGACTTGCAACAAGCCGGAATAGAAGTCTTACTCGATGACCGCAATGAGCGAGCCGGGGTAAAATTCAAAGATGCTGATTTAATTGGCATTCCCTATCGCTTAGTTACCGGCAGAGCCATCAAATCGGGTAAAGTAGAGTGTGTAGAACGGGCAACCCTCGCTTCTGAGGAAATCGCCATAGATGAAGTCGTTTCTGTTCTGCAAGATAAGATTCAAACAGCCTTGCAAGCTTAGTATTTTGTCAGATCGTCAAAAGGGTATCAGCGAGACATTTACCATTAGGCACAGTACCATAGAGCAGGTTCATCATTAGCCCAATGAAGAATTTCCTGGACTGTGCCTACTTTTGAGTAAGGAAAGGATAAAACCCCTATTCCCTATTCCCTATTCCCTATTCCCTATTCCCTATTCCCTCATGGAACGCCGAGAACTGATTCAACTAACCGCCTTTATCCTCTTACCAGGGATATTATTCACCCTACTCGATGGTTTGATTTCCGGTATCTTTGCAGGCATGGTTGGGGGAATTATGGGGTTTTCTTATACTTACCCGGCTTTAGGACTGTGGGCGTTTTTAATCTATATGCCCTTTGCAGGAACCGTCACCCATGGAATTGCCGACAGTAACCCCCTACTCCACTTAGTTAAAGATTTCTTTTATCTTCCCGCTCTCCTCTCCATCTTAATCCACGATCACGACTATCTCAAACCCTTTTGGCAAAAAATAAAACCCCTCTACATTCCCCTAATTGCCCTAGTCTTGATTACATTCGCTCACTTTTTCTGGATTAACATCATTAGCGAAAGCTTCAATCCTACCCTAGGCAATCAAACCCTGATGGGAATAATAGGAATTAAAACCTTATTAAGCTATATCCCCCTCATCCTTTGCGCCTATTACCTCATTCATGGTAAAGAAGAATTATCCTTTTTTCTCAGACTCCACACCCTTCTCATTTTAATCTGTTGCGCCCTAGGATTTATTCAATATTTACTCCTAACCAAAGGAATTTGTCCAGGTAGTAGACCCCTTTCCGCAGAACAGCTCTATCGTGCCAGTCTAGATGCCCATTGCTTTATCGGTGGAGCTGCGTTATATAATCCCAATGCGGGATTAATTCGACTTCCAGGCACATTTGTTGCCCCTTGGCAATGGGGATGGTTTCTCATCTCTAGTGTCTTTTTTCTCTTTGCTCTTGACATCAGCGATCTGGATAAGAAATGGCGTATTCTCAGCGCTATTGGTACAGGACTTTTGATTATTATGGCTATTTTCTCAGGTCAAAGAATTGCCCTAGCGTTAGTCCCCATCATTTTTATTGTTTTACAACTTCTAAGTACCTCAAATAAAAAACGATTACCCTTAAAATGGGGAGCCGCCATCATCGCCAGTGGTATAATTATTCAAACCGTTAATCGAGTTGAGCAACGAATAGAAAGTTTAGTGGATCGTTGGACTGTTTCACCACCCCTAGATTTTATGTGGAATCAATGGCAATGGATTTTAGATCAGCAAGAGGGAATTTGGGGAAAAGGCATTGGTGCAGCGACGAATGCAGCACGAAAATTCGCCCCAACTCGGTTAATTGAAACTTTCCATGCTAAGATCCTCTATGAAATTGGGCCTTTGGGCTTACTCGCTTTTTTAGCAGTAGTTTCAGTGCTGGCATTTCTCACTTTCCAAGCTTATCGAGCTTTGCACAATCATCGCTGGCAAAAAATGTCCTTGTGTTTCTGTATTTTTATTCTAATTGTCAGCTTTTTTCCCTATTATTATCCCCTAGATGTCGATCCCGTGGCGGTGTATTATTGGTTTATTGCGGGAGTCTTACTCAAATTACCGGAAATAGAGACTTCTCCCAAATCTCCCTGACTTACTATCAGCATCTTCCTATACTATTGTAGGGGCGAACAGCCGTTCGCCCCTACACCATGTCTGTTTTTTATTTGAAAACGCTATCAATAATGCATCAACCCTTTCGGTTTTCGATACAAGCCCAATGTTCCCAAACTCAAGCCAGAGCAGCGACGTTTTTAACGCCCCATGGAAGGGTGGAAACGCCTAAATTTATGCCTGTGGGAACGTTAGCGACGGTAAAAGCACTAACTCCTGCCCAACTCAAAGGCACGGGCGCTCAAATGGTTTTAGCCAATACTTATCATCTGCATCTGCAACCGGGAGAGGATTTGATTGCTCGTGGGGGAGGGTTGCATCGGTTTATGGGATGGGATGGCCCCATGTTAACTGATTCTGGAGGATTTCAGGTTTTTAGTTTAGCCAGTTTACGAACCATTCAGGAAGAGGGAGTAAAATTTCGATCGCCTAGAGATGGACGAATTATTAATCTTACTCCAGAAAAGGCGATCGCCATCCAAAATCAGCTCGGTGCAGATGTAATCATGGCGTTTGACGAATGCCCCCCCTATCCCGCCTCCAAAGATGCCGTCATCGCTGCCACAGAGCGCACCTATCGCTGGCTAAAACGCTGCATAGCCGCCCATAATCGCCCCGATCAGGCATTATTTGGCATCGTTCAGGGGGGAGTATATCCTGACCTGAGAACCGCCGCAGCCGAGCAATTAGTCGCCCTCGATTTGCCCGGTTATGCCATTGGTGGGGTGAGTGTGGGGGAACCAGGGGATTTAATTAACCAAATTGTGAAGGTGACTGCACCCCTTCTACCGGCAGAAAAACCCCGCTATCTGATGGGAGTGGGAACTTATAAAGAAATGGTACAGGCGATCGCCTCCGGTATCGATGTTTTTGATTGCGTCATCCCCACCCGGTTAGCTCGTCATGGAGCCGTTTTTGTGCGGGGAGAGCGCTGGAATATCAAAAACGCCCAATTTCGCGAAGACTTTGCCCCCCTCGATGCCGAGTGCCCCTGTTATACCTGTCAAAATTTTAGCCGCGCCTATTTGGGGCATTTATGGCGCTGTCGTGAACTGTTGGTGTATACCCTGCTGTCGATCCACAATATTACGGAATTGGTGCGCTTTACCTCACGCATTCGGGAGGCTATTTTAGGCGATCGCTTCCTTAGCGAATTTGGCCATTACCTTGCCCCCCCCAGAAACCCCTCAGTACCATTAGAAATACATAGCAAACCTAAATGAGTGATGTAATGGCTGCCCCTCATCCCCTAGCCCCTTCTCCCGCAGGAGAAGGGGAGTAAGTCCCTCTCCCACGGGAGAGGGATTTTCCGCAAAGCGGACATGAAAGGGAGAGGGCATTTCCAGTTGCACAACTCATTTACACTAGCTATAGCCTTTCTCTAATAAATAAAATACAAACTTAGCCCCCTCTCCCGTGGGAGAGGGGGTTGGGGGAGAGGGCAATTCTCTCTAATCTCCTCAATCCTAAATATGATAACCACTGAATCCATTAATCCCAAAATAACCATTCCTCCCCTAGAAAACGGCGACAAACTCACGCGCACAGAATTTGAGCGTCGTTATTATGCTATGCCCGATCGCAAAAAAGCCGAATTAATCGAAGGAATTGTTTATATGGCATCTCCCTTAAGAATCACCCAACATGGCGAACCCCATGCTTTTATTATGGGCTGGCTCAGTTTCTACCAAGCCTTTACTCCTAATCTACAATTAGGCGATAATTGTACTGTCCGCTTAGACTCTGACAATGAACCCCAACCCGATGCGCTCCTGAGAATCAAAGAAGGGGGACAATCCACAATTAGCGAAGATGGTTATGTCGAAGGTGCGCCAGAATTAATGGTTGAAATTGCCGCCAGTAGTGTTTCTATTGACTTACATCAAAAACGCAATGTTTATCGTCGCAACCAAGTACAAGAATATTTAGTCTGGCGCGTCGATGACGGGGAACTGGATTGGTTTCGATTAGAGCATGAACAATATATCAAACTAGAACCCAATGCAGAGGGAATTATAGAGTCCCAGATGTTCCCTGGATTATGGTTAGATAAAGCCGCCTTATTAGCCGGTGACTTAGCTCAGGTACTCGCGACTCTACAAACAGGATTAGCTACCCCCGAACATCAATCCTTTGTCAATCCATAAACTATGCTAACTTACGAACCCATTACTCTAAACCTAAAAACCGTTCATCTCACCGATCAGCAATTTTATCAACTTTGCCAAAATAATGAACAGTACCAACTCGAACAAACCGCCCAAGGAGAACTCTTGATCATGCCTCCAGTCGGATCGATCAGTGGCAATCGGGAAGCCGATCTCATTGGTTTTCTCTGGCAATGGAACCGTCAAACCCAACTGGGGAAAGTATTTAGTTCTTCTACTATTTTTAGTTTACCCCAGGGGGGGAAGCGATCGCCGGATGTAGCCTGGATTGCCAACGAGCGCTGGCAAGCCTTAAGCTCAGAAGAACAGGAACAG
>NZ_JAQOSP010000127.1 GCF_030068475.1 Roseofilum acuticapitatum BLCC-M154 | reverse complement strand
GTCACTATCCAAACTATGCTAAACACTATACAACAGTAAAAACCGGGTTTTGAAGTCATATTTGCTGCTTAAGCGATGTCTGTGGCAAAAACCTGGTTTCTGAGTCTCAGGCGATATGGGAGCCATTGCTGGGGCGATAATGCGAGGCATCGCTCAGGCGATCGCACTGGAGAAGGGGTTGTGGGGGCGATAAAACTCCGTTTCGCTTGGCGATCGCATCTTGGGTAGGGGCGATCGGGCGAGGCATTTCAGGCGATCGCACAATCCTCTAAAATTAAAAGGTCAAAAACGGGTCGTCTCAATGTCCGATATTTTCATCACCATTCGCAATCAAGACGGTTACGCTATGGCTTCTTATCAAGGAACCCTGTTTGTGGCGATCGCCCAACAGGATGGAACGGCGATCGGCGAAAAACCCGTTAATTGGCGCTGGGCAGATGCTCAGTTTCCCGATCTTCCTCCTGGAGAGTATACAGCGATCGCCTTCCATGAATCGGTCAACCCTCCAGAAGCCTCTCAAGATGTTACTCTAGGAGTTAATGAGCTACTTGAAGTTCGATTTATCTACCTCGAACCAGAGCAACAACTCTTAGATATTCGTATTAGAACTTTTCCTCTTGACCTATGAGTATCGATATTAATCCCATTAATGATTCAGAATCCATACGTGCTTATCGTCATCGAATTCTAATTTTTACCCAAGATCTTAAAGAAGAAACCGATCCTAAAAAACGAGCTTTAGCTGCTCTATATCTGGCAGAAGCAGCAACTACACTAGCTCGTCTAGAAACTGAAAATAATCAATAATTGCGACATTTCCTCTCGCCCACCCCAAGAAACCGGGTTTTTAGGTCGCTTTTACTGCTTAAGCAATATCTGTAGCAAAAACCCGGTTTCTAAAGTTTAGGGGCGATCACATCTTGGGTAGGGGCGATCGGGCAAGGCATGGTTCAGGCGATCGCACGGGAGAAGCGGTTGTGGGGGCGATAAAACTCCGTTTCGCTTCGCGATCGCCCTTATAATGAACGTGACCATACTAATAGTACCCATCTCATGCAAGCAAACCTTAACTCTACTCTGGTTGAACTGAAGCAACATATCGAGGATCTTCCAGTTGGCGATCGCTGGGCATTACTAAAATGGTTGGTAGAATTATTACAACAAAACCCTCTGAGTGCTGAAGAAGAAAAAACGAAAATCAATCTTGAAGCAGTACATTACATCTGCGATCGGATCAGAAATTTACCCGTTCTTGATAGTCGATCAACTGACGAAATCATTGGCTACAATCAATTTGGAGGTTTAGATTAGTGGTCATAGATCCCTCGGCTATTCTAGCAATTATCTATGGTGAACCAGAAGAAAAAATATTCCTGGAGCTTGTTGAGAGTAATGAAACCTGTCTGCTCTCTTCTCCAGGATATGTTGAACTATCCATTGTTTTAGGAACAAGACATGGAGAACAAGGTGTAGAATATTTGAAATTACTACTCAAAGAATTATCAATTACAGTATTTCCATTTACTCCAGAGCAAGCACAGTTAGCGGCTGAGGCATTCTTAAAATTTGGCAAAGGCCGTCACCCGGCAAGATTAAATATGGGGGACTGTTTTTCTTATGGGTTAGCTAAGGCAATGAAGCAACCTTTACTGTTCAAAGGTAATGATTTTATTCAAACCGATATAGACCGAATTAACTATGAAGTTTGAAGTTACATAACAATAGAAGCGCATGTATGAGAGTTGATGGGGGGTAATAATACAATCCATTGCTAAGGCGATCGCACGGGAGAACCCCTTGTGGGGGTGATAAAACTCCGTTTCGCTTCGCGATCGCTTCTTGGGTAGGGGCGATCGGGCCAGGCATGGTTCAGGCGATCGCTTTTTACTCAACTGAAGCAACTTGTTTTAGTCGCTTGAGACGTTGTTCTCTAATATTGCCCTCTAATATTTCAATCACCTCTTGCAACTCCAAACCAGCTAACTCCATTTCCTGACAACTACGATGCGCTCTGCTCAGAGTTTGCCGTACTTGGGAGTGATCGGGGAACCTAGATGTTTCGTTCATGATAAATTCCAATCTACCTTAATTTCTTGTGTACTCTGTTTCAAAGCAGGCACTCGACTAGAGAACACGTTGAGTTGATTAGGTTAGACTAACATTATACAGCGCTTTAGTGCCCTGCGCGAGAAATAAAATTGACTTGACTTTGGTATAAGTTAATTCCCCACTAACAGACCCTCCACGATCGCGTCTTGGGTAGGAGAGATCGGGCGAGGCATGGTTCAGGCGATCGCATTGGAGAAGGGGTTGTGGGGCGATCGCGCTTCGGTTGTTTTCGGTAGTGCGATCGCACTCATCAGTTAGTTTTCGATGTTCCGGATGATAGAATGCTAGAACAATATCGGCTTTATCAATACCGCGATCGATTAGTTTCAGTCTAAACAAACCAGTTTTCGATTGTCAGTCCTGCAAAATTAGCATAGTCTGAGACATTACGAGTTACCAGAGTCAAATCATTAACTCGAGCAATAGCAGCAATTTGCCCATCGGGGTATGAAGGCATTTGACCTAAAGCTGTTAGTCTAGCTCGTTCTTGTGCAAACCATTGGGCCGCATCATGACAGTAGGGCAAGATAATCATTTTGTCTTGGATAACTTGTGTGAGATAATCAGACAACGTTCTTTTACGTCGAGACTCTGGCAATCGATATAACCCGTAAAGAAGCTCGTGCCATGTAACTGATGCAATTGCTGAATCTTCAATATTTTGTCGAAAACGAGTCAGAAACACTTCGCTCGGTCGTAATTTGATACTTTCTGAAATAATGTTGGTATCCAGGAGAAATTTTATGGTCATTACCAACTTGGTGTTTCTGGAGTAGAAGTGCGATCGCGGACTTCGGCAAAGATCATATTTGTATCTAAGTCAATTGATTCTGCAACTATTCGGGAACGGAAAGAATCGAAAGCATCTAAGACATTTTCAGATCGAGCAGAAATAATTTTCGCAACTGGTCGATCTGCCTGAACCACTAGAAAACTTTCTCCTGCTGCCGCACGTTGGAGATAATCGATTGAGTTTTTGGCCGCTTCTTCTAAGGTTATTTTATTCATAAACAGCGTGCTTTAGTTAATACTTTTGCCCTATTATACCTTAAACTCAAAGCACAATAATTTACAAGCTATTTTACCCAGTGCGATCGCACATCCATCATGCGATCGCACCGGAGAAGCGGTTGTGGGGGCGATAAAACTCCGTTTCGCTTGGCGATCGCATCTTGGGTAGGGGCGATCGGGCGAGGCATGGTTCAGGCGATCGCACCGGAGAAGGGGTTGTGGGGGCGATAAAACTCCGTTTCGCTTGGCGATCGCATCTTGGGTAGGGGCGATCGGGCGAGGTATGATTCAGGCGATCGCATTGGAGAAGCGGTTGTGGGGGCGATCGCGCTTTGGTTGTTTTCTGTAGTGCGATCGCACATCCATCATGCGATCGCAAAATCAGTTAGTGACGGTAGGGTGCGTTAGTTGGGGATAAATTTTGAACTTAATCAGTCAATTTAAAAGCCCGACGTAACGCACCAAATTTCCAAGAATAAAATCAATCAGGCTTCGGTGCGTTACGCGGGGAATAAAATTTACTCGACTTCGGCAAAGATTAACTCCCCGCTAACACACCCTACGCGATCTCACAATCTATTGGCTCATTTCCATCAAGCCAAGAAACCGGGTTTTTCAGGTAATTTTTGCTTCTTAACCCGTAGAGGTGGCAAAAACCTGGTTTCTGAGTCTCAGGCGATAGGCGAGCCATTGCTGGCGCGATAATGGGAGGCATCGTTCAGGCGATCGCATTGGAGAAGCGGTTGTGGGGGCGATAAAACTCCGTTTCGCTTCGCGATCGCTTAAGTTATAATCAATGAACCATTCAACTCATCATTTGCATCCATAATGAGTATCACTGAAACTCAAGGTATCACCTCTGAAACCATCCTAGAATCTCTCCGGGAAATCTACCCTCACA
>NZ_JAQOSP010000126.1 GCF_030068475.1 Roseofilum acuticapitatum BLCC-M154 | reverse complement strand
AGTAGTGGGAATTGGCATCCCCTATCGCGCAACACTGGTATTCGACTAAAAACGGTATTGGGAGTTGTGGTTCGAGCAATGTCCAACGGTGGATATCTCCTTTTAAAGAATCCTCGTACCTTTAGGTCGAGGAGTGTCAACTGTCCATTATTGTTCTCTCTTCATTAGATATGCTTAAAAACCACCGCAAACCCGTTAGTCTGTGTTTTTCCTCTACGGATCTGCCCATTTATTCTTTTGTGGAAACTGCCGCTACGTTATACCGTAAGGATCGAGACCGTTTTCATCTGTTGCTCAATGAACCGGGACTCTATGACCGTAACCCGGAAATTAACCCGACCATTCCCTTAGCGGGGCCGCCGAGATTATTATGGTTGGAGATTTCGGCCCATCGGGTGGTAATGACGATGCAGGGCAATGGGAAATTGAGTTATCGCCATTTCTGGGAACAGGGGATGTATGGATTATCTCGATATTGGCTCTCTGGAGAGTCGGCGAATGAAGTGGGACAGATGCGCCTTCGGAATTTTACGCGCAGTCTGATTTTAACAGGGTATTCGCAACCGGAACATTTGAGGATTGAGTATGAGTTGTGGTGCGAACGTCTAAATTTAGGTCAATATGTTTTGTCGTTGGATATTCATCACTAAAGGTGTGGGTTATGGGTAATGGGTAATGAGTTTAGATGCGGAAAATTTTCCAGAAGAAGTCAAAATTCAGTATGTTTGGGTTTGTCAACATGAGTCCTGTTGTCGGCAAGGTGCGGCTGAGGTTTTAGCTGCGTTTGAAACTTATGCGGGTGAAAGGGTTAAAGTTGAGGGGGTAGGATGTCAAGGTCAGTGTAATCTGGGGCCAACGGTGCGGGTTTTACCGGATGAAATTTGGTATTGTCGGGTAAAACCTGAAAATGTGTCTGAGATTGTTGAATCCCATCTTCAGGATGGGGAACCGGTACAAAGATTGCTGCACCCTCGTATCCATTTACAATATCAATATTACTGTGAGTAAGGGTGAGTTGATCGGCGGATCAATGGAGAGGAATGGCTATGACCGATCGCACTTTAGAATTGAATGAAGAGATTATTTTTGATGCTCAACATGAGGCTCCTTTGCGGGTGCAAGGGGTAAACCTTCAGGTGAAGTTGGAGGATGAGTTACAGGAAGTGCGGTTAAGGGTGGAGGTGGATGGGGCCAGTTATGCACAAATTGAGGACAATAATCAGTTTAATTTGGAGAAACGCTGGCGGGGGGAAATGGTTGGGGCGTTTCTGAGCGATCGCCCCCTATACTTGGATCTGATGTTACAACCGGATCGAGTGCCCGATCCTATTCCTGATCATTTACGGGCGATCTTAACTCCAGAAGTGTTACAGTCTGAGCGATGGTTGGCGCTGTCTGTTTATCAAGAGGTTGAGGGGGAGCGAGTTGGTTATGATACGTTTTGGCAACGGGCGAATTTAACCCAATTGACGCAAGCGGTTCAGATGGGAGCGCAAGCGCTGGAAACGCTGTTTAATACGGTTCAAGAGGGTTTAGAAACAGAATTTTCCCAGATGGAAGAGGGGGGATTTGCTGGATTCATGCGGCAGTTGGAGGAGTGGACAGAGGAGGAAGAGGAGACTTCTTTAGAGGCGGTGGTGCGAGATTTTTTTGAGCAGGATGATTGGGAATTTATACAGGTTGAGCCGGGACGTTTACAGTTAGCGTTTCAGGGAGAAAAGGGTCGTTGGCGCTGTTATGCTCGCATTCATGAAGGGGATAAGCAGTTTCTGTTTTATTCTCTCTTTCCGGTTGCGGTTCCAGAAGGCGATCGCCGGTTGATGGCTGAATTGTTAACTCAAGCTAACTATGGCATGATTTTGGGCAATTTTGAGCTAGACTTCACGGATGGTGAACTGCGATATAAGACGAGCATTGATGTGGAGGGCGATCGCCTGACGGTGGCTTTGGTGCGATCGCTAGTGTATGCTAATGTGACCATTATGGATCGATACTTACCGGCGATCGTGGCGGTATTGGAGGGGAGTTCTATATCGGAGGCGATCGCCAGGGTTGAATAGCAGGAATTCGTCGTTGTACCCCTTCACCTCTCATGTTCTATATCTGATAGAATGTTTAGAATTTGAGGTTTTAATTCTGGTAATTTGCCTTCAACTACATTCCAAACTTCATCTAAGTTGATACCAGTATAGTCATGAATGAGGACATCTCGAAGTCCTGCTATTCTCCGCCAAGGAATTTCTGGATACTTTTGTCTCAGTTCTGGAGAAAGGCGTTTTACAGCTTCTCCAATTACTTCAAAACTACGAATTACGCCATCTTGAATTAAAATCGATTCTAAAAAATCTGCTTTTCCTCCTTGAGTATAGGCTTCAATACGAGCAATGCGATCGCGGATATCCTGTAAATAGATTTTATCATCTGTCATAGAGGAATAGCCTGATTTACAATTCGTTCTCGAAAATAGTCCCGTAAGCCTTTAACCGTTGCTACATCAATTTTTCGCCCTAATAGATCTTCCAAGTCTTGCATTAAACCAATCCGATCTAATAAACTGCGGTTAATCTCCATATCAACTAGAAAATCAATATCACTATCTTCTCGTTCTTCTCCTCGCGCTACGGAGCCAAAAATTCGCACGTTAAACGCTCCGTGTTGTTCGGCAATGGCTAAGATTTCTGCTCGTTTTTCCTGTAACTCTTGCTTAAGTGCCATCGGTTTAACCTCAGTGCGGCAATCCTGGGTAGAATATCGTTTATCTGCATGATAGCAGCGATCGCCCTATCCGCCATCCTGCTCTTGCCTCACAGCTCCTTAACTGCGTTGACACTGACTGCTGATTGTGCGATCGTAGCTCAATACAAACCTGCTATCACTCTTGACTTACAATACCGATCGGCAAGCATCATGGAATTCGAGTGGGATGAAGCTAAACGTCTAGCTAACCTCCGCAAACATGGAATTGACTTTATAGATGTTCCTAGGGTTTTTGATGGAGATATTATAACGGTTGAGGATGACCGATTTGATTATGGAGAACAAAGGTTTATTACCCTGGGTTTGTTACAATCAAGAGTAGTGGTGATTGTCCATACAGAACGAGAAGACTATACTCGTATTATATCGGCAAGAAAAGCAACAAAATATGAAGAACAAAGTTATTTCCAGCAACTCTCAAACTGACTGGCAACGGCTAGATAGGATGACCGATGACGAGATTGATTTTTCTGATTGTCCTGAACTGACCCCAGAACTATTTGCTAAAGCTGTAGTTCGTAAAAAATCGTCGGACTCACGGGAGCAATTTACAGTGATATTATCGATAGATAAAGATATTTTAGAATGGCTTCAATCTCAAGAGCAAGAGTATCAAACTCAGATTAACCGTTTATTGCGAGATTATATGGAAAAGCATCTATAGAAGGGCGGGTTTCACTGCGCGACATGAACAGGAAGGTTATGGGTTCACCAACATCTAGTGCCGTGACAACCCTAAAATGGTGGGTTACGGCGGATTGATAGATTTCTGTCAGAGTCTAGGTTTTAGCCGCCTAACCCACCCTACGCTAATGCACATTTTTAGCTGTGTCACGGCAAACTTAGTTCATAGGTTTTTCCAAATTGCCAGGACAAAACAGGTGAAGCGCTCTTTACTCAAGGCTTTAGAGTCATATGCAAAGGTCAAGAAAGTTATAAAGATTTGTAAAACAAAAGCGAGTCTAAGGGAAATGGCTGAATTCTTAACAAAAGCTAACTATGGCATGATTTTGGGCGATTTTGAGCTAGACTTGACCGACGGTGAACTCCGAGATAAGACGAGCATTGGCGTATTGCAAGGGTTGAATAGCAGGAATTGTTGACTTCAGATGGCACAACGACGCAATAAGCGCCCCTTTGGGCGACGAACTTTAGAGCAGATTGAACAGAGAGGACGGGCTAGGGCCCAGAGTCGGGCGGCTTTCTTGCGGGGAGGCTTCATTTACCGGCTGTATCGTTTCTTTCCTTTTTGGATGATTCAATTGCTGCCGTTTATTCAGCAGGATGTGCTGGATCTGTTGCGTCGAGAACGGGAGGAAGAGGAGGAAGCCGCCCCAGAGGTAGAAGCGGTAGAAACGGTTACTGCTCCGGTGGTGGGGTCGCGTAGAGACTGGGTTTATACGGAGTATCGATGTGTTTGGGGCGATCCCTTGGGATGCGATCAGCCCCGGCAGAGTATGGAAGCGGATGGGGAGACGAAGGTTTGTCTGAGATGTGGGTTTCCGGGGATTTTGCGCCCGAAAGCGGAGATTATCGGCCATCGGGGGCGGTATCGGGTGACGGAGTTTCTGGGCAGTCGGGGCATGGGACGGCTGTATAAAGGGGTGCAAGTGGTGAATGGTGCGCCGGTAGCGATCAAGGAGTATTTGTTACCGAAGCGCTATTTTAATACTCAGGAAGCCCAGAATTATAAGGATAATTTCGAGAATGTGGCCGGGGCAGTTTTGGCGGATGGTCGGGCCCAGGATTTTCGGGTGTTGAGTTCTGGGGATGCGATCGCCGATCGCCATGAGGAGCGCTGTTATGTAGTCACCGAGGGTTTGGCAAGTTTATACCCGACGTTGAGGGTTTATTTGCAACAAAAGGGAGCCATGGATCAGTGGGAAATCTTGCATTTCTTGAATCAGGTTTTGCAAAGTTTAGAGTCGTTGCATGGACAAAAATATCGCTTACCCTCCAGCCAAATTCAAGGGGGATTGTCCCATGGTAATTTAAGTTTAGATAGTCTGCTGATTTTGCCCCAAGAACAGCAGTTTTTTGAGTTTCCCCAATTCTTAATTTATTTGTCGGATTTGTGGTTGTGGGAAGACCGATTTTTTCCACCGACAATGACGGTAAAACGACCGACATTAAGCCAAGATTTACGAGATTTGGGGCAAGTGAGTTTTGCCTTACTCACGGGTACTTGGTTGCTGGAAGGAGAGAAAAGCTTAAATCCCAAGCTGCCCCAGAGTTGGCCGGAGGTCGATCCTAAACTTCAACAGTTTATTTGGCGTTTATTGGAGATTGATACGCCATTTCCTAGCGCAGAAGTGGCTCGCCAATCTTTGCCCCAGTTGTCTCGATCTTTAGAGTGGATGGAGTCAACTGAACTGGAAGAAGAAGAGGAGGTTGTTAAGCGCAAACGTCGCTGGTGGTGGTTGCTGTGGCTGCTACTTTTTTTGGGTTTGGGGAGTGGTTTAGGCTGGTGGTTTTTGCGGCGCTCTAATGACCGAGCAACGGCACAAAATCCGAGGGTTTGTTGTGTGGAGGATGTGGCAGCCGTTCCCCAGGGACGGTTTGAGTATACTGCGGTGGGGAATGGGATTTGGAATTATGTGCTGCAACAACGGAATTTGGTGGCGTTGGGACGGCGTTTGGATGGGGAGTTAGGGCGGCGCATTCCTAAGCTGGAGCTGGTGTATGAGCCGGTGGAGTCTTTGGAGGAGGCGATCGCGGCTGTGCGGGGCGATCGGGCTGATTTTGCGATTGCTTCGGCGATCAATGAACCGGATTTAGAAGCCGAGCGGATCGCCTATGATGGGTTGGTGATTTTTGTCCCGTTTAGTTACGAGTTTCGCCAGAATTCTCTCCCCCGAACGTTGAACGGGCAGTTGAGTTTGGATCAGGTGAGACGCTTGTATACGGGGGAATTGAGCAATTGGCAGGAGTTGGGCGGCCCGGATTTGCCGGTGAAGTTGTATGTGCCCGACAATCCCGAACTGATCCGTATTTTTGAGGAACAAGTCTTGCAAGATCCGGGGGCGATCGCCGCCTTTCGTCAGGGGTTACCGCAAGCCCCCAACCCCGATGCTTTGGTGGTTACGCCTTCGGAGGAGGCGATCGCCGTGCTACCGATTTTTGAGCTATTGCGGACGGTATTGGCTGACTTTGAGGAACGGGAAATTGGTGCGATCGGGTTTGGGGCGATCGCCCAAGTTTTTGGTCAATGTTCCGTTTATCCCCTAGCTATTTCTACTCAGAATAAAACCGCCGTTCAACCCCTAATTCAAAACAACACTCAACCCCTCAATCCTGGAACTGACCTCTGTAACGATAAAGGCAGTTATTTTCCCCATGTAGAATTGTTTCAAACCGGCGAATATCCCTTGGCCTATCCCCTCACCGTCGTTTATGCTCGTGATAATAGCCGTCCTCCAGTCGGGCAAAAATTTGCTGAACTTCTGCAAACGGAAGAAATGCAAAATCTATTAGCAAAAACCGGACTCATCCCCTTAAATCTCAAACCATGACCAATGACTATCAGCCCCATAGCTCCTGGGAACCCATCGGCGATCCCCACAAAGCTGCTGGGTTCAGCATTCCGCCCCCATTCCAAACCCGTCGCCGACCCACCGATTCCATCAATTTTGAGGCACTGCAAAAAGTGGCTCAAGAGATTAAAGACGATCCCTTAAAAGTCCAACAATTAGCGGATCGGGTTTATGCCTTATTAGTCGAAGATTTACACCAGCAAAAACAACGAAAAGGATCGTATAAAGGACGCTTGTCATGAACCAACCTAATCCCTATACCCAACATCGAGCTAACTACATTCTGACCAATCGCTTTTATGTAGAAATTGGCAGCGAAATTAAAGCGTCTTTTAGTGAATGTTCCGGGTTTGGCGTGAATATGAAAAAGGAAACCTTACTCGAAGGAGGACTCAACGATCAACAACATATTTTAGTGGGTCATGCAGAATTTGATGATGTCACTCTCAAGCGGGGAATGACCAACGATTTAACCTTCTGGAATTGGCTCTCCGAAACCCTCAGTAGCTACCCTAAAACCCGCTATAACCTGAATATTCTCATGTTCAACCAAGCCGGTGAAACCCAGTTACAGTGGTCATTACTGGAGGCGATACCCGTGAGTTGGAAAGCGCCTGCACTGCAAGCAGACAGCTCTTCCGTGGCGATCGAAGAACTCACCCTCGCCTATGAAGGGATCGAGCTAATCTTGCCTAACCAACCCCAGAAACAGAGTATACAGCTTCAGAAAACTCAGAACAGGTGATCGAGTCCATCCCCTACAACCAACACCCAAAGGCAAAGCCCTCAAAACGGGCAACGTAATGTTAACAACTCATTCTCACGGTTGAGGCGGTGATTCTAACTCAACCCCTAACATCCAGCCCTGCTCCACTGAACACCGACAGAGTTCACCATGACAGAAGACATCACCTCAGAACCCTTACCCGACATACCATTAGGCGTACAATCCCCCTTAGCCGCCCATCATCCGTTAGGTCAAACCTTTATCAGCCCCAAATTCATCCAACCCCTGGGAGCCAAAACCATCAGTTTCTTGCATGGCTCAATGATTCAGGGACTACTCGTAGACAATGGATGGGGTAGTGGATTTACGGATGGGTTTAGGGAGGGATTAGGCGATCGGCAACTACAAAAATCCCCCCTAACTCATCATCAACCCCTAACCTCCCAACCCCCCCATCCTGCTCAACCCACCTCCTCAACCCCCCCACCCATTCAACCCTCACCCCTCCCTCAAGACCCCTCACCAAACCCAATAGAATCCCCCCCTCAACTCAACCCCCATACCTCACCTGAAAACCCAGACCTTCAACAACACACATTCCCCGACTACGACACCTCCTCTCAACCCACCATCCAACCTAAATCAGCCCCTAACAAAAACAAAATTAATCCCAATAAATTCTCCCATCGAATATCAAAAAATACGGGTCAAAAAACACAACTATTTCGTTCTATTATCACCTCCTCCAACCCTCAAAATCCCCAACCCTCAAACCCAACAGACCCTCAATCCGATCTCAATCCCACTCTCGAAGATCAACCCCCATTAACCCAACAACCGATCATTCAACCTCAAACTCAATCCACCAATCCTCCAAAATCTCCCTCCTCTCAAATCAACCCAACCCTCCCCCCCAAAAAAAACATTCAAAAAAAACACATTTTAACCACAATAAAACCTTTAAATCAAAACTTCACCCTATCTCGTAAATCCCTCCCTAAACCCCCTAAAACTCCACTAATTCAAACCCATCAAAACTTTGACTCAAAAGTTCCAGAACAATGGTCTAGCATAGAAGAACTCATTGGAGAAACACCACACCCAACATCCCCGTCCCCAGTAGACTCAGAACTCCCCACTTCTGACTCCATACAAACAAAAAAATCTGAAACCGTTTCTACACCGGTGCAAAGATTAGCAGCAGAAAATACTCCCGGTGAAACTTCAGCAAGCGAGAACATTACTGAATCTACAACTGTTTCTACACCCTTGCAAAGAACAGCAGAAGAAAATGCTTCTGGTGAAATTGCAGCAACCGAGAACATTACTGAATCAGGAATTACTTCTGAACCCTTGCAAAGATTAGCAGAAAATGCTTCTGCTGAAATTGCAGCAACAGAAAACATGAGTCCATCAGGAATTACTTCTGAACCTTTACAAAGATTATTAGAAGAAAATGCTGTTAGTGAGATTGCAGCAACTGAAAACATTACTGAATCCACAACCATTTCTACACCTTTGCAAAGAACAGCAGAAGAAAATGCTCTTGGTGAAACTTCAGCAACCGAGAACATTACTGAATCAGGAATTACTTCTGAACCCTTGCAAAGATTAGTAGAAGAAAATGCTCTTGGTGATATTTCAGCAACAGAGAACATTACTGAATCAAGAATTAATTCTGAACCTTTACAAAGAACAGCAGAAGAAAATGCTCTTGGTGAGATTTCAGCAACAGAAAAAATTACTGAATCCACAACCGTTTCTACACCTTTACAAAGAACAGCAGAAGAAAATGCTCTTGGTGAAACTTCAGCAACAGAGAACATGAGTCCATCAGGAATTACTTCTGAACCGGTACAAAGATTAGTAGAAGAAAATGCTGTTAGTGAGATTTCAGCAACAGAAAACATTACTGAATCCACAACCGTTTCTACACCTGTGCAAAGAACAGCAGAAGAAAATGCTCCCGGTGAAACTTCAGAAACCGAAAACCTAAGTCCATCAGGAATTACTTCTGAACCTTTACAAAGAACAGCAGAAGA
This sequence comes from Roseofilum acuticapitatum BLCC-M154, assembly GCF_030068475.1. Lineage (GTDB taxonomy): Bacteria > Cyanobacteriota > Cyanobacteriia > Cyanobacteriales > Desertifilaceae > Roseofilum > Roseofilum acuticapitatum. The sequence continues at coordinate 6,316 of NZ_JAQOSP010000126.1, read as the reverse complement.
AAATGCTCCCGGTGAAACTTCAGCAACAGAGAACATGAGTCCATCAGGAATTACTTCTGAACCTTTACAAAGAACAGCAGAAGAAAATGCTCTTGGTGAAACTTCAGAAACCGAAAACATAAGTCCATCAGGAATTACTTCTGAACCGGTACAAAGATTAGTAGAAGAAAATGCTCTTGGTGATATTTCAGCAACAGAGAACATTACTGAATCAGGAATTACTTCTGAACCTTTGCAAAGAACAGTAGCAGAAAATGCTTCTGGTGAGATTTCAGCAACTCAGAATATTAGTGAATCAGGAATCACTTCTGAACTGGTGCAAAGAAGAGTAGAAGAAACCGGTTTTGATAGTATGTTAACTCCTAAAGGGGATGGGTTGAATTACTTGTCTAAATCTAAGGATGTGCTGCAAGGTCGTTGGGATGATGGTGGAAAGGGTTTGATGAGGGATGGGGGGATTTTGGGTAGAAGGAAGAAAGGACTGAATGTTAAACAGGCTGGTTTTTTGCCTGCGGGGATTTCTATTGGTGCGAAGGGACAAGTTTCTAGTAGTGATTTGACGAATCAGCCTCGAAATTTGGAGCGGTTGATTCAGGAGTCTTTAAAGAGTCGAAGTGAGTTGAAGGAAAGAATTTCTCGGCGTAAGGCTAGTGAGGTGAAGCCTATTAGTAAGGATGAAACAGAACTTTATGAATATTCAAAGAAGGTTACGGAACAGGAGGAGGAGGAGGAACAGGAGGAGGATAAAACGGATGTGGTGGAGTTTTTGGCTAGGGAGGTTTATGGGTTGATTTGTGAACGATTGGCGATTGAGCAGGAGCGATATGGGTCTTTTTACTCTGGTCGTTTGCCTTGGTGATTTGGTTAAATGGGAAGGATTAAGGATTAAGGAGCGAGGAAAATGGCACTTTCAGATGCGTTAAAGTCGGCGACTAAGGGTGCGGTGCTGACGGGTGCAGATTTGCTGATGATGGAGCAAGCTATTGAGGTTGATGAAGAACGAGAGGATGTTTATGATATCGTTGAGGCTGAAAAACAAAAAGCAGCACTCCAACTCTATCAACAGCAGTTTCTGCAAGGGGATGTACGGTTAGTTAAGGCGGCGTTGATTCCCAGGGATGGGGAAGCTAGTAGTATTATTCGCTTCATGTTTAATCCAGAGGAATTGCGGTTTAATCGGAGTGTGAAGATTGAGGATATGCAAGGGGCAAGGACGGAACGGGGCTTGCCTAAAGTGAATTTTGGATTTGTGGAACCCTACAAACTTACGTTGTCTAATTTGATTTTTGATACTTATGAGTCGGGAGACAATGTTTTAAGCGAAATTCAACCGCTTTTGGATGCGGTGGATTTTAGTTCGTTTAAAGATCCGTTTGAAAAACAAACTGTTAATGGTAAGACTTATCAGGAACGGACGTTGGCGGTTTCGCTGGGGGATTCTATGGTGTCTTCGTTTACGAAATCGTTTAGTGGTGTTGATGTGTATGGTTTGGAGGAATATGGGTCTGAAAATCTTTCTAAGCAGTCCATTGAGTTAAGACGACCTCCTGTGTTTTATTTTATCTGGGGAGATAAGATTTATATACGCTGTATGGTGGAGTCTTTGGATTATAGTTTGAATATGTTTCGGCCGAATGGTGTGCCGGTTCGGGCGGTGGTGACTTTGAATTTGAAAGAGGTTGATCTTGGGGTGGCTAGTCGTAAGTTTAGCGAACGTCAGAGTTTTGTACAGGGTTCTAGTTCGGGTTGATGGTTTGAAGTTTTTAGGGGATTAAGATTATGGCTGATGAAACGCTGTTTGTTTCGACTCCGATGGTTGAGATTGAGGGGGCTACTGAGGAGGAGATGAGTAGCTTTATGCGGGATATTTTGCAAATTTCTGTGGAGGAGAGTTTGCATTTACCGGGGATGTTTACGCTGGTGATTAATAATCCGTATAGTCCGTTGGATGATGAGACACAAACTTGGCAACATGATGGTTTAATTCAAGTTGGAAAGAGGGTTAAGGTTGGTTTTGTGGGGAGTACGTCGGAGGAAAATGAGGCGGCGAATCAGGATTGGTTGATTGATGGGGAGATTACGGGGATGGAAACCCATTTTACGAGTTCGACTCAAGCGCCGATTGTGATTCGAGGGTATGATTTGTCCCATCGTTTGCACCGGGGGCGGTATAATCGCTCGTTTCAGGATTATACGGATAGCGATATTGTGCGAAAAATTGCTACAGAAATGGGGATACAGGGGGGGCATGTTGATGATAGTGGGAAGACTCATGCTTATGTGTTTCAGGAAAATCAGACGAATATGGAGTTTTTGCGGGAGAGGGCGGCGCGAATTGGGTTTGAGTTGTTTGTGCAGAATGGGAAGTTGCATTTCCGTAGACCGACGGAGAGTGATGTTTTACAGTTGACTTGGTTAAAGGAGGTGGAGAGCTTTCGGGTGCGAGTGACGAGTTCGGAGAAGGTGGATGCGGTTGAGGTGCGGAGTTGGGATTATCGGTATAAAAAGCCGATTGTGGCTAAGGTCGATCGCTACAATTTAATCACGAATGTGGAAGGTAAGGGTGAGGGCATCATCGATACGAGTGATGATAATGACAGCAGTATCCGTTTTATTGAGGATAATTTTGGTTCTAATTTGCCGTCTCCTCGGTTGATTGTGGTGGATAAGCCGGTGTCGAGTCCAGATGAGGCCGATCGCATGGCTCAAGCGATTTATGATGAGTTAGGAGGGGAGTTTATCTATGCGGATGCCCATGCAGATGGGAATCCTCTGATTCAGGTGGGTAAGGTGATTGAGCTAACGGGAATGGGGCGCTACAGTGGCAGATATTATGTGACGGAAACTCGCCATCTGTATTATCAGGGAGTTTATACAACGGAGTTTAGTGTACGGGGATTGCGAGGGGGGTCTATTTTTGATGTTTTGTCGCCCCAAAGTCGCCTCCGGCCGGGACAGACGCTGATGGTGGGGATTGTGACGCATAATCGAGACCCGGAGGGTTTGGGGCGGGTACGGGTTAAGTTTCCGACGCTGAATCCGGAGGCAGATGGGAGTTCCCACGCGAGTCAGTGGGCGAGGGTGGTGAGTGTGGGAGGGGGTAAACATCGGGGGTTTGATTGTTTGCCGGAGATTAATGATGAGGTGTTGGTGGCGTTTGAACATGGGGATGTGCATCGGCCTTATATTATCGGTGGGTTGTGGAATGGGCAGGATAAACCGCCGGAACCGGTGAATCGGACGATTTCCGATCGCGGAAAAGTACGCCTAAGAACCTTCAAAACCCCTAGCGGCCATACCTTACAATTTGTGGAGGAAGACCAATATGCCAGTCGTGACGGCATTTATCTCCGCAGTAGTAGCGGTCATGAGATAGAACTGAATGATAGCGATCGCGCCCTAGAAATTACCACCAGCGGCCAAAACAAAATCCGCTTTGATGACCGCAACCAGCGCATCGAAATTCACACCAGAGGCGGCCATCGCTACATCCTCGATGATACCCGGCACAATATGACTCTGCAATCCACAGGAAGTATGAGCCTCAATAGCACCAGAGGCGTACAAATCAACCCAGGAGTCGGTCAAGTGGGAGTATCTGGACATCTGAGCAGTCACACCCTAACCACCGGACAACTAACGATCGGACTGGGGGCCAATCAGGTTAATGTGGGAGAGGCGATCGCCAACCTACAAAACCAAGTCAACCAACAGCAGCAAAGCTTCAAAAACTACGTCCAACAGCAACAAACCCTCGACCAAGGACAAGATGCCGCCAGAGCGCAACTCGCCCAACAACTCCAACAAGCCCAAAACCAAGCCACCCAACTCACCCAAACCCAACAACAACTGCTTCAGCAACAACAAGCCCTTCAGCAAGCCACCCCAAGCCCAAGTCCAAGTCCAACCCCCTAAACCCAGAGCGCCCAACTATGAGACAATATAACCCGTGTTCTCCAATGAGATCCAAACTGGAAATGCCCTCTCCCTATATCCCTCTCCCACGGGAGAAAGACTTATTCTCCCCTTCTCCCGTGGGAGAAGGGGTTGGGGGATGAGGGCACAATGCTCCTGTTCCATCCCAAACGTTCAACTGACCCTTGAGTGACCTATCTTGGCCCTTTTGGCCCCTCCTCCCCCTCTATCCCTACGGTCAACGGCGCACCCTACGCCAAGAAGTCGTCAAAGACACCATCTGGACATTTGACCAACTTCAAGGCATCCTCTACGTTGCCGTTCCCATTCGCATGACCGTTATCAAACTCTCCTCTGGGGGGTTACTCGTCTATGCACCCGTTGCCCCGACCCGCGAATGCGTGCGACTCGTCCAAGAATTAGTCGCCCTCCATGGAGACGTTCAATATATCATTCTGCCCACCGTCTCCGGACTCGAACATAAAATCTTTGTCGGCCCCTTCGCCCGTCGTTTCCCCCAAGCCCAAGTCTTTATTGCTCCCCACCAATGGAGTTTTCCCCTTAACCTGCCCATCACCTGGCTAGGGTTACCAGGAAACCGCACCCACATTCTGCCCGCCAACAGTCAGCAAACCCCCTTTAGTGCCGACTTTGACTACCATATACTCGGCCCCATCGACCTGGGCACAGGACAATTTGAAGAAGTTGCCCTACTCCACCGAGCCACCGGCACAGTCTGCGTCACCGATACCATTATCTCCCTTTCTGAAGATCCACCGGCGATCGCCCAATTTGACCCCTATCCCCTCCTCTTCCATGCCAGAGACACCGCCTCAGACCCCATCCAAGACACCCCAGAAAACCGCCGCAAAGGATGGCAACGCATTTGCCTATTCGCCCTCTACTTCCAACCCAGCGTCCTCGAAAACCCCCAATGGTCAACCGTCCTTAAAAGAGCCATCAGCGCCCCAGACCGCTCCAAAAAAGCCTACTTCGGCCTCTTCCCCTTCAACTGGAAACCCACATGGAAACGGGCCTTTCAACCCCTACAAAACCGTCTCTGGGTCGCTCCTATCCTGCAAACCCTGATCCTCAACCGCGCCCCCCAAGAAGTCCTCAACTGGTCTGAACAAGTCGCCCGTTGGGACATTCAGCGCCTCATTCCCTGTCACTTTAACGCCCCCATCCGCGCCACCGGTTACGACTTCCGACAAGCCTTTTGCTTCCTCAAACAGTATCCCCTCACCCCCTACGCTCTACCCCCAGAAGACCTGAAACTGCTGCAAAATATCGATCGCAACCTATCCCAACGCCGCATTGTCCCCCCAGCACAACCTAAAATTTAGATCGGATGTAGCAGAATTTTCTTGGTACAATACCAAGACTCAATCCAATTAGGCTCCCCATCGAGGCATTACCCCCAGAGTGAGTCATTGTCCAAAATAAAAAAATGAGGTATTTAATCCATGGAAGTCGTACTCAGCAAAATTCTGTACAAAGGATCGATCAAGGGATCTCAATCTGATGAATATATTGAGATCGTAAATTATGGAGATAAAAGTGTTGATTTATCCGGTTTTAAGGTGCTGTCATGCGGTACAAATGAAGAATTTATTTTTCCGGAAGGAACTTCTTTAGACCCCAGTAAAACTTGCCGGGTGTATACCAATCAAATTAATCAAGCATCCGGGGGGTTTAGTTTTGAACATAAAACGGCTATCTGGAACGATCAAGGCGGCACAGGAAAACTCTTTGATGCTCAAGGGAACGAAATCTCTAGCATTTCTTATTCATCTGATGCTAAAGTCGCGATCGCCGAAATTGGTTACAAAGGAGCGATCAAAGGGTCTCAATCTGATGAGTATATTGAGATCGCTAACTATAGTGACAAGAGCGCCGATCTATCGGGGTGGAAAGTGGTTTCGTCCGGTAGAAATAAGGAATTTATCTTTCCTGAAGGCACGACCTTAGCTTCTAGTCAAACCTTTCGGGTATATACGGATCAGATCAACCAACAGTCTGGGGGATTTAGCTTTGAACACAAAAGCGCCCTCTGGAACGATCAAGGCGGTACAGGAAAACTCTTTGACGCTCAAGGTAATGAAGTTTCTAGTTATAGCTATCAAAATTCCAATTGATATCCAATCGCAAAAATAACCCTAATTCAGGAGCTAGGGAGCAAGACGCTCCCACTCCTCAAGATCAAAGTGGGTTGACTGTCCTTGATATGAACGGGAGTGCGGGCATCTTGCCCGCTTCTTCATATCAAGTTCGCTTATTCATGTCCGCGAAGCGGAAATACCCTAATTAAAAATCCAGGGAGCAAGATGCTCCCACTCCAGTCATATCAAAGAATTCGAGGAGTGCGGGCATCTTGCCCGCTTCTTAACAAATTTTCATG
>NZ_JAQOSP010000125.1 GCF_030068475.1 Roseofilum acuticapitatum BLCC-M154 | reverse complement strand
ACCCCCGCTCCCTCAACCAACGGCCTAAATCCTCGACACTCCTCCAATCCAAGATCATAATCCCCAACTCATCCAAATCCTCTAAAGACAACTGTTGGATTTGGGCTAAAGTCGCTTCAGGAACCTCTCCAAACCGTCGCTCAAGTAGACGCAAAATTAATCCTAATGCTGCTTCAGCCCGACCTTCTTCACGTCCTTGTTCTAGCCCTTGTTCTAATCCGTCTATCCTTGCTTGCGTCACATAACCTTCCTGGTCGAGTATCCATCGTTCCTTTCGCTCTAACTCTTCTGCTTCCTTGGGACTCAAATTGGCTCGATTGGCAATTCCCAAGGCTTTGCCAATTTCTGGCACTTCTTCTAGAGAACTGGGAATCATCTGTAGATTGGGCGCTTCTTTCATAAAATAAATCCATTTTTCTGTCAGTGTTTCGAGTTCTTCCAGGGATTTATGGAATTTCCGCAACTCCACAAAGATCAGTTCGATTTGTTCGTCAGGATACTCGAATGATAGGCTTTTCTCTTTTAAGCAGAAGTGGGTGATAATGGGTTTAGCCTTCGGAAATAGGGGAAAGTCAGCGATCGTTAGAGCGATAACCGGTTGCAGTCCCACATAAGGTTTTCCCATGCTCAGTTGATTGCCATAGGTTTTTGCCCAGTTGTACAACACTCGCTTTTTGAAGGCGGGTACATTTAGCACTTGCATCTCAATCAGGACGGTTGTACCGTTGCCTAGAACGGCTTTGACATCCAGATAACTATCTTTGAGTCCACTACTCTCCCCTTGATTGTAGGGATCGATAATGTCTAGGTCTTGAATGGTTGGATTTCCGGCATAAATGAGGGCATTTAAGAAGCTAATCAGGATATCTTTGCTTTCTTGGGAACCAAAGATGCGCTTGAAGGCAAAATCGGTTTTGGGGCTGATAAATTCCATAAGTTCCGATCCTATTTTTACCACTATAGTATTTGAGTTCAGCAGAGTTGACCAACGGTAGTCGATCTCGTATGCTGAGGGTATCTTTATAGAGGCAACATTGAAAACCCAATCTGTTGCTCATGGCTCTGTAGCATCTATCTCAATGGAAATATATGGCTTCACCGTCTCTCTCAAATTCCGATCGCCCAACAAGCGATCGCCTAAACTCTTCTCGATCAGATAGTGATCCTGACCTGCTTATTTGGCGACCCCACGACCAGCGCTATCAAACCTCACAATGGTATACCGGGTACGGCGAAATTGCACAAGAACCGAATCGGCGCTCCTTTACCGTCACAGCCACCTACACCTTACAAGCAGAAGTCAAAATAGTTGAAGGTGTTTTAGACCCAACTAACCCAATTTTAGCCAATCTTTATCGAGAATGCGGTCGCTGCATTAGTATCATCGATCAAACCATTAATGAACTCTATGGAGATGAACTCCGCCACTATTTCCAAGTTCATCAAATTCCCTTAGAACTCAAAGTCTGTCGCGCTTGGGAGTCGGACAAAACCCCGGAAACCGTCCATCAACTGCTCCATTTTTTAGGTAAAGAAGGCTGTGATGTTTCTCGCAATGAACCCGTTTTAGTCATGGGGGGTGGGGTTCTCAGTGATGTGGCTGGATTAGCCTGTGCCTTGCAACATCGGCGCACCCCCTATGTGATGATTGGCACTTCCATTGTGGCTGCCATTGATGCCGGCCCTTCCCCTCGAACTTGTGTGAATGGGGAGCTATTTAAAAATAGTATTGGCGTGTATCATCCTCCGGTTCTCACCTTAGTAGACCGCAATTTTTTCCGGACTTTACCCATCGGTCATATCCGCAATGGGATGGCGGAAATTATTAAGATGGCCGTGACCGATGACCTGGAGTTATTTGAACTCTTAGAAGAGTATGGGGTAGACCTGATTGAAACCCATTTCGCCACCGTCAATGCTGACGCAAAGTTAGAGAAAATTGCTGATGAAGTGATTTATCATGCCCTCTATGCGTATATGAAGCATGAGGGAACGAATATGTTCGAGACCTACCAAGACCGTCCCCATGCTTACGGCCATACCTGGAGTCCGAGGTTTGAACCAATGGCGAAATTAATGCATGGCCATGCAGTGACCATTGGTATGGCGTTTGGGGCCACTTTAGCAGCAGAATTAGACTGGATTACTGCTGCCGATCGCGATCGCATCATCGCCCTCTGTCGCACCCTCAGTTTATCCGTCTATCATCCCATCCTAGAAGACACAGAACTGATGTTAGCCGGGCAAAAAAACATGCGTCGCAAGCGCGGCCAAGGCGGACTTTGGGCCCCCCTACCCCAGGGAACTATTGGCTCTTGTGATTATGCACAAGAGGTTTCCCCGGAACAGTTGGAACGTGCCATAACAGAGCATAAAGCCATCTGTAGTCAGTTTCCCGATGGCGGTGCAGGGGAGCAAATGTACTTGAGCGATCTCGGATTAGAGTAAGGAAAAAACGGTAATGAGTAACACCCATCCAGAGATTCAGGAACCCAGAGCTGTAACCCCCCTGGGAATTTTAGTCGAGCAGCTAGAAGCCATTGCTCAACAGGCAAAGTCGGCCAATATTCCCACCGAGTTAATGGAGCGGATCGATCGCGCTTACGAACTGGCCGCTGGACTCAACCCTTATATCGAAAACCATACCACCCCAGAATCCCCCGCTCTAGCCCACCTTGCCCAAAAAACCAGTCAAGAACCCTGGGAACTGCGATTTTCCGATGGCGAAACTGTGCGTCAGTTAGAGCAAGAAATGCTCTCTGGCCATCTGGAAGGGCAAACCCTCAAGATGTTTGTCTCCATGACCGGTGCAAAGCGTATCCTAGAGATTGGCATGTTTACCGGCTATTCTGCCCTAGCCATGGCCGAAGCTTTACCCGATGATGGACAGGTGATTGCCTGTGAAATTGACCCCTATGTAGCCGAATTTGCCCAAACCTGTTTTCAGCAGTCGGCCGATGGTAAAAAAATCTCCGTCAAAGTTGGCCCAGCTTTGGACATCATGAAAGAGTTGGCTGAGGCGGGAGAATCCTTTGATTTTGTATTTATCGATGCCGATAAGGGCAAATACATTCAGTATCTGCAAACGCTGTTAGATACTTCTCTATTAGCCGAAAAGAGCTGGATCTTTGTGGATAACACCCTGCTGCAAGGGCAACCTTACCTGAAACCGGAACAGCGCAGCGCCAATGGAGAGGCGATCGCCCAATTTAATCATTTCGTCACCCAAGACCCCAGAATAGAGCAGGTGTTGCTTCCCCTGCGCGATGGACTGACTATTATTCGCCGAAAGTAGCGAAAGTCCCCCTTTTTAAGAGAGATTTAGAGTCATTAAAAGTCCCCCTTTTTAAGAGAGATTTAGAGTCATTAAAAGTCCCCCTTTTTAAGGGGGATTTAGGGGGATCAAAACATCCTGCATAAAGCGAAAAACCGCTATATAATCTGAATCCTATAGAGTCCTAACATCATGTTAATCATCATGCTTAAAAGCAAGCTTCATCGAGTCAAAGTCACAGAAGCTCAACTCTACTATGAAGGTTCAATTACCGTTGATGAAGAACTGTTGAAAAAAGCCAATATTCTTGCCTATGAAAAAGTACAAGTTGTCAATGTTAACAATGGTTCTCGTCTAGAAACTTATACTATTCCCGGTGAATGGGGAAGTCGGACAATTTGTCTGAATGGCCCAGCCGCTCGGATGAACTCAGTCGGGGATGAAGTCATTATCATTGCTTATGCTCAAATGACAGAAGAAGAAGCCTTATTACATCATCCTAAAGTAATTAGAGTGGATAAAAAAAACAATCCAGTTACTTAATTAAAGCATTCGACAAATTTCGGTTTGCACAACTCATTTAGACTAGCTATAGTTATATTGATCTAAAACTCCTAAAATTTATCGTCAAAGCTATCATAGAATGAAATTGTCGCAGCTACAACTTGTCTCATCATTGCCGATAGACTCCTTAGCCGCATTAACAGGCAGCTTAATTTGTCTATCTTTATCGCCAATTTTCATCCGTTTGAGCGAGATAGAAATCGGCCCTAGTGCCACAGCATTTAATCGTTTCTGGATAGCAGGTGTTGCCTTTGCGCTGCTGAGTAAAGTATTGGCCGTGCATCAGGGAGACAAGGATACCCAGCCAGAACAAGAGAAACGACATCAATTAGCCAGTGCCCCATTATTAATCGCAGATGGGTTTCTTTTATCAATGGGGGTGATATCTTGGGCTTGGTCTTTAACTCAAAGCAGCGTTGCAAACTCTACCATGATGCATAATCTTGCTCCCATATTTACCGTCCTAGGGGGATGGCTGGCTTTGGGTAAGAACTTCGATCTCCGATTTCTGATTGGGATGTTGGTGGCAATCGCTGGAGCAACTTTGCTAGAAATAAATGACCTTTTCTCATCTAGCATCAGTCCACAAATACTAGGAGATCTGGCAGCTTTACTTTCAGCCGTATTTTTTGGTGTACATCCATTAATCGCCGAGCAACTCCGCACTAACTTCAACTCAGTCACGATTATGACTTGGTCTTCGATAACGAGTTTTCTGTTACTTTTGCCCATTACTCTGATTGCGGAAAAGCAGCTTTTTCCGAGTTCCGTAATAGGGTGGTTTGCAGTCATAGCTTTAGCCCTGATCGGTCAAATGTTGGGTGTCGGGCTTTGGACTTATTGCCTGAAAAAGTTATCTTCAGGATTGGTCAGCTTAGTAGGATTGGTTATTCCGGCTCTTAGTGCTGTCGAAAGTTGGATATTTTTATCGGAAAATTTAAGCCTGTTGACTGGGATAAGTTTCACGGTCATCTTATTGGGAATGTATTTAGCGATCTCCAGCACCTCTGCCATTAAATCTGAAGTTTAGGTTATCCAATTAACATGCTCATCATCCTCTTTATCCAAAACCGCGCTTATGCTCTGGTTCAGAACTTAAGCACTCTCCTACTACTCACCCTCATTTTACCGTTCAATCTCTTAAAAGTTCTGCCCCCATTACTCTGGGGAGCGATCGCCCATATCACCCTGAGCGAGTCCAGATCGGAGCATTCCCAAAATATCCTGATTACGGGTGCAAAAATGTCAAAATCTCTGCAACTCGCTCGCTCCTTCCATCAAGCAGGACATCGTGTTTTTCTTTTAGAAACCCATAAGTATTGGCTCTCAGGAAATCGCTTTTCTAATGCCATCAAAGGATTTTATACCGTTCCCAATCCTGAGCAAAACTGGCCAGAGTATCAGCAAGCCGTATTAGAAATTGTCCAAAAAGAAAACATCGATATATTTATTCCCGTATCAAGTCCTACCGGTAGCTATTATGAATCAATGCTCAAACCTATTTTATCCCCCTATTGTGAGGTTTTTCATTTTGATCTAGAGAACACTAAGCTATTAGATAATAAATTTACCTTTATTGAAAAAGCCAAAAGCCTCGGTTTATCTGTCCCCAAATCTTTTTTGATGACTCACCCTAAGCAAATTCTTGATTTTGATTTTGTACAAGATGGAAGTCAATACATCCTCAAAAGCATTCCCTACGACTCCGTGCGCCGCTTGGATATGACCAAGCTACCCCTGAAGTCTCAAGCAGACTTGGAAGCGTTCCTGAAAAAATTGCCCATTAGTGAAGATAAACCTTGGATTATGCAAGAATTCATTCAAGGGAAAGAATATTGCACCCATAGCACCGTCAGAAATGGTAAAATAAGACTGCATTGTTGCTGTGAATCCTCAGAATTTCAAGTCAATTATTACCATGTAGAAGAAGCTGAAATTTATGATTGGGTGCAAACCTTTGTCAACGGATTAAATCTGACGGGGCAAATCTCTTTTGATTTTATTAAAACCGAAGATGGAGGCGTTTATCCCCTAGAATGCAATCCGAGAACTCACTCAGCTATTACCACCTTTCACGATCATCCCGGAGTGGCAGATGCCTATCTCAAAGACCCCGAAAATGCAACCGAAAACCCCATTTTTCCCCTACCGGATAGTCAACCTACCTACTGGACTTATCATGAACTGTGGCGACTGACCAAAATTCGATCCTTTGAGCAATTGAAGGCTTGGATGAAGCGTATGCTCGAAGGCACAGATGGAATTTTTGAAACCCGCGACCCCCTGCCCTTTTTGATGGTACATCACTGGCAAATTCCTATCCTACTCTTGCAAAATTTACAAAAAATGAAGGGTTGGGTAAGAATCGATTTTAATATTGGCAAATTAGTTGAATTAGATGGAGATTAAATGCAAGTCTTACACCTATCCGGTTCCCGCGTATCGGAATTTTACCACAATCTCTCACTCATTTATGCCAAAGAAGTGATACAACCTCCAGGGGTGAGCAGTAACTATGCAGTTGTCCATCCCGATGGGTTGTGGCAGTTAGGAACCTCATTAGAAAACTTGTCAGAAAAGATATCATTCCAGGAAATGATTGCCCGACTACCTGAGATTGATCTGGTGGTTCCCCATATGTTTTGTTTTCCGGGAATGACGAGTTTTCGGGCATTGTTTGAGGATATTTTGGGTTTACCGGTGGTGGGTTCTCCTTCCTACTGTACAGCTTTAGCTACCAATAAAGCGCATACTAAAAGTATCGTGTCTGAGGCTGGGGTTCCTGTGGCGAAAGGGCAAGTTGTACGTCGAGGTTCTAAGGTTACTCTAGAGCCTCCCTTAATTGTTAAACCCAGCTCAGAAGATAATTCTTTAGGATTAACTTTGGTGTGGAAAGAAGAGCAAATCTCTGAAGCTTTGCAAGTGGGGTTTGAACATGATGAGGTGCTGTTAGTGGAAGAGTATATCCCTGGGCGGGAGTTGCGGGTAGGGGTGATTGAGCGTAAGGGAGAGTTATGGGTTCCGCCGATGATTGAGTATTTGGTGAGTGAGGAGCATCCTATTAGAACTGTAACCGATAAGTATGAGCTGCGATCGGATGGAACTCCCCATAGACAACCTAGAAATTCGCCGGTTAAACCGGTTTGTCCTGCGGATGTGGCTCCAGAGTTATTTGAGAGGGTGGCTGATGCTGCCAAGCAAGCCCATGTTGCTTTAGGATGTCGTGACTATTCTCTGTATGATTTTCGGGTACATGCTCAAACCGATGAGCCATATTTACTGGAAGCGGGTTTGTTTTGGTCGTTTGGGAAAATTGGTATGATTTCCCGGATGGTGGAGGCGGATGGACAAAGTTTGGAGGAGGTGGTATTAGAGTTATGGCACAGAGTAGCACGGCGGACTCGTGTAGCCGGGAGTTCGTTGTTTAAGGCATATTGAACGTTCAAACTAAGGAGCAGACGTACAGCAGAACAGGCTAGAGAATAGGTAATCGATTAGAATCAGGTTTGAGTCTATGAAAACAATTGAAAATCTCCCAAATCCTCTGTCATCTAATATTAAAGTGCGTTTTTTGCGCGATGATGAAAAAAGTATAATGAGCGATGAAAAAGAACTGCCTCTAGTCATAGAGCCAGTCAAGGAAAGATCTTTCCCCGTCCTGTCTAAACTCGTTAGGGAAAATAGTGATTGGTTTAATCAACAACGAGATACCTACGGAGCGATTTTGTTCCGGGGATTTGAAGTGGAATCTGGAGTACAATTTCAAAGTATTCTAGAGCTACTTAAGGTTGAATTGGAAAAATATTATCACTTTGGTAGCGCTCAAAGATTGCGAATAACGGATAAGGTGTTTACGTCTTCTGAAGCACCTCCCAATCTGATTGTTATGCCTCATAATGAATTAAATATGGTACCGATAAGACCGAGTGTTTTAGCTTTTTTCTGTCAAACAAAACCCGATCTATATGGAGAGACTCCTATTCTAAACACAGAAAAAGTTTTTAATGATTTATTTCCTTCATTTCAATACAAAATAGCGAACTTGGCTCAGAAATATGTGCGATTTGTTCCCAAGAGTTTATTGGGTATGGTGTTTGAGAAACAATCGCGAGAGGAGATCACAAAATTACTCCAAAATGGGGGATTTTATTTTGACTGGAAAGACGACGGTTCTCTTTATTTTGAATGCTCTTATATCCCAGTTTTTTCTCACCCAAGAACAGGAAGACTATGCTTTGGGATCAGTATTTGTGATTGCTTAGTAAGCAGGGAATGGTATCGAAGTATTCTGCCAAGGTATAGATTAATGAAAAGGATTTATTACAATTTTATGCCTTATAAGTTATATCAAATGTTAGAGCAAATACGAACAGAAAAAGCAACTGTTGTTGATGATTCTACATCCCAATACAGTAAGCTAAATACATTCTTTGTTGGTGAAGAAGGCAACTGCCTTAAACTGACAGAAGCAGAGGCAAAAGAGTTAGGGAAAGCGGAATGGAGAAATGCCGCCGTATTTCCGTGGGAAAAGGGAGATCTTTTAGTGATAGATAACTTACAAGTGGCTCACAGTCGCCTCAATACTCGACTGCCCCGAAAAATTCTGACTGCTTTCGGGAATATGTGCGATATTCGCAGCATGAACCCTGCTTGTTGTCAAGTCACAAATATGGAGTTGAGCTAATGGGATAGCACTATATTGTGGCTAGTTTATGAGAGGGTGAGTTGTTTTCATCATGATTACTGGATTCCCCACGGCGATCGCTGGCATAACAGGATCTAGTCTTATACTAGACGGTACTCCCATGAAAGCTCAGAAAAGTGGGGTTGTCGTTTATAGTGTATACAGTAGCGCTCTCCTGAGTTATCCATCGAGTGTTATTGATGTTATTGTTGGAATCATCATGAGTGAAACCAAAATCCACCTAGAAAACTTAATCAAAATCTACGGAAAGCACACCTCAAAAGCCCTGCAACGGTTTCGAGAGGGGGCAACCCGTGAGATGATTTTGAAAGAAACCGGTAATGTGCTGGGTATAGCAGATGTTTCCCTGAAAATTAATCGCGGTGAATTGTTTGTGATCATGGGATTATCTGGATCGGGGAAATCCACCCTGGTTCGTTGCATTAATCGCTTGATTGAACCCACCAGTGGCAATATCTATATTGATGGAGAGGAAGTCGTACATACTAGCCAAAAGCGCATTCAGGACGTTCGTCGCACCAAGATTGCCATGGTGTTTCAGAAGTTTGGTTTATTTCCCCATAAGACGGTAGTGGAAAATGTGGCATATGGGTTGAAGGTGCAAGGGATGGGAGAAAAGGAGCGCCGACAGAAGGCGGTGGAAGTGTTAGAACGGGTGGGGTTAGCGGACTGGCGCAATTATTTTCCCTCATCTTTGAGTGGGGGGATGCAGCAACGGGTGGGTTTAGCACGAGCATTAGCTACAGATGCGGAAATTTTGTTGATGGATGAAGCGTTTAGCGCCCTCGATCCGTTGATTCGCCGGGAAATGCAAGATGAGTTGATTCGCTTGCAGGCAGAATTACATAAAACAATTGTTTTTATTAGTCATGATATTCAAGAGGCGCTGAAAATTGGCGATCGCGTGGCGATCATGAAAGATGGAGCAGTGGTACAAGTGGGAACGCCTGAAGACCTAGTTTTACGTCCCATTGATGATTATGTGAGTGCCTTTACCCAAGATGTCAATCGCGCTCAAGTGCTGAAAATTGGCACAGTGGCACGGAAAACTAACCCTTTGAATGGACATCAACATACGATTGAACTGGTTCTGGAACAGATGAAACAACAAGGGTTGAATCAAATTTATGTGGTTAATGAAGATAAAGTTCCTGTGGGGTTGCTCCAGAAACACCGTCTAGAATATGCCCTCAATAATGGTAATCAAAATTTAGTGGATCTGATGGTCAATGACTTTCCGAAGGTTGAAGATTCCCATTGTTTAGAGGCAGCTTTTTCTCTGTCTGATTCTGGGATGGCGATCGCCGTTACTAATGCCGAGGGCAAATTCCATGGCATCCTGACTCCGAAGGAGGTGCTAATGAGTATGAGTATGGCTCAATAATTAGGTACAGCAAAAACATCCCCCCTTGCCCTGCTTGTTAAGGGGGATCTTTCTGAGAGTACCTTATTACTCAGCAAAGGGATGTATCACTCTGTCCAAGCAGGATGGGAAAGCAGGGAATCGATCACCCGCACCCCTCGCAGTTGGTTAGTGAGGGGTAAATGGCCCTTGGGAGCCGTTAAATCCCAGATAAATTCACTGGGATACCTTGTCCAAGTTTTACCGGTGCGCCACTGAATTTTCGGCCAAAGTTTATCCCAGTCTTTGCCCAAGGATAGCCAGATTTCCCGTTGAACGGAGAAGCCAAATTTACCCTCGGAATATACGAGCCATAGGGTATTAATGGTGCGTAAATCGGTGCGGGGAAATTGGTTGACTTCGGAGAAATACAGCCACTTACGAGTCATGGCACTTTCTCCAGCGAGTTCACACATTTTTAATAGGGTGAGGCGATCGCCCTCTAAAAACTTCTGCTCGATTAACAGCGCTTGTAGGGGACTGTAATCCACATCGCGATCGCTGTTTAAGGGAACTACCCCTTGGGGAAACTCACGACTGAGAAACTCTTGCACAGCAGCAGACTCAGATTTTTTGAGCTTGAGGAATGCCGTTCCTTGTACCCAAGTGGGATGACGGCGATCGCCCTTGACTAAAAAATCCATCAGCACCTGTTCCCCTGAACTCCCTAAAGTGCTGAGAGTCTCAATGGTTTTCAGTTGGGTTTTCCCATTCGGCGACGAGAGCGCAGTAGACAGTTGTTCGAGATCGGTAAGTTCAGGCACAGAAACAGCAATTACATCCTTATTTAATCCCTAATCGGGATCATTGTACCATGGGAGATGGGGAGATGGGAGGATTACTTATTATCGAATTACCCATTACCTCACAGGAATTTCCACTACAAATTCTGTACCCTGTTGAGGACTCGATTCAAACCCTAAACGGCCGCCATGTCTTTGGGTGACAATTTGATAGCTAATTGAGAGGCCTAAACCCGTTCCTTTACCGATGGGTTTAGTGGTGAAAAAGGGATCGAATAAACGAGATTGTATCGATTCTGGAATGCCAGAGCCATTATCACCAATGCGAATAGCCACCCAATCTTTGCCTAGGGTTTCAGTCGTAATGGTAATTTGACTGGGGTTTTCGTTTAAAGTGTGGCGATCTAATTCATGATTCCGTTCATCTAACACATCAATTGCATTACTCAGCAGATTCATAAATACTTGATTGAGTTGCCCTGGATAGCAAGTGATTAAAGGGAGTTTCTCGTAATGTTTAATGACTTCAATCGGGGCACAACTCTGACAACATTTGAAGCGATTTTGTAAAATCATGAGGGTGTTATCAATCCCTTCATGAATATCGACTGGCTTGACTTCCGATTCATCTAAGCGGGAAAAGTTCCGCAAGGATTTGACAATTTCTCGAATTCTCAGAGTTCCCACTTGCATAGACTTCAAGGTTTTGGGAAAATCCTCACTGAGGAAATCGAGTTCGATCGCCTCGATTTCTTGTCGGATGGCTTCCGGAGGTTGGGGATAATGCTCGCGATAGAGCTGTACCAAGGATAGCAGGTCTTCGGCATAGGTTTCGGCGTGGGTTAAATTGCCGTGAATAAAACTAACCGGATTATTAATCTCATGGGCAACCCCTGCCACCATTTGCCCCAAGCTAGACATTTTTTCCGTTTGAATCATCTGGGCTTGGGTTTGTTTTAATTCTTGCACAGTCGTATTCAGTTGTTCGGTGCGTTCAGCTACTTTTAGCTCTAAATTTTCTTTGGCTATTTCCAAGGCTTTAAATGTCAGTTGTAACTGAGCTGCCATGCGATTAAAGGCTTTCGCTAGGGTTCCTAATTCATCTTTTTGGGAAAGATAGACTCGTTCATTCCACTGTCCTTTGGAGAGGTTCCATACCCCTTCAGTCAGATTGGTTAAGGGTTGGGTGACCCAACGACTAAAATACCAAGTAATTGAACCCACAACGATTAGGGTGAGAATACTGATGAAAATCGCCCAGCGATGATAAGATTGCTCGGTAGCCAGAGCTTCTTCTTCTTGCTGCATGAGAATGACTCCCCAGCCATTGGCTAATTTGATGCTGGTGGATAACCAATGGATGCGATCGCTATCTTCAAATTCTAAGAGTCCTTCTTTCCCTTTTAAGAGCTGTTGAACCGGGGGATATTCACTCAAATCCTGGAGACTATTTTGTAGGAGTTGGCGGTTGGGATGGGCTAAGAGTTGACCTTGTTCATTGACGAGGAAGGCAAAACCGGTTTTACCGATTTGGGTCATCCCAATCACATCTGAAATTTCTGTTAATACCATACCCATACGGATCGCCCCTTGGGGATGCAGGCGATCGCCCCCTTCTATATACATAGGAGCCGAAAAAATGACTGCGGGTTCTCCCGTCCGACGAGTAATAAGGGTTTCACGGGTAATGGGTTGTCCTTGTATCGCTCCTTGGAACCAACTGCGATCGCGAAAATTGAGCGGTTTGACCATTTCTTGTTCGCTCAGAGCAATCATATCTCCCTTGAGATTCGCCGCTCCTACGCTCCAAACCTGGTCTTGATAAGTCTTGTGAGTCGATTGTAACAGGGGGCGTAGCTGCTCGGCCGTCAGTTGGGCAATTCCCGGTTGACGACTCAGGTTTTGTACCAGTAAGGTATTCATCCGATCCCATTGCATCACGCGATCGGCTAATCGTTGAGCTTGAAGGTCAAGAACTTCCTCGGTTTCCTGCTTAATAATTCGTCCCGTGTGGAAAGCTTGCAATTGTAGAGCGCCTAAAACAATAGGCACAACTCCTAGTAGGATAAAGAGGGTCATCCGCGATCGCAAACTTCCCATCCGCTCGATCCCTAGCCAACCCTCAGCAGAAGAACTACGACTAGAAGTCATCTTTCTCGCATACGACCAACCCGATAGAGTAACCATGGACAACCTCCCATCAACCACCCACTTCAAACCTGAGAATATTCAAGTAACTATCCTAGGATTCCCCTGTGAAAAACTCGTGACAATCCTTCCATCTCCCCCGGACTATTTGTAAAGATTTTTAAATATATCTTTCAGTAATACTACAATGGCATCCTCAAAAACTTGACGTTTCATCCCGCCAAAAGATACAGATAGCACTGCTAATCCAACCCTCACTCGTAATCTCTGATACAAAATCAAACCCTATCCTTTTTAAACAAGAAAGAAAACTCAAACATCACCCAACATTCCTCTTACCCTTTGCCACATATCTTCAAAAAGATTTAACAAGCAAAATTTAAGTTTTCTGTATTCTTGGTCGAAATGGGAAAATTCAGCCTATCGTAGAAACGGATGACACCCAGTTGTCCTCCTTAACATGAGGTTTGCTGGACTTAACTCATATGAACCTTTTACTGATTTTTATTCGTTCCCTCTGTTTAGCCGTTATCTTAAGTTTTGTTGCCCCTTGGATAGTTATTGGAGGGGTGATGCTCGGCTTAGATTTAGGGACTCAAATTCCCGGATTAACCACCCTCTCCCAAACCGGAGAAAGTCTCATTTGGCATTTCTTAGCCATTTTTGGCAATGGAGAACCCCTAGAAGGATTGCTCGTTCTTGGGGTAACCTGTAGCCTAGTTGGGGCAATGTTTGATGCCTTTGCCTTTTATCGAGAACAAATCTGGCATAGTCATTAAGCATAATAGCCTAATTTCCTAGCCTTCCTGATTTGAAGTTTCTTTAATCAGTAAAGCCACTGGAAACTCCTTCAGAATATCTCGTATCCACAAGGTATTTTCTCCTTGGATTTCTTGTCCAGTTAGGGCATCTTTCCACACCGCAGAAGGCCCCGTCGGCAAAGAAATCCGGGTTTCATGCCAAACTTGTTCCCCCAGAGGATACTCATCTTCCTTAATCAACTTCGTTAAAAACCGAGGCGCAATCACAATCGCACTTTGCTCGTTCCAAGTCCTCATAAACGTGACAATATGATATTTGAGGCTCCCATTCACCGGCAATTTCTGGTAATCTCCCCGTTGAAACAAATCTTGATACTCATGACGAGCCTTCAGAGCCTGAACAATCGTAAACAGCTTAATTTTCCCATCTGCTGGGTGCTTCAACAAATCGGCAAATAAAGCCGACTTATTCTTTTTCCACTGAGACTTAATTTCATTCAGCAACTTTAACCGCTTCTTAAAGTCTACCGGTCGGCGATTATCCGGATCGACCAATGTTAAATCCCATAACTCCGTCCCCTGGTAAAAGTCTGGCACACCCGGAACCGTAATTTTCAGTAAAGTTTGCGAAAGGGAATTAAAAATACCATAGTGTTGAATTTTTTGTTGAAACTTACGGAAAGACGGTAAAAACTTATTCTGCTTCGTCTCCTTAAATAAACTATCCACAAACTTCAGAAACCCTTCCTCATAGCCCATATCCGGACGCAACCAAGCCGTATTCACCTTCGCTTCCCGAATAGCCTTAATCAAATAATCCTTAATCCGTTGCACAAATTCCCCCTTATCTTGGTCATCAAAAGGATAAATTCCCAGCAGCGTCTGATAGAGGAAATATTCATCATTCGGAGTCGGCACATCTAGCCCACGCACCGTATCCTTATACCCCCCATTCATCTTTTTCCACAGTTGTAGATACTCATTCCATTCCTCTGGAATTTCCGACAGCACATTAATTCTAGAGCGCATATCTTCACCCCGTTTCGTATCATGGGTCGAAGTGCCATTCATCGCATGGGGCCAATCGGAACACCGTTCTTGATTAAATCCATGAAACTCTTCTAGGGAAAACCCAAAGTGACCCGGAGTAGAACCCACCTCATTCAAAGAAACCAACCGGTTATAGATATACAAAACCGTATCTTCTACCGACTTAGCCATTAGGGGCCCCGTGAACTGTTGCTGACGCATGACAAAATGCAGCCACTGCTTCTTATCCTCTGAGGTCAGATGTTCATCAAATTGCAACAACAAGAATTTTTGAATAAAACTAATTTCATTAATTAATTCATTCAAAAAGCTGGGAATATTTTCTTGAGTCTTGGCAATCACTTGGGCAATACATTCTTGGTCGAGTTTGCTCACTTCATAATTGACTTCCTCCCCACTAACTTCGCCACTAATATAAGTTCGATAGACCGAGAAGGCCGCCATTACTTCCACCAAAGCCGCTTTTAAGCCATAGATGGTAAAATCACTGGAATAGCGATACTGGTCAGCAATTCGTTTGAGCAAATGGGCCAGGTTATCAATATCTCCGGCTAGATGTTTTTCTAGAATCTTGCGCTTATTTTCGTCAACCAACTTATCGCATTTCAAAACATCGCCAATAAATTGGCTATAGCACTGCTCAAACTCTGCTTCTGATTCTTGATAGCAGAAAATCCCATTAACATAATTCAGGAAGTCATAGCCGGTTGTGCCCTCAATGGGCCAGTTTACCCGGAGTTTTTCATGGGGTTCCAGAATTTTTTCGACGACAATATAGGTGTTCTCTGCTTGATTCCTCAGCCGAATCAGATATTGTTTTGGATCGTACAATCCATCAATGTGATCGATTCTTAAGCCAGTAATTTTATTTTCTTCGATTAACTGTAGGATGAGTTTATGGCTTTGATCGAAAACGCCTCGTTCTTCTACTCGCACGCAAATTAAATCATTGACGGTGAAGAATCGTCGGTAATTCAGTTCTTCATTTCCCACTTTCCAAAAAGCGAGTCGGAAAAATTGCTTGTCGAGTAAGTCATCCAAAAGATCAAAACTTTCGGGTTTACCCACTTCTCCATTAAAAACTTCAATATTTTTTTCGATAAATGCTTTGATTTCCGGATTGTCATTCCACAATTCCCAAATCATGCTTTTAATAAAGCTGATCTGTTCATACCGCTCTCGATGGCCGGAACCAGGGGGAATATATTGAATGGCATTAATGGCATATAAAACACCTAAAAACTTAACAAAATCAGGATTGGTTCTACCCAGTTTGTTGCGTAGTTCTTCTGAGTTGTGATCTAGTATGTTACCATAAGATTCAATTTGAATTGGAAATTTCCAATCCCAATAATTAATTGTAAATCCATTTTGATCGTACTGAATTTTTAATTCTCCACTTTCTAAACAATCACCATAGAATTTTCCTAAAAATGGGGCGAGAACTCGGTGGCGAATGCCTTCATAAGGATGCTCCCAATCAATATCAAAGTAGTCTTTGTACTGAGAATTGGGCCCATTTTCCAAAACATCGACTAATAGGGGATTTTGGCTGCTAAATGCCATGTGGTTGGGGACAATATCTTGTATCCAACCGAGTTGTTTTTCTTGCACAACTTCAATGAGTTTTTCAAATTCTTCTTGGCCACCAAGTTCTGGATTAATTTGATTAGGATCGACGACATCATAACCGTGAGTGCTGCCACTTTGCGCTTTTAAGATGGGGGAAGCATAAATATCGGAGATCCCTAATTCTGATAGGTAGGGAATGATGGTCTTAGCCATTTCAAAAGTAAACTGGGAGGTGAATTGGAGTCGATAAGTTGCGGTGGGAATTTTCATAGAGTCCGAGAAGTAGATCCGAAAAACTGTTAGGATTGATTATAGCGTCAATCCTAACTTAGGTACAGTATTGATATCAAGTTCGCTTATTCATGTCCGCGAAGCGGAAATACCCTAATTAAAAATCCAGGGAGCAAGATGCTCCCACTCCAGTCATATCAAAGAATTCGAGGAGTGCGGGCATCTTGCCCGCTTCTTAACAAATTTTCAT
>NZ_JAQOSP010000124.1 GCF_030068475.1 Roseofilum acuticapitatum BLCC-M154 | reverse complement strand
CTCTATTGTCCCGGATATTGCGGTGATTCGCTGGGACAATTTGCCCAAGGATGAAGAGGGGGAAATTGCGAATCGTTTTGAGCGTCATCCAGATTGGATTATTGAAATTTTGTCACCGGATCAACCCATGACCTTAGTGATGGAAAAAATTCTATTTTGTCTGGAAAATGGCACAGAATTGGGTTGGCTTATTGACCCTCAAACCCAATCAATTACTGTTTTTCAGTCAGGTTTGCCGAAAATTTATCGGGTGAATAATAGCGATTCAGAACCCTTACCGATGCTGACCGGTTTAGAGGAATGGACATTATCAGTAAACGATATTTTTGGCTGGTTGAAACTGTAGAAGTGAACAATTTTCGTCCCTACCACTTGATATGATTTAATCAAGAGTTGGGGATTGAAGGTTATCATCGCCACCTGGCCAAAACCCATCATTTAGCACTTCCTCGATTTCATAGGGACAACTTACAGGAAAACGACTCAATGGCAATTGCGTCTCATCACTAGCTTCCTGTCGTGCCCGTGAATAAGCCGTTTTCAACACTTCCGGGAGATAATTTTTCAAACTGGGCGAATCTTCTAAGGCGTACAGAATGCGGGTGCGATACTGGGTAATGCTTCCCGACCAACTACCGGTGCGAAATTCGGGCTGAAACTCCCCCTTTAAAAGATGCATGAGGACAACGGTCAGATTGCTCTTGATGCTACGGCGTTCGCTTTTTCCCATATCCTCAATTTCTTCAAGCAAATTCTGCCAGTCTACCTGGTTGTAGTCGCGATCGCGTAACTGTTGTAAAGTGGTTTCAATCCACAGCAGGTAATCAATCTCGTAAAGTGTCGTTACTTTTTCTGGTGATACAGCAGTTTTCGCGCTTTATGTGGGACATCTTGATCCCCCTTTCATGTCCGCTTGCGGAAAATCCCCCTTAAAAAGAGGGGGACTTTCCTATTCCCCCCTTTTTAAGCAGGGCAAGGGGGGATCTTTTCCTACTGTCCACCGATACAGCGCAAAGCGCTGTAAGGTCATCACTCATGGCCCTTCAATTTCTTCAACCGCTTATATCAAGTCCGGTTTCCGCAAGCGGACTTGAAAATTTGTTAAGAAGCGGGCAAGATGCCCGCACTCCTCGAATTCTTTGATATGACTGGAGTGGGAGCATCTTGCTCCCTGGATTTTTAATTAGGGTATTTCCGCTTCGCGGACATGAATAAGCGAACTTGATATTACTTCATCGTTGAAAGATCCAGCGCATCAAAAGATTGCAAAAAAGTGAGTAATTTACGAGCAATTTTAGGGACTCCCCCGCTCACATTCGATTCGATATTCAAGGGAATAACTGGATCGTGAAGAGACAAACGCAACAGAAACCAGCCCTGTTCTTCGGGAGCAGTGCAGGAAACTCGTACACCTTCATAATTATGGGGAACCACGCTCCAGCTAGGTTGGCTATTAGCAAAGGTAGAGAGGGCTTTAATGACCTGATTTCCATAGGGTTTAAAATCATCTAGGGCGAGTTTAATACGGAATTCTTGGCTTTCAACGGGTTCTTTAAGGTTGGCGATTAAATCGGTGAGCGATCGCCCTTCTAATTTCCCTTTAGCCAATTCGATCGCCAGTTTACTCACTAAGTAGGCTCCGTCATCCAGAAAGTAATTTTCTTTCATCGCCCCATGACCGGAGGTTTCAATCGCCAACCAAGATTCTTGACCTTCTCCATTCAACCGTTGGGCTTCATTAATAACATTTTTATACCCGCGCTTAAACCGATGATGGACTCCTTTCAAGTCTTCAGTAATGAACCTCGTTAAACCATCCGAAGTAATGGAATCCGTCACCACCGTCGAGCCAGGATGTTCCCGCAGCACAATGGCAGAAATCAAAGCAATCAGGCGGTTGCGGTTCAGTTCTTTACCCGTTTCGTCTACGGCTCCGCCGCGATCAACATCTGTATCAAAAATAATGCCAAAATCCGCATTATTCTCAATGACAGCTTGACAGATAGCATCCATCGCTTTCCCATTTTCCGGATTCGGCACATGGTTGGGAAAGTTGCCATCCGGGTCAAGAAATTGACTACCTGTCGTGTCTGCCCCCAAGGGTTTTAGCACTTGACTGACGTAAAAACCCCCTGCCCCATTCCCGGCATCAACGACAATTTTTAGACCTTTCAGGGGCTGCTCGAAGTCCGTGGGATGGTTCACCCCTGCGCGGATTTTCTCTACCAGTTGCCCCGAATAGACGCTCATAAAGTCTTTGGGGGTAATGGTTCCGGGGGTGGATGCTGGAGTAAAGTCAGCTTCCGAGCAGAGCGCCAGAATCTCACTAATATTTTGTTTTTCCAAGCCCCCTTTCGCGGTAAAAAACTTACAGCCATTCCGATTCGAGGGTAAATGACTGGCGGTGAGCATTATTGCTCCATCGCACTCAAAGCCAGGAGTTACCGTACTCATAAACATCGCAGGGGTGGAAGCCAGTCCGAAATCATACACCTTAGCACCAAGTGCGATAATGCCTTCCATCATAGCCTTCATCAGCTCCGGCCCAGAAATCCGGCTATCGCGTCCTAGAGCGATGGTTAATTCTGTTACTGGTTTTTCTAAACTTTGACTCAGCCAAGTGCAAAAACTTTGACCAATTTTCCGGCACACTTGAGCCGTTAAATTAACCGGTTCATCAGGGATAGAGGGAAGTGCAACCCCCCGAATATCCGAACCATTTTGTAATTTTTTCCAATTGATATCGTTAATCATAGCGAGTCAGCATAGGTAAAGCTAATTTGTACATTACCCTAAGTTGCGCCTTTTTCCCCTAAGCTTAAGATAATTTACCGAATATTGATAGAGTCGTTATGCAACCCATGTTAACTCTCGATCTATTATGTCAAGAAGCAAAAAAGTTTGCTCAACTTGAGTCTAATCATCATGAATCTTCTCTCTATGGTGTTACCGATGGTAAAGCCCTCGGAACCTACTTTGAGCATAAGTTTCAAACTTATCTAGAAACCTGCTACACTTTTGAGCGAGGAAGTTCAGCTAAAGGTATGGATTTTCCGGGATTAAATGTAGATATGAAAGTAACCAGTTATCGGCAACCCCAATCCTCTTGTCCTTTCCAATCTGCACGTCAGAAAATTTATGGTTTAGGATATAATTTACTGATTTTTGTCTATGATAAGACTGATAACTCCAATACTAAAACCGGTCAACTGAAAATACTAAATTCAGTTTTAGTCACTGGAGAAAGGACAGCAGACTACCAAACAACACGGGGAATTCAGCAACTCTTAGACAATGATGCAAACCTAGATGACTTAATCGCTTTCTTTGCCGAGCGGATGCTTCCTCTCGATGATATTCAAGCTCAACAACTAGCGGAAGAAATCATGCATAATCCTCCTGATTTAGGCTATTTAACCATTTCCAATGCCTTACAATGGAGGCTTCAGTATCGCCGTGTGATTGCCGAAGCAGGTAATATACCGGGAATTATTCGAGTTTTATAATATGACTATCAGTCAACGGAAAAAAAAAGAATATGGTGATTTTCAAACCCCCTGGGAACTCAGTCATAAAATATGTAAACTGCTGTATAATCAGGGAATTAGACCTCAGTCAATTATTGAGCCAACTTGTGGTCAATGTAATATATTGATGGCTGCTATGGAATGGTTTGATTCTGTAGAATTTGGCTTAGGATATGATATCAATGATTGGTATATCCAGCAAGTAAAAACTAAACTTTGCGATCAGCCTTATGCGGGTAAAATCAAAGTTGTTAACGCTAATTTTTTTGCTCTTGACTGGAAAAGTATCACCGCTCAATTGCCAGAACCGATATTATTTATTGGCAATCCTCCTTGGGCAACAAATTCTTTTTTGGGAGGTTTAGAGAGTGGCAATCTACCAGCAAAAAAGAACAGCGATAAATATTGTGGATTAGATGCACTTACGGGTAAAAGCAATTTTGATATTTCGGAATGGATGTGGCGCTATCTTCTAGACTCTCTAGGGAAAAAGTTAGGTTGGGTTGCCCTGCTGACTAAAACAGTTGTTGCTCGTAAAATTATCCAATATAGTTATAAACATCAGTTGCCAATTATGCAATCTAGCCTCTATATAGTTGACGCGAAAAAATATTTTCATGCTGCGGTAAGTGCAGGTCTACTTGTGTGTCATTTAGGTCAGGAAAAATCTAATTATAGTTGTTCGGTTTATGAAAACATTGAAAATCCAGTGAAGCAGTCAACTTTTGGTATCCATGAAGGACACTTAATTGCAGATTTAGCGAATTTCAATCAATGGCAGCATCTTCAAGGAAGGACGGTTTATCAATGGCGATCGGGGATTAAACATGACTGTGCTAAAATCATGGAAATGACGGGGAATTTTGCAGATCTTAAAAATGGATTGGGAGAACCAGTGAATCTGGAAAATAATTATTTATATCCTCTGTTGAAAAGCTCTGATATTGCTCATCAGAAAAGCAGTTCGCGTTATGTTTTAGTGACTCAAAGTAAAGTGGGAGCAGAGACAGACTCGATTGCTATTCATGCACCATTGACTTGGCGGTATTTAAGTCAATATCAAGCATTTTTTGATCGGCGCAAAAGCTCGATTTATAAAGGTAAACCCCCTTTTTCTATTTTTGGCGTAGGTGATTATTCCTTTGCTCCTTGGAAAGTGGCTATTTCAGGACTGTATAAAAAACTGGCTTTTTGTCTAATATCACCTCATGAAGGAAAACCGGTTATGCTGGATGATACTTGCTATTTTATTGCTTGTAAGACGGAATCAGAAGCTGTTGTCCTGGAACATTTATTAAATTCAAAAGTTGCCCAAGAATTCTTGAGCGCTTTTATTTTCTGGGATGCCAAACGTCCGATTACTGCCTCGCTGCTTAATCGTCTGGATTTGTTTAAACTGGCAGATGAATTAGGTAAAGGTGAGGAATTAAGAGGGTATCATGATTTCTGTGATGGTTCACCTATAATTAAGGGAATGATGCAGAGATAGGAAAGTGGGAATGAGTCAAGTTTTTCTGACGCTAGGATCGAGTTTAGCGGCGATCGCCGTTGCCGGGGGTGCTTTTGCCTCCCATGCGCTCAAAGGACAACTGAGCGATCGCTCCCTGGAAATCTTTGAAACCGCCACCAAGTACCAAATGTATCACGCCCTCGGCATCATCCTGGTTGCCCTCTGGCTCTCTTCCCTGCCTACTGCTAATCCCTGGATGGTAACGGCAGGATGGGCATTTTTTGCCGGAATTCTCCTCTTTTCCGGTAGCTTATATGCCCTCAGCGTCACCGGAATTAAGATCCTCGGAGCCATTACCCCCTTGGGAGGAGTCGCCTTTTTAATTGGTTGGGGCTGTTTAGCCGTTTCTGCGTGGATGAAATAAGTAATACAGCCCTAATTTAGGCGCTAGGGAGAGAGCTTAATTTAGGCGTTAGGGAGCGAGCTTAATTTAGGCGTTAGGGAGCGAGCTTAATTTAGGCGTTAGGGAGCGAGACGCTCCCACTCCAAAACAGGAGTGCGGGCATCTTGCCCGCTTCATAACCAATAACTTAATTTAGGCGTTAGGGAGCGAGACGCTCCCACTCCAAAACAGGAGTGCGGGCATCTTGCCCGCTTCTTAACCAATAACTTAATTTAGGCGCTAGGGAGCGAGACGCTCCCACTCCAAAACAGGAGTGCGGGCATCTTGCCCGCTTCATAACCAATAACCAATAACTCATAACCCCTTACCCATAACTCATAACTCATAACTCATAACTCATTCTCAAACCTTACCGAAACTTCCCCCAAACCCTCATATCGCGCTCGAATCATCATCGGCTCCTTCACCGGAGTTAGGGGGGTAATCGTTCCCAGCGATAACAAATCTCCCGGTTTGAGCTGAATTCCCGCAGCATTCAAATCCTCTTTCAGCCATAATACCGCTTGCAAGGGATGCCCTAACAGTGCCGCACTGCTGCCTTCCGATAACGTCTCACCTTCTCCATTTTCCATCACCACCGCAATTTCGCCTAAGCGCTTTTCCCATGCGGGAGTTGCTGCGAGTGCCACCGGTTCCCCCAACACTCCTAACCTCGCTCCAGCATTGATGGCGACTAAGGCGGGGGCATTTAAGGGTACAGTGCGATCGTACATCAAATCCGCCAGCTCAATAAACGGAATCACGGCATCTAAACTTTCTAATACCTCTCGGTGAGTTGTCGCTTGATTAATCTTTTCATCTGCTACACGCACCATTAAATCAGCTTCAAATACCCCACGAGCGCCAAAGTTAACTGGAACCGTTGCCCCAGTAGAGAGTAACATTTGTTGTAATAACGTTCCCCGCACCGGATGGGAAACCCCAAAGCGCTCCTGAGCCACAGGACTCGTTAAAGCAGCCTTATAGCCGACAATGGGGCCCAGTTGGGGAATTAGGGCTTGTACCAATTGTTGCTGAAATTGGGCAGCTTGTTCTAAAGTCCAATTGGGGGCGATCGCCGAAACTGGAGTACCATTAAGATAATCCGTCGCCAAACGCTCCACAGCACTCGGCATCGAACGCACCTCAGCCCAGACACTAGCCGTGAAGAGGATGCCCCCAGAAAATCCGGCTACTAAAGCTTTCCCCGATTTCCACACCATTATTCTCTCCCATCTCTCCTTCTAGCTTCAATATCTCACGTTTTGGGCAGAGGGCTATTCTCCATTCCCTGCTCCCTGACAGTGATGATCGTGAAGCGCGATGTGGCACAATAAATGGGAAGCGCAAGAAATAGGGTAGAGTTCGGGAAATGACCAAGTTCGTATTTGTCACCGGGGGTGTAGTTTCCAGTATTGGCAAAGGAATTCTCGCCGCCAGTTTAGGACGACTGCTCAAATCACGAGATTATTCCGTCTCCATTCTCAAACTTGACCCCTATATTAATGTAGACCCCGGCACGATGAGTCCCTTTCAGCATGGGGAAGTCTTCGTCACCGAAGATGGAGCAGAAACTGACCTCGACTTGGGACACTACGAGCGCTTTACCGACACCTCCATGTCTCGCCTCAATAGTGTCACCCAAGGCTCCATCTATCAAGCTGTCATTAATAAAGAGCGTCGGGGAGACTACCAAGGGGGAACCGTACAAGTCATTCCCCACATTACCCACGAAATCAAAGAACGTATCCACCGCGTCGCTCGCAACTCCACCCCCGATGTACTCATTACCGAAATTGGCGGAACTGTCGGTGATATTGAATCTCAACCCTTCTTAGAAGCCATTCGCCAATTCCGTAAAGATGTGGGACGCAACCAAGTTATCTATATCCATGTTACCCTCGTGCCCTGGATTCCTTCGGCTGGAGAAATGAAAACCAAACCCACCCAGCACTCTGTCAAGGAATTGCGCTCGATAGGCATTCAACCTGATATTTTAGTCTGTCGGTGCGATCGCCCCCTACCCGACTCCCTAAAATCCAAAGTCTCCGAATTCTGCGATGTCCCCGTAGAATGCGTCATCCCCGCACAAGATGTCAGCAGTATCTACGAAGTCCCCCTCAGAATGGAACAAGAAGGGTTAGCCACCCAAGTCATCGACCGACTGCGCTTAGAACAGCGTCCTCCCCAGCTCCAGAAATGGCAAAGCCTCGTCCAGTGTCTCTCCAATTCTAATCGCTCCCTAGAAGTGGCGATCGTCGGCAAATACGTCCGCCTCACCGATGCCTACCTTTCCGTCATTGAAGCCCTACGTCATGCCGCCATTACCATTAACTCCCATGTTAATATTCGCTGGGTCAACTCAGAAGACTTAGAAGGAGACGGATATGAACAACATCTCCAAGGTATCCATGGCTTAATTGTCCCTGGAGGCTTCGGTATTCGCGGCGTAGATGGCAAAATTCAAGCCGTAGAATATGCCCGCGTTCATCAAATCCCCTTTCTGGGTTTATGCTTAGGAATGCAATGTTGCGTCATCGAATGGGCGCGAAATGTAGCCAGCTTAACCCATGCCCATAGTGCCGAATTTGAACCCAAAACCCCCAACCCCGTCATTAACTTACTACCCGAACAAGAAGATGTCGTAGACTTAGGCGGAACCATGCGTTTAGGACTCTATCCTTGCCGAATTTTGCCCAATACCTTAGCGGCCCAACTCTATCAAGAAGAAGTCATTTACGAACGTCATCGCCATCGCTATGAATTTAATAATGCCTATCGCAACCTTTTGTTAGAAACCGGATATCTCATTAGCGGTACTTCTCCCGATGGCCGGTTAGTCGAAATCATTGAATATCCCCAACATCCATTTTTTATTGCCAGTCAATTCCATCCTGAATTTCAATCTCGTCCTAGCCATCCCCATCCCCTATTCCAAGGGTTTATCAAAGCTGCCCAAAAGTATACAGGAGATCCTTTGCAAACTTCAGAAATACAGAAAATAGACGATCTTGAAACTCCACTTCCAGCCAATTTAATTTAAGTTCTGAATCTGGAGGTAAACCGGTGGCATTCTGGGCTAAAATTCCATTTGAACGTCAAATTTATGTGATCGACTTAGATCGCATAGATACATTTATTTGTGCCACTAATGGAAAAATTTCCTTTTGGTTACCCGACAGTCAAACCCCCATTGTTCTCACTCCCCAAGGCGAATCTGAAAGTTACTTAAAAGTGCAAAAGTATATTCACCACTGTTTAGAAAGCCGAAAGGATAAGAATTGGCTCAAGTTTCACTATGACCGAAATGATTATTTTATTAATTTGATTCAGATTAGTCTGTTTGCCTATCATCCAGGAAATAAAAAGCTTACCTTTTGGTTGCCTAATAGTCAGACGGAAATTGTCCTCAATCCTAAAATTCATGAGGAAGCCTATCATGAAGTGATCGAGTATATTCGAGAACAAACTCATTATTCCTTAAATGAGTAATCAGTAAGAGGGATAAATACTTACCATTGAATTCAAGAAGCTTCTTTATCTTTTTTTTAATGTTGATGAGTGAAAATCACATTACTATGGTAAGCTAAAAACTATTTCCCTATCGATCGAGACATCATGGCCAATTCAACCCATCATCAAATTGTAATTGTGGGCGGAGGTTCCGCAGGGATCACTGTAGCAGCCCAGCTCTTAAATGCTAATTCTAGCTTAGATGTGGCAATTATTGAACCTTCAGATAAGCATTATTATCAGCCCGCTTGGACATTAGTGGGGGCAGGAGCTTATGCGGCGGAAGATACGGTGAAACCCGAAAAAGAATGTATTCCAGAAAAAGCAACTTGGATTAAAGCCTATTGTCAGCAATTTGAGCCAGATAAAAACCAAGTCACAACCCAGGATGGAGCGGTGATTACTTATGATTATCTGGTGGTTTGCCCTGGACTGCAAATCCATTGGGAGTGGGTGGAAGGGTTGCCCGAAACGTTAGGCAAAAATGGGGTGTGTAGTAATTATGCCTTTGACCAAGCTCCCAAAACTTGGGAAATGATTCGCAATTTTAAGGGCGGTACAGCCATTTTTACTTATCCAGGGACGGCGATTAAATGTCCTGGTGCGCCCCAGAAGATTATGTATTTAGCGGATGAAGCCTTCCGGAAAAATGGGGTTCGCGATCGCTCGAAGATCATGTATTGTACAGCAACAGGGGGAATTTTTGGGGTTCCTGCCTATGCCAAACCCTTGATGGAAATTGTGAACCGTAAAGATATTGAGATGAAAGTTAAATATAACTTGAAAGCGGTTAAAACCGATCCCAAAGAGGCTATTTTTGAGGTGACGACAGATGAGGGAGTGGAGTCGGTGAGTATTCCCTTTGAGCTGCTCCATGTCAGTCCACCGATGAGCGCTCCAGATTTTATTAAGAATAGTCCTTTAGCGGGTACGGAAGGGGCGGCTAAAGGGTGGATTGATGTGGATAAGTTTACTCTCCAACATAATCGCTATCCGAATGTGTTTGGTTTGGGTGATGCGTCTTCTTTGCCTACCTCAAAAACGGCGGCAGCAGTGCGCTCAGAAGCGCCGGTGGTGGTGAAAAATTTGTTGGCTCTGATGGAGTCTAAATCGTTGAATAATAAGTATGATGGTTATGCCTGTTGTCCGTTGGTGACGGGGTATGGCAAGGTGATTTTTGCGGAGTTTGATTATGATAAGAATCCGAGTCCGACGTTTCCTCTCGATCCGACGGAAGAACGCTATAGTATGTGGTTACTGAAGCGCTATGGGTTGCCTTTCCTCTACTGGAATCGGATGCTTAAGGGTAATAATTTTGAGCGATCGCTGCTCAAAAAATAGGTAATATCGAGTCCGGATAAAGGGTGAAGAAGCGGGCAAGATGCCCGCACTCCTCTAATCCCTTGATATTACTGGAGTGGGAGCATCTTGCTCCCTACTATGAGGCTTACACCTTCAAGGAGGGTAAAAAGCTGACAATCCCAGGGAAGAGAATCAATAAAACCATGACAATTAATTGCAGAATAATAAAGGGAATTGCCCCTTGATAAATCTCTTCGGTTCGCACTTCTGGGGGGGCAACACCGCGCAGATAGAAGAGGGCAAAGCCAAAGGGAGGAGTGAGGAAGGAGGTTTGCATGTTTGCGCCTAAAATTACGCCAAACCAAACCAAATCTAGGTTAAATTGTTGGGCGATGGGCACAAACATGGGCACGACGATAAAGACGATTTCAAAGAAGTCGATAAAGAAGCCGAGGATAAAGACGATCGCCATACTGATAACCAGAAATCCGATCGCTCCTCCCGGTAGATTGGTAAACCATTCCCGGACTAGGCGCTCTCCCCCTAAACCGCGAAAGACTAAACTAAAGGCTTTGGAGCCGATTAAGATAAATACCACCATGCAAGTAGTGCGTAAGGTAACATCGCAGACTTCTCGCAAACTGCTCCAGTTGAGTTGCCTATTGGCAGAGGCTAAGACGATCGCCCCTAAACACCCCACTGCACCCGCTTCTGTGGGGGTGGCGATGCCAAAGAAGATACTGCCCAAAATCATGAAAATCAGTAAAATGGGGGGGATCATGACTTTAAGGACACGCATGGCTAAACCTGGTGCTTTGCGGACTTCAGCCGGTAGGGGGGGAGCTAGATCGGGACGAATGGATGCAATGACGAATACATGAATTAAAAAAGCGGCGGTAATCATCAAGCCCGGAATAACCGACCCCAAAAACAAATCCCCAACCGATACCCCTAATTGGTCTCCAAGTACCACCAATACGACGCTAGGGGGAATAATCTGCCCTAGGGTTCCCGATGCGGTAATCACCCCGGCAGCGAGGGCATGATTATACCCATAACGGAGCATAGTCGGTAAAGAAATTAACCCCATGGCGACGACGGTGGCGGCTACGACTCCGGTAGTGGCAGCCAGGAGCGCTCCGACAAGGATAACGGCGATCGCCAAACCTCCCCGCACTCTCCCAAACAAAATCCCCATGGTTTCCAGAAGATTCTCAGCAATACCGGACTTTTCCAGCATCGAGCCGATAAAAATAAAATAGGGAATCGCCAGCAACGTAAAATTATTCATAATGCCAAAAATCTGCTCTGGCATCGCTGACCAAAAGATCGGATCAAAAGTCCCCACCGCCATACCGATGAGGGTAAACAGAAGAGCAGTAGCGCCGAGGGAAAAGGCCACCGGATAGCCGATCGCCAGCAGAAACAGCGCTCCGATAAACATCAAGGGGCCAAGCCAATCCATGGGAGATGACGAAAACGGAATGTGACTACCCTATCATTAAATGGCCTAGGAATGGCTAATGGGTAATCCGTCATTAGTAATCCCCAGAAATTTCGTCAGGTTTTTCGGAGTGATTCAAGACAAAATTTAAGTTTTTAATTGCCTCAGAAACTCCTTGTAAGATCAGCAAACCAAAACTCACCAAGATCATGGTTTTAATGGGATAGCGTATCAAACCACCGGGATCGGGGGAATTTTCCAACAGTTTCCAAGAATTGACCACTGACCCGGTAGAATAGAAGATAATCATGGTACAAAAAGGGATTAAAAATAGCAGAGAACCCACGAAATCAATCCAGGCTTTTTGTTTAGGATTTAAGCGACTTTGCATCACATCTACCCGGACATGATTGTTATGTTTAAGGGTATAAGCTGCACCCAAAAGAAAGATCAGATCAAAGAGATACCATTGAATTTCTAGAAGGGCATTGGAGCTAAGATTTTGACCGATCGCCCGCCCTACATAGCGCCCAAACACATTCCAAGCCCCAACCCCTACCATAACCAAGGTTAACCAATAGGTAGCTGTGCCAATCCTCTCATTTAAGCGATCGATTTGCCCAGACAGACGTAATAAGAACTTCATGCACTCTTACCCTAGATGATGTATTATGAACTCCGATCCAAAATTTGGACTTCAATCGGTAAAGTAAACCAAAACTGTGTCCCTTGATTTAATATGCTATCCACACCAATTTTGCCCCCATGGGCATGAATAATCTGGGAACATAAATATAATCCTAATCCTAATCCACTTTTGCGTTTTTCCCGATCGCCCCTCGTATAGGGTTGAAACAAGGTTTCACATTGCTGGGGACTCATCCCTGTACCATTATCACCCACGGTACACCGCACAACATCCCCCTCCACTGTAGCCCCCACCGTAAGCGTCAAACCAGGGGGATTATGCTTGAGAGCATTGGCGAACAAATTTTCAAATACTCGCCAGAGTTGCTGGCGATCGCCATCAATCAGAGGTAAACTCGGCGGGATATCATACTCTAAACTCGCCTGATTTTGGCTCAACAGGGGTTCCCAATCTGCCCCTAACTGCTCCATTAAAGCCAGTAAAGACAAGGGTTCACACTTGAGCGACACCCCCCAAATCTCGCTGCGCTGGGTTTCCAGCAAAGAATTAATTAAGTTTAACTGGCGATCGCAACTATCCGCCATCCGCTCCACCATCGAGCGCGTCAAGGTAAACGAATCCCGTTTCAACAAATTCTTAAACACCATCAACATCCCCGTCACCGGATTCCGCAAATCATGGGAAACCGCATGTAATAAAACCTTCAAACCCGCTTCCGCCTTTTGCCGTTCCACAATTTCCCCTTGCAACTGAATATTTTGCGCCTCTAACTGTTGCTGCAAGTGATGAATCTGTAAATGATTGGCAACCCTTGCCAACACCTCCGGCGCTTGAAAAGGTTTGGTAATATAATCCACGCCTCCCACATTAAACGCCCGCACCTTATCCACCGCCTCATCTAAGGCACTAATAAAAATTACTGGAATATCTTGGGTACGAGCATCCGCTTTCAGAATCTGACATACTTGATAGCCATCCATTTCTGGCATCCGAATATCCAATAAAATCAAATCCGGTTTCACGACCTCAATCGCTTTGAGTGCCCCTTTCCCATCCACCGCCTTACGCACCTTATAGCCTTTTTCCGTGAGCATTGACGATAACAAGCGTAAATTATTAGGCGTATCGTCCACAATTAACAAATCAGCGAGAACCTTACTGTTCATCGGTTAATTCTACCAAAGCATTGAAATGGAAATGATGCACCCAATCAGACAGAGTATTGATTAAAGCTTGGTGATGGGGAGGAATTTGGGCAATGAGTTGTTGAATTCTCTCATCATCTCCACTTAAGGCCGATTCATGAACAGCCTGAATCCACTCTGATGGCATTATTTTAAGCCGATCGGGGGTCAGGGTAAAGGATTGGGCACTCTCTGTTAGCGGTGAGACTTCCTCATAGACATACTCTAGATGTAAATGTTTTGCTAAGGTATTCCAAATCGTTTCTTCCTGAAAGGGTTTGGCAATGAAGTCATCACATCCAGAAGCAAAGACTAGCTCTCGTTTTTGGGAAAAAGCACTAGCTGTCAGGGCAATAATAATGGTTTTGTGGGGCAAGGCGGCTTGATGCTCTAACTCCCGAATTTGACGGGTAGCTTCGTATCCATCCATACCCGACATGCGGATATCCATCCAGACTAAATGGGGGTGATGCCGTTGCCAAAGGGCGATCGCCTCTTCTCCCGTTTCCGCTTCCGTAATCTCAAAAGCTAAAGGTTGTAATAGACGCACCAATAAC
Organism: Roseofilum acuticapitatum BLCC-M154; assembly: GCF_030068475.1. Classification (GTDB taxonomy): domain Bacteria; phylum Cyanobacteriota; class Cyanobacteriia; order Cyanobacteriales; family Desertifilaceae; genus Roseofilum; species Roseofilum acuticapitatum. The sequence continues at coordinate 44,154 of NZ_JAQOSP010000124.1, read as the reverse complement.
AGCCGATTTTCCGGGATATCATCGACAATGAGCATCCGATATTGAGGTTGTCCAGGAGCTAAACCCATCACTCGATTACGGAGAATTACAGGTTCTACATCCTTTTCCCTGGCTAGGGTTGCCTCAATTTCAAACTCAAAACAACTGCCTTGACCGAGAACACTCTGGACTTTAATTTCGCCTCCCATCAGTTGGACAAATTTTTGACTAATTGATAACCCTAATCCTGTCCCTTGATGCGATCGCCTTCCGGACTCCGTTTGCACAAAGGGATTAAACAACTGCTCTAACTCCTCTTTGGCAATGCCAATTCCGGTATCTTCAACAGCAAACTTTAAGCGAACTTTCGGATCTTCTCGCACTTGAGATATGCGTAATTCAACGGTTCCTTGATCGGTGAACTTAATCGCATTTCCCAGGAGATTAATTAACACTTGGCGCAATTTTTGTTCATCGGTTTGGATATATTGTACTAAATCTGGGGGGCGATCGAAAGTCAAGGTTAAGCCTTTAGAAGTCGCCCGGATATGTAACATCCCTTCCAAGGTTTGTAATAATTGCTCTAGATCGAACGCAGAAGATTGAAAAGTAATTCGACCCGCTTCTATTTTAGACATCTCCAAAATATCATTAATCAGATCCAATAAATGTTCGCCACTGCGGTTAATGATATTCAGTTCTGAGGCTCCCGCCGCAAATTTAGGATCGTTGGCCATCAGTTGACTAAAGCCCAAAATTGCATTCAAAGGTGTGCGTAATTCATGGCTCATATTGGCCAAAAATTCACTCTTTGCCCGGTTCGCCATTTCTGCCGCTTCTTTGGCTTGTTGGAGGGCTGTTTCTGCCTGTTTTCGGGCGCTAATATCTTCAGAAATACAGAGTAAATGGGTTGCCTCTCCCTGCCGGTTATAGAGGGGTAATTTCAGGGTTCTCAGGAGAATTTTACCTCGCGTCAGGGATTGAAAGGGATGCTCGGCAATCTCTAGGAGTTTCCCTTGTTGCAGGGCTTGCAGGTCATAGGCACTACATCGGGCTGCTTGTTCTAGGGGGTAGATTTGGGCATCGGTTTTACCAATGACGCGATCGCTCGATAAGCCAAAAATGTCTTCGCTGGCTTGATTCCAAATCAGATATCGGAAATCCTGGGTAATATCCTTGGTATAAATGGCTAGGGGAATATGATCGATAATACTGTCTAAAAAATGTTGCGATCGCACTAATTCTTCTTCTAGATGTTTGCGATCGGTAATATCCGTGGTCACCGAAAGTAAACACACTTCTCCATTTACGGTAATTACATCGGAGGAGAGCAGAGCGATCCGATATTCTCCGGCTTTAGTCCGATAGGTAAATTCATAATTTTTTACCTGTTGTTTATCCTGAATCAGGTTAAACAATTGCATTCTTTCTTCTACATGAACCCAGAGATTTAACTCTAAGGCTGTGCTACCAATCACTTCTTGATTGGTATAGCCGGTTAACTTCAGAAAACTATCACTGACTTCCAGATGTTTCCCATCCGCTAAACGAGTAATGGTAATCGGGTGGGGAGTGCGACGAAAGGCTTTAGAAAATTTTTCTTCTGATTCTCGTAAGGCCCTTTCTACCATTTGCCTCTCCCGGATTTCTTGTTCGAGTTCTTCCGTTCTAGCTTGGATTTTGGCTTCTAAAGACCGAGAATAGGATTGCAGTTGACGATGGGATCGCTTAAGCTGATAGCGCATTCGCTCGAAAGCTAAAGCTAAGTTACCGAGGGCATCCGTGCGATTGTACCAAGGATTAGCCGTGCGATCCCAGTTTCCCTCAGAAAGGGCGATCGCCACGTCTGAGAGTTGGCGAATAGGACGGATAATGTGGTAACTGGTGAGCCAACCCACTACAGTTGCAGCGATCGAGGCCATCAAACCTAAGATGAAGATGGTATTGCGTCCTTGCTCAATATCCTGCATCACCGTATCTTTGGGGACAAGGATCGCAATCAGCCAATTTAAGTCTTGATGATGACTCAGAGGACTCAAGTAAAGAATGTATGGGGTATCGAGCAGGTTTACTTCCCGTTGAGTCGCTACTTTTAGGCGGGAGTGCTGGTCTAAATCGGATTTGAGATAGTCCCCAACCTTATCGATCAGGGGATAGCTTGGCCCCAGGGCAGTTAAAGCAGGAACAAGGATCTCATTGGTCTCACTGAGAATGAGGATGTGCCCGTCTAGATGATTGTCCAAAGTGGCTATAAATTGCTGAATGGGGGAGAGCCAGATAGAGGCCGAAAGTACACCGGTCAGGGTTTCATGGCGATCGGTGATGGGCAAGACCGCATCAATACTCATCTCCCCACTCTTGGAGAAATAAGGGTCTGTCCAAGGCTGCCTAGAATCCCTGTAGAGGATGGCATTGCGGGTCGCTTCTTGATACCAAGAAGATTTACGGGGGTCAGAGTTAGGGAGCGATCGCAACAATGAGCTATGCTTTCCAGGTTCGATAGCATAAACATGCAGTTCCCCCCCAGTCTCGGAGGAGGAGATCTGCATTTCTAAAGCCGTCGGACTATCGGCTCGATGGCACAAAGCCACCCATTCCCCTTCTGGATTGGCAAAGCGGATTTCACTCACAGTCGGTAATAACTGGAGTTGTTCCTGAAAGGTTTGGCTTAACTGCTCAAAGTTGTTAGGATCGATTTCCCCCCAGGCAATCGCCCTAGCATTGACTTGATTAATGCGATCGGCAATAGAAAGGATTTGAGCCAAATGCTCGTCTACATGGGTACTGATTGATTCTTGTAAGCGATTAGTGACATTTTCGACTGCTGTTTGTCCATGATCTAATGAAAAATACCCAGTTAAGCCCACAGCTACCATAATTTGCAGGGCAAAAGGCACAATTAAGGCCACTGCTAGGGGTACAGTTTGCAGAAGTCGATGAAACTGTTGCTTAAGGCGAAGCATGGCATTAATCGCAATTGTCTATGGACTTAATGCTAGTATCGGAGGATTCCTGATCGATCCCTTTCCATTGCTTAGGAAGGGGAAGTCGAATACTGACTTAATACTTCTTTGGAACGCCGTACCATATGTTCTGGCCCTTCAATCATCAGGAGATATCGCCCCTGTTGCAGGTGATGGCGATAAATACTAGAGGTGTTGCCTTCACCAAAAAAGCCCATAAGCGCTCCGACGAGACTGCCACATAGGCCACTCATGAGTCCAGCAGACAGAATGACTAAGCTCCATTCTAGGCGATCGAAATCGGGGATTTCTAGCTTTACGATCCAGAGGAGCATCGCAGCGATCGCACTCCCGGCTAAAGCTGAGAGCAGCCCCAGTCGATAGGCCTTAGCGAAGATAATCTTCATGGGTTTATATAATCCTACCCATTCGGGAGGATTATATTCTCGCCCCACAATGGCTAAGTATTCGGGGGATACACCTTGGCTATAGAGTAATCGGTACGCAGCAAAGGCTGCATCGACATCGGGAAGCACGGCGATCGCCAAGTGGGGACGGCGTTTAAATTTAGGTTTACGACCAGATAAATTCGGGGACATTGTGTAACATGCTTAAGAGAGAGCCGCTCTACTCTTTTTAGATTAACCGACATTATGCAACCTGCCCATATGATCGGAATTTGTCTTAACAAAGAGTAAAGGGTGGGGAGATGGGGGGATAGCTTACGACTCTAACTGAGCGATTGGCGCGATCTTGTTGGCGATCGCGCTCGAATTCAGCACTCTCTGCTCTTTTCTCTGGAGTTAGGTAGCGATCGCCCTTCGCAATGACATCCTGTAACTGATTATTCGGATTTGATATTACATCTATGTCTGCTTGCGGAAATCCATGGGAAAAACTATAGTTATAGTATGGATTACCACACTAATCACTTATGGCTTTTACTTTTTTAGATGAGCAATTAGCCAATATTGAGCTTTCGGAGCAAGTCCGCCAGAGAGCTATCGAGAGAGCAAAGGAAGGTTATGTAATTGCACTCTTGGAAGTTGGAGAAATCAGTAGTGGACGAGCGGCAAAAATACTGGGTATCTCCCGTTTAGAGATGATGGATCGAATGAATAAATGGGGGATTTCTGTCTTTGATGATTCACAAGATTTACAGGCGTTACGCCAGGAAGTGGAGCAAGCTGAGTCTATATTAAATCAATCGATTTGATCCATGATTATTGTTTCAGATACTACTCCACTGAGTGAATTAGCTAAGGTGGATTATTTGTATTTATTACCTCAACTCTTTGGGAAACTGATGATTCCCCAAGGCGTTTTTAATGAGTTGGTTGTGGGAGATCATCCAGCAGCGCAACAAGTACAGCATTTGTCGTGGTTACAAGTGGTTACTGTAAACAATCACGAGCTTGTAGATGAGTTACAGGCATCTTTTCATTTAGATTTAGGAGAGTCAGAAGCAATCGCCTTAGCAGAAGAAACTAAAGCGGATCAATTACTGATTGATGAACGGGCGGCTAGACAAGTTGCGCTAGAAAGAAAGTTACCGTTAATTGGAACCATGGGTGTTTTGCTATTGGCAAAGCGCCGAGGGTTACTCTCTAACGTTAAGGATGTTTTAGACCGGATGCAAGATGAGGGTACAAGGATTTCAGAGCATCTCTATGAACAAGTTTTAACTTTGGCCCAAGAAATATAGCATCAGGGAACAGGCTATACTAGAAATTCTGGCTCGTTAAACATTATTCATTGTGCAACCGGTTGATTTTACAACGTTGATGGCCCTTTGTGCCGATTTGCGCGATCGCTCTTTACCCGCTCGCTTAGAGCAAGTTTTTCAACGCGATCGCTTTACCCTATCCCTTGCCCTGCGGACGCTTCAGGGGCGGGGATGGTTAACCCTATGTTGGCATCCACAAGCAGCTCATTTAGCCATGAGTAGCCCTCCCCCCAAAGCCCCCGATACCTTTACCTTTAGCGACCAATTGCGCCATCAACTCAATGGGTTAGCACTGGTTGCCATTGCTGAAATTGCCCCTTGGGAGCGAGCCGTTGATTTGCAGTTTGCCCAACGACCCGGCGATCCAATTCTTTGGCATTTAATCGTGGAGGTGATGGGTAAATATAGTAATGTGATTTTGGTCAATCAGGAGCATATTATTGTTACTGCTGCCCATCAGGTGAGCCAGCAACAGTCGAGTGTACGCCCCATTTTGACGGGACAACCCTATCTGAATCCCCCAGCCTTGACCAATCGGATACCGACTTTAGAAGAGTCCTTCAGTGCTTTTCGGGAACGGGTGGCTCTGATTCCAGGGCCGATTAATCGCCAGTTGCTGCAAAGTTATCGGGGGTTAAGTCCCCGATTGATTGAGTCTTTGCTGTCGGGGACGGCGATCGCCCCCCATCAACCCACCGACAGTTTAAGTGATGACAATTGGTCTCTTTTATACGAGCGCTGGCGCTATTGGTTACAGTGTTTACACCAGGGCACATTTACACCAGGATGGACACAAAAGGGCTATACAGTCATGCCTTGGGATCGGATTGAGGCAGTGTCCGTCCAGAATTTAATCAGTCAGTATTATAACGATCACTTAAACCGCCAACAGTTTAGTCAATTACATCATCAATTACAGCAAAAGGTGCGATCGCACTTAGGCAAGCTCCATCAAAAAGCTCTCCTGTTCCGAGAGCGCTTAAACCAATCCCAGGATGCCGATCGCTATCGCTATTTAGCTGACTTACTCATGGCCCACTTGTATGAATGGCAACCGGGAATGAGGGCGATCGAACTGGCCGATTTTGAAACCGGAAAACCCGTTCAAATTCCCCTCAACCCCGAAAAAAATGGCGTACAAAATGCCCAAGCTCTCTACAAAAAACACCAAAAACTTAAGCGCTCTCAACTGGCCGTTCAACCCCTCCTAGAAGCCGTTGAAGCCGAACAGCGCTATCTCGAACAAGTCGAAACCACCCTACTACAAGTCTCTGAGTATGGAACACCAGAAGATTTATCCACCCTCGAAGAAGTGCGCGACGAATTAATCGAACAGAACTATTTAGACTCTCCAGCATCCGACTATCAACGCAGTAGCAACGACTCCCAACCCCATCGCTACCAAAGTCCGAGCGGGTTTGAAGTTCTCGTTGGTCGCAATAATCGCCAAAACGATCGCTTAACCTTTAGACTCGCAGGAGCTTACGATCTGTGGTTCCATACCCAGGAAATTCCCGGAAGTCATGTCTTGCTCAGAGTCGATCCGGGACAGGTTCCCGATCGCCAAGATCTCCAGTTTGTGGCGAATCTAGCAGCCCACTATAGTCAAGGACGGCACAGCAAGCAAGTTCCCGTGATTTACACAGAGCCGAAATCGGTGTATAAACCAAAAGGCGCTCAACCGGGAATGGTGATCTACAAGCACGAGCGTATTCTCTGGGGATGTCCCCAGAAAGCAGCGATCGAAGCATAACTCCGATCTTTGATTATAAATAGTTATCAAAAGGGAAATGGTTAAGTATGAACTTTTATTAAAAAAATGCGTATTCTCTGTTACGATTAGTAAAGAGAGACAAAAGAGACCGATTCCTCCTCGTGTTGTGGGAACGCGCAGTCAGGATTTTCGGAAACGACAATTGATATTCATGATATCGATTCAACACCAGCTAGAACCTAGCTGGTTTTTTCTCATTTCAGCCTAAAGCTCTGTAGGTCTGCACTCCACTAAGCTAAATTAAGGTAATCACCGTTAATTCTGGAGGGCAAAACAATCGCCCAGGGGGATAAGTCCCCAATCCCCGATTAACATAAAGACGATTTTGATTGAGTTGATACAATCCAGCATACCATTCCCAATGTTTAACGATGCGATCGCACTTGCGTTGCAGTAAAGGTATCCATTCCCGCAGCCAAGAGGGTGTTGCCATGATTGCTCGTTCTTGATAAGCAATCAATGGCCCCAATTCAGGTAACACAATTTGCCCCCCATGGGTATGACCGGATAACTGTAAATCCACGCGCCATTGCTGCAAAACTTCCGCACTATCCGGTTGATGGGAAAGCACAATTCGCGGAAGCTGAGGATCGAGATCGTTGAACACCGAAGCAGGATTAAATTCGGCTGACCAAAAATCAGGCAGTCCCACCAAAGCTAATCCCTTTCCCAGAGGATAAATTACTTCATTGGATAAAACCTGAATCCCCGTATCGGTTAAAGCTTTAATAATCCTTGATTTTACACTATCATAGTAACTATCATGATTGCCTAAAACCGCATAAATCCCTTTACGAGCCTGAAGTAACTTTAATCGCTTCACTAAGGTGTAAATTGGCTTGGGATCGTAGGTAATAAAATCCCCTGTTAAGACCACGAGATCGGGATGAACACTATTACTGGTCTGAATGGCTTCGCCTAAGAGTTCTTCAGAAAGTTTGACTCCATCATAATGAAAATCAGAGAACTGGGTGATTTTCATCCCTCGTAACTCTGGGGGTAAATTATCAACAGTAAGGGTTAGATTCTCAACGGTTAGGGGCCCAGAAAAAATGGGGTGCATAAGCCTACTGAGTGCAAAGGATTTCTTTTAGGATAGCTCAAACTTTTAGGAGTGGGAGCGTCTCGCTCCCTAAGTTTTTAATCATGGTATTCAAGGAGAACATGAACCTCAACCCAATTCAAAAAAGTCAGGCGAAGTGGTTTCTTTGTTTTGACTTCAATTGACTTCCCACGACCGGCGATCTAAATTCAGATCCCCAAAGGCTAGATACTCGCGCTCTGATTTTTGCGATCGCCCACTTCATCCTTAGCAGTCAGTAAAATAACAGGAATATTCTCCCCTGTCTGGCGTAAACGGCGACAAATATCAATCCCACTTAACCCCGGCAACATCCAATCTAAAAGCACCAAATCCAGCTTTAACTCTCAAATGCAGGTTAATCCCGTCCAACCATACCCCGCTCACGTTACCTGGTATCCTTCATATTGAAGTTCCCATTCCACAAAACGAGCCAGTTTCGCTTCATCTTCGATCGCTAGGATATGGGAACTCATGACCTTAGACCTAATTGGGAACTTAATCCACCATAATACTATGGTAAGGGCGAAAGATTTTTCGCCCCGACGGAGAGATCCCCCCAAGAGAGTCATCCAACTCAGACCCTAAATCACCATGGGGAAATCTAACCTGCTATTCTGAAAGATGCAAGGAGTAATGCCTAGCCTTATCGCCACCTGCTACTGAGTTGTAACACCCCCATGATTATTCTTATCCCCTCTTAAATCAAGATTCTGGATTCCCCAGATCTTCAGACGTACTCATTAACAATTCTCCTAACTCAAAAGACTAACTCTAAAGAACCCTATGGATATCTCACCAGATGCACAAGTGATCGTTCCCGAACTAGCCCAGATTTATCGAGAGCTGGAATCAAAGCTCGATGAAATGGATCGTCATCGTCTCCCTTCCTTACAAGAATCTTGGGTGGAAGGAGAAGAAGAAAGGGTTATGATCCTTGAAGACCGCTCAGACTGGAAAAAAGTGGTAGAGCTGTGGCGGGAAGAAAATATGCCCTCAGAGCAAATCATCTTCATGTTTCATGAAATGCTCGATCTCTGGGAACAGCTTGAAACTGTCCATTGTCGTCAAAGCCTCCTAGAAGTGAGCAATCTCCTACTGGATGAAGATGAAATTCTCTGCCTCCAATGTTTACATCTGGATACTAACCCCGAAGCAGTGAGCCTCAAAGAGTTAGGTAAATTGTGGCAACAACTCTTTCAGCAGTCAGAGATGACTCAAGTGGGATCTTTACTCTCTCTCTTGCAAGACCTACAAGCGGAAAAAATGACCTCCGTTGACCAAGTGCGCGATCGCCTAGAAGAAATTTTAGCCGAAGAACAGGGCGATCCAGACTTTGACCACTCCCCTGAAAGCCTCGCCTCCCTTTATCCCGAAGAAGAAGCCGATCAAGACAAAACCCAACCCATTGACTATAGCGATTACAGCCCCTCTGGATTTAATCTCTCCACTCCCAATCCAATGCCCAGCCCGCCTACTTCTCCCTTTGAGGACATGCCCACTGTGGTGTTACCCATGCAACTCTTTAGCCTCGATTATGCTGGAGTAACCGACAAGGGAATGCAGCGAGATCACAATGAAGATAGCTTTCTCATTCATACCCAACTAGAACGCATTGAAGATAAAACCGGGCGTACTATCCATGCGAAAGGTTTATATATTCTCTGTGATGGTATGGGGGGCCATGCAGGAGGAGAACAGGCGAGTATGATAGGAGTAAAAACCCTGAAAGAGTATTTTCAAACCCATTGGTTTAATCTACCCCATTCTGACTCCCGTCTTCCTTCTACTGAATGTATTGAAGCAGGAATATTTCAGGCTAATCAAGCCATCTATGACATTAATCAGTCCCAAAGTCGTACTGGAAGTGGGCGCATGGGAACGACCTTGGTTTTGGTCTTAATTCAAGATGTGCATGTGGCCGTTGCCCATGTGGGCGATAGTCGGTTATATATGTTTAGTCGTAAACAGGGGTTAACGCTCTTGACCCAAGACCATGATGTGGCCCAACGGGAAATTAAACGGGGATTAGAGCCGGAATTAGCCTTTGCTCGCCCCGATGCCTATCAGTTAACTCAAGCCTTGGGGCCACGACATAATGATTTTGTCAAGCCGGATATTTATTGCTTTGAACTCAATCAAGATAGTCTGTTACTCTTAAGCTCCGATGGACTCACCGATAATGATTTGGTTGAAAAGCATGTGGGGACGCATATTGAACCCTTGATGAGTTCTCGTGCCAATCTGGAACGGGGCGTGGGTGATTTAATTGATTTGGCTAATGAACATAATGGCCATGACAATATTACGGTGGTTCTGGTGCGGGCTAAGGTGCGTCCCAATTTGGGAGGGTTGAGTCGCTAGTTAAGGATGGGAGAAGGTTGATGTTGTTTGAGGTTCGATGATGCAAGGGACGATCGCCCTTACCCTATTAGATCCCAAGGAAGGAACACCCCTGCAAACTTGGGAGTTTCCTCCCCAAGGGAAGGTTCGGATTGGCCGGGCCCAGGATAATGAGGTGGTGCTTTCTAATGATTTGGTGTCTCGGTATCATTTGGAGTTAGAACCGGTTCATCATCAGGGTGGGGCGATCGCCTGGAAGGTCACTAACCGAGGCACAAATGGCACATTAGTGAACCATCAGGCGATCGCCCAAATTGTGGTTGAGGATAAGAGTCTGATCCAGTTGGCGGCTGGAGGGCCGATTTTAGAGCTGACTTTTGCCCATCAGCCGGTGTCTCCCCCTCCCACTGCATCAGGATGCACCCATGAAGGGAATGCGCCGAATAATCTGTTCTGTATCCATTGCGGTCAACCTTTGCATATTGAAAAGCAGGTGCGGGATTATCAGATTTTGCGAATTCTGGGTCAAGGGGGGATGGGGACGACTTATCTGGCTTATCCTCCCCCTTCTGGAAACCATCCATCGGGGTTAATTGTTCTCAAGGAGATGAATTCAGATTTGGCTCGTATACCCAAGGCTAGGGAGCTGTTCGATCGGGAAGCTCGTACCCTGAAGGGGCTGAATCATCCGGGAATTCCTCGCTTTTTTGATTCGTTTATTGAGGAGAGTAAAAAGTATTTGGCCATGGAGTTGATTCATGGTGAAGATTTAGAGCGTTTGCTCTATCAGCAGGGGCCGTTTTCTGCACCGGTGGCTGTTGAGTGGATGATTCAAACTTGTAAGATTTTGGGTTATTTACACCGCCAATCCCCTCCGATTGTGCATCGGGATATTAAGCCGGCCAATCTGCTGCTCCGTCGTTTGGATGGTCAGATTGTGGTGATCGATTTTGGGGCAGTGAAAGAGATCGGAACGCCTTTGGGTACAAGGATTGGTGCGGAGGGTTATAGCGCACCCGAACAGGATCGGGGACAACCGGTAACCCAATCGGATTTGTATGCGATCGGGCCAACTTTAGTATTTTTGGTTACGGGAGAGCAGCCGCTTAAGTTTTATAAGCGCCGCCGCGATCTCTCCTATCGTTTAGATTTACAGTCGGTGGACGCTATTGCTCCCCCTCTGCGGCATGTGATTGAAAAGACTACGGCTCCTAAACCTCGCGATCGCTTCCAAACGGCTGAAGACCTAGCACAAGCCTTAGAATCGGCGATTTCGGCTTTGACGGAGTGAAGCCATAAACCCACATTCCACATAGCATAGGAAACTGCTGTAATTGTTAATTGTTAATTGATATAAAGTCCGGCTGACCTTCGTGCTTGTTGTAAGTGTTGGCTCAATCCTAGACGATTTGACCAATCGTTTAGGTAGTTAAAGTCCAGAGATTCTCCTTGTACTTTCAATATTCCTAAAATATCTCGCCATTGTTTATCCGATTCAGTTTGACTTCTCCACTGAAGTTTATTAAGAATAATATCTTCTGGGGATGCTAGATTAACCTCAATTCCACCTGGAATTTTGTATTGTTGTCTGCGTTCAAATTGAATGCGCTCAAATGCATTATCATCAGATAAAATGAGGTCTGCACGGGAAATAGTTTCAATATCAGTGACTTGTAATATTCCCATCCGACCCTCAACAATATCCTCTACACCAGGAACATAAAACCCAACAATTTCTAATTCAGTTGCTAGTTCGGTAACCTGTTGAGGCTGAATAAAAATAACCATATCCACATCACGAGTCGTGCGAACTTCCCCATATGCGATCGCTGCCACTCCGCCTGTAATATAATAAGGGATATTGAGGGATTCAAAAATTAGGTGTAACCGCCCTGCTAAGGCAATTGAATCTTGAGTCCAATTCATTGGATTTTTAGTCGTTATAGCATCGAGAAAATGCGCCTCTCCTAACCAAGCTTGAGCTAATTTCTGAGCCAGTTGTATCTCAGATAAGTCAGAAAAGCGTTGGCGGAAACAGGAGAGAGAAAACTGACGAGCATTCTGATTCATCCCAGCTCCCATTGCCAGCCGTTGTGATGGGGTACGTTCTTGCAGCAATCTAAAACCCAATATATCAACTTGAGGAGTGGTGTCTGGCGATTGAGATTGATAGCCCGGTGTGACAGCTTGGCTTGATAACTGACCAGGAATCGGTTTATTCATTTAAAATTGTGTCATATCAAGTTCCATTAATATCAAGTGCGGGTAATCAGTTAAAGTATAGGAGTCAGGTGGGCAGGGTCTTTGGGTAGAATTTGAATGATATGGCTTCTTCTGTTGCCCACCCTACGATGAGCTAGGGGCGGCTCTGAGTGGAACTCTACCCCTAGACCGGAATTAGTCTTCCCATTCTTCTACAGCCAGGAGTTCGCTAACGGGGTCTTGCATAGAGAAGTCATAGGCTTGCAATTCTTTTTTCCAATATTGCCACCGATCGCCATACAGAAAGGCCATTTTCCAGATGCCATCTGTTGGTTTCAGGATATTGGAATCGACCAATGATTTCACTTTGGCTTGCAGTTTAAACATTGGGTGAATAACCTGCTGGTTCATACAACCTTGATTCATATTTGAAGTTTGTCAAATCTTTTCTATGTGTACTGATCCTAGTGGCGAGTGAGAGTTCTCGTGATGATTCTGCAGAATGAGAGAACAAGAATAGCCTAGGAACCATTTTTCTTGTTACTTCTTCACAATAGCATAACACTCTAAGAAAAGGAAGACTTGCATAGAAAAGTTTTTTTTATCAGTGGGGAGTCGGGAGTCGGGAGTCAGGAGTCGGTAATAGATTCCCCCTATCCCCCCATCCCCCTATCTCCCCATCTCCTTACTCTACCGTCACCGATTTAGCCAGATTCCGGGGTTGATCGACATCGAGGCCTCTGAGGGCGGCAATGTGATAGGCCAGTAGCTGGAGCGGAATCACTGTTACTAGGGGGGAAAGAGACTCATCAATGGTGGGAATGGCTAGGATTTCGTTGAAAATATCCTGAGCTTCTAGGGAGTCTTTCGGGGTGACTCCAATCAGACGAGCATCTCTGGCTTTGGCTTCTTGGGCGTTGGAGAGAACTTTTTCATAGAGGAGTCCGGGAGTGGCGATCGCCACCACTGGCACTTTAGCATCCAACAGAGCAATGGGGCCATGTTTCATTTCCCCAGCCGGATAGCCCTCGGCATGAATATAACTGATCTCTTTGAGCTTCAAGGCCCCTTCTAGGGCAATGGGAAAATTGATCCCCCGACCCAAAAAGATAAAATCGCTGGTTTCATTAAATTGATGGGCTAACTCGCCAATATAGCGATCCTGCTCCTCAATCAGCCGTTCAATCAGCCCTGGCAATTCCCGTAACTTCTCGATCAGAGTCTCAATCCTCTCAAGTTTGAGGCTCTGACGGCGATCGGCCAAATCCAACGCTAGAGCATAAAACGCCATCACCTGAGCGCTAAAGGTTTTCGTCGCTGCCACCCCCACCTCTAAATTGGCATGGGTATTAATAATATAAGGAATCAGCCGACCCAACGAACTCTCCGGCCGGTTCGTAATCCCCAGCATTCGCGGTTGATAAGCAGGAGAATGGTGAGCCTTGCGTCGCTCCTGTTCCATCGCCAAAGCCGCCAGAGTATCCGCCGTTTCTCCCGACTGAGTGACCCCAATCGTCAGCGTATTCCCCGTTAACGGTGGAGGAGAGTAGCGAAATTCCGAGGCATATTGAACAAAAGTGGGAACCCCCGCCCATTGTTCCAGCAAATACTTCCCGACTAAGGCCGCGTGCCAACTCGTTCCACAAGCCACAATCTGGATCTGCTCTAAATTCTCATACAGGCTCTGGGGTAAATTCAGTTGCACTGGGCCCTGGGAAGATGCAGGCACAGAAGCCTTACTAGAACCCTTTTTAGTCTGGCTTTGGGGATGCCATTGGGGGTCAAAATAGGCATCGAGTTGAGTTCGCAGAACCGTGGGTTGCTCATAAATTTCCTTGAGCATAAAGTGGCGAAACCCTTGTTTTTCCGCACTGCTCGGATTCCAGTTCAAGGTTTGGGGATATTTCACCCGTCGCTCCCCCCGAAAATCATACACTTCTACCCCCAAAGGAGTCAGGCGAGCCATTTCCCCATTATCTAAGGGCAGAATAATGTGGGTGTGGGAAACAAGAGCAGGGGTATCGGAGGCACAGAAAAACTCCCCTTGACCAAACCCAATCACCAGGGGAGCTTGTTGGCGCACCACAATCAACTCATCGGGAAATTGGGCACAAATGACGGCAATGGCAAAGGCTCCTTCTAACCGATTCACCGTTTGCCTCACCGCTTCTAATAGGGAGTGAGGGTTGACGGATAAATAGTCAGAAATCAGATGGGGAATCACCTCTGTATCGGTATCGGAGACAAACTCATGGCCCTTAGCTTTCAGTTCTTCCCGCAACTGGCGATAATTTTCCACAATTCCATTTTGGACAACGGCTACTGTTTCCTGCTGATTGGTATGGGGATGGGCATTATACTCTTCTGGTTTACCATGGGTTGCCCATCGGGTATGGCCAATGCCCACCCGCGCCTTGTCTTCTACCCCCCTGAGCTTATCGCGCAAATTATACAACTTACCTTTCGCTTTGATGGCGTGCAGTTCACCTTCGGAAATCAGGGCCACGCCTGCCGAATCATAACCTCGATATTCCAGCTTCTCTAGTCCAGAAAGGAGAATATCTTTAGCTTCTTGAGTACCAATGTAGCCAACAATTCCACACATTGAATCGATTACTCCGGGTTGTTAGGTTGACTAAAGGCAACAGTTGCAGTCAATGCGATCGCCCCAATTTATTAATGCAAGTTGATAGAATAACCCTAATTATAGCGCTTCTCTCTTCTATCGAGTTCAGATCCAGTAGGGTGCGTTAGCGAAAGCGCAGGGCAAAAAATAGAGCATTGTGCAGGAGTTAAATTTTTCCACCGAGCCAGAGGAAGCGGTATAATCCTAAAAGAAATATCGCCTCCTAGCCATGCGCTGTCTCTCTTGCCATACCGATGGCATCCCCCTATCTACCGAAATCTGCCCTAACCCGGATTGCGGAATGCATCTGCCTACCCTGCTGCGAGATTGCCTACCACCCGGCACGAGATTGCAGGGAGGGCAATATCAAATCGACTACGCCCTAGGGCAAGGAGGATTTGGGATTACCTATCGGGGGATTCATACCCACCTAGAGAAATTAGTCGCTATCAAAGAATACTTCCCCCAAGAGAAAGCCTTCCGAGATGCTAGGGGCAGCATCACCATACCTCGCCCCCAGGTAGAAGACTTTAATAAAGGAAAAGCAAGATTTCTCAAGGAAGGGAAACTGCTGGCAAAAATTAACCATCCCCGTGTTGTCAGAGTAGAACATTACTTTGAAGAAAGAGAGACAGTCTATTTGGTGATGGAGTTGGTTGCGGGGAAAACCCTGAAGAAATATCTGGAAGAGAAGAAATCTTTGTCAGAAAAAGAGATAGAAAATATGATGGCGCAAGGGGTAGCGGGATTAGGGGCTGCCCATAGGCAAGGGATTTATCATTTGGATCTCAAGCCGGATAATCTGATGATAGACCCAGAGGGGAAGGTCAAAATAGTTGATTTTGGGGCAGCGAAACAATCTCTGGCGACAAGGGCGGGCAGTCGTCGCAGCACCACCCGAATGTTTACAGAAGCCTATACAGCTCCAGAGGTGATGGGCTTACGAGCGATCGGGAGTTTCAGTGATATTTTTGAAATGGGGATGATTTTGCATGAAATGGTGACGGGTAAGCTACCCCCTTCAGCCCTTGAAAGGTTATTGGTTGAGAAAGATTGGCAGCCGACAGGAATCGGGGAGCCGTGGTTAGGGTTAATCCGGGCAGCACTACCCATGGAGCCGACAGAGAGAGCGCAGGAAATTGAGGGATGGTGGGAGAGTCGGCAGCACGGGAAGCGGACGGCTACTCCATCGCCTGCTCCTGTGCCTCCACCAGGGGATGATTTAAGGTCAGAGCGGGGGGTAGACTATACTCGCTTGCAGCAACTGTTGCAGCAGCAGAAATGGAAGGATGCGGATGAGGAAACCTACCGCAGAATGCTGGAAGCAGCGAAACGGGAAAAAGAGGAGTGGTTTCGTGATGCAGATTTGAAAAACTTTCCGCGCACTGACTTGAGAACCATTGACCAGTTATGGGTGAAATATAGCAAAGGTCAATTTGGCTTTAGCGTGCAAAAGCAGATTTGGCTTGACTTGGGAGGAAAGCTGGGAGAATATGATTATAATACTTATGTGAGGTTAGGCGATCGCGTCGGCTGGCGTAAAAACGGTTCATGGTTAAGCTACAGTGATTACACCTTTACTACAAACGCACTACAAGGTCATTTGCCCGTGGTGTTTGGAGTGGGTTGGGTTGGTTTGGTTTGGTGGGTTTCGGGGGGGGGAGGTGGGGGGTACTCTTTTCTCTTCTCTAGACTCTAGCACATAAGGGTTTCCCAGCATTCATAATTATTTCTTATCAATCTCATCGGTACGGTATTCCTACGTTTGCGGATTTCAAATCAATTAAAAATTAAAAATTAAAAATTAAAAATGATGAATATCTTATGAGCAGGCCCTTTCATCAGTAATAAATCAAATCCGAATAATCAGTTACAGTATGTCATTGCGAACGGAGCGGGTTTCCGCAAGCGGACATGAATACAAAAATAGTCGTCAGTCTACAAGATTTGGGTATAACCCGCCCCTACAGAGATCTGTAGTGTAAATAAATAGATTTGATATTACTAAAATCATAGAAAAATCCCGGCTGCATATTCGCCGCTTTGGGATTAGCATGAATATAGCGAATTGTGTTGAGAGCGCGTCGGCTATCAGAGGTGAGAAATTCCGTCTTATGGTAGCGTTTCTCCCAAAAATGCCCACACCGCTTCAACATCCGATTAAAACACATGGCAGAATACCAATTGAGGTAATGCATAATTTTCGGAATATCCCCAGGATTTTGTGGCTCAATCAAATAGTGAATATGATTGGACATAATGCATAAACTATAAAGCCTAAAGTTATATTTGAGGATAGCTTTTTTGAGGATATAGAGAAAGACTTGACGGCATTCTAACCGGGTTAAGCGAAATTCCCGATTATTACAGCGCACCGTAATATGATAACAAGATCCAGACATTTAAAGATTTGATATTGAGGGCATTGCCCTGTAGGGGCGGGTTATACCCAGATCTAGGACACCAACAAATCAATGAGGTAAACCCGCCCCCACCAACAGATACTATAGGGGCGGGTTTAGGATATTAATTGGTGGGAGTCCTAAATTTGGGTGAACCCGCCCCTACAAAACCCATTCATTACAATAGAAGGGAAATTGGGAGGAACACAACGATGAGTTACGATTTTGATTTATTTGTGATTGGTGCAGGTTCCGGGGGAATTGCCACCGCTAGACGGGCTGCTGAATATGGCGCTAAGGTGGGGATTGCAGAATTCGATCGCCTGGGGGGAACCTGCGTGAACCGAGGTTGTATTCCCAAAAAGCTAATGGTGTATGCTTCCCATTTTCCCGGTTGGTTTGCAGATAGCCAAGGCTACGGCTGGAGTGCGGTGGAAAGTCAGCTCGACTGGACAAAAATGATTGGCGCGGTGAATGGGGAAGTCGATCGCCTGAATGGGATTTATCAGGGCATGTTAGAACGCTCTGGAGTGAAGCTATATCAAGGATATGCCGAGTTTGTCGATCCCCATACGCTGAAAATTGGGGAAGATACGGTAACGGCGGATAAAATTTTGATTGCGGTGGGGGGTAAACCGGTTAAACCGGATATTCCGGGGATTGAGCATACCCTCATTTCCGATCAGATTTTCCAGCTTGCGGAGCAACCGAAACGAGTAGTAATTTTAGGCGGGGGATATATCGGTGTGGAGTTTGCTTGTATTCTCCATGGACTGGGAACGGAAGTAACGGAAGTAATTCGCCGCGAGCATATCTTACATGGGTTTGATGAGGATATTCGTACCCATATTCAGTCGGAAATGGAGCGCCATGGGGTGCGGGTTTTGAATAAGAGTGTGATTAAGCAGGTGGAAAAAACCGATGAAGGTCTGGCGGTGACCATTGAGCGGGAAAATGAGGAGGAAATCGTCATTGTGGATGCGGTAGGGATTTCGGCGACGGGACGTATACCCAATTTAGAGAAATTAGGGTTAGAGAAAGTGGGGATAACGGTGGAAAATGGGGCGATCGCCGTGGATGCCAATAGTCGTACCAATATCGAGCATATTTACGCCGTCGGAGACTGTACAGATCGGGTGAATTTAACCCCGGTTGCTATTGGTGAAGGTCGCGCTCTTGCTGATACCCATTTTGGCGGCAAACCTCGGCAGATGGCTTATGATAATATCCCCACAGCCGTCTTTTCCCATCCTGAAGCGGGAACCGTGGGCTTGACTGAAGAAGAAGCCCGCGCCCAATATGGGGATAAAATTAAGATTTATCGCGCCAAATTTAGACCCCTTTATCATACGGTGAGCGGCCGAGAAGACCGTACTCTGATGAAATTAGTCGTGAATGAAGAAACGGATAAGGTTTTGGGAGCGCATATGGTGGGCGAACATGCGGGAGAAATTATCCAAGGGGTGGCGATCGCCCTAAAAATGGGAGCCACAAAAGCCAACTTTGATGCCACAGTTGGCATCCACCCCAGTTCAGCCGAAGAATTTGTCACCATGCGCTAATAGCTGAATGTCACAGGTGAGGGAAATGCCCTCTCCCTATATCCCTCTCCCGTGGGAGCTAATCTTGTAGGAGTTTCATTGAACTACGATCTGGTATGTAGGGGCGAACGGCCGTTCGCCCCTACAGATTGTCAACACACCAGCAAACCTGGTGATATTGGATGATTTTTAGCCAAATTGAGAGGGTATCTTCAAACCCCTACAAGACAAGCTCCTGTGGGAGAAGGGGGTAGGGGGATGAGGGGCAATCGTTACACAACTCATTTAGGTTGGCTATATGAAGAAGTGTAAGGGGCGATCGGGGGGCTAACCCCCTTTTTTTGTCAGAAATAAGTCAGTTAAGATCGATCTATAGACTACATCCTTTTTGGCTTTCTTCCGGAAGAAAAGAAAAAATCCAATCCCAAAAACTTAAGGATCGGTTTTTTAGTCTCTATCTCAAACTCTAGCAACGCTCTTAATCGAAACTTCAAATAAAAATCCGTAGTTGCTCGGTTAGGGATGGAAAGGAAAAAAACTAAACTGGTTATATTAGGGCTTCTCTCCTTACAACTCTGTGGATTGGCAGAGAGAAGAGGATCTAAATCTCAAAAACGCCTTTAGTGTGTCCATCGTAGAATACAGGTCATCAACAGTGAAAAAGAACACCCATTTATCAAAAATTACTTATCAGTTAGCCACCTTAACCTTCTTGGCAACTCTGGGTTGGCAAAGTGCCTCAACTGCCCTCCCTAGACCCAGCTTTGAAATCGCCCAAGCCTTTAATCCTCCAGGCAGAGGAGCGCCCCCCAGAACGGCAGATGTGGGTACTCGTGGCTGTAGTGTTTCTGATGCGAATGCTGAACCCTTAACGGCTTTAGTTCCAGTCAAAGATTTAGCCTTAACTTTAGAGAGCCATCCGACTTTATTTTGGTATGTACCGAAAGCAGAAGGTAAAACGGTGAAATTTACCTTATTGGACAAAAACGACCAAACCATTATCTACGAGAAAGAACTACCTGCTCCTTCTGCATCGGGAATTGTCGGTATTGAGTTATCTCCAGATGAGATGGAAGGATTAAAAGAGAATGAGCTTTATCATTGGTACTTATCCGTAGTTTGCGATCCTCAAGACCGCACGGGTGATATCATCGTGGATGGCTGGATTGAACGTATGGAAGCTGATGGCGATCTAAAAGCTCAAATTCAAGCCGCTAATCCAGAAGCTCTACCCAAGATCTATGCTGAGTCAGGGATTTGGCATGATGCCCTATCTGCCATGGCTAAGTTGTATAATGAGAATCCCCAAAATGAGGCGATCGCCAGTCAATGGGAAACCCTACTGCGCTCTGTTCAACTGGATGCATTTGCCAATACTCCCATTCTTTCACTGAGTGAACTTCAATAATCACCCATGTCCTTGCGGATAAACGGATTGAATCCCCTGCTCACCCTTTGCCTGTGGTTATGCGGAAACTATTTCCTCATGGCACAAGCTCAAACGATTGTACCCGCTCCTGATGGTACAGGAACTACGGTTATTCCCCAGGGGAATCAATTTTATATCCAAGGGGGCAGTTCTTCTGCTAATGGTGCGAATTTATTTCATAGTTTTATTCAATTTGGACTCCATCCCCATCAGGTAGCCAATTTTTTATCGACACCGGGAATTGAGAATATTTTCAGCCGCATTAATGGGGGGAGTCCATCTACCATTAATGGGTTAATTCAGGTGTTGGGAGGGACTTCAAACCTCTACTTAATTAATCCTGCCGGTATTATTTTTGGCCCCAATGCTCAACTGAATGTTCCCGCCGCATTTCACGCTACAACGGCTACTGGCATTGGTTTTGGAGAAAATCAATGGTTTAAGGCTTTTGGGGACAATAATTGGCAAGTTTTGACCGGTAAACCCCATGCATTTCGGTTTGATGGAGCAAGTCCCGGCGTAATTTTGAATTGGGGGGACTTAACGGTTAATCCGGGTCAAGATTTGAGCTTAACCGGTGGTACAGTGATTAACTTAGGTACGCTCAATGCACCAGGGGGAACGATTACCTTGGGTGCAGTTCCTGGCAATCATAGCCTACGGATTTCCCAAGAGGGCCATTTACTGAGTTTAGAGCTTCCGGTTGGCGATCGCCAGTCCGTTCCCTTTAACCCCCTCTCCCTTCCCGAATTGCTCTCTGGGGGAGCATTAACCCATGCTTCCCAGATTGAGGTGAATGCTCAGGGAGAGGTGATGTTAACCGGTTCTAGAATTAGAATACCAGACAATCCAGGAGTGGCGATCGCCTCTGGAACCCTCGATGTTTCCCATACCCAACCCACCCTCAACCCCGGAACCATCAACGTCATCGGCACTCAAGTCGGTGTCATTGACGCAACCCTTGACGCTTCTACATCAGAAAATGGCGGTCAAATTTACATTGGTGGATCGTACCAAGGACAAGGCCCCCTACCCAATGCCCAACAGACTCTAGTTAGCCCGAATTCTCACATCCGTGCTAATAGTTTAGATCTCGGACATGGGGGAGAAATTATTATTTGGTCAGATGGAACCACCCAGTTTTACGGCACAGCAGAAGCGCAAGGCGGAGAAACGGGTGGAAACGGCGGATTAGTAGAAGTTTCCGGTAAAGAAACCCTCACGTTTTCCGGCACAGTAGATGTCAGCGCCCCCAGTGGAGAATGGGGAACCCTCTTACTCGATCCAGAAAATATTACCATCACCAATAGCTCTTTCTCTGTGCCTTCAGAAGTTGAGGATGAATTACCCACCATTGGCTTTAATGATTTTGCGGGAGATGATATTACCATTGCGGCCGAAGTCTTAGAAAAACAAACCGGTAATATAGAACTGCAAGCCACCAATAATATTACCATCTCTAGGGGAGTTTCCCTTGATTTTGTCGAAGGCGGATCGATTACCTTTACCGCCGATGCAGATGGGGATAACAATGGTTCATTTAGGATGAGCTTGTCTTCAAGCATCACCGCTCCCGGTCGAGACATTAACATTTCTGGAGCTAGTATTAGCTTGGGGAACTTGGATACCAGTGATAATCAACAAGGGGGAAATATCTCCCTAAGCGCTTCTGCGGGGAATATTACAACGGGAAATTTGAATACTTCCACTACAACCGGTAATGCTGGTTCAATTGAATTGATTACCGATCAAGGCAATATAAGTACAGGAGAACTAAATTCAAGCGCTAGTTTAGGCAATGGCAATGGGGGAAATATTCAGATAACTGTTGAAACCATAGGGAACATTACAACCGGTGGTCTTCTTGATGCGAGTGCGGAAAATGGGAATTCAGGAGATATTACCTTGGCAACTCAACAAGGGAATATTATAACCAGTGGTCTTCTCGATTCGAGTACGGAAAATGGGGATTCAGGAGATGCTACCTTAGAAACTCAAGAAGGGGATATTACAGCCCAAGATATTGATTCAAGCACAAAAAATGGTGCGGCGGGTGATATTACGCTAAGAATTATATCGGGAAATGGGGCGATCGCCCATGGAACCTTAGATGCGAGTGCTAAGAATGGTGCTGCTGGCACAATTACCCTTGAACCCAATCCTAACCCAGCACCGACTCCATCTCCAACACCAGCGCCAACACCAACACCAACACCAACACCAACGCCATCTCCAACACCAGCACCAACACCAGCGCCAACTCCTGCACCAACACCAGCGCCAACTCCTGCACCAACGCCAGCGCCAACTCCTGGACCAACGCCAGCGCCAACTCCTGCACCAACTCCTGCACCAACTCCTGCACCAACACCAGCGCCAACTCCTGCACCAACACCAGCGCCAACTCCTGCACCAACGCCAGCGCCAACTCCTGCACCAACTCCTGCACCAACTCCTGCGCCAACACCAGCGCCAACTCCTGCACCAACGCCAGCGCCAACGCCAGCGCCAACTCCTGCACCGACTCCAGCACCGACTCCAGCACCAACACCAGCGCCTGCACCAGCGCCTGCACCAGCGCCTGCGCCAACTCCTGCTCCAGCGCCTGCACCAGCCCCGACTCCAGCGCCAACACCAGCACCGACTCCTGCTCCAACTCCTGCACCGACTCCAGCGCCAACACCAGCGCCAACACCAGCCCCGACTCCTGCTCCAACTCCTGCACCAACGCCAGCGCCAACGCCAGCGCCGACTCCTGATCTAACTCCCAACCCACCATCAGGGAATGGGGAAACAGTCAATAGTGGCAATAGTGAGATTAATATTCTCCAGAATCCGAGTAATATAATTAACGGGATTAATCGGGCGATCGCCTCCACACCCCGTGAAACCTCCGATGATTTATCCTCTTCCTCAGTCACCATTGATTCTCAGCAAGCCGCAACTGCCCTGGTTAGCCGAGGGAGTTTCCGCAGGTTACTTGATGAAGGACAATTACAGCAAGCGGTTGAAGTGGGCGATCGCCTCTTGAGCGAAGAATTTGCCGATTACTTCAATAAACCCTTACCCCAACAGCAACTCACCTTTCCCCAGATTCAAGAGCAACTCGAAAAAATAAGCGCCCAAACTCAGAACCCTTCAGCCCTACTCTATATCATTTCTAGTTCTGAGCAACTCGATTTAGTGCTAGTACCCCCCACAGGAGAACCCATTTATCGCTCAATTCCTGAAGCCTCAAACGCCGTATTAATGGCCAAAATCCAAGCCTTTCAAACCGAAATTGCCGATCCCACTCGCCGCCGCACCACCAGTTATTTACAAGCTTCACAACAGCTTTATCAATGGTTAATTAAACCCATAGAACCGGAATTAGAAGCCCAAGGCATTACCACCTTATTATTCAGCTTAGATAGTGGACTGCGTAGCCTACCCATTGCTGCATTGCACGATGGCGAACAATTCTTAGTAGAAAAATACCAATTTAGCTTAGTTCCTAGCTTAAGCTTAACTGATACGAGCTATCAAACACTGCAAAATACGCCCATCCTCGCCATGGGAGCGTCTGAATTTAGCGATCAATCTCCCTTACCTGCTGTCCCCGTTGAACTCAGTACCATTTCGGAACAACTTTGGCCAGGACAAGCCTTTTTGAACCAAGAATTAACCGTTGAAAACTTCAACCAACAACGCACTCAATCCAACTATGGTATTATTCATTTAGCTACCCATGGTCAATTCAAACCGGGTAAGATTGAAGAGTCTTATATTCAGTTTTGGGATCGTAAACTGAGACTCGATGAAATTTCTGACTTAAACCTAACTAATCCAACCGTAGAATTACTGGTATTAAGTGCCTGTCGTACTGCATTAGGCGATCCCCAAGCCGAATTTGGCTTTGCCGGTTTAGCCGTTCAATCTGGGGCAAAATCAGCCTTAGCCAGCTTATGGTATGCCAGTGATTTAGGCGCATTAGGCTTAATGTCGGAATTTTACCATCACTTACAAACCGAACCTACCAAAGCTGCGGCTCTGCGTAGGGCGCAGATAGCCCTATTGCGCCAAGAAGTGCAAATTAAAGAGGGTAAATTAATTGGCAATTTTGGCGAAATTGATTTACCCCCCGAACTCGATACCGGCGTTCAACTTAATCTGATTCATCCCTATTATTGGTCAGGATTTACCCTTATTGGTAATCCTTAATTTGCCCTAGTGCCGTGAAAACCCTAAAATGGTGGGTTATATCAAGTTCGCTTATTCATGTCCGCGAAGCGGAAATACCCTAATTAAAAATCTAGGGAGCAAGATGCTCCCACTCCAGTCAGATCAAAGAATTCGAGGAGTGCGGGCATCTTGCCCGCTTCTTCACCCTTTATCCGGACTTAATATCAAACTTTGGCAAACAGTTCAGAAAAACTGTTTTCCGTTGCTTGTTCTTGGGTAACAATTTCCACAATTTTATTCCGAGATTCTGGACAAAAAAGAGCTTCTACGCAGACTTGAGCCACTTTTTGGCGGGGAATACTCCCTTCAAATAAACTATCCGCTTTAGACATAACAATCGCCTGGGTATTCTCTTCATTTTTTAGTCCTCCAGGGCGGACAATGGTGTAGGGTAAGCCACTTTGGATTAAATAATCTTCACCCTGTTTTTTCCACCATAAGACTAACCAAAATAGATTGAGGGGATGGAAAAACTGAGATACACAGAGGGAAGACACCAAGACTAAGTGTTGAATCTGCTTTTCTTGGGACACTTGTACCAGGTTTTTAATCCCTTCATAGTCTACCTGATAGGGGCCGGTGGGATCTAAACTCGGTCTTGCACCCAGAGCGCTTAACACCACGGTACTATCCCCTAATGCTTGTTTGAGACTGTCTCGATTGAGAAGATCGCCTGTGACGAGTTCAACTTCATCGGGGAGAATGGAGCGAGCCGCTTGCAGATCGCGCACAAAGGCGATCGTCGGAATCTCCCGCTTAACTAACTCATGCACAATCCGTTTTCCGGTTTCTCCAGTTGCTCCAGCCACAAATGCTTTCATGGTTTTCTCGGTTTTTTTAAGATTTCTCTACAAATATTAACATTATAGGCTAAACCTTGGTTTGATAAGGGTTTTGAGATGTTTATCGATCGAGATCGCTACTCAGGTGTGATCTGGATTATAGGAAAATTAGAGTAGATTTGTACACTAAAACATAGGTCAAATCTCTTGACTCAATTCAGCCAGAAATAGGAGATCGCATCATTTTCATAATTGAGTAAATATGCTGGTGATAGTTTCTCGGCCAGCAGCCAATTGTCCAAACTATGGGGAGAGTTTAGAATTATGAAACTTCAATCAAGTTTAGAACAAGACCAAAATTCATCCGACGTGGTTTTGGGTGCAGTTCCAGAGTACACTGGCTGGGAAAATGGGCAGGAAGAGAGCCTGAAGGAACCCTTCCAATTTTCTACCTTAGCCCAAGGGAAGCTTTTATTTAATGCCCATCCCCAAACGGTTGCTGACTATCTCGACGATCATCAGGGATGGTTTTCCCGTTGTGCAGCTCCGATGACGGTACGGCCGATGGGGAAGAATGGCTATGCTTTGGTTATTGGTAAATTCGGTTCGTTTGGCTATGAAGTGGAGCCGAAAGTGGGTTTGGAAATGAAACCTCAATTGCAAGGAGTCTATACAATTGAGTCTATTCCACTGCCGGATGATGGGGAGCTGGGATATGAGGTGGATTTTCGCTCTGCTATGGAGTTAGTAGAAGCGGTGGATCGGGTGAGTGAAGAGGGTGCAATGACCTATGCCCAATGGACGTTGGATTTGAAGGTGAGGGTTTATTTTCCTCAGTTTATTCATGCTTTGCCCCAAGGTTTAATTCAAAAAACGGGCGATCGCCTCTTAGCCCAAATTGTCCGTCAGGTTTCCAATTGTCTCAATCATAAGATTCTCAAGGATTTTCATCAGACCTACGATCGCCCTTTTCCTCGCCAACCGAAAAAATAACCCCCAATTTTGGTAAGGTGGGCACTGCCCACCCTATTGGTATGGAGTTAAGAGAAAATTTTCTCTAATATTCGGTTAACAATATCCAAACCAGTAACGGCTTGCCAGGCAAATAAACCCACTAAAACGGTATTAAGGGTAATGTGGCTATAACGAGCGAGATCGTTGCCTTTTTGCATCCAGGGGGTAAGGGCAGCAGAAATAGAAATAATGCCAGTCATGGCTAAACCGACGATTAAATGGGGGCCGACAAATAGCTTACCGTTATTGATGTAAGTAACGGCCATTCCTCCTAGGGTTCCCATCACCATCAGGGCTAAAATAATGGAACTGATTTGATGATGTCTGGCGTTAAATTTCCCTTTGATGAGTTCTTTTCTGGCATCGCCGGTAGCGCTGCGGGTTTCGCGAATTTTGAAACCCAGATACATGCTATAGAGAATTAGGGCAAGTAAAACCCACATTAAGAAGGGATGGAAGAATTGACTCCATACTTTAATGGATTCTGGAATCTCCATGGGTGTCTCCGTGAGAAGTCGTTTACAAAACTTAACTTATCACAAAACGATCGCCTAGGGTAAAGGGCCATTAATCTGAGCCTGAAAGCCATACACTTGGCGACTCCCGACGAAGGGAACGAGGGTGACTTCCCGCTCATCTCCTGGCTCGAAGCGGACGGCGGTTCCGGCTGGAATATCGAGG
The DNA here is from genome assembly GCF_030068475.1 of Roseofilum acuticapitatum BLCC-M154. Taxonomy (GTDB): domain Bacteria; phylum Cyanobacteriota; class Cyanobacteriia; order Cyanobacteriales; family Desertifilaceae; genus Roseofilum; species Roseofilum acuticapitatum. The sequence goes on along the minus strand of NZ_JAQOSP010000124.1, from coordinate 17,390 downwards.
CGCATTCCCAGGGCGCGATCGCGATCGAAGTTCAGAGCCGAATTGACTTCATAAAAGTGGAAATGGGAGCCGACTTGAATGGGTCGATCGCCGTGATTAGCCACCGCAAGGATGACCGTGGGGCGATCGCGATTCAGTTCAATTTCTCCTGCTTCAACCAACAGTTCTCCAGGAATCATGGTCTTCACCTCATGCACGAATGGGATTGTGAACCGTAACTAATTTTGTGCCATCGGGAAAGGTCGCTTCGACTTGCACTTCAGCTAACATTTCACTGATGCCATCCATCACATCTTCTTCGGTTAACAAGGTTGTGCCGAATTGCATCAATTCTGCTACCGTTTTTCCTTCCCTTGCTCCTTCCAAAATGGCTGATGAAATATAGGCCACGGCTTCCGGATAATTTAGCTTCAGTCCTTTTTCTTTGCGTCTTTCTGCCAACAGAGCTGCTGTAAAAATCAATAATTTATCTTTTTCTTGGGGAGTCAGTTGCATAGTCGATTCGCCGGTTAACCTATCTTTTTTTATAGCATTTCTTGACAATTTTATCTCAAAATGGCAAAATTAAGCTTGAGTGTTAAATTGGCCATGCTCTAGGCCTAGACCAGTTTCCCTGTCCATTGGCTTGAGCCAAAAGCCTCCAAACCTCGATAAACAAACGCTTTCCGGCTTCAGTAGAATCTCCTCGATAGCGACAGAGGAGACCTTGAGGCAGTCGGGTGACCCCAACGGAGAACTTTTTTTCAGAACGAGGAAAAACAGCGCGTACCTCTTCCAGGAGCGATCGCCCGATCGCCCCACCCAACCAGCAGAATGACCCCACCACCGGATAGCCTCCCAAACCATAATCAGACTCTAAAGCGTCCTGGGAAATCGAGCTACTCTGAGCATCTATCCAGAGGGGAATTCCCTGCTGGTTGACCTGAGTGCGGGAGCGCCATTGTCCGCGATCGAAGCCCTCCCCTAGGGCAGTGCGTCCCAACCTTGTCCACTCCCACCCACACCAAATCGCCCCAGGGGACAACTCCACCTCAAGCTCTTGCTGATAGAGAGCGCCATTAAACAAAATCGTCTCTAGAGGAAACCAAGTAAAACTTGCACCCGCTTCAATCCTCATCTGTACCTGAGTTTGAGCCATCTGTCCCCCAGAGCGATATACCTTAGTCGCTGAAGGCGTAGTCCAGAATACAGACGTTTCTGGCATTAAATGCAAAGACAAAGAAAGGCGATCGCCCCCAACCAAACCCCCAGCCGTATGCAAAAGAACACTTTGGCAGTTTCCCGATCCCAGATTGTAAAATGGACGTTGAAGCTTCAGAGGCGCAACCATCTCCTCAACCACAGGATAGGTTCGGCCCCCAGACAGCCGGTACTGAACCGATAACTTTCCCTGCCATTGAGTAGACCGGATGTTTAATCTTGCTCCTGTAGAATCAAGCATTTACCCATTGTAAAAAGTTGTAAACAGAAGTGAACGGGATCTTCGGGTAAAATTTAGGTCTAGCATCTACCCTAAAATATCCAAAACCAGACCCCGATGGGAAGACATCCTGAAACTAGATATCTGTGATTGGCTAGGCCCTGATTCTATCATGACCAGTCATCCCCTTAATTGCTGACGGACTCAACAGTATGGCACAATCTGAATTTACCGACCTGACCATGATACCCGAACCCTTCCTACTCTCGGTCGCCTGGAATCAAACCTCAGTAGCTATGGGCATTCTTGACCAGGAAGCAAACTTAATCGCTCTCAATTGTGCTTATGCCGAACTCCATAATGCTAAGGTAGACGAACTACAGGGAAAACCCCTCAAGCTCTTTTTTCCCTGGGATCTGGGCCAAGCGAATCTAGAGGACATTCTCCCCAAAAGCGATCGCCAACACTATACCTGGACGCTCAAACAGACTCGCGTCAAGTTTCTGGATGTAGAAATCACTCCCTTATTCCAAGCGCCCAAACGCTGGCTGATTCAACTCAAGCCTCAATCGCCGCCAACTGGAGAAGTCAGTCAACTCGCCCTCAATATCCCTGGCATTATCTATCAATTTCGCCTCACTCCTGAAGGAACAGCCAGCTTTCCCTACATCAGTCCCAGTTGTATTCATTTATTTGGCTTTGATGCCGCCACCATTCAAAGCGATGCCTATACCATTCTAGACCGGGTACATCCCGCAGACCAATCCTATTTTCATCACCTCATTCAACAGTCAGCCGACCAACTTACCCCTTGGAAATGGGAAGGAAGATGGTTGCATCCCCAAAAAGAAACCTGCTGGTTACAAGGCGCTTCCCAGCCCACCCTCATGAGTGATGGTAGCGTAGTTTGGGATGGATTACTGATGGATATTAGCGATCGCAAACAAATAGAAACCCAGCTTCAAGAGAGCGAAGAACGCTACCGTCTCATGACTGAAAACACGCGAGACTTTATCGCTCGCTATAGTCCCCAAGGGATTTGTTTATATGCCTCCCCCGCTTGTGAGAACCTCCTCGGTTATACCCCCCAAGAACTGCTCGGAAGCCATGTAGAAGACCTATTCCATCCCCAAGATTTACAACGCTTACAAAAAGACCATCAACGTCTTCTCGATCCCACTGATATTGCCACCCTCACCTATCGCATGGCCCACAAACAGGGGCATTATTTATGGTTTGAAACCACCATTGGCCGTTTATACGATCCCCAAACCCATAAACTCCAAGAACTGATTACCGTTGCTCGCGATATTACCGAGCGCCAAGACACCCAAACCACCTTTGAAAAACAGGCCGAAAAAATCACTAAGATTTTAGAAAGTATCAGCGATGCCCTCTTAACCGTCGATCGACAAACTCATTTAACCTATGTCAATACCCAAGCCCAACAGCTATTCTTTGCCAAAGAGCAGGAACTGTTAGGCAGCCTCCTATGGGATTTATTGCCCCAATTTTGGGAAAACATCTTAAAGCCTGAATGCGATCGAGCCATTCTGGAGCAAAAAGCACGACATTTAGAAACCTTTAATCTCAATTTACAAAAATGGTTAGATGTCGCCATTTATCCCTACACAGAAGGGTTATCGATCGCCATTCGGGATATTTCCGAGCGCAAAGAAGCAGAAGCAGCCTTATTAGAGCGATCGCAACTCTCTACCTTAGCGGCTGAAGTCGGCAAAACCCTCGGACAAGGGGGAGATTTACCCGCACTTTTAGATCGCTGTACCCAAATTTTCGTGGAGCAACTCGGAGCCATTGGCGCTAGAATTTGGACATTTGATGCCGAAACCCAAATGTTAGAATTACAAGCCTTATCGGGGCCCATTACCTTAACCGATCCCCTACAGGCTAGAATTCCATTAGGCATTTCTGTGATTGGATTTATCGCCACCCGCCAACAAGCCTATTGCACCAATCATACCGCCAATGATGTTTGTATTGGCGCTCCCGCCTGGATTTCTGACCAAAATATTCAAGCCTTTGCTGGATATCCCTTAATTGTAGAAGAACGCCTCTTAGGAGTCCTAGCCGTCCTCGGTCGCTATCCCTTCAGCGAAGAGCTTTATCAGATGTTAGCTTGGATTTCCGATGCGATCGCCTTGGCCATCGACCGCTCCTGGGCCAGAAGTGAATTAATTAGTCGTCGAGAAGGCCTATTATTTGGATTAGCCAGTCAAATTCGCAAGTCTCTAGATCTCAATACCATTTTAGATACCGCCGTCCATGAAATTCGCAATCTCTTACAAATCGATCGCTGCCATTTTCTCTGGTGTATTTTACCCGGAAGAGAGAGCCAAATCGAGCATCCTCCCATCTTAACCATTACCCATGAATCTCAAGACCGAGATTTACCCAGTTTATTAGGGGATTATCCCATTACTCAAGTGGGTGAATTGATCGAAAAATTTCAATCTTTGGAAATTTTCCGCATTGATGATACCCGCATCAACAGCGATGAACATCCCTATCATCAAGAATTATTAGACCTATTTGGCATTACCTCCGAATTATTAGTTCCTTTGCAAACCCATACCGGTCAATTGGGTGCTATAGTCTGTAGCCAATGTCATCAATCACGAGTCTGGACTGATAGCGAGGTGGAACTGTTGCGAGCAGCCTGCGATCAATTGGCGATCGCCATTGACCAATCTGAACTCTATACCCAAACCCGTGCCGCCGCCTTCCATGCCCAAGCCCAAGCCCAACAATTAGAACAAACTCTCAAAAAACTCAAACAAACTCAAGCTCAATTAGTGCAAACCGAAAAAATGTCCGGCTTAGGGCAAATGGTCGCGGGAATTGCCCATGAAATTAATAATCCAGTTAATTTTATTAATGGTAATTTACTTCATACAGGAAATTATATTCAAGACTTACTAGGACTCTTGGAACTCTATCAAAAACACTATCCAGAACCTGACGATGAAATTCTTGAAGAAGAGGAAGATATTGATGTAGAATTCCTGCGGGAAGATTTACCTAAAATGCTCGATTCAATGAAGGTGGGAGCCGATCGGATTAGTCAAATCGTGCTGTCCCTGCGGAACTTCTCCCGCTTAGATGAAGCAGAAATGAAACCGGTTAAAATTGATGAGGGTATCGATAATACCTTGCTGATTTTGCAGCATCGTTTAAAGTCAAAAGGGTCATTTAGTGGGATTGAAATTATTAAAAAATATGGCGACCTACCCAAGGTGGAATGTCATGCCAGTCAGCTTAATCAAGTGTTTATGAATATTATTAGTAATAGCATTGATGCTCTGGAAAATCGAGAAGATTCCAGAGAAATTACGATTACCACAGAAATGGGTAAACCCAATGAGTGGAAAATTCCCCATGTGGTGATTCGGATTCAAGATAATGGCCAAGGCATGACGGAAGAAGTCAAGCGTCGATTATTCGATCCGTTTTTTACGACTAAACCCGTGGGCAAAGGAACCGGGTTAGGGATGTCGATTAGTTATCAGATTGTGGTGGAAAAACATGGGGGATTGATTGATTGTTTCTCAGAACCCGGAAAAGGCACGGAATTTGTGATTAGAATCCCGATTAAGCCCCAGGGGATGAGTCATAAGTGAGAAATAGAAGGGATAATGGTTAACTTTTAAGTTTTTGACCCAGATAGTGGCGACAATCTAAGGGCCGTGCTATAATGAAAGATGGTGTCTTAAAAACAGAGGTAAATCAATTACCCATGGCTAAAAAGGGTATGATCGAGCGGGAAAAGAAACGCCAAAGGTTAGTACAGAAGTATGCTCAGAAGCGTCAAGAGTTAGTTGAGCAGTTCCGGAAAGCCGATGATCCAGGGGAAAAATTTGAACTCCATCGTCAAATCCAACGTCTTCCCCGCAATAGCGCTCCCAGTCGTTTGCGTAATCGCTGTTGGGCTACGGGCCGTTCCAGAGGATATTACCGCGATTTTGGCCTATCTCGCCATGTGATTCGGGAAATGGCCCATGAGGGACTATTACCCGGTGTGGTTAAATCGAGTTGGTAGATGGAGATCAGGGAAGGGATTGGTTGCCAATCCCTAGCCTTGACCACAACAAGTATCAATCCCTAGACTTTGCAGCAAGAGATCGCTAACCGCATTGGCGATCGCAAACTCGCCATAAAAGCTTTCAGAAAAATCAAATCCCTGCATTTCAGTGACAATGGCAATCACCAGGGAACCGAGATCCGTTTCCCCTTCCAATCGATGTCTGACATAGACTTGGGTGGCTCGTTGGGCAATTTGATGATTAACCGGTTCCGGTAGAAACTCTCGATCGAGCCACTGATGCAGGTTTTTTTGCAACCACTGTCCCTCCTGTTGAGCATCTCCAGCTAGAGGTAAAGTAATCGGTTGAATCGGTTCAGTCATATCGGGTTGTGCCTTCAGATGGACGTATTATAATAGACTATTATGGATTATGATATCCCCTTAATTATCGACGGGTATCGCCAAGGCATGTTTTTGATGGCTAATGATGAGGATCATGAAGATTCCTCAGCTTTAGGTTGGTATTCGAGTAATGCTCGTACTCTGATCCCCCTCGACGATCGCTTTCGATATCCGAAATCTCTGCAACGAGTTCTGAATCAAAATCGCTTTTCTGTTGCCATTAACCGCGATTTTGAGGCAGTTGTAGAAGGTTGTGCCGATCGCCCCTCCACCTGGATTTCCCCACAGCTTAAACAAGTTTATTATGCTCTCCACCGCGTTGGATGGGCCCATAGTTTTGAAACTTGGCAGAATGATACCCTGGCTGGAGGCATTTTAGGGATTGTCATTGGTGGAGCATTTATCGGGGAATCCATGTTTTTTCAGATTCCCGATGGCTCCAAAGTCGCCATGGTTAAATTAGTGGAGTGGTTGCGCGATCGCCAATTTACAATCTTTGACGCGCAGATGATGAATCCCCACTTAGCCCGATTCGGTGCTTATATTATTAGCAATCCCCAGTATCAGACTCTATTACAAAAAGCCGTTAAGCAACCTTGCCGATTTTACCCCTGATTGCCTCAGATCGCTTCTTCAATTGACCCGTTGCTCTAAGGGAGTATATTGGCGAATTTCTGTTCTATAGTCAATTTAAATAACAATGAGACATGATGTAACTCAATGTGTAAGGTGGGCACTGCCCACCCTACTTGTGAGTGTCTCAACCTTAATTGAATCAACTATATATCCAATTTCTTGCCAGCAATAGCTTCCTTTTAAATGAGTTTCCAACCGAGATAATAATTCTTCTGCTTCAAATGAGTTCAGTAAATAATCGATTTGATAATCCCAATAAAAGGGATATCGTTTAAAAAGTTATCAATGACTAAAGTCGTTTTCTCAGTTGTCCGCATAGTTTTTAACTCCTGGATGAAGAGGGGTCATTTTTTGGGAAAATGGTCAGCAAAATCAATTTTAAATTGAGTGATTTCTTGGGCTAACGCTGAGAGTTGTTCTTGCCCTTGGATCGCCAGAGTTTCTAAGGTGGCTACCCTTTGCTCTAAGGCTGCGTGCTGTTCGGGAGTCGGTTGGTCAGAGGGCAGTACCCCCTGTTCGACACAACGCATCATGAAGTTGATAAAGGCTTCTGTGGCTGTTGTTTTACCACAAACTGCTTTGAAGTCTTTCCAGAGTTTTTCGTCGGTCTTAAAGGTGACTAACTTACGTTTGGAGGTCATAGCCAAGCATCTATACACCATCTATATGATAGCATAGGTCGATGGGTAATGGGTATCTCCCCATCTCCCCATCCCCCTATCCCCCTATCCCCCCATCTCCGGATGAACATCGGCAGCATGATAGCTCCGATCTAGGATTTGGGGATTTTCATACTCTTCGAGAACCTGTTGCCAAACGCTGTAACCCTGACGACTCAGATGAATACCATCGGTTGTGAGGTTGCGGTCTAGGTTTCCTTGGTCGTCGGTAAAGCGGGTATAGAGGTCGAGATAGGTCGCTCCCTGTTGATGGGCGATCGCCGCTAAATGCTCATTGAGGTGACGAATACGGTCATTGGGAATGGCTGCTAACCGAGTGGGTAACAGGGATTGCAGGATAATTTCTGCATGGGGGTGTTGTTGACGCAAGGTTTGCACCAAGGTGCGCCAATTCTGGATAATCACCTCATCGGTGACTCCCTGACGCAAGTCATTAACTCCCGCTAAGACAAAGATGCGATCGGGTTGGGTGGGTTTGAGGAAATGCAACCGTTTGAGGATATGGCCGGTTGCTTCTCCAGACACACTTTGATTAAGCCATAATTTACCTTGGGGGAGTTGGTCATGGGGAAACCAAACGCTGAGGGAGTCTCCCACCAAGACATTTAAGCGATTATGGCCTTGACCGGTGGCGATCGCCTTAGCTTCTAGCTCTAATAACCACTGCCATTGTTGATGAGTCGGCTGTTCTGTGGCTTTTAGGGCGCGATCGGCAAAACTATCGGTAGGTAGACGAGTATAGATCTGGCCTGCTTGCAATGCAGCCAGTCGTTGTTGATAGAGCTGCATTCCCGATACCGGTCGCCAGTTGACCGGCATTGGGGCAACCCTTGGTTGAGGAGGAAAGAGCGGTAAAATTGGCGGTTGACTCCAACTCGACTGAACCCCCCTACCCACAGAACTAAACTGGGGTTGAAAGTCATCCACAGTGGGCAAAGTCTGCAAAATGTTCTCAACGATCCCGATCAAAGACTCTTCAGAGAAAGTCTGGGGTACGGGAGGGTCTAACTCATCGATTTGGGGAACTCTGAGCAGTCCGTCGCCGAGATCGGCTAATGTTCCTTGGGCGAGTAGACTCAGGGCCAATAAACTATAGTGACTCATACTAGGGGATGCTGACCAATAATCTTTTCTTTCTTTGACAGCCCTGAGTATGCAAGTCAGGATAAGTTTTTTGTGCTATTGGCGAGGAATCGAAACCTGTTTTCTCCGATTCCTCCCCTATCCTAATGAACAGTCGGCGATCGCCTTCTCAATCTTCCTCTAAAACGATTTGGCTTCTTGCCGGGCCCGTTCGGCTTCTTCGGGATGAATGCCTAAGCGCGTCAGATTCACTCGTCCTTTGTTGTCAATCTCGCGGACTTTAACAATCACTTCATCGCCGACGGCAACCACATCTTCGACCTTACCCACTCGTCGATCTTCCAATTGGGAAATATGGATCATCCCTTCTTTACCCGGAAGGAATTCTACAAAGGCTCCAATTTGGATAATGCGAGTCACTTTACCCAGATAAACCTCTCCAGCACTGAGGGTTTTAGTCATGCTTTCAATCATGAACTGGGCTTGTTTGGCTTTGTCTGCATCCGAACTATAGACCATGACTGTGCCATCATCTTCGATATCGACTTTAGCGCCCGTTTGTTCGGTAATGCCCTTAATGGTTTTGCCACCGGGGCCAATGACCAAGCCAATTTTATCTGGGTCAATTTTGAAACTAATGATCCGGGGAGCATAGGAGGACAAGTCCTGGCGGGGGGTGCTGATGGTAGCCATCATCTTTTCTAGAATGTGCAACCGGGCGGGTTTGGCTTGTTTGATGGCATCGGCAATGACGCTTACGGGCAAGCCAGTGATTTTCATATCCAGTTGCAGGGCGGTAATCCCGGAGTCTGTCCCGGCCACTTTAAAGTCCATGTCGCCGAGAAAGTCTTCGATGCCTTGGATATCGGTGAGAATTCGGACTTCATCCCCTTCTTTAATCAGGCCCATGGCTGCACCACTCACGGGTTTAGAGATGGGGACACCGGCATCCATCAGGCTCAGGGTGGAGCCACAGACCGATCCCATAGAGGTAGAGCCGTTGGAGGACAGGACTTCGGAGACGACGCGAATCACATAAGGGAAGTCTTCTCTTGCGGGCAATATGGGGATGATTGCTCGTTCGGCCAGAGCGCCGTGGCCAATTTCCCGACGGCCGGGCGATCGCATGGGTTTGGTTTCGCCGACGGAGTAGGGGGGGAAGTTATAGTGATGGATATACCGTTTTTGGGCATCGGGATGGAGGTCATCGAGTTCTTGGGCATCCCCGGAGGTTCCCAGGGTGACGATAGACATCACTTGGGTTAATCCTCGGTTGAAGAGGGCGCTACCATGAACCCTGGGCGGTAATAAGCCCACCATGCAGGAGATGGGGCGCACTTCATCAAGTTTGCGACCATCGACGCGCACGCCATCATCTACGATTTGTTTACGCATCAGTTTTTTGGTCAAGCTTTTGAAGGTTTTGCCGATCGCCTTATCATTGGCTTCTGCGGCTTGACGAATGGGGTTATCTTCGGCTAATTGGGCGATCGCCTCAGAAACTTCGGTGGCTTGAATTTCATCAAGGAGTTGATCGCGGGTGGGTTTATCCAGGTCGAATTGGGAGAGAACTCCTTTGATTTTCTCTGTGCCGCGATCGCTAATAAAATTAGTCAGGGTCGGGTCTTCTGCTGGCGGTTCTTCCGTCACTAATTCGATCCCCATGTCCGCCATTAATTCCCGTTGGGCATTGATCAAGTCGCAAACCGCTTCGTACCCAAAATCGATCGCCTCAATGATATCCTGTTCGGGCAATTGATTAGCTCCCGATTCCACCATGATCACCCCATCGGGCGATCCCGCTACAACGAGATCGAGGTCACCATTTTCCACTTCTGTATAGGTGGGGTTAATCACAAAATCATCCCCGACTAAGCCCACTCGCACCGCAGCCATCGGCCCGTTAAAGGGGATTTTCGCTAACATCACTGCTAGAGATGCGCCCGTGACCGCTAAAATATCGGGGGGAACCCGGTCATCCATGGATAGGGTCGTGGCCACAACTTGGATATCATCCCGTAACCAGGATGGAAACAGGGGACGCAAGGGGCGATCGATTAAGCGACTGGTTAATATAGCTTTTTCTGACGGTTTTCCTTCCCGACGCAAGAAACCACCTGGAACTCGTCCGGCAGCATAGAGTCGCTCTTCATAGTCAACCAGTAGGGGTAGAAAATCGATTCCTTCCCGTGCTGCTGCACGAGTTGCAGTAACTAAAACTGCCGTATCTCCCGATTGGATCAGAACTGAACCACCAGCTTGAGGCGCAAGAATTCCCACTTTTAGCCGAATATCCCGTCCGTCAAAGGATATTGACTTGTCTATCTCTACCATGCCATTCGTTACCTTTCTATAGACACTTCTTTTTCGTTTCTTCTCTGTGGCAATCCTAACATTGATGTTTACCCGATGGTGATAGCAATCGGGTTTTTGGCTACGTTAGCAGGGAGGACAGGGAAGTAAAGTCTTTATTTTATCAGGGTTTGGGCCAGTTAGGGTAGGTTAGTTCGCCACTTGCACCACCTGATGCTCCAATTTTGAGCGAGGGAGGCAAAATTGGCGATGGTTATCCTAGGTTGGGTTGAGAAAAATGATAGATATCTTGCAACACTTTGGCCCAACTTTGAGCCAGGGAGTCGAGGAGGCGATCGCCAATTTCTGAGGTTGCCCCCGTCGGATCGCCGAATACTCCACTTTTACTCAGTTCATGGGTTGCCCAAGCAAAGGGTAGCTTGCCTTCCATCGACAGTAGGCTATCTTCTGGGGGTAAGCCTTGGGGATATTCTTTTACCGCTCGCTCCATATGCACCTGCTCTGGGAGTAGGGACAGCAAAAGGCTAGTTTCGCCCAGATCGGCGTGAATACTCAGTTCCGGATGTTCCTGATTTTTCAGCAGTTCGCCAGATGCGTTGGGAACTCGCCACACAAAGAGGGGAAAAACCATTAGATCCGGGTATTGGATATGCAAGTCGCGGGCGATAATGTTAATGACCTCTGGCTGTCCTCCATGGGCATTGAGAAAAACCAGTTTGCGAAAACCGGCACGATAGATGCTTTCTCCCACTTCTTTAAGTACCGAGAGCAGGGTTTGAGCCGTGAGGGTAATGGTTCCAGGAAAATTTATATGTTCGTTGGATTTACCGTAATATTGCGTAGGTAGGGCGTAGACGGGGATATGCTCAGGGAGTTTTTCGAGTGCTTTACCGAGGACTCCGGTGGCGATCGCCGCATCGACAATTAAGGGTAAGTGCGGCCCATGTTGCTCGATCGCCCCTACCGGTTGCACAATCACCACATTCTCTTTATTGGGCATATCCCGAATTTCTGTCCAGGTTAGATAGGGAAAAAAGCGATGGGGTGGAATGAAATTATGCATGATTTTTAGGAAGATCTATAATAAGTCATCATACAATGGCGAAAGTTTTTCAACTCTCGATTCGATTATGACTGCTCTTACCCTGAACTTAAACTCAATTCACATGACTGACGAGCAATTTTTCCAACTCTGTCAGGATAACCGCAATTTAAGATTTGAGCGCAATGCTAATGGAGAATTAATTATTATGCCACCGACCGGAGGAGAAACGGGTAACCGTAATGCGGGTATCACAGCACAACTGTGGATCTGGAATGAGCAGACTCAACTGGGCCTAGTTTTTGACTCTTCCACCGGTTTTAAGTTACCCAATGGTGCAGATCGTTCTCCTGATGCTGCTTGGATACCGAAAGAGCGTTGGGATCGGTTAACCTCAGCAGAACGGAAGGCATTTCTTCCCCTGTGTCCAGATTTTGTGATTGAATTATTGTCTCCTAGCGATAGTTTCAAATCCACACAACAGAAAATGGCAGAATATCGAGACAATGGAACTCGTTTAGGATGGCTGATTATTCCCCGTTCAGGGCAAGTGGAAATTTATCGCCCTGGTCAAGAGGTAGAAATTTTAGAAAATCCCGATCGGCTATCTGGAGAAAGCGTTTTACCGGGATTTATTTTGACGCTCTAATTAATTGGATAAGGGCTGTTTCTTGATGATTAAACTAAACCAATATCGACCGGAATAAGCGCTGGAATGAGTTGATCTGGAGTTACGCCATTGACTATACCCAAAACTTGATTGGTTTGAGTGATTTTAATCAGGGTGGTATTGTTCAAAACCTCTAAAGTAACATCGACGAAGGTTAATCCTCCAGTCAGACCAATAAAGTCTAAGCCAATTTGGAAGTCTCCCACAATATCGGCTGAAGGAATATCATTGGCAGCCGATCCGGTGCGGAGGACAAATAGATCGATTCCTTCTCCACCAAAGAGGAGATCTTTACCTAAATCACCACTGAGGGTGTCATCCCCTTGATTTCCATAAAGGGTGTCTTCGTCTTGTCCTCCAAAGAGGATATCATTACCGGCTCCACCAGAGAGAATGTCTAGATTCTGGTTTCCGAGCAGGGAGTCGTTATCGAGGTCACCGAATAAAACGTCGTTATTGCGATCGCCGTTTAAGGTATCGTTATCTTTTCCTCCATACAGGACATCATTTTGTTGTCCCCCATGTATCCAATCCGCTTCGGTGCAGCCATAGATCGTATCATTATCTTGATTGCCGAAGAGATAATCACTACCGCGATCGCCCGATACAATATCATTACCGCGATCGCCACTGACGAGATCGCTATCTTGACCGCCATAGGCCCAATCATCGTCTTGACCTGCGAAAATCGTATCTCGTTCAGTCCCCCCAAACATAAAGTCGCCGCCCAGGTTACCAAACAGGATATCAAAACCGCGATCGCCTGATACCACATCCCGACCCCGGTCTCCAAACATGGAGTCCTCATTTTGTCCGCCAAACATGAGGTCGGTTTGTTGTCCCCCATGCATCGTATCATTACCGCGATCGCCAAACATCACGTCATAACAGGTATTCCCCATCAGGGAATCATCCCCATCATCTCCAGAAATCGTATCATTGTGGCGATCGCCAAACACCGTATCCTCATCTTGACCCCCAAACACCACATCATGGCCTTGTCCTGCGTGGATCACATCCCGGTTTTGATCGCCATAGATCCAATCTCGGTGCATCCCCCCCATCAGACAATCATTACCCAGATTGCCATGCACCGTATCATTGCCTAAATCTCCAAAGACCGTATCCGGGTGTTGACCCCCAAACAAGATATCCCAACCCTGTCCCCCGTGAATTGTGTCACTATTGAGACCGCCAAAGATAATATCCTGGTTGAAATGGCCCATCAGGGAATCATAACCTTCTTCCCCAAACACCCAATCATTATCGCGATCGCCGATTGCCGTATCATTACCCAATCCCCCCAACAGCCAATCATTCTGTTGACCGCCATAGAGCTGATCGTCATCCGGGCCGCCAAAGATCGTATCATTATCTTGATCGCCAAACAGAATATCAAACCCTTCCTGACCCAGCAGAATATCGTGATATCTCCCCCCATAGGCCGTATCATTACCCGTTCCGGCAAACACCGTATCATCCCCTTGATAAGCCATGATCAAGTCATAGCCACCATAGCCATAGATGCGGTTATTCACATGATCTGCTCGCAGCAGTTCCGCCTGTTCGGTTCCGAAAAAGTCTTGTTCGGCGATCGTATAATTCACCCGCGCTTCCGAAGGGGCATAAAACTCCCAAGGCTGATCGATACAATCCAGATGGGCCCCGATTCCTAGAATTGCCCCCCAGTCAAATCCCAAAAACGACAGGGTTGAAGTGGTTTCGATCACTTCAGTAATGGTTTGCCCAGCGCCTGATGGCACAAAACTGCCAATTGGAATAAACGGTGGCACACCTCCATCCGGTTGGGGAGTCACCCCTGCTGTTTCTCCCACCACAGGCAGGGTAATCACCCCAGGAACCGCGCTCACATTACCTCGTTCATCCGTGGTTAGAAATGTAAACGTGGCATCTCCGGTAAAATTCGGATTAGGAACAAACGTCAGTTGACTCGCTTGCTCTGGAGTCAGCAATTGTCCGGCAACCACCGGTTCTCCATTGAGGAATAAGGTTCCCTGTTCCGGCGTGGGTGGAGTCCCAATCGTAAAGAAAGAAACAATTCCATCTGGGTCTGAACCCGTCAGAGTTGGTACAGACGCGGGTTCGCTAGTGCCTTGAGCGATGGGTTCACTGGTGGCTGGATTCGCCACAGGAGGAGCTGTAGGAGTTGCACCCAGCACAGGAATCGTCACCGTTCCCGGATTGGTACTCCGATTTCCTCCATTATCGATCGCATCAAACTGGAATTGTACATTACCCGTAAATGTCGGATTCGGATCGAACACCAATTGACGAGCCTGATCCGGCGTAAAGCGATCGCCCACCTTCACCGGTTCACCCTTATAAAACAACGTCCCTTGAGCCGCAGTTGGTGTAGAACTAATTTCAATCAACGCCACCTCACCATCCGGGTCAAACGCACTCAGCGCCGTCACTGGACTAGGGGTATTATTCGGGACAGGTTGTTCCTGCACACTCTGCGGAACCGGCGGCACACTAGAAGTCGCCGCTTGAATCGGTAAAGTCACCGTAGCCGGAGTCGGGTCGGTATTCCCCACCCCATCAGTCACCGTATAATTAAACGTTACATTCCCAGCAAAATTAGGATTAGGACTAAAAATCAGTTGACCCGCCTGCTCTGGCGTAAACGTCTGTCCCGGTTTTACCGGCACACCGTTATAAAACAGTGTTCCTTGTTCCGGTGTCGGAATAGAAGTCACCGTAAAGAACGAAACATCACCATCTGGGTCAGTTCCGATCAGCGTTGGCACAGGACTCGGTTCATTATTCGGGCGAATCGGCCCACTTCTATCAATCGCCTCCGGGGGTAGTGTTGTCGATGGGCCAGACACCGGTAAAGTCACTTTTGCCGGACTTTGATCAGTATTTCCTACGGAATCCGTTACCGTATAATCAAACGTTACATCCCCAGTAAAATTAGGATTAGGCTGAAATACCAGTTCCCCCGCCTGGTCTGGCGTAAACGTCTGTCCCGGTTGTACCGGCACACCCTTATAAAATAGAGTCCCTTGTTGTGGTGTCGGAATAGAACTCACCGTAAAGAACGAGACATCACCATCCGGATCAGTTCCCGTCAGCGTCGGCACAGGACTCGGTTCATTATTCGGGCGAATAGGAGCCGTTTTATCCTGAGCCTCTGGTGGCGCAGTTATCACAGAGGCCGCTACCGGTAGAGTTACTGTCGCCGGAGTTAAGTCCGTATTCCCTACACTATCCGTAGCTGTATAGTTAAATGTGGCATTTCCCGTAAAATTAGGATTCGGATTAAATACCAATTGCCCCGCCTGTTCCGGAGTAAACTTCTGTCCCTCTTGTACCGGCACACCATTGTAGAACAGAGTTCCTTGAGACGGCGGCGGCAGCGTAGTCACCGTAAAGAAGGAAACATCACCATCCGGGTCAGTTCCCGTCAAAGTTGGCACTGGAGAAGGCTCATTATTCGGACGTACCGGCCCACTCCTATCCAGTGCCTCTGGTGGATTAGTCGGTGTGGGAGCCACTAGAGGTAAAGTCACCGTTGCTGGAGTTGGGTCAGTATTACCCGCTTCATCCGTCACCGTATAATTAAACGTTACATCCCCTGTAAAGCTAGGATTGGGATTAAACACCAGTTGTCCTGCTTGCTCTGGAGTAAACGTATCACCCGGTTTCACCGGTTCCCCGTTGTAGAACAGAGTTCCCTGACTCGCTGGAGGAATATTCGTTACCGTAAAGAACGAAACATCTCCATCTGGGTCTGTTCCGGTCAAAGTCGGCACAGGACTCGGTTCATCATTGGGACGTACCGGCCCATTCTTATCTTGAGCCTCTGGTGGGTTAGTCGGTGTGGGAGCCACTAGAGGTAAAGTCACCGTTGCTGGAGTCAGGTCAGTATTACCCGCTTCATCCGTCACCGTATAATTAAACGTTACATCCCCTGTAAAGCTAGGATTGGGATTAAATATCAGTTGTCCAGCTTGCTCTGGAGTAAACTTCTGTCCCTCTTGTACCGGCACACCATTGTAGAACAGAGTCCCCTGACTCGCTGGTGGAATCGTCGTTACCGTGAAGAACGACACATCATTATCCGGGTCTGTCCCGGTGAGCGTCGGCACTGGAGAAGGTTCGTCATTAGGACGCACCGGCCCATTCTTATCTTGCGCCTCTGGGGGATTGGTGGTTGTCGGTTCGACTAGAGGTAACGTGACCGTTGCTGGAGTTTGGTCAGTATTACCGGCCTCATCTGTGGCTGTATATTTAAATGTGGCATCTCCAGTAAAGTCCGGATTAGGGTCAAATACCAACTGTGCTGCTTGCTCTGGAGTAAAGATTTGCCCTACTTCTACTGGCTCTCCGTTATATAACAGGGTTCCCTGATTGGTTGGTGGTAGCTCGGTTACTGTAAAGAACGAGACATCATTATCTGGGTCAGTCGCCGTTAGGGTTGGTACTGGAGAGGGTTCATCATTGGGACGGGTGTCTCCGGTTTTATTCTGTGCCTCTGGTGGGTTTGTAGGGGTTGGTGCTACTACTGGGATGGTAACTGTAGCTGGAGTTGCGTCGGTATTACCATTGTTATCGGTTGCCGTGTATTTAAAGGTAACATCCCCAGTGAAGCTAGGATTGGGGTCAAATACCAGTTGTGCTGCTTCCTCTGGAGTCAGTTGTTGGTTAACCGTAACTGGATTGCCATTGAGTAAAAGCTGCCCTTGACTAGAGTCAGGAATACTGGTGATAGTAAAGGAATCAATGGTATCCCCAACATCTGGGTCAGTGGCGGTCAGAGTGGGAACTGGAGCAGGTTCATCATTAGGAATTGTTTCAGATAGCTTATTTTGAGTATCTGGTGGGTTATTATTTGTACCCGTAACCGTAACGGAGATATCGGCTTCATTTGAGGTGTTCCCGGCACTGTCGTTAACGGTGTAGGGGATGGTTGCTGTTCCTACAAAGGTGGGGTCGGGGTCGAAGGTGACGTTACCCGCATTATCTACACTAAAGGTGCCTTCTCCAGGAACGGTCAAGGTGTCTTGAATACCTGGAGTGCTGGGGTCTAAATCTACGGTGCTGGGGTCTAGGTCTCCATCTACATCGGTGTCGTT
>NZ_JAQOSP010000123.1 GCF_030068475.1 Roseofilum acuticapitatum BLCC-M154 | reverse complement strand
AGAAAAAGCTAGACAAAGATTAGCTAAGGGTCATCTTAAAATAACTAGGCAACGTAAAGACTTTGCTGTGAAGTTAGCAAGGTGCGTAGTTCACTCTAACGATGTGATAGCTTATGAAGATTTAAGAGTTAAGCACTTAGTCAAGAATCACTGTCTAGCTAAAAGTATAAATGATGCTGCATGGTATCAATTTAGAGAATGGATAGAGTATTTTGGGGTTAAATATGGCAAGATAACAATTGCCGTTTCGCCAAACTACACTTCTCAAAACTGTTCTAGATGCGGTGAAATGGTGAAAAAATCTCTATCAACAAGAACCCATGTATGTCCTTGTGGTTGTGTATTAGATAGAGACGAAAATGCAGCCATCAATATTTTGAAGAAAGGACTAAGTACCGTAGGGCATACGGGAACTTTTGGGCTAGACCCAATAAACGCTTGGGGAGAGAATACCCCTACTTTCTCAGAAGTAATTCTGTCTAAGCAAGTAATCTCCGTGAACCAAGAATCCCCGTACCTTTAGGTCGGGGAGTGTCAATTAGAGATCTTGCTGCAACTGGGGTGGGGACAACCAACAGAGGCTTCCTATCAACGCAGTTTGCCTCACTCTGGAAGTCGAGGGTTTCATGCGGTTTATCCGGGAACTCGCCCCATTGGATAGGTTTTTCCCCATTTAGCCTAAGCCAAAATCCGTGGGGGCAACCGGTTCAATATCGGGATCAAAGCCTCTCACTTGATTGATGCGTAAACGGCTCCCTGATCCAAAGTATCAATTTAATGACAACTACTCTAACCGGATTTGATATTACCTCTTCTCTATCCACCTGCCAATAAGCGCTGTTTTAGCATCCCAAGATAGTCCGAACGAAACTTTCTTAGCTGGTAATCGCGAGGATCTTTTTCCCTTAAATCCATCCAAGCTTTTTCCCTTTTTTGCGAGTTCAATTCTCTGGCTACTGTCAACATTTCTTCTGTCACCTTAATTCCTGCTTGAGTCATAAATTCGTAGCCATAAGAATCCATAATCGGCTTTGCCACGCTCTCAATTATTTCAATTTCAGCATCGCTTAAATCTTGCTTAAATTTATCAATGTTAGCGAGTATCGGCGGCGAAGAATTAGTAGACCATAAAGCCGATAAGACAGCTATTTCTTGCGCTTCACTCGATTGGGAAACATCCAGCATCGAGTCTAAAAACTCAATCTCCAAAAACTGACAAATCTGCCGCAAAACCCCTTCTTGATGGGTCAAAAAATCCTCATATCGGATGGTTAAAACCCTCTCTGGATATTTTTCCGCAAGAGCCATAGCAGTCTCGTGGGCTTTAACCCAAGTTATAGCGTTTAGTACAGTATCGAACTCGTGAATAATAGCCCGATTAATACTATGGATTTGAGCTCGGGGATCGCGAACCACATTCAAAAACTTGATGTCTTCAAACAGAGAGATTAACTCTTCAGCATAATAGACGTTATCCAAGGATTTGTCCATCACTACTTTTGCCCCATGCTGTTGTCCTGCTTGAAACAACATTTCCCAAGCAACCGTATGCACGCAGCGAGGACGATCTTTAATACTCTCAAAAATAGCAACTGGCTCTAAAGCCACGTTTTGCCATTTCACCATAGTTGCATTTTGCAAACCGACTAAATCGATAACCAACTGAAAATAAGTAAAGTCATCAGCTAAATCCCCATAAAGCTCTAAGAGTGGCATAAAATCCACCAGATGCAGGGGGTAAGGAGAATAGAACTTGGGAGAAAAATTCAAGCGCAGGCGCAAGGCATGACTGCCACAACGCCGGATAGGAGTCATTAAAACTGGTTTTGGCCGTTTGTTTTTATTATTCATTGTCATTATTAAATTGAAGACTTCTGGGTAACTGTAGGCTAATAGTTAGGGCCCGGACTAGCATAAATGCTGCCAAAGATAACCATAGAATTTGATTACTACTAACATACCATGCCCAGATAGCTATAGGAGTAAATCCTAAAAAAAATCCACTTAAAGCTGAATTTCGAGGGGCGCTTCCGTCTGATAAACCTAAAAAGTAGCCATCCAGCATAAAAGCAACCGATAAAAAGCCTAGAACTGGCACTAACCAGGGAATGTAAATCTTAATTTCGTCGGTCACTTCAGCGTGGTTGGTCAACAGTCCAAATAGAGCTTCAGGAAAGAGGAGAAACACTAGGGCAAAGGAAAGCCCAATAAAGACACTATTTGCGACAGCGATCGCCACTAGAGAAGTCAATTTTTGAAACTCTCCTTTACCTCTAAAGTTACCGCTTAAAGTTTCCGTAGCAAATCCTATGCCTTCAATAAAAGATATAGTCAGTAAAATTACTTCTATCATTAAAGCATTTCCAGCTAGGATATTCGTTCCTATGGCCGCGCCTAAATTGGTGAATAAGAGCAAAGTCCCTCGATTCGCTAAAATTCTAATGAATATATCCCCGTTTAGTATAAAAGTTGCTTTAAACTCCAACCAATTCCAGAATCTTTCTGCCACTGAGAAGATTTCTTGAAACTTAATTTGCCGACTAATCCAGATAATTCCTATTAGCAAGGTTAAATACTGACTCAAGCAGGTAGATAAACCCGCCCCCCAACTTCCCCATCCCCAGCGAACTATAAAAAAATAGTCTAATAGCATATTGGCTCCGTTCCCTAGTGCAGTCATCCAAAGAACTTGAGTGCTTTTTTCTAAGCCTAGCAGCCAACCTATGATTACTAAATTTATTGCGACGGCAGGAGCGCCCCAAATTCGGGCATTAAAATAGGCTGCACCTGCCGTCTTAACTTCTGGACTGGCGCTTAAAAGATCGAACCACAACTTTTCCATGGGATACTGGAAAATTAAAATGGCGCTCCCCAATACTAGGGCAATGAAGCCATTGCGGAGGCAAACTAATAGTACAGTTTCTCGGTCATCTGCTCCTACAGCTTGAGCCGTTACTCCTGTGGTTCCCATTCGCAGAAAGTTCAGCAAGCGGTAGAGATAGTTAAAGATAACTGCTGCGACTGCCACTCCTGCCAAATCGTAGATTTCTGTTAGATGTCCTAAAAAAGCAACGTCAACTAAACCCGCTAGGGGAACCATGATATTTGAGAGGATATTGACAAATGCTAATTTATAGAAACGGACGAAAAAGCCTTCTTGTTTTAGTTGCAGTATGTTCATTTGAGTTACAGAAAAAAAATTACAATCCAGCTTTTTTGTGATGTATTCAACTCTCGATCTACTCGATCTAACTAAATTTCTTGAGGTTCACTAAGTTCATGATTGATTGTTCATTGTTTATTATCCCAAGCCAAAATCTGTCGGGGCAACCGGTTCAATATCAGGATCGAATCCCCCAACTTGATTGGTGCGGAGCATCCAACAGACGGCTCCCTGGGATAAAAAGGTTTTGGTGACCACATCATGGGCCAGTTTTGGCAACAAAGAGCGCCAACTGGCTAAGGTACTATAAATGGTTTTTGCCGGTTGCTCGATCGCAAATTGTCCCAAGGTAGCGCTATCCGATCGCCAATCTTCCCGTACAATCCTTAAGGGAGCCAATTGTTTCCTTAAATAGGGCCCCAATTGCACCAACTGCTCAAAACGTTGGCTTTGCTCATGGTGGGGATTAGCTTCTAACCACCGTTGAATTTCTCGATTAGCTTTAAACTGCTCTACAGTACGCTCGATCGCCCGATATAAGGCTTGGGAAGAATCCTGAACGCAGGAATTAATCGGCGTTACAAAGGTGGTTCCTGTGCCATCGCCAATGCGGTAACGAGCGGCCATAATATCCAATTCCAGGATAATATTATCCAGAACTGAAAAGCGTAGACCATCAAAATTATAGTCATCGGTCAAGGGACTAAACTTAATCAGAGTATCCCCAATCGGACGGCATCCCACCCATCCCCATTGGCGATCGCCGCTATAGCGTTCCCAAGATAAAGAGCCAGCAATAATCCCATCCGTGTTATGGGTATAGATTTGCCGATATTCAATCTCAAATTTTAGTGATCCAGTAAACGGATCTTCTACCACATGGGCAATTCCATAGGAAAAATGACCAAAGAAAATCCCCATCGGGGCAAACTCAGCCTTTTGTCCCCCAATTCCGCCATACATATGAATCAACAAGAGGCGATCGCCCGCATAAATGCCCCGATTGCTTAAACTCGCTTGATTCGGGTCATTCACCAATAGCACTTTAGAAATCGTCCCTTTTTTCGCCGGTAAATTCGCCCAACAGTCCCGGTCAATATAGCGTTGGGTGTCTCGTTTCCCTTCAATCATCCGATCGGCCGTCACCGTAAACAGACTCTGTGGAGCCAGAGAAAGTACCACAAATTCCCCTCGATCGTTTTTAGCTCCCGTAATTCGCCATCCTTGGGAATTAACTGGAGAGCGTTCAAGCTGATAGTTGGTGGATGGAAAAACCCCATGGCGATCGGCTACAACAGAGGGAATATAAACGGGTTCCTCCGGGCCATCAAAGTATTTTGACTGGGGATTATAATGGCGTACCTGGAAGCGGTCATCCCCCAAGGGGCCCAAGATCATAACTAACCCTTGGAAGCGTCCAGAAATTTGTACCGGTTCCCGACGAATCACCAGGGTGGGCCGTAGTCCCGGCTGTTCCAGCACCACCACTGGCCCTGATAATTTCACTAGCACATCATCCACCGGCCTTGCACCAGCTAATGACTCTAAGGGAGTGACGGCTAACCAATGGTTGAGGCGATCGGGATGCACATTACCCTGCTGTTTACTCACCCGCACCTGATCCACAAAATGTACATCTTTAGTCACTTCCTGGAACAAGGTCGCATCGGCCGGATCGTCACTCCAGCGCAAATTTACCACTTGACCCACCAAATATTGATACCGATCCTCCGTATGGTGAACTTCAAACAACACCCCGCGCAGGCGCTGCCGTTGATTCGCTTTCGGCAATAAGAGCCGTCCCATCCAAGTCCCCACCGGTTTATACAACTGACGATTTACCGTTTGCTCCAGGGGATAATAGAACGGATAACTCTCCGGTTGATTAAACAACACACTGCGATAGCGCTGATAATTACTCATTGCCACTTGGTGAGGATTTGTGCCCATTGTCCAATCCTCTAACAGGATACCGGTCATTAAATCCACCGTTTGATCCAGATAGCTACGTCCATCGGGTAAAAATGTATAATCATCTAACGGCCCCGTCGGCCCATCATGGCCCACAGGCCCCAAATCGATCAGACTAATTTTTCCACGACGTTTTGCCCGGTTCCAATTGGACTGCACCATAATCGGCCAACGTCCAGGAAATAGAACTGGCCCCAAGCGTTCCACATTATCTTTTTCGCCCACCAGATGATAGAGATGCTCCACCTCCATCGCTCCCGTATTTCCACTAATCACACCCGCTAGAGAAATCACTTCAATGTTAGCTCCTGTGGCTCCATAGAGATAGGAAACTGCCGCCATGGACATCTGTCCCCCCCCGCTATAGCCAATTAAGGTAATCGGGGTTTTACTCTCCACCTGATAGCCAAAGTTAATCAGACTCTCGAACAGAACTTGAGCCAGTCCTTGGTTTTGAATGGGGCCATAACGAGGATCGGCGGCCACTGCAACGGCAACAATATTACGAACATTGACAATAAAACCAATGGGACTATCGGGTGCTTTGAGTCTAATAGAATCAATAATGCGCCAGAAGAAGGCAAAGGGACGATTTTCCGTCAAGGGGCGGTTGGTGACGGAATAGGGCATAATCCCTTTGACAATTAAGATATTTTCAGGAACCTTATCTGCTAAACGATTGAGCAGGAGTTCCACATCAGGTAAATATTCGTGGGTTCCTTGGGAAATGCCGTCTAAATAGATGACGTAGCGGGAAATTTTGGTAGAATTGGAGGCTTGACGGACGGGGGTTCCAGGATAGCTGAGTTCTTCATCGCCATACCATCCAGCCCACCATCCTAGGCTTTCGGTTGGGGTGAGGATGATGGCGAACAGGAGCGCGATGAAGCTAATGATGCTCAGGTCTACAATTAGATCTACTGTTCGACTGAGGGATGCATACCAATTCGCTAGGAGTTGATAGGATGAGGGGGAAAGCAGGAAGGCTAAAATGATACCTATGAAGACGGCAATTAGGATTTTGGCATAGCCGGGAAAAGAACGCTTTGAGGGGGTGGGTTTGGCTTTTTCTTTGACCCAATTGGCTTTTTTCCGACCCTGATATCCGGCTCTGACTCGTTCTTCGAGTTCGGATTTATCCCAAACCAGTTGAGTACCAGCAACCGTATTCATGAGCCAACCTCCCAAGGCGGTAATGGGACGGCCAATGGTACGCTGACACAGTTGTAGGAAGAGCCATCCTAAAACAGCACAGCTAAAGGCGGGCCAGGTATCGAGTTGGGTAAGGGTTTCAAAACTGACGATAACGGCTAGGAAACTCCAGATGGAGAGAATGACCCCGACGGGTACACCTAGGTAGGGGATAGCTACTAAGAAACCGAGCATTTGAGGGGCATAGCTCAGGCCGATGATATTGGCCACTTCGGCAAACTGGGTATCGAGTTTGAAGAAGAAGTTACCGACAAACCAAACGCTCAGAGACCAAAATCCGTAGGCGATCGCAAATAAAAAGGCGGCAAAGGTTAAACTTAAGCCAAAGCGAATCGGTTTAACTTGATTAATATAGAGAACAATGGATTGACCGATCGCCTGAGCCATGCCCGCAGAGAGTACCACAATCAGGGCGACTCTGCCCCCTAATGGCAAGCTATTGATCAGTTCAAAGGCTTCTGGGTTAAGGGTTAATGCACTACTTACGAGATGCCAAAATTGATCGAGGGCAGTATCAGTCATGGGTTCTTAGTGGGGCCTATTGCCGTTGCATCCTGAAGGATTTTGGCTCGATTGTACACCGACTTGGTAACATGAGAGTACCAAGTTGAGAGCTTCAGATTGATTTTACTATTTTGAGGGCGATCGCCATGAGTGCTAATTCGCAAATTGTCGGTTATTTTCTCGAAGAAGCTAAGGAGCATCTTGATACCATTGAGCAAGGCTTGTTGGATCTTCAGTCCACGATGAAAGATCAGGAAAGTCTCAATGAATTATTCCGAGCTGCCCACTCGGTTAAAGGGGGAGCGGCTATGTTAGGTTTTAGCAGTATTCAGAAAACCTCTCACCGTCTTGAAGATAGTTTTAAGATTCTCAAAGAAAATCCTAAAATTGCGGTCGATCATAAGCTGGAAAATTTATTTCTCAGTGGCTTTGATGTGCTACGAGATTTGCTCGAACGAGTGCAAGGGCCTTTTGGACTTCGGGATGATGAAGCCAAACAGATTTTAGAGGAAGCTGAACCGCGATTTTTACAACTACAAGCTCATCTAGAAAGCCTTGATAGCGGTGGCCCAGGCATTGAAGAAGAAGTTACGCCGCCCCCTCCGAAGAAAGCGCCTGCTCCTGTAACGGCCTCTAGCAGTTCTGACTTTCCTCATCAAGTTACCCGCGTTTTACGGGAAATGTTACAAGTATTTAAGCAAAAGACGACCCCTACAAATCGTCAGCAATTAGAGGAAATTTGTTCTGGGCTGTTGAATTTGGATGAACAATCAGCCGAATGGATCTCTTTGGTAGAAACGGCGCAAACGGCGATCGCCAATACCCAAGCGTCTTATGAAACTTTAGCGCCTTTGGTGATTAAGGAGCTGAAAATCGCTTCAGAATTGGTTAATGTGGGTCGTACTCAAGAGGTTAAACCTTCTCCTGAATTGGCTCAATTAGCAGCATCAGCGACGGCTAAACGAGTAGCCATTAGTCTAGAACCGCAAGCGGCGGCTCAAGTGTTGATGGCTTCCTTTAATTCCAAGCAATTACAACAGTTATTGGTTGCTCTGAAAAAAGGTGCGGCTTAATTGTCCTTCAAGTGAAGGGATTTAAAGGGTGGGTTGTTCTGTTTCTGGCTCGGCAGTAAGATCGGTAGCTCTTTGACTAAAGAGTTGAAAATATAAGGAACGCAATCCTTCTTTAAGGGGAAAAGCCAAAAAGGTAATCGGGTTAATGGTCACAATAATATTGCGACTATCGGCTTTGGCTTGATGAATGATTTGCTCGGCAACCCAATCGGCAGATAAGACTCCAATGGGATTGAGATGACTTTTAAAGGGCCCTAAAATGAGTTTGCGGACAATACAAGGAGCATCCAAACGGCGCAGGGTGACTAAATCACCGATGGTGCGCTTGCTAAGTTCATATAAGGGACTAAAGGCGGGGGAAACTTCGGCTTCTGAGGTGTTCACCCAAACTTCTTTACAGGCCATATCTCGGTTGGTGTGAATGGTTTTGAGGAATAATTCCATCAAGCGCCAACTGGAAAAGGCGTTCACCTGATAGGAGGTTTCGATCGCCTCTGGAGTGCGATCGCCATGGACATTAATGCCATGATTGAGAATTAGGATATCAATGTTTTGCAGATGCTCTTGTAGTTCGGACTCTTTCCCCACTTGCCAAGAAAGAGTCGGGATAGTCACCTGTTTCTCGTTAACTGTAATTTCAATATTTTGAGTTCCAGAAGTGAGGGCGATGGGTTTTGCCCCTTGGTGATGTAACTGATACAGGAGCGATCGCCCCAAGGCTCCAGAAGCACCGGTTACCGCTACCGTTTTTCCCTTCAAAGATAAAGCTGTTCCCATAATCCGATCCACAAATGTAAATGTGCCACAAAAATAAGCATTCTGATGATCAAAATGATGCCGCCAATGATAACTGCGATTCACCAAGGTGTGACTGGGAATGGCATCAAACGCTCCCGGACGGTGGGTTGAGTCTGTCCACTCTTCCATTCCCGGAACCCCCGATCCTCGCCCTATGGCTGTCAATAGAAAGGTCGCTGAATAGATGATGGCAGCTCCCGTTCCCCAAAGCTGATCGTTGAAATATACAGCACCGATCAACCCTAAACTTGCAGAAAGCAGCATCACTAAACTTTCCGGCACATCATTGTACCAATGGGCTTTTTGATAAATTTCTGTACTCACTGGGTTTAAATCGGGGCGAAAGACGCGATGATGCCATACATGCAACCGGTAGAGGGGTTTCCAGACATGGGCTAGAGCATGATAACCATCGCGAACACATTCTACGGCCGCGATCGCCAGTAAGCCCCAGGCTAAACTCAGCCAGCTCAACTGATTGAGAGTATTCATCCACTCTGCCCACAGCAGACCATCGAAGGCAAACAAGAGCAGAACGAACCAACTAAACATACACACTCCTACAGACAACCCGTTTTCTTCCCCCTAGAGCATAGATCCTCTAGGGATTTCTTCCCAGTGTACAATTGCTTTCTCGTTAATCACCATTGAGTTTAACTATAGATATCTGCATCAGATTTAGCGGGGAAGGGTTCAAAGAATTCTACAATGGGATGTTGACTCTTACTGAAAAACTCCAGGTTAGGTTGTGAAACTCTTTGTTTACCATACGCCCGAATTAACCCCTACCGATCGTTTACCCGAATGTGCGATCGCCGTGGATGTTCTCAGAGCCACGACGACCATGGCTACAGCCCTCCATGCTGGGGCAGAAGCGGTACAAGTCTTTAGCGATATACAAAAGCTCATGGATGTGAGTAGCCAATGGCCGCAAGAGAAGCGCCTGCGGTTTGGAGAACGCGGTGGGGCAAAGGTGGAAGGATGCGATCTCGGTAATTCTCCCTTAAGTTGTACTCCAGAGGTTGTCAAAGAAAAGCGTATTTTTATGAGTACAACCAATGGCACTCGCGCTCTGCAACGGGTGGAAGCCTCTAAAACTGTGGTTACGGGAGCCTTAATTAATCGTCAATCTGTTGTTAATTATATTACTAGCCAACAACCGGAGAGTATTTGGATTGTTGGATCGGGATGGGAAGGGAGTTTCTCCTTAGAAGATACGGTGTGTGCTGGGGCGATCGCCCATAGCTTATTAACCGAATTTACCCTCGCTTCCCCGATCTCGGAGGTCAATGATGAGGCGATCGCGGCTGTAGCGCTCTATCGTCAATGGCAAGAGCGTTTAGTCGATCTGCTGCAACAAGCCAGCCATGGCAAGCGCTTACTGGGTTTGAATGGTATGGAAGATATTGAGTATTGTGCCCAACTCGATAGCCTCAATGTTTTACCCATCCAAAAAGAACCCGGAGTTTTAGTTTCCCATCATTAATCATTCGGAGGTGTTTTCATGAAAGCCATGGTTATGACCGCTCCTGGAGGCAGTGAGGTGCTACAACTCCAGGATGTGCCCGAACCTAAACTAGAAAATGAGCGACAACTGCTGGTTCGCCTAAAAGCGGCTGGAGTCAACCCCATTGACACCAAACTACGGAAAAGAGGAACCTTTTACCCCGATCGAATGCCTGCTATTCTCGGTTGTGATGGGGCGGGCATGGTTGAGGCGATCGGTTCAGGAGTACAAAACTTTAAAGTGGGTGATGCTGTCTATTTTTGCAACGCTGGACTCGGCGGCCATCCGGGAAACTACGCCCAATGGGCCACCGTTGATGAACGCTTTGTCGCCCACAAACCCACCTCCCTCAGCTTTGCCGAAGCTGCATCCGCCCCCCTGGTATTAATTACCGCTTGGGAATCCCTCTATGACCGCGCTAGGCTGCAACCGGGGCAAACCGCTCTCATCCATGCAGGGGCGGGAGGAGTCGGTCATGTGGCGGTGCAACTGGCTAAACTGCAAGGGGCATCCGTTTGTACCACAGTCGGCTCCCCAGAAAAAGCCCAGTTTGTCGAATCCCTAGGAGCAGACCGAGCCATCTTTTATAAAGAGACTGACTTTGTGCAAGAAACCCTTAACTGGACATCAGGAGAAGGGGTTGACGTGGCTTTCGATACTGTCGGGGGGGCAACCTTTGCCCAAACCTTTCCCGCCGTCCGTATTTATGGCCATCTGGTGAGCATTCTCTCTCCAGCAACGGATACGAACTGGAAAATTGCCAGAGACCGGAATCTGAGTATTAGTTTAGAATTGATGCTCACTCCCATGGTGCAAGGTCTAGTCTCTGCCCAACAAGATCAAGCCAAAATTCTTCAGCAGTGCGCCCGTTTAATTGACCAGGGAGACCTAAAAATCCATTTGGGCACGACCTTTTCCCTCAAAAATGCCGCAGCCGCCCATGAACTCCTGGAGAAAGGTTCAATGATGGGCAAAATTGCCCTCTTGATTGAAGACTAGGAGGCTAGGGAACAAGATATCTTTGCCTCCCTTTTCCTCTATATCTAGACCCTAGCTTGACACTCCCCGCTCTAAAGAGACGGGGATTCTTAAGCAGCCCATTCATGTCCGCTTTGCGGAAAATCGGACTCTTAAAGGCGTTGTCAAAGCGCCGCTACCTAGTCGGCTTAAATCAATTTCAAACCTTCTAGCTACCTTTCTGAGGATATTTGCTGCTCCATTGCAGTCAGCATTAATTAACCAACCAGCATCTGATTGATACAGACCTCGCTTAATTCGTTTTCCAGATGGCTTCCAGTTGTCGGGTTTCTCACCGTAAGTAGGAATAAAATCACCATCTAAGAATGAAGCTTTTGAAGTATATGATTCTTCAGTTTCTATGAATTGAATCCCATATAGATCGCTAAGTTGTTTAATTCTATTTTTCAGTCTAGCTGTAGGGATTAAGACGAACTCTTGATTAATCTTTCCTCCTAATTTAATGGACTGTTTTTGTCCTTCATTCCAACCCAACACTATTTTGCCAATCTTATATTTCAAGCAATGATCAATAACGATTCTTGCAGCTTTATTTATAGCATCTCGCATTTGACGATTACGCTTTTCGGTAAGAGCAGCAAGTTGCTTAGACCAGAATCCTTGTGGTTTACCTTCTTTTAGGATTGCCACTCGTTTATTATACCATTGATTCTTAGATTTGATGGGTTTGCCGTCAATAATAAAGCTATGTCCCTGAGTATCTACGCAAGTCAACCAATTATCTAATCCGTGATCGATAGACAAAGCATGACCGGTATCTAGTTCTTTTGGTTGTTCTGTCACCCCATAGACATATTCAGCATAGAAACAGCTATTCCGAGGTAGGATTCTAATCTCTTTAATTGAGTCCCAGTCTAAGTTTTTAGCCATAGGAACATAAAAGCTATCAATCCCAAACCAAGCTTTTACCTTAAGCCCTAATGGAACTCTGATTCCTTTTTCGGTAAGCTTGAGCCATTTTTTAGGATAAGAAACAGTAAAAAGTCCTTGTTTTCTGTATTTGGGCGGTTTAGGCTTAAACTCCAACTTCCCTTTCTTGAAAAGGCTAAGGAGTTCTTTGAAGCTTTTGAAAGATTCTACCACTCCATTACAAATTTGTTGGGCACTAGAGGCATACATTGCGCCAAAATGTCTATTCCACTTCATTGACCGACAAAGTTCAGCCCTACCCATGAAACGATGTTCTTTGAACCATATTTGTCTAGCCAAGTACACTGAACAATTGAATACTTTGTTGGCTTCACCACATAGATATTCCAGGATAGCCAACAAGTCTTTATCAGGATGCAATAAGTTTTGTTGACATCCTATTTTTTGATTATTTTTCTTCATGCTGTTATTATAATAGCATTGTCGATAAGTTTCAATCTGTCAACATGAGAGATCGATCAAAGGAATACCGCCATAGCAATCAATCAGTAGGTTTAGCCCATGTTCACCTAGTCTGGATACCTAAACGGCGCAAGAAAGTTCTGGTTAAGGGAATAAAGACTAGATTAGCTGCAATTTTAGGAGAAGTTGCAACTGAAAATGATGGGTTGATCAAAGGGTTAGAAATAGCCCCAGATCACGTTCATGTATTGCTAGAACATGGCTCTGATGTAGCTATTCATAAAATAGTCAAAGCTTTGAAAGGGAGATCTTCTCGATTGCTACGACAAGAGTTTCCTGTTCATGTCCGCTTGCGGAAATTGCTTAAACTTCCCAGTCTATGGACTCACAGTTATTTTTACGATACAACCGGAAAAATAAGTACAGCCAAAGTTCTAAAATATATGAACGATCCTCATCAGGGCGACTAAAGTCGCCCTGTCGCTTTTCCGCCCCGAACTAAAGTTACGGGGCTACCAAGCTCCCGTGCTATTTTCGTGTTGGAGTGAATTGTAGAATCTATGCCCTATCCTGTCCCCCCTCAACTTCCGCCGGTTGTTCATGCTATTCCCTATCAAAGTGTCAGTATTGCCGAGTCAACTGAAGGACTAGATTGGGCGGCTCCTGCACCTGTGGCTATTTCTGAAGCAGTAGAGAGTCCTGAAGCTGTTTCTATGGCGGAAGGGAGGAAGAGTGAACCAGAACAGTTGACTTGGGTAGGTGGACAGAGCCTATCCCCCATTTCTGCCCCGGAATTGTCTTCTCCTGATGATGAACGCTTGGTTGCCGGTAATGAGGCTTCAGCGTTAGGGGGTGAGTTGTCGGTGAGTTTGGAGAGTAAAGATCTGAGTCCGGAGTCGATGACTGAGCCGGAATTACCGCCAATTCCAGCTCCTGTGTCTTCCTGGGAAACGACTCCAGCTTCTGAGTTGATGGAAGAAGGGTTATGGGGGCATCGGGAAACTCTTGCCCAAACTCCTGCGATGGAGGCTCTTCCGGCTTCAGAAATTACGCCCCTTAACCGAGATCTTCCGGAGCCTGTTCCCCCTAGAGAAAGGGAGATCCCTGTGGAAGAGGCTGAACCGGAAGCGGTTGAGATTCCTATTGCTCCTCCGGGACAAGACTCAGTGATTGAATTAACAGCCGATCGCCAGGAATTTGACGATCAACGGCAGATTTTCACGGCCGAAGGTAATGTGGAAATGGTTTTTGATGAGGCGGTTTTGCGAGCAGATAAGTTACAGGTGAACTTGATTAACCGTTTGGCTCTAGCGGTGGGCAATGTTTCTTTAGTTAGTGGGGAACAAATTTTATTAGGCTCTCGCTTTTTCTATAATTTTGTGCAAGGAACGGGAGCGATTGAAGAGGCGAGAGGTGTTGTCTATATTCCTACTGCGGGAACGGATTTTGATTTTACGGATGATAGCCCAGATTCCCAACTTTTGCCTCCGGGAGAGCGGATTATTTTAGAACAACCGCCCACGGATGTTCGGGATGCTGGTGGTGTCATTATTAATGTGGGTGGTGGAGGGAGTGCGGCGACTACTAGCGTTCAACAAGGGGGACAGGTACGACGGGTGCGGTTTGAGGCGCAACGGTTGGATTTTACTCCTGAAGGTTGGCAAGCGGTTAATATTCGGTTTACGAATGATCCGTTTTCGCCGCCAGAATTGGAGGTACGAGCAGATCGGGCCCAGTTAAGGCGTATTTCTCCTCTGGAAGATGAGGTTTTGGCGACTCGTCCTCGGTTGGTGTTTGACCAGCGTGTAGGGGTTCCTCTGTTGCGCGATCGCCTGATCATCAGTAGAGAAGAGCGCGATCCGGCGATCGCCAATTTGGGCTATGATAACCGCGATCGCGGCGGTCTATTCGTCGAACGCAGTTTTGAAATCATTGAAACTCGCCGTTTTGCCCTCCGTTTAGCTCCCCAATTCCTGGTTCAACGCGCCCTAGGCTTCTCCAGTGATAACCGAGATGGAGAGAGGGTAGCGGAGGAAGATTTAGAAAACGATTCTTTTTGGAGTTGGATCGGTTTACGAGCCTCTTTTGATGCGAAGTTAACGGATCAAACCAATTTGCAAGCGAATGTCAGTTTAGCTGGACTCAATAATACCGGAGATACCGCCAGGGCAAATGTACAATTGCAACACTTAATTGCGAATCATACCTTAAGCGCTGAATATACCTATCGCAATCGATTTTATAATGGCTCCCTCGGCTTTCAAACGGTCGATCGCAGCGTCGGAGTTGTTTTTGCTTCACCCATTCAGTCGATTTCTGATACAGGCATTTTTGTCAATTATCAAGCCAGTTTCCAAAATATCTACGCTCCCACCGATCGCATAGAATTATTGGATCTGTCCAATTTGAGTGATGACCGAGTAACCTTAAATCGTACCCAGATCAGTGCTACAGTCCGCCGTCCCTTTTCTCTGTGGAAAGGGGAACCCTTACCGGCGACTCCCACAGAGGGACTCAAATATACCCCTAAACCGGTGGTTCCCTATGTCCAATTTTTAACGGGATTGACGGGCACAGCCGGATTTTATAGTAATGGCGAGAGTCAATCCTATTTACAAGCTTTAGTCGGATTGCAAGGACAATTTGGCCATTTCTCTCGCTCTTGGCTGGACTACACGGGGTTTAGTTTGCTCTATGCACAATTTCTTCCCACGGGAGAATCACCCTTTCGCTTTGATCGGGTGGCGGATGTGCGGGTTCTACAGCTAGAACTGAATCAACAATTGTATGGCCCCATTCGCATTGCGGCTCGTGCTGGGTTTAATCTAGATACAGGTAAAACCATCAGTACGGATTATATGGTTGAATATAGTCGTCGCACTTATGGCGTGACCTTTCGCTATAATCCAGAGTTGGGTTTAGCTGCTCTTGGATTTCGCTTGGGTGATTTTAATTGGAGCGGGGTGAGTCAGTCTTTTTCGAGTCCGAATATTCGCCAAGCAACTCCAACTGTAATTCAATCTTTCTAATTTTAAGTCCCTATTATCCATTCTCCCATGACGGCATCGGCAAACCCATGGATTAATCTTCTGGAGAGTATATCGGCTGGGCGCAGTGTCTCTGAGATGCGATCGCTCTGCTATGTTCCGGCTTTGCTGATTTACTATAGTTTTGACTTATCTGGATATCAGGTGGAAGAGTGTATCAATCGGTGGTTAGCTCAGTTTAAGGGGGATTGGCTGCGGTTGGCGATTGTGGAAGCTTTATATCAAGGCCGATATAAGATGATTTCTATTGAGCAAATTTTATATCTTTGGCAAAGACGAGGACAGCCGATCTGCCACTTTAACCATGAATTCGAGCAAATTGTCTGTAGTAAGTTGCCGGAAGATTTATTGCCTTTAGACTATCTGAGTGTAACTCTAGAAATCCTTCCTTCTGATCGTGATTTATCTCCCAAAGATCGGTTGGTTTCGGATGAGGATGAGTCTGAAGAGAGTTTCTCTATACGGACTAATGGGATTGCAGAAGTAGAACACAGTGGTGATCGCAATCTTGATGCTTCTGTACCGGAATCTTTCGGATCGGATGATTCGGCGATCGCCGTTGAATCAGAATCGGAACCGATCCATGGGGACTCCGATCCACTGCCCTTGGATCAGCCCCCCATCGATCAATTTTCGCCCCCTTTACCAACTTCTGAGTTTTATGTGAAACTACAAGCTTTTGCCCATGATTCTCCCCCCAGTTGAGTGCGTCTAGGGGAGTCAACAGGTTTCTATGCACCGATCTCCCTATCTCTCGCCCCCTCTGTAGCCTTTCCTACCCTGGTTGCGTCCTTGTCTTCCTCGTTCATGAGCAGAACTGATAATGGCGTTGTATTGTTCTGTGGATAAATGTTGGGGTTGGTAGGTTTCACCGGTTTGACGTTTTAAAGTGGAGACAAAGGAGCGTAAATGATTGTGAGAACCTTGTTCTAAATTCTGATAAAGTCTCTGAAGATCGGGGTTTTGAGTTTGACTGCTCCTCTCTTGTAAATCGGCAATATCGAGTTCTTCAATTTCTGCACCCACTTTGAGAGCTTCCACCAGGGAAACTTGACCGGTTCTGACCAGGGAATTGTATAATTGCTGTAAGTCTGGATTGGTAAAAACGCCTAGGTTTTTACCGGCGATCGGATCGTTGATTCCATAACGATTGAGGACGCTGAGAACGGCGCTCATATGCCGCGTTTCGCTTTGGGCAATATTGTCAAAAATACGCATTTGCCAACGCCTATATAGCGCTACATAGATATCATGGGCCAATTTTTCCTCTTCTCGCATATAGAGTAATCCTTCTGTTTCTGAATCACTGAGAGGATTCAGAACTAGATGAGGGGTTGAGTGCATCATTGGCTTCACTTCCGATAGGGTTTGTGGGGGATGAATCGTTGATAATGGGCTTAGATTAGGTAAGTTCGTGGTTAACGTCAAGATTAAAGACCACATGGGAGCGACTCCTTTATATATTTTAATCACTATTTAGTAGTATAGCTAAATAAAAGTTTTTTGGGGATAGTCTAGGAAAAAAATTAGGATAAGTGCCCTCAGTCAAAGGGTTTAAGCGCCGAAAGTTCCCGGAGCAATGGGGTTGATCGTGGGAAGATCCGATAAAATGAGTCTTTAATTGGAGGCTCAACCCGTGGTCTGGATCTATGGTTCTTGGGAGGAATAAAAATGAAAAAAAGGATACACTTCGTTGTATGGGGATTGGCGATCGCCCTCTTACCCTTAACCCGCGTGTTCACTTCTCAACAGCCATCGATCGCCCAAAGTTGGGGTTGGCCCTCATCCACCACCACAACCTGTAACTTAAATAACCGCTTTATTTTCATTCAAAATACCCAAGATCGAGATATTCCTGAAATTAGCCGCCTCACAGGAATTCCCCAGTACCAGATGCAAGCGTGTCATTTATTTCAACAGTCCGGCAGCCAACGGGAAGTAGTAGAAGGGCTACAAGCCTTAACCGAGGGTCAGAATATGGCTGCTGTTGTCCTTCCCTTGAGGGCTCGAGGCTATCAAGTTTTTTCTCATTTTGCTATTAGTCCGGATGGTGTAATTCCTTCCACAGGAGGCTTATCGACTGCTCGCTTGCCTAACCGACAATTTCCCCAACCCTCTCTAGAACCAGAGGATCTCAGGGAAAATCCGATCGAGAATCCCACCGCAAACAGTGAAGAGCGGGCTTGGGTGTTTCCTTCCCCCCTCGAACCCACCCAAACCCTCTGGCTTGCTCCTGTTCAAAATGCTCGTATTTCCTCCCCCTATGGATGGCGCACCACCCGCAGATGGGGTAGAGAACTGCATACAGGCGTTGATTTTGCCGCTCCTATCGGGACTCCAGTCCTAGCTACTGCCGATGGCGAAGTGACGTTTGCTCATGAATCTGCTGGAGAGGGAGGCTTAACGATTACTCTCTTACATGCTGATGGTACACGCACCCTTTATGGCCATCTGTCAAAAATTTTAGTCCGTCAAGGAATGCAGGTGCGTCAAGGAGATACCATTGGTTTAGTGGGAAATACAGGACAATCCACGGGGCCCCATCTGCATTTTGAAGTTTATCCCCCCGGTGTCTATGGGCAGCCGGTCGATCCTTGCAGCGCTGAGTATTTAAATTGTAGTAATGTGGCATCTAATCCTCAGAATCTATTACCTCAACGGTAATGATTCAGTAGCACAATCGGTTAAGATCTCTTTGTTGAGATGGTTTGAGTATGGCGCTGATGAAACGCTTCTTGCTTCCCCTGTTGTTATTGAGTCTGTCTGTCGTTGGGTTACTCAGTGGTTGTAGTGTGGCTGAAGTGAGCGCCCAAGAGCGGTTATTTTTGCCCTTATCTTTGGAATGGGTGGGAGAGGTAACCCTAGCAAAACAAGAGTTTGAGGGAACAACCGTAGGCGGATTATCGGCGATCGCCTATGATCGATTGGGCGATCGCCTCTATGCCCTTTCCGATGACCGCAGTCTTCACAGTCCCACTCGTTTTTATACCTTTAATCTGAACCTCGATCCCTTTCAACTCAACCTAGAAACCGTTACCCCCTTAAAAACCCCTGAAGGCACACTTTATCCACAAAATACCCTCGATCCCGAAGGGTTAGCCCTCACTCCCAACCAAAGCCTACTCATTGCCAGTGAAGGCATACCCGACCAACAGATCCCCCCAGCGATAGCTGAATATGACCGGGAAACCGGACAATGGCTCAATCAGCTCCCTATTCCTCGGCGCTATCTTCCTGACGCTTCAGGAGATGAGCAACAAAAGGGAGTACAAAATAACCTCGGATTTGAATCCTTAACCACCAATCCCATTGGCTCTGTTCCCACTAGAGGGGAACCCTTGCGCGTATTCGTTGCCACAGAAGCAGCCTTAACCCAAGATCGAGATCCAGAAGCCCAAGAATTATTCAATAGCAGAACGCGGTGGATGCATTATCTTCTCAGTGAAGGGCCACCCCTATTAGTTTCCGAACACCTGTATGAACTCGATCCCCCTGAACCGGGTATCGCCTCCCAAGGGTTAACGGAAATTTTGGCTCTGGATGAACCGGGACATTTTCTCACCCTAGAGCGCTCTTTTGGTTTATTGGGGTTTCAGACCAAGATCTTCCAAGCCGTTACCGGAGCAGCCACTGATATTTCTAATGTTCAATCTCTGAAAGGAAACTTAGGGGAATTGAAGGCGATTCGGAAACAATTGGTGTTAGATTTAGATACTTTAGATCTGACTTTAGATAACCTAGAAGGAATGACGTTTGGCCCCCGTTTTCCTGATGGCAGTCCTAGTTTAATTTTGGTCAGTGATGATAATTTTAATCCCCCTCAGAAAACGCAGTTTCTGTTATTTCGCATCCTCAGTTAAAGGACAAAGGACTTGGCGCATGTGTCGCATATTGGCGGGCAATTCAATTTTCAAGGCTTGTTCAATTAAGGGTGCAGGCACGGGAAAGTTGGGCGTAGCTTGAACGGCATAGCTGACGAGGGTTCCTTGTTGATAGTCTTGAAGATGAAGATAGGCGAGAAATTCGGAGAAAGATCCTTTAAGAAGTTGAAATTCTATGGCTTGGTTGAGAGTTTCCCGGATTTGTAGGTAAATTTCTACTTCTATCCGCAATAGGATAAAGTCTTTGATTCCTTTTTGATAGAGTTGTTGGTTTTGGGTTAAGACTTGACTGTGGGTAATATCGGGAAAATAATTGACCCATTGGGGATAGTTGGTGACTTTTTGCCAGCATTGTTGACGATTCAGGGGAAGATAGAGTTGAGCGATCGCACTGCCTCCTCCTAAGCCCCAGGGTTCTGTTTTGACAGCAATGTGACCGTCACGTAGAGAGGGAGAGGGTTGAGCGTTGCAGGTTTTGGTAATGTGGTTGATCCAGGGGGTGGCTCGATTCATGGTTATCGATTCAATTTTAAGACGTTGAAAGGGGTAGATGACCAACAATTTGGCGGTGATATTCTGATTCGCTCATTAACTCTTGGGTGCTTTCTACGCGATCGATAAATAGTTTTCCCTCTAGATGATCGAATTCATGTTGAATAATTCGTGCTACAAAATCGGTAAAGATTTGCCGTTCAGGTTTACCGGTTGCATTAATATATTCTACTTCTATTTCTGTAAATCGGGGCACTAAGCCTCGAATTCCAGGTACACTTAAACAGCCTTCCCATCCTTTGATTTGGGTGTCTGAATGACTGATGATCTGGGGATTGATCAGTGGGGTGGGTTCCATCAGGGGAGCATGGGGGTAGCGCAGATTGGGGCGAGAGGCCACAATGAGTAAACGGTAAGGTTGTCCAACTTGGGGGGCAGCAATACCTACGCCATTGGTAATTTTTGCTGTTTCAATTAAGTTTTGGATCAGGCTCTGAATCTGTGGATCTTTGGGGTTGGGTATGGGTTGAGCTAGGGTTCGTAGAAAGGGATGACCGAGTTGGTATATTTCTAAAGGCTCTGTCATAGGGGTTGAGGGGTTGTAGCGTGAACTGTTTTTGAGTGTAACTCAAGGGTAATGGGCTGATGCACAACTGCGGATAATATAAATGAATGTAACAGGCGATCGCCTAAAATTGCTGCAAACCGATGAGACTTCTGAGAAAATTTGGGCTATTGTAAAGAATTGTGAAGAAATTTTCATGAATCTTGTGCTAGATGCAAACAAAACTTAAGATTTGTCCAGAAGCTAATGATGTACGGATAGCCCCAATCCCTATCTAACCCATTAACCCTTACAACTCTTGGGAGTATTTTTAACTATGGCATTTCTCAAAAACTTACTCGGCGGCAAAAAAGATAACTTTCAAGTCCAATTTGATGACAGCCCAAAGCCTGAGACTAAACCGGTAGCCACTCCTGCACCTGCCGCACCTGAAGCACCAGCGCCTGCACCTGCTGCTGAAGCACCAGCTCCAGCGAAGAAAACCAAAACCAAAACCTTCAGAAAGGCAAAACAGCAAGCGGCTCAACCGGAAGCCCCCTCTGCACCTGCACCTGCACCTGCACCTGCACCAAAACCAGTTGCCAAAGCTAAACCGGCTCAACCGGTGGTAGAAGGAGGGTTTGCGACTAAGTATATGAATACGGGATTAGGAGAAACCCTGAGTCGTCGTCGTCCTGGAGCCAACATGAAAGGCTTTTTAGAGATGGCACGTAAAGCGAAAAACTAGGGAATAGGGAATAGGGAATGGGGAATACAGCAGTTTGCTCTGCTATGCGGTACACTTTGATCCCCCTAAATCCCCCTTAAAAAAGGGGGACTTTCCTATTCCCCCCTTATTAAGGGTGACTTTCTTATTCCCCCCTTAAAAAAGGGTGACTTTCTTATTCCCCCCTTAAAAAAGGGTGACTTTCTTATTCCCCCCTTAAAAAAGGGTGACTTTCTTATTCCCCCCTTAAAAAAGGGTGACTTTCCTATTCCCCCCTTAAAAAGGGTGACTTTCCTATTCCCCCCTTAAAAAAGGGTGACTTTCTTATTCCCCCCTTAAAAAAGGGTGACTTTCTTATTCCCCCCTTATTAAGGGGGGTTAGGGGGGATCTTTTGCTACTGCACCTCATTGCCGCGCAAGGTGCTGTAAGCAAAGGACACTCTTCCCCATCTTCCCCATCCCCATCAATGCCCGATTAAGTCTACGACAGCATCAATCAGGGTTTCATCATGGAAACTGCTTTTGGTGAGATAATAATCTGCGCCCGCTTCTAAACCTTGAATGCGGTCTTCCTCGCGATCGCGATAAGAGACAATAATGACAGGAATATCATATAAACGGGGATGGCTCTTCATTTGCTTCACCAATTCG
This sequence comes from Roseofilum acuticapitatum BLCC-M154, assembly GCF_030068475.1. Lineage (GTDB taxonomy): Bacteria > Cyanobacteriota > Cyanobacteriia > Cyanobacteriales > Desertifilaceae > Roseofilum > Roseofilum acuticapitatum. The sequence goes on along the minus strand of NZ_JAQOSP010000123.1, from coordinate 24,542 downwards.
ATGCCATTCATCCGGGGCATATCAATATCACTAATCACTAAATCATAGGAATGGGTGCGAATTGCATTCCATCCTTCCATACCATTGACTGCGGTATCCACCTTATAGCCGCGATTTTCCAACAGTTTACGCTCCATCTCCCGCACGGTAATCGAATCATCGACCACTAAAACCCGTTGACGCTTGTCTCCTGGAAGGTTCTGAGCTTCATGTCCCACCCGCATCAGTTGACCCGTATTGAGAATCGTATCAATAGATCTGACCATATCCGAGACATCCACAATCAAAATGGGCGATCCATCTCCCATTAAAGAGGTGGCACTAATATCAGGGACTTTACCCAATCGGGGATCGAGGGGACGCACAACTAAATCCCGCTCCCCTAAAAACTGGTCTACCACTAAACCATAGGTATGGGGGCCATCACTGAGGATGACTACAGATAGCGCCCCTGAATTAGACAGGGGTGGAGCTAACTCTAGAACTTGATGGGCAGCAATTAAGCCAATATGCTGTTGGTTCATGGTGAAATATTGGCGATTTTCGACCTCGGAAATCTGTGATTTGTCCAGAGTCATAATTTGATCGATACGAGCGAGGGGAATGGCATAGGGTTTGCCGGAAATTTCTACGAGCAGGGTGCGAACGACAGAGAGCGTTAGGGGCAGTTGGAAGTGGAAACTGGTTCCTTTCCCCGGTTGAGACATTGCCCGCACAGTGCCCCCAACTTCCTGCACCATACTTTTAGCTACGTCTAAACCGACACCACGGCCAGAAATTTCGGTCACTTGTTGGGCAGTGGAGAAGCCAGGTAAAAAGAGAAACTCCATGAGTTCCGTCTCAGTGAGCTTGGTGGCGATTTCGGCATTGGCTAGATTTTTGTTGATGACTTTTTGGCGTAACTGTTCTGGATCGATGCCTTTGCCGTCATCGGTAATGGTGATGGCGAGCATTCCGCCACGGTGCAAGGCTTCTAGGCGAATTGTGCCTTCGGGAGATTTACCGGCGGCGATCCGGTGTTCGGGTTGTTCGATGCCGTGATCGGTGGCATTGCGGAGGATGTGGGTAAGGGGTGCTTCTAATTTTTTGAGGATGTCGCGATCGACGGGGGTGGCTTTACCGAGAATTTCTAAGCGGACTTGTTTATTGAGTTTACGGGCTAAGTCGCGAATCATACGGGGAAAGCCTTGGACTCCATCGACAAAGGGGCGCATGTGGGAGGTGATGACTTCTCGATAGAGGCGATCGGAGAGGTTGGCGGTGCGTTGGGCATAGAGTTCTAGTTCTTCTAGGCGATCGCCTAAAAAATCCAGAGATTCCTGTTCCTGGCTTCTGGCCTGTGCTAAAAGTTCCTTCCCTTCCTGCTCATAAACCCCATGTCCTAAGCTATCTTCTAACTGTTCTAGGGTGCGAGAGAGGTATACCATCCGCCGTTTCAAGGTCATCATTGAATCGGCATAGGGCTGTAGCCAATTGGCTTCGATTAGAGATTCTCCAGCTAATCCCATGATCCGATTCAAGTTTTCGGCGCTCACCCGAACAACGCGATCGCTCGTATGGCTCTGTTGTTGAGGGGCTGGACGACGCTCTGAACTCGGTTGGGTTGCCGTCGCTTCAGGTAACCGTAGGGCGATCGCTCCCTGACTCGGCTCTTCTGGCAAAGGAGAAGATGATTCAGGAGTCACCACTAGCACCGAACCTGATTCCTGTTTTTGGGGTTTATCCCCAGGGTTTAAAATCCCATTGACCTGTTCTCTGGTCATTTCGATGGATGAAGATTGCCCAACTAACCAATGGGCTAATTCATCATTACTGATATCACAAACACTACCGAGCCAATCCACCCCTTGCAACAAAATATCCACATCATCAGCAGTCAGAATCAGGGAGCCATTCTGAGCCGCCACAAAACAATCTTCCATTACATGGGCTAAATTCACAAATGCATCAAGTCCAATAATCCGAGCTGCTCCTTTAATCGAGTGAGCCGCTCGCATCAGTTGCTCTAGAGCTTGTGTCGATTGAGCATCACTTTCCAAAGCCAATAAACCCTCATTTAAGATCGCCACCTGTGCTTCGGCTTCCAGACGAAAGAGATCAATCATTGACTCATCGCCAGTTAGATTTAGGGTAGGCGCTTCCGATTTCTGTGGGGTCTCTTCCCTGGGCGCAATTGGGGGATCTGCATGTTGGGCAGATTCGGCGGGACTCTGTGCTGTATCTTGAGTTGGGAGAATCTCCTGATTGCTTTCTAGAGAAGGTTGTGGATCGGGCGATCGCGAAGCCAATAATGCAGCAATTCCCCGTTGAGTAATGCCCAAATCCCAAGAATGCTCACTCATCCAATGTTCAAAGCTTTCTCCCTCTACTCGACTCAGGGCTAAGAGTAAATCCCCAGCATGAAGCAAAAGATCGATTTGCTCATCACTCAAGATAACAGTCTGCTCTTGAGCAGCAATGAAGCACTCCTTAAGCAGTTGCGCTAAATCGGCTGTATCTTCCCGTTTGACGAGGCGAGCTGCACCCCAAACAGCATGAACCGCTTGAATGGCTTGCCCCAGTTCTTGCTTCGGTAAGGGTTGGGTTTTGAGTAAAAGAATGACTGGTTTGAAGAAGTTGACTTGAGTTTCTACTTCTTCCCGAAAGAGTTCCAGTGTTGAATACCCGCTCATAGTTATATCAATTAAAAATTAAAACTTAAAAAGGTTGCCCTCTCCCTTGGGAGGGACTGAGGGAGAAGCTACAAAATTTTATGGTTGAGGGTATAGAAGAGCAATTCAGAATCGAGATAATTCACCTGCTTGCCTTGCCAGTGAATAATACCCTGAGTATAGGCTTGGGTGGCTTTGGTAATCACCACTGGAGCATCCCGTAATTCCTTAAGGGGGAAGCGGTAGACTCCATGAACTTCATCGACAGGAAACACCCACTTATCGCTTCCTTGTCCAGCAACCATCATGCGCTGGGTTTTGCTGGGGGATTCTAGCAGGGTAGTTTCTAAGTGTAATAAATGGCTGAGGGCAGCGCAGAGCAAGATTTCACCGCGAATGTTAACCAGTCCTAAAAATAGTTGATTACTGCGATGGGGTAGGGGTTGAATGACGCAGCTAGAGGTGACTTCTTGCAGCATTTTGACGGGAAGGGCTAACCGCTCATTACCGAGTCGGAAGATAATGACGGAAATGGTGTCAACGGTATGGATAACGATGTCATCGCCTTCGAGGTCTTCTTGGGCGATCGCCGTTTCTGCCAGAATATCCCGCCATTCGTCTAGGTAATTCGGGGGCGGTTCCCTCTCTAGTAAGCTGTCTCCAGCTTCCGTGTAAACGGGGCATTCATAGCAATGGATAACGGTTTCCAATTGACCGCAGGAGCGATCGCCCCTGACTCCAATTTGATTCCAGCAGTCATGCAAGATGAGATGTTCTTCGATTGGCTGAGTTTGTATGCTCATAGGGGGAATGGGGGAATGGGGGAGTGGGGGAATGGGGGGATAGGGAGAGAGGGGGATTACTCATGACTCATGCAGAAATTTCCCGGCGTAGTCTTTGGGTTGTATCATCGAGTTGTTCTAAAGCATTATTGGTTTCTCTAAGCGCATCCACCGTTTGATGGGAAGCTTGGCTCAGTTGCTCCATCGCTTCGCTAATTTGTTGCGCTCCTTCCGATTGTTCTTCGATGCGTTGACTCACCTGTTCAAATCGGGGGGGTAAACTTTGGACTTGATGAATCACTTTGGCTACTTCATCACTAATTTTACTCACTCGATCCACACTGGTACTCACGGAGTGATTAAACTTATCCATCTCCATCACACCCACAGTAACGGCTGATTGCATATCTTTGACAATTTGCTCAATTTCTAGGGTAGCCACGGCGGTTTGATTAGCTAGTCGGCGAATTTCCCGCGCTACGACAGCAAAACCGGCTCCATATTCTCCGGCTTTTTCGGCTTCAATAGCAGCATTTAAGGACAGGAGGCTCGTTTGATCGGCGACCTTAGTGATGGTAATGACAACGTTGTTAATATTACCGGCTTTCTGATTCATCACCCCTAATTTAGAGGAGATGGAGGCAGTCGCTTCTACCAGTTGCCGCATCACCGTTTCCATCTCCACCAGTTCCTTCTGGCTATCATTGGCAGAAATGGCGGTATTTTGAGCCATACCTCCCACTTGTTCCATGGTGTTGACTAGGTTTTTGGCGGTGTTGGCAATAGATTGAGCTGTGGCAGTCACTTCGTTAGTGGATGCCAGTTGTTCGGCTACGGTGGCTTCTAGTTGTTTTCCAGATGCAGCAATTTGGGTGGCAGAGCTGGTGATTTGGACGACGGAACGTTGTAAGCTTTCAATGAGCGTATTACTGAGGAATCGGCCAAATAGCACAGCCAAGATGGGCCCTAGGATGATGGCAACGATGCTTAAAAATTGGGACTGGCGAATGGCTTGTTTAGCGTTATTTTCGGCTCTAATGGCTGTATCTTGGTTAATGGTGAGGGCTTCGAGCAGGGATGCGGTGGCAGATTCAAAGGAAGTACGGTTTTCTTTGGCGCGATCGCGTAATTGTTCTAAGAGTCTCGTGGCGTTTTCTGTCCTGCGAATTTCTACCGGATTATTCGGTTCTTGGGCGAGTAATTCGGCTTCTCTAGCATAAGGATCGAGAATGCCTAAACTCTCAAATTGCTGATTGAGTTGCAAAAAATCTTCATGATCGCTTTGCCATCTTTCCCAATTACTCACCAGTTTCTGATAATTTCTTTCTTCTTCATCAGTGCGAGGGGTGACTTGATATTGGTTGAACCCTTCATTAATTTGATCCCAGGCTGTGTCAATCCGTTCTAACTCGATCTGTCGTTCTTGGGGGGTCAATCCTGTGACTAAGAGGGCGCGTTCGGAAGATTCAATTTGGGTTTGACCTTCGTTAATTTTCCATAGTCCTACTAGACTGGGCAAGCTATTATCACTTAAGGTATTGATATTGGTCGTTAAGCGAATTGTGGAAGTAAAACCGACTAGGGCGACGATTAAAATCAAGGCTCCCATGAAGTTAAAGGCTGTTTTGATCCGACCTTGCAAGGGTTGATTTTTTAATAAGCTGTTCAAAATAAACACTCCTCATTTTTATGGAGAAAGTTTTGACATTTTTGCAACTCGCTGTTTTAAGCGTTCTGCACCGATTAGATCTCCTCTATTTTCCTTGAGTAAAGAGAGAGAAATCAGGGCTTCATAGCAGTGGGGATTCAGATAAAGGGCTTTCTGAAAATATCGTTCTGCTTCAGTGTTTTCGCTTTTGGCTTGATGGAGCATCCCCATTAAGAGATAAACTTCAACATGAGTATTATGCCTAATTAAATAGTTTTGACAATGGTTAAGGGCTTCGTCAAGTTTTCCCCTATCTGCTAATTGTCGCGCTAATTCTAAGTCCCTATTCAGAAGATTGGGGTTTTGTTGGGTTTGGCTCAATGAAGGTTTGGGGTTAGAATTAAGACTTTCAGGGAGCGGAGATGAATTTTTGTTGACGGGTAAGAAGGATGGTTTTATTTTTTCATTAGGAGGAGGAAATATCGTAGAGTGAGTTTTTCGATAAGCAAAGGTTAGGGGTTGACGAATGGAGATAAATCGATCGCTGGGGATTTTTCCCGCTTCTGCGGCTCCGATAAAGAGTAATCCATTGGGCAATAATAGACGATCTAGAAGGTTGAACACTTGAGTACAGGCAGTTGGCTCTAGATAGATCAAGAGGTTACGACAGAAAATGATATGGTATTGAGGGTGGTGAGGGGGAAAATAATCTAAAAGATTACCCTGGTAAAATTTGATCGTTTGTTGAACCCCAGAGATCGTTTGATAACCTTCTGGGGTGGGTTGAAAATAGCGATCGCTTCTAATGCTCTGTTCTCCCCGAAAGGCTCGCTTAGTATAAATTCCACATTTGGCTTTGGCGATCGCCCGTTGGCTAATATCGATCGCATCAATGGTAAACTGACGGGCAGATAAGCCAGCCTCAAAAAGAGCGATCGCCATGGAATAGGCTTCTTCTCCTGTGGAGCAAGGTACGCTCAACAGACGCAAGGGTTCAGAACCCAAGGTTATGAAGTCCTGCCAGTCCTGAATATTGCTGAGAAAATCAAATGGGCGGCGATCGCGAAAAAACCATGTTTCCGGAACCACAATCTTTTCAATGAATGTTTGCCATTCGCGATCGGACTGTTGTAAAACCTGGTAATAGCGCTCTAAACTGGGTAAACCAGAAGCAAGTTGACGATCTCTAGCCACCTTAGCAATTTTTCCAGAGCCAACGATCTGGGGTGAAATCCCTATTTTCTGACTCAATAAACTCTCAATATTCTCTAGGCTCATCCGTCTTCACTTCTCCTGCTGCGGCTAAATAAAACTGTCGAGCATCCGTAAATAACCGATCCAAGTGAATGCGCTGAATCATACCATTTTGATCCAGAATAATTCCCCCCAAATAAGGCGCTACATTCATATGTACATCCGAATTCACCAAGTCACTATCCGGTTTATCCAAAGTTTTAATAATTCGTTCAGCCATCAATCCCAAATAAGGCATTGTCCGATCCTCAGTCATAGAATTGACCATAATAATACGGGTACTCAACTTCACCCCACTCGGTTTTCCCTGAATCAGATGACACAAATCGATTACAGGGGCAATTTTTCCTCGGTAATTAAATAAGCCCGCCACATAATCCGGCACATGATTAATTTTCCTCAAGGGCACTCTAGGAATGACCTCTACCACACTCGAACTCTCAATGGCATAAGAATCTTTTCCCAGATAAAAGAGTAACATTAACATGGCAATTGGCCTGAAGTCTTTGGAACCACTTTCAACAGAGAGTCAGCCCTATGGGGTCTGACCCTACAGTGATACAACCAGGATAGTCCACTAACCCACTCAATGACCAGTCCATTTAGGTGATTGCAGGAAATCCGATCGCGGGATTCATCTATTTAACGTTTTCTGAGGAGCCGATTAAAAAGCTCTCTAATCTGACAAGATAGAGAGCAATAAATTAGGGTATTAATGATTCGTCAATCAAGCTTGTTGCTGAACTAAGCGAGCAATTTCGGTCTTGTCGAGTAAGCCGACTAAAACACCGTTGTCGCGCACGACAGGAAGTTCAGACAATTGTTTTTGTTCTAAGAGTTGTACAACTTCCAAAAGGGTTTGATTCGATTGGATAATTTCTGAGGTGGGAGTCGGTTGAACCAAGGCTTGAACCGTGGTTTCCGGCCATTCAGAGGTGGGAACCGATCGCATATCATCAATGGCAATTGTGCCTAACAGACAACCCTCTTCATCCACCACCAAGAACTTTTTCCATTGTTTTTGACCAATGACATAATTATTGGCAAACTCGCGCAGGGAGAGAGTTGAGGTAACAACGGGACTTTCGGCATGAACGGCATCTTCGGCTTTCAGGTGGGCGAGAATATCTTGCAAGGTTGCAGACTGGGCAGAACGACCGGCATTTTGCAACAGGAACCAACCAATTAGAAGCGTCCAAATACTCCCAGTAATGGGTACACCAAACAAAACCATTTGAATATTGAACAGGGAGAGTCCGCCGATCGCCACGCCAAACCAACCAATAATTTGTCCCATGCGACTGGCAAACACGACTGCCCGGTTCGGGTTTCCGGTAATTTTCCACACCAGAGCCTTGAGAATATTGCCGCCATCCAGGGGTAAACCAGGAATGAGATTAAAAAGGGCTAAAACCAGGTTAATGTAGGCTAAAAGCTCAATAATCGCCGCTAAGGGGGCACTCAGGGGTGCAGATATAGCGAGGGCAGTAAACAGACCAAAGAGGATTAAACTGACCGCAGGGCCGGCGATCGCCACCCAAAAGGCTTCAGCAGGAGTTTTCGATTCTTTCTCTAAACTCGCGAGTCCCCCAAACAGAAATAGGGTAATCGAATTTACGCCAATCCCCTGACGCAGAGCAACCAGACTATGGCCGAGTTCGTGTGCCAAAACAGAAGAAAATAGTAGTAGAGCAGCCCCTAATCCTAAAATCCAAGGTAAAGCTAAACCCAGTTGGGGAAAATTAGCGCTGAGAGTAGTTCCATAGTTGAGGGTCACTAAACCGAGAACCAGAAACCAGGACGGATTAATATAAAAGGGAATCCCAAAAAGACTGCCCACACGAATATTGCCATTCATAAAACACCTCTAATCTGAGATTGCATCATTGGGGAGGGGTGCGCCTCGCTCTCTCCATTGTAGCGATCGCCCCCTAGACAGTTAAGGGCATTTTAGGGGGATTATCCGTCCTTGAAAAGTTCGGCTCATGGGTTTAGAATCTGCCTATTCTCCCTATCCCCATGCCCCCATTCCCCCATTCCCCTATAATTTAACCCTATAATTTAAGATGATGCCTGGTTCTTCTGCACCTATCTCTCGCTCCTATCGCCAAGAGGATATTCAACAGATTTTGCAACTGGCGATCGCCAGCCAAGATCATCTAGAAGAATTTTCCTATGAACAGTTAGTGGAAATTGCCACCGAACTAGAAATTTCTCCTGAACAGTTAAAAGCTGCCGAGCAAGAATGGCAGGATAAAAAAGGAAAGCTTGAGCATCGTAAGGAGTTTGATATTCAGCGCTATCAAACCCTCAGAAAAGATGCGGGAAAATATATTATTGCCAATAGCTTTCTCGCCCTGATCAATTTGGTCAGTGTGGGCACATTATCCTGGTCTATTTATGTGGTTTTGATTTGGGGATTGCTTCTAGGGCTGAAAACCTGGAATACTTACCAGATGACTGATGCTGAATATGAACAGGAGTTTCAGAAATGGTATAATCGCAATCAGATCAAAGAAGCTGCCCAGAAAACGTGGGATAAAGTCAGTCAAGTTCTCTGGAAGTCCCATGAAAGGGAATAGGGAATAGGAAAAACAGTTTACCCAGTACCTGCCCTATTTTATTTCAAGTCTAATAACCCCTTTTCTTTTAACTTGGGATTAAAGCGCAATGAATCCTGAATATTTCGGGGTTGCAAGCGCTCTAAGATCTGCTCTTGAACTCGGCGAGCGATATTTTTTAACAGCTTAATTTTTTCTAATTCATCACTCGTTTCATAGGCGACCTTTTCCTCATCAGTCATTGACTCTCTGGCATCAATGGGATCAGTCCATTGGCTAAATGCATCCCCATTGCCCCAGGGAGTCGAGCCATTTTCAGTAATCCAAGCTTCTTTAATTTGTTCTAATTGGCTGCGGTTCGGCTTCTCAATCACATAGACTTTAAGCCAATAACAGGCTTGAGGTTGGCGTACCATATGTTGCTTGAGGCTCAGATAAATATCCCGCGAATAATGAACCAATTGCAAAACCTGATTGCGATCGAAGATGGCATAGACTCCAATTTGCTTAGAGAACTGTTCGGGAAATTGCCCCCGATCGTCAAGGTAGGGAATATAGTCTAAGTTCGCCAAAGGGGAGATTGCAAAGGAAGAAGACATAAAGCTGTGGGGGATAATTGAGTCAAGACTCTTATTTATATCATGGTGAGTTCAAGGTTTACAAGGGGAGTGGATGGAGGAAAAGAGCCGAAAAGCGGTATTATAAATCTAAGGGAAAAAATGAGGAAAAATACACCAATGAAAACACTCAATCCTCGTAACTCGACGTATAAGACCCTAGAACATCTGCTGCTGCGACAAAAGTGGGAAGAGGCAGACACAGAAACCGGTAGAATCCTGTTGCAGTTAAGCGATCGCACTTCAGAAGGCTACATCAGAAAATCCCATGCTCTAGCCATTCCATCCTCAGATCTACAACAGCTCGATCGCCTGTGGAGAGAACATAGCCACTGTCATTTTGGCTTTACGATCCAACAGCAGATCTGGAACCTCAGCCATCAGAACTATGCTGAGTTTGGGGAAAAAGTGGGGTGGAGATCGCCAGAAGTCTGGTTAAATTACGATCAACTCACCTTTAGCCTTGAGGCTCCCTTGGGGCACTTACCTGTGGCCAAACTGCTGATTCCTGTGGGGGATCAGCCCTGTTTCTCCTTTGTCCTCGGCACGTGGAGAATCGCCCTACTATCGCGCCGAGACCTGTAAAATAAACCCTATGACCAATCAACCCTTTCAACCCCAGATTCCTTCCTGTGCATGGCAACGCCCCCTTGGTTTAGGGTGGGATAACCCTTACACCGTGCGTTATGCTTCCAATTTAGATGATGGCCCTTGGCATGGAATGCCCCTTGGTGGCTTAGGTGCAGGATGTATCGGGCGATCGCCCAGGGGAGACTTTAACCTCTGGCATATTGACGGGGGAGAACATATCTTCAAAACCCTACCCGCTTGTCAATTCAGCGTCTTTGAACAAACAGACGACGGACGCAGCAAAACCTATGCCCTCAGTACCCAACCCCCCACAGACGGAACTCTAAGCAGTTGGCAGTGGTATCCCCCCACCAGTGCCATCCAACAAACGGGAACCTATAGCGCTCTTTATCCGCAAAGCTGGTATCACTACCAAGGGGTTTACAATGCCCAACTCCTATGCGAGCAATTTTCCCCCGTCATCCCCCACAATTATCAAGAAACGAGCTATCCTCTGGCTATCTTTGAATGGACTGCCCATAACCCCACAGATAAGCCCCTCACCCTGAGCATTATGCTCACCTGGGAAAATACAGTCGGTTGGTTTACCAATGCCATCAAAACCCCAAAAATAAAGGTTCGGGATGATGGATCGCCAGTGTATGAGTATCAACCTCGATGGGGGGAAAGCACGGATAACTATAACCGGTGGATCGAAAATAACTTTCGCGTGGGCTGCCTCATGAGTCAGTTGAGTACCCATGAGATCCCGGAAGAAGGAGAAGGGCAATGGGCGATCGCCACTATTGCGAACCCGGCGGTCGAAGTGTTTTACCATACCCGTTGGAACCCCACCAGTAATGGGGATGCGGTGTGGTCGCCCTTTGCCAGCGATGGGTCTTTGTCAGACTCAGAAGATGAAAGTCCAGCCGCATCCGGGGAACGGCTTGCTTGTGCGATCGCCGTCCGCTTTACCCTCCGCCCCGGACGCAGCCGCAAGATCCCCTTTATCCTGGCTTGGGACTTCCCCGTTACCGAATTTGGCTATACGCAAAAGAGCAGTGACTTTTCAGGGCAATTACCCTCAACAGGAGAAGAAACCGCCGGTCAAGCCATCCAATACTATCGCCGCTATACTGACTTTTTCGGCCGCAATGGTAAAAATGCCTGGTCAATGGTACGCACGGCACTGAAACATTCTGATACTTGGAAAGAAGCTATTAATGAATGGCGCAAACCGATTTTAGGCGATCGCGGCTTTCCCGAAACCCTCAAAATGGCCCTCTTTAATGAACTCTACCTGCTCACCGATGGCGGAACCCTCTGGACAGCAGGCACAGAAAACGACCCCATTGGCCAATTTGGCGTACTTGAATGCCTAGACTATCGCTGGTATGAAAGCTTAGACGTGCGGCTTTATGGCGGATTTGCCCTCACCCTCTTGTGGCCCAAACTCGAAAAATCGGTGATGTTAGCCTTCGCTCGCGCCATTCCTCAAGGAGACAATACCCCCCGAATAATTGGCTACAATCAAGCCCAAGCCGTGCGTAAAATTGCCAGCGCCACCCCCCACGATTTAGGCGCTCCCAACGAACATCCCTGGGAAAAAACCAATTACACCAGCTATCAAGACTGCAACCTGTGGAAAGATTTGGGCTGTGATTTTGTTCTGCAAGTCTATCGGTATTTTCTCTGGACAGGAGCCGAAGATCTGGAGTTTTTACAGGACTGCTGGGGAGCGGTTGTCGAAACCCTGGATTATCTGAAAACCTTTGATCGAGACGGGGATGGCATTCCCGAAAACTCAGGAGCGCCCGACCAAACCTTTGATGACTGGCAACTCAAGGGCATTAGCGCCTATTGTGGGGGATTATGGTTGGCGGCTTTGGAGGCGGCGATCGCGATCGGACAACGACTACAACAGTCTCAAAATTGGCCTTCTGCCGATCTTCAAGCTCAGATTGAGCAATGGTCAACCTGGTTAACGCAGTCTAAGCCACTGTATCAAAAAATGCTTTGGAATGGCCAATACTATAACCTCGACAGTGAAAGTAACTCCAAAGTAGTCATGGCCGATCAGCTCTGCGGTCAATTTTATGCCCAGTTGTTAAATTTACCGTCTATCGTGCCAGAAGACTGCACCCAGACCAGCCTAGAAACCATCTATCACACCTGTTTTACCCTCTTTAACCAGACCCAAAACCCAGATGGCGCTGCCCTCGGTGTAGCCAATGGCGTTAACCCCGATGGCTCGCCCGAAAACCCCAACGCCACCCATCCCCTAGAAATTTGGACAGGAATTAACTTTGGTTTAGCCGCATTTATGTTACAACAGGGAATGAAAGCCGAAGCCTTGACCATAGCAGAAGCCGTGGTCAATCAAATCTATACCCATGGTTTGCAATTTCGCACCCCAGAAGCCCTTACCGCAGCCGGAACCTTTCGCGCCAGCCATTATTTGCGAGCAATGGCCATTTGGGGACTCTACCAAGTTTCGGCAAGCGGACATGAATGGGTAATGGGGCATCAGACATCTTGATCCCCTCTTACCCCCCTTAAAAAAGGGGGGAAATTAAGTAAAGTCTTCCTTATTAAGAGGGGGAAAATTAAGAAAGTCCCCCTTTCTAAGGGGGATTTAGGGGGATCGAAAACAAAGCTTAACTATTGGATCGGGGTATGAAAAAACTATATCTAATTGCCTGTTTAATTCTGGGATTTCTGGCAGTAACCATCTGGCCCAGTTGGGGGACAATCGTGGATCTACCCGTTACACCTGTGGTAGATGTTTCCCAAACCCTTCAAGATTGGGTTAAATCTGAAGAATCCTCAGAGTCTAAATCCCCTAAATCCTTTGAGGATTTAATTTCTGGAACTCAGAAACAGGATGGATTATTTACTCTCTATAAAACTGAAGATAAGGAAAATATCTATTTAGAAATTGCCCCCGAACAACTGAACCGAAATTTCTTGTGCGTGATGACCCTATCGAGTGGCATTGGCGAAGGCTTTTTATTAAATGGAATGCCCATAGGCGAGGTGTTATTTCAGTTGCGGAAGGTACAAGACCGGGTGCAATTTGTGGTTCCCCAAACCAATTTTCGCACCGATCCCGGCGACCCTCTAGCGCGATCGCTCAATGAAGGCTTTAGTGATTCAGTTCTCTATTCCTTAAAGATTGAAGGTATTCACCCAGAACGGAAATCTCTACTGATTGATGCAACCGATCTGGTCATGGGAGAAGGTGATCTCAGTGGTTTATCTACGTTTTTGCCCTATTTGCTCAATGGAGCTTATTCAGTATCTGCCGATAATTCCTATATTACTGAAGTGGAAAATTTTCCCGAAAATCTGGAAATTGAAGCTCTATATGGGTTTAGTGGGGGAGGTTTCATCAGCTTGCCCAGCTTACCCGATAGCCGCGCTTTTAATTTAGCAGTGCATTATAGTTTCTCCTCCTTACCCAACCATGACTATCGTCCTCGGTTAGCGGATGAGCGCATCGGTTATTTTGTAACTGCTTATAAGAATTTTTCCAATAGCGATCGCCGCGATCCCTTCGTCCGCTACATTAATCGCTGGAACATCGAACCGGGAAAACCCTTAGTCTTTTGGATCGAAAATACCGTTCCCCTGGAATATCGCGAGGCGGTAAAAGAAGGGATTCTCATGTGGAATGAAGCCTTTGCCCAAGCGGGATTACCCCAGGCAATCGAAGTGCGACAAATGCCCGATAATGCGGACTGGACTCCGGCGGATATTCGCTACAATGTGGTGCGCTGGTCGAGTTCCTTTGAACCCATGTTTTATGGCATTGGCCCTTCTCGAACCAACCCCCTAACTGGGGAAATTTTAGATGCGGATATTTTGATTGATGCCAATGTGGTGCGATTGATCAAAGGCCAATATCAAACCCTGGTTAATCCTGACGCAGGGGGGGGACAACAACAGAGTTTATTGCAAACTTTTTGCCAAGATACCCTAGAAAACAGTTATTTACGGGGGGTTGACCTGTCGGAAGAGTCGGAAGCGAAAAAAGATCGCCTGTCTGGGTTTCCTTTAGCAAACTCTCTGTTAGACCGGGATGTGTGTTTTGCCAAAGAGTTTAACCGGCAATTGGCGATCGGAGCCACCTCCCTTTCTTTGACCCAAAATGTGTTACCTAGTAGCACAGAAATGGAGGATTATGTACAACAATTCATTCGTTTTTTAGTCGCCCATGAAGTCGGTCATACTCTCGGATTACGGCATAATTTCCATGGCAGTACCCTCCTGAGTCCCGAAGAATTACAAAACCCAGAAATTACGCGCACCTTGGGTATGGTGGGGTCAGTTATGGATTATGTATCGCCTAATTTAGCTCCTCCCGGAAAACCGCAAGGGGATTATTTCTCGACCAAATTAGGGCCCTATGATATTTGGGCGATCGAATATGGCTATAAGCCCCTCAATGCAGTTTCTCCAGAAGCAGAATTGCGAGAATTACGCCAAATTGCCCAACGAGCCGCCGAACCAGAATTGGCCTATGGTACAGATGAGGATTACATCAGTCGTCTCGATCCGGCGGTGAATACTTTCGATCTCAGTAATGATCCGCTCACCTATGCCCAATGGCAGTTGGAAAACGCCCAAGCGATGTGGTCTCGACTGAATCGGCGATCGCCAGCTCCCGGTGAAAGCTTTAGCGAAATGCGCGATTTATTCGATACCGTGTTTTTCTACTATTTCCGCAATGCCATGAATTTGACCCTCTATGTGGGGGGACAATCCTTTAATCGCCATTATGCGGGCGATCCCAATGGGGGACTCCCCTTTCAACCCCTAGCGGCAGAGGAGCAAAGAGCGGCATTAGGGGCGATAAACCAGTATGTGTTTTCCGCAGACGCTTTTCAGTTTTCACCCCACTTGCTGAATCAATTAGCCCCCTCTCGTTGGTCTCATTGGGGGGCATTCCCGGACTTATTTGAGTTGGATTATCCGATTAGCGATCGCCTCCTCTTTCTACAGCAAGTCGTCTTACGCTCTCTACTCTCTCCGACCCGTCTATCCCGTCTGCAAGATCTGGAGCTAAAAACCGATTCTACAGAAGAAGTTTTCAGATTACCGGAACTCTTCAGCACCCTGCAAGAGAGCGTTTGGACGGAAGTGAAAGATGGCGATATTGCTAACCTTTCGAGTATCCGTCGCGCTCTGCAACGGGAATATGTGGAAGTCTTGAGCCGGATGAGCTTACGACAAGTGAGAGTTCCCGAAGATGCAGTTACCCTAGCTTGGTATAACCTACGGGAATTGGAAGACCAAATCGATCGCACCTTGCGCCGACAGGGAAGAGGTTTGGACACTTATACAAAAGCCCATCTAGAAAAAACCCGCGATCGCATTGCCAAGGTTCTCGATGCTCCCCTAGAGTCAAAGTCAATGATTAAATAGAGCATCACAGCGATCTCAAAGGTGTTCATCTCCCTAAATCCCCCTTCAAAAAGGGGGACTTTTACTGCCCCCCTTTTTAAGGGGGGTTGGGGGGATCAAAATGTACCGCATAGCAGCGAAAATTGCTTTATCTCAATGATACTGTACTCCATTAGTGATCGGTTACCAAAAACTTAGTTAAAGCCGTAACCACACCATCCTCCTCTATCGAGGGGGCGATCCAATTGGCAATTTTTTGCACTGCCACAGGAGCATTACCCATAGCAATACCAATCCCAGCATACTTGAGCATTTCTAAATCATTAAAATTATCGCCGATCGCCATCACATTTTCTGCTTTCAAGCCCAACAAAGTTTCTGCTAAGTATTGCACCGCTAACCCCTTGTTCGCTTGAGGATGGGTGATCTCGAAAAACGTCGGTGTAGACTTAGTAAAATGCAGTTGATCTTGAGTAAAAGTGACGCATAAATCTGCCGCAAGCTCATCAATTAAGTCCAGATTTTCACTCAGGGCTAAAATTTTCGTCGGTTCCACACTTAGCAATTCCCTTAAATTAGCCACCACTTTAACGGGTGCAGAAGTACGCTCTAAATACTTGCGGGTATCTTCTCCCATATCTCCCACATACAAACAATCATCAATATAGAAATGAATGGTGATTTTATTTCGATAAGGAGATTGCTCTAGAACGTCAAGAATTTGGCTTGCTAAGGGAATAGGGACGGGAAAATGCTGGTGAACTTCGTTCGTTTTGGGGTCTTGAATTAAGGCTCCATTATAGCAAATTAGGGGCAAGCTCCCACCGATTGCCTCATAGAAGCGTAAAGCCGAGCAGAACATGCGCCCTGTAGCAACAGTGACTAAAATTCCCCGATCTTGGACTTGGGCGATCGCCTCTATCACTGGTTGACGGACTTGATTCGATGAACCGGCGATCGTCCCATCGATATCTAGGACTAAAAGTTTAATGTTGTCTCGATTACCCATTACCTAAACCTAGCTTAATTGAACCACCACTTGATTATTAAGCAAAGTTTGATTGGTTAGCAAATCATCCACCGTAATCCTTAAAAATCGCTCTCCATCCACTTGAAACAGCACCCTAATGCGGTCATTCCCAGGAATTCCCGGAGGATTTAAATTAGCAATAGTACGGGCACTTTCAGTATCATTGAGCGGAGTTACCGATCGCTTATCACCGCTCAAAATACGGGTAATCAGGCGATCGCCATCAAAATAGATTTCCGTGCCCCCCCTTTCTGCGCCCAATTCTCCCAAAACCAACTCAATTCTCGGTTGATTTTCCCCAGAAGCCCCTAACATTAACTCAACCGGTTTAGACATGGGATAGGCTTGTCCTTCCTGTATAATCGGATGCCAACCATGGGATTTAGTCCGTCGATTCCAATAGCGAATCCCATAGCTATGATAGAGAAAATCTTTCAACTCAATCCCTTGAACCAATTGCAGCGCACCATGGGCGATCGCCTCAAAGGGTTTATCACAACGTACCTGTTTTTCATCAAAATAACCCTTCACCCAATCTTGCACCGCCGGAATTTGGCAAGTTCCACCCACCAGTAACACCGAATCAATTTGGGATTTATTCACCCCTTGACGGGCTGCCTGTTGCAGAACTTGATCCATAATCGCATCAAGCTGACTAAAAAAATTACGGTCTTCTAAAATCGATTGAAACTGTTTACGAGTCAGTTTCAAATCATAACTTTCTAAAGAACTTCGGTCAAAATAAACCTCCGTCGCCGTAGGACGAGAGGACAACTGAATTTTTAATTTTTCCGCTAATCGAGTTAAAGACAAAGATTGAATCAAGCCATACTGAGCAATCAATTCATCCGTAATCCAATGGTCTAAATCAGACCCTCCTAAATTTAAGCCTGCTTTAGCAATAACCTGTGCGATTTTGGCCTGTTGGCTCGATTTTTCTGCAAAGGATTTTTCACCCCATTTCAGAACAAACCCTAGAGGATTATCCGATCTATTTTCACTTTTGACTTCATTACCCTTCAATTGTACCAAAGATAAATCTAAGGTTCCGCCACCAAAATCCACCACTAAAACTAAATTTTGATCCCCCACACCATACCCTAAAGCAGCAGCCGTAGGTTCATCAATAATTCTCACCTTATCCACTGACCAAGTTTGACACACTTGCCCTAACCAATGGCGATAGGTTTCAAAACTATCTACCGGTACAGTTACAATCAGAGACTCTTCCAGATTAATTTCCTTGAGCAAATGGTTCAGGAACCAAGTCCCAATTTGTTCAAAGCGAATGGTTACTCCATCGAGTTGGGGCAAAAAACCTTGAATGGGTGTGCCAATCCCCCGCTTAAAATGGCTAAAAAATCGCGTATCTTGAGCCAGATCCAAACCGCGATCGCGCACGGTTTGGCCAATCACCACTTGTTCTAACTGAGCATTTTCTACATAAACCAGACTAGGAATCAGGGGAGGGTTATTAGCCTGAGAGACTGAATATCCAGTAACCTTAACCGTTTCTGCTGTTTGGGTTACCGAATTCCAACGGCTAATAACCGTGTTAGACGTACCAAAATCGATTGCGATCGCCATAAGAGATTAGAAATGGTAGAGTTTAAAGGAAATTGCTATCACATATAAGCAGTCAAATTCTACCAAATCAGGGGGCAGTCAAGCTTGAAAAAACGAGTCACCCTTACCTTTACCCAGCGTTGGGTAAGAATGCCGGTTACCTACCGTTTAGCCAAAGATTTTAATGTGGCTGCCAATATTATTCGCGCTCAAGTTGCTCCTAATCAAGTGGGAAAGCTAGTGCTAGAACTCTCTGGAGACATCGATCAACTTGAAGATTGCATCGAATGGATGCGATCGCAGAATATCGAAGTCTCTCAAGCCACCAGCGAGATTATCGTCAATGAAGAAACCTGTGTCCATTGTGGACTCTGTACCGGAGTTTGTCCCACCCAAGCGCTCACCCTCGATCCAGACACCTTTAAGCTAACCTTCATGCGATCGCGCTGTGTCGTCTGCGAGCAATGTATCCCCACCTGTCCCGTACAAGCCATTTCCACCACCCTTTGACTCACAAAGGCGATGGCTAACGGCGATCGCAGTTGCACGATCAAATATTATTGAGTAATAGGGTTTGAAATCAGACAAGACTATTGTAAAATAGCTGTTGAAAGATTCCAAAATTTTCAAAAAGAAAAACAAAATTTATTTACTTATACTCAAGGATCTTTATTCTAACTTTTTTGATAAATTTTCATAAGCTTATAATTTTCTACATCTGCTGAGAGTCTTGATTGTTGACCAGTTGATGCTTTTTGTCCCATCCAATCCCTAGCATCCAACCATCCAAATCTAATCATTGGAAACCTTGAGTTCCCAGCTTAGAATCAAAAATTGATTGCCAAGATGACAAAACCACCTCGACTATTTCTTGCGAATCCAGAGGATGATCATCAACCAGCGTTTGCGTAACATTCAGCCATTGGTTGACAGATAGACCAGTATAGGGAGAATCCATCAGGACAGCCCCTCGAAAAGGTCAGCCGGTTTAACCTTGAGCGCACGAGCTAGAATAACAATGTTCAAAAGACTAATATTCCGTTCACCCCGCTCCACAGCACCAATATAGGTTCGATGTAATCCACAAGCCTCAGCAAGCTTTTCTTGAGATATGCCAAGCTTTTGACGAAGATTGCGAACATTATTACCTAATATATATCTTGGATCTTTATCATTCATAACTTGGGAAGCTCCCATAAAAGATGACGATAAGTCTACAGACAATAAGTAGCAATGATCCCCGCTCTTAATAGATCGGATACCAAAATTTAGCTAAAGGAAATACAGCACGATCGCCCCAAACCCGTACAATGGCTTTTGGCCATGAAGCTGTTTTCTCTCGTCTCCATTGCAGACCCTAGACAACAGGGGACTGGCAACGCAATTATTGTCTCTTCGCACTTGGAACTCAACAACTATGCCTCGTCGCAACGATATCAAAAAAATTCTTCTCCTAGGCTCCGGCCCCATCGTCATTGGTCAAGCCTGTGAATTTGACTATAGCGGTGTACAAGCCTGCAAAGCCCTCCGCTCTGAAGGGTATGAAGTGGTGCTGATCAACTCCAACCCAGCCACCATCATGACTGACCCAGAGACAGCCGATCGCACCTACATTGAACCCCTAACCCCAGAAATCGCCGAGAAGGTGATCGCCAAGGAGCGTCCCGATGCTCTCTTGCCTACCATGGGGGGACAGACTGCCCTGAACCTGGCAGTGGAGCTGGCGAAAAGGGGGGTACTTGATCGCTATGGGGTAGAGCTGATTGGGGCGAAGCTGGGGGCGATCGAGATGGCAGAAGACCGGCAGTTGTTCAAAGAAGCCATGGGGCGCATTGGGGTGCAGGTCTGTCCGTCGGGGACTGCCAGCACCCTCCAAGAGTGTAAGCAGGTAGCATCAGAGATTGGGACTTATCCCCTGATTATTCGCCCCGCCTTTACTTTGGGGGGAACCGGGGGCGGCATTGCCTATAACCAGGAAGAGTTTGAAGAAATGGCTCAGTATGGGTTGGACTGTTCCCCCACCCGCCAGATTTTGATTGAGCGATCGCTAATGGGCTGGAAGGAGTATGAGCTAGAGGTGATGCGAGACTTGGCGGACAATGTGGTGATTATTTGTTCCATTGAGAACATTGACCCCATGGGCGTGCATACGGGGGACTCGATTACGGTGGCTCCAGCTCAGACTCTGACGGACAAGGAATATCAGAAGTTGCGGGATGCCTCGATCAAGATTATTCGCGAGATTGGGGTGGAAACGGGGGGGTCGAACATCCAGTTTGCCCTCAACCCCGTGGATGGGGAGGTGATCGTGATTGAGATGAACCCCAGGGTGTCGCGCTCCTCGGCTCTGGCTTCTAAGGCTACGGGGTTTCCGATCGCCAAATTTGCGGCCAAGCTCGCCGTGGGCTATACCCTTCTGGAGATTCCCAACGATATTACGAAGAAGACTCCCGCATCTTTTGAGCCGACCATTGACTATGTAGTGACCAAGATTCCCCGGTTTGCCTTCGAGAAGTTTGCCGGCACTCCCGCCATTTTGACCACCCAGATGAAGTCGGTGGGGGAAGCCATGGCCATTGGGCGCACATTTGCCGAGTCGTTCCAGAAAGCTCTGAGGTCTCTGGAGACGGGCAGAGCGGGATGGGGCTGCGATCGCCAGGAAGTGTTGCCCGCTTTAGACTCCCTGCGCCAGGGGTTGCGCCAACCGAGTCCGGATCGGATTTTCACCGTGCGCCAGGGGTTGATGGCAGGCATGGGTGTAGAAGAGATTTATGAGCTGACGGGGATTGACCCTTGGTTTTTGCACCAGTTCGAGGAGATTTTGGCGGCCGAGCGGCGAATGAAGCGCACTCCCTTGTTGAGTCTGAGCGCCCAGCAGATGCGGGAAGTGAAGCAGTTGGGATTTAGCGATCGCCAAATTGCTTTTGCCACCGGCACGAACGAGCAGGCAGTACGCACCAGGCGCAAGGAACTGGGAGTTGTGCCCGTGTATAAGACGGTGGACACCTGCGCGGCGGAGTTCGAGTCGTTCACGCCCTATCACTACTCCACCTATGAGCAGGGGGAAAATGAGGTCATGCCTTCAGAGCGGCGCAAGGTGATGATTCTCGGTGGGGGGCCCAACCGGATTGGTCAGGGGATTGAGTTTGACTACTGCTGCTGTCATGCCAGTTTTGCCCTGTCTGAGGCCGGGTTCGAGACGATTATGGTGAACTCGAATCCGGAGACCGTTTCGACCGACTACGATACGAGCGATCGCCTATTCTTTGAGCCTCTGACCCTGGAGGATGTACTGAACATTGTGGAGTCCCAGGAGCCAGAGGGGATCATCGTTCAGTTTGGGGGGCAGACTCCCCTGAAGTTGACACTTCCCCTAGCACAGCAGCTCGAATCCTATCCCAAGACCCAGATTTGGGGCACATCCCCAGACTCCATTGACGCAGCCGAAGACCGGGAGCGCTTTGAGGCTATTTGCCAACAGTTGGGCATCCGCCAACCGGACAATGGGATGGCACGCTCTTCACGGGAGGCGATCGCCATAGCGGGGCGCATTGGCTATCCGGTGGTGGTGCGCCCCTCCTATGTGCTAGGGGGAAGGGCGATGGAGATTGTCTATTCCGACGCTGACCTGGAGCGCTACATGCAAACGGCAGTCCTGGTGGAGCCAGACCACCCGATTTTGATCGACCAGTTTTTGGAAGGGGCGATCGAGGTAGATGTGGATGCCCTCGGCGATCGCACCGGTGAAGTGGCGATCGGGGGCATCATGGAGCATATCGAACAGGCGGGGGTGCATTCGGGAGACTCTGCCTGTGCCATTCCCCCTTTCACCCTCTCGCCGAGTGTCCTGGGCGAGATTCGGGAGCAGACAGCCGCCCTGGCAGGAGCGTTGCAGGTGGTGGGGCTGATGAATATTCAGTTCGCCGTGCAGCAGGAGGTGGTCTATATCCTGGAGGCGAATCCGAGGGCATCAAGGACGGTTCCCTTTGTCTCGAAGGCGACGGGCAAACCTTTGGCGAAGTTAGCCAGTTTGCTGATGGCGGGGCAAACCCTGGCTCAGGTGGGGCTGACCGAGGAGATTATCCCCCCCCAGGTGTCGGTGAAGGAAGCGGTTTTGCCCTTCGAGAAGTTCCCCGGCTCCGATACTCTCCTTGGGCCAGAGATGCGCTCGACCGGGGAGGTGATGGGGATAGACTCCTCGTTTGCCCAGGCGTTTGCTAAGGCAGAGATTGGGGCGGGGGTGCGGCTGCCCCTCTCCGGTTGCGTGTTCGTCAGTTTGAGCGATCGGGACAAGGAACAGGTGGCAGGATCGGTTGCCCAGTTCATGGAGTTGGGTTTCACGGTGATGGCGACGGAGGGGACGCGCCGGTGCTTGATCGAGCATGGGCTGGAGCCGATAGAGCGGGTCTATAAACTCCATGAGGGTCGCCCGAATGTCCTCGATGAGATTAAGAATGGGCGCATCCAGTTGATTGTGAATACGCCTTCGGGGGAGGAAGCCCAGGCAGATGGCCAGTTGCTTCGGCGATCGGCTCTGACGTATAAGTTGCCGATTATCACGACGATTGCAGGGGCGCGGGCAACGGTGGAGGCGATTCGGTCTTTGCAGGGGGCTGAACTGGAGGTGAAGGCGTTGCAGGACTACATCCAGGGTTAGCCTTGCGCGGGAATTGTAGGAGGGGCTAATACCGAGTTCTTATGGATAGTATTGGCTTCTCCTTCCCTCTGTCTGTACCTACCACCCCATAGATTTTGAGTGATGCAACTGGCTCTAAGAACGCTATATCAAGGTCTATGGGGTTTTTTTCTCAAAAAATTTACAAAAATGTTGTAAACAATGCATTTCTTCATGAAGTTCCTGGGTAACCTATGGTGAATCGTAGGCTTACAGACCTATGGAGGTACTAATTCTTAACCAGTAGACGTTAACTTAAAAGAATGTTACAATACTTAACATAATAGAATTCCGGTAGATAATGACAATGACAAGCGAACTGATTTTAGTCACAGCAACATCTGTTGTAGGTCTTATCCTTGCTGGGCAACTGCTCCAACAGGAATCTGAATCTGCTCCAGAAGCAGAAGCCGTTCCTATCCCAGTCAGAACTGATGAGAATTAATAGTTAACTCTCTTGAGTCGATGGTGATGAGGCTTGCCAATGGCTGGCGCGATCTCCATCGAGCGATTGTTTCCTAGTTTTTGAACTAGCTTTCCATTGTTGTCAACCCAAGACGCAGACCTATGAAAACCGCCCAAAATCCCACCGATCCCGTTCGTGCTTATCTTCGCGAAATTGGCCGTGTTCCTCTCCTGACTCATGAAGAGGAAATTACCTTGGGTAAGCGAGTGAAGTGTTTAACTGATCTTCAGGAAAAGAAGGAAGTATTGGCTAAGGAAATTGGCCGCGAACCTAGTCTAGAGGAATGGGCTAAGATGGCGGAAATTTCTGTGCAAGAGTTGAGGAGGTCAATCGCCCAGGGAGAACGTGCCAAGCGGAAGATGGTAGAAGCAAATCTGCGTCTGGTCGTCTCGGTGGCGAAAAAGTATATTAAACGCAATGTAGACTTGTTGGATTTGATTCAAGAGGGAACCATTGGAATGCAAAGGGGGGTAGAGAAGTTTGACCCCACCAAGGGTTATCGGTTCTCCACTTATGCCTATTGGTGGATTCGCCAAGCGATTACACGGGCGATCGCCGAAAAAGGACGCACCATTCGGCTACCCATTCATATTACAGAAAAACTGAATAAGATTAAGAAAGCTCAACGGCAATTATCCCAAACTTTGGGGCGATCGGCAACCATTAATGAGTTAGCAGAAGAGTTGGATTTAACTCCCAAACAAGTGCGGGAATATTTAGAGCGCTCTCGCCTTCCTTTATCCCTAGATTTGCGTGTGGGAGATAACCAGGATACAGAATTAGGAGAGCTTTTAGAAGATACTGGGCCATCTCCAGAGGATTTCACGATGAATACTTCTCTGCGAGCTGAATTAGAGCAAATGATGGCTGATTTAACCCCCCAACAACAGCAAGTTTTATCTTTGCGGTTTGGGTTAGAAACGGGTCAATCGATGACCTTAGCTAAAATCGGCGATCGGCTTAATATCAGTCGTGAGCGTGTCCGTCAGATTGAACGGGAAGCTCTGGGTAAGTTACGCAAGCGGAAAGCAGATATGCGCGAATACATCGCCAGTTGATTTCTATTTCTCTGCTTGTGTGGTGTCCATTGATTCTCTCAAATCACAAGTCTGTTCAGTAGAGCAGACTTGTTTTATTTTGGATTGGGTTAGTGAGGTTAAATGAATGCAAGTCTAGTGATATCAAGTTCGCTTATTCATGTCCGCGAAGCGGAAATACCCTAATTAAAAATCCAGGGAGCAAGATGCTCCCACTCCAGTCATATCAAAGAATTCGAGGAGTGCGGGCATCTTGCCCGCTTCTTAACAAATTTTCAT
>NZ_JAQOSP010000122.1 GCF_030068475.1 Roseofilum acuticapitatum BLCC-M154 | reverse complement strand
AACGCCCACACACCGCCCTTGGCGGCAAACCGCCTGCCATGGTCTACTGGCAGGCAATCGACCAACACCAACCCGACCAGCAGGTGCAGAAAGTAGCTTAATTTACGCCGAAATCTGTCCAACAATCGGGGAGTAGCTCACATCTCAGGGGAGCAGGTCAATCAATATGGCGCAAAATTCGATTGACGGTGGCGACTTAGTGGCGACTTTTCTCAGAAACGAAAAAAGCCCGCCGAAACGGCGGGCTGAAATATCGTTCAATATCAATAAGTTGTTTGGTTGCGGGGGCAGGATTTGAACCTGCGACCTTCAGGTTATGAGCCTGACGAGCTACCGGGCTGCTCCACCCCGCGTCAAAGATGTGCCGGACCCGCAAAGGTCCGTTTGCTGCTCATATCGGCCAACACGAACAAAGGCGTTGACCGGAGACGGCAGAACCTCCGTGCGGAGAAAGGCAGGGAGGCGAAAAGGAAATCGTATGTGAGAAGCTGTTTTGCGCTTGGCAGACCTGGCAGCGACCTACTCTCCCGCGTCTTAAGACGAAGTACCATCGGCGCTGGGGCGTTTCACGGCCGTGTTCGAAATGGGAACGGGTGCAGCCGCCCCGCAATAACCACCAGGTCGGCCAAACGCAAAACAGATGAGAAGCTGGAATTTCTCTGCTCACGGGCGAAGCCCGCAAGGCCGACTGGCCGTCGCGCATTTTTACGCGTCTCGTCCGGTGGATAGCGGCAAAGCCGCGCTCATCCGTGAGGACAAGACCATGGACATGAGCAATGAGAACGAATCAAGCCGATCGAGCTATTAGTACTGGTAAGCTTCATGCGTTGCCGCACTTCCACACCCAGCCTATCAACGTGGTCGTCTTCCACGACTCTCAGGGAATACTCGTTTTTTGGCTGGTTTCCCGCTTAGATGCCTTCAGCGGTTATCCATTCCACACATAGCTACCCTGCAATGCCCTTGGCAGGACAACAGGTCCACCAGCGGTGTGTCCATCCCGGTCCTCTCGTACTAGGGACAGATCCAATCAATATTCCTACACCCACGGCAGATAGGGACCGAACTGTCTCACGACGTTCTGAACCCAACTCACGTACCGCTTTAAATGGCGAACAGCCATACCCTTGGGACCTGCTCCAGCCCCAGGATGCGATGAGTCGACATCGAGGTGCCAAACAACCCCGTCGATATGGACTCTTGGGGGTCATCAGCCTGTTATCCCCGGCGTACCTTTTATCCGTTGAGCGATGGCCCTTCCACGCGGGACCACCGGATCACTATGACCGACTTTCGTCTCTGCTCGACTTGTCAGTCTCGCAGTCAGGCAGGCTTATGCCATTGCACTCAGCGAACGATTTCCGACCGTTCTGAGCCCACCATCGCGCGCCTCCGTTACTCTTTAGGAGGCGACCGCCCCAGTCAAACTACCCACCACACACTGTCCCGGACCCGGATAACGGGCCGCGGTTAGATATCCACGAAGATAAGGGTGGTATTTCAAGGGTGGCTCCACCCGAGCTGGCGCCCGGGTTTCAAAGCCTACCACCTATCCTACACATGCCTTGGCGAATACCAGTGTGAAGCTATAGTAAAGGTGCACGGGGTCTTTCCGTCTAACCGCAGGAACCCCGCATCTTCACGGGGAATTCAATTTCACTGAGTCTATGTTGGAGACAGCGGGGAAGTCGTTACGCCATTCGTGCAGGTCGGAACTTACCCGACAAGGAATTTCGCTACCTTAGGACCGTTATAGTTACGGCCGCCGTTTACCGGGGCTTCAATTCAAGGCTTGCACCTCTCCTCTTAACCTTCCGGCACCGGGCAGGCGTCAGACCCTATACGTCGTCTTGCGACTTCGCAGAGCCCTGTGTTTTTGATAAACAGTCGCTACCCCCTGGTCTGTGCCACCCTCCCGCGGTTGCCCGCAAAAGGGTCACGCTTCTTCCGAAGTTACGCGTGCAATTTGCCGAGTTCCTTCAACATAGTTCTCTCAAGCGCCTTGGTATACTCTACCTGTCCACCTGTGTCGGTTTCGGGTACGGTCCGTACGGAGGAGCTATTTCCCGGAACACCATCACCGCCATCCCAATCCGATAAGGGATAACGATTTACGGCATTCGTCACTACCTCCGGGTGCAGGAATATTAACCTGCTTCCCATCGACTACGCCTTTCGGCCTCGCCTTAGGGGCCGACTAACCCTGCTCAGATTAACTTTAAGCAGGAACCCTTGGACTTTCGGCGAGGGGGTCTCTCACCCCCTTTATCGTTACTCATGTCAACATTCGCACTTCCGGTATCTCCAGGATCCCTCGCGGGTATCCCTTCACTGACTTGCGGAACGCTCTGCTACCGCTCTTACGAGCCCGCGATTTCGGTGTATGGCTTTAGCCCCGTTACATTTTCGGCGCAGAAACCCTTATTTAGACCAGTGAGCTGTTACGCTTTCTTTAAATGATGGCTGCTTCTAAGCCAACATCCTGGTTGTTTTGGGATTTCCACTTCCTTTCCCACTTAGCCATAACTTGGGGACCTTAATCGGCGGTCAGGGTTGTTTCCCTCTCCACGACGGACGTTAGCACCCGCCGTGTGTCTGCCAGCTATTACTTCCCGGTATTCGGAGTTTGGTTAGGATCAGTAAGACGGTGAGTCCCCATTACCCATCCAGTGCTCTACCCCCGGGAGTATTCGGCTGACGCTCTACCTAAATAGATTTCGCAGAGAACCAGCTATTTCCGAGTTTGATTGGCCTTTCACCCCTAGCCACAAGTCATCCCAATCTATTGCAACAGATACGGGTTCGGCCCTTCAGTTGGTGTTACCCAACCTTCAGCCTGCTCATGGCTAGATCACTCGGTTTCGGGTCTAATGCGACGAACTGAACGCCCTATTCAGACTCGCTTTCGCTGCGCCTACACCTATCGGTTTAAGCTTGCTCGCCACATTAAGTCGTTGACCCATTATACAAAAGGTACGCCGTCACGCTTGCGCGCTCCGACTGTTTGTAGGCATCCGGTTTCAGGTACTCTTTCACTCCCCTTGTCGGGGTGCTTTTCACCTTTCCCTCACGGTACTGGTTCGCTATCGGTCATGCACGAGTACTTAGGCTTGGAGGGTGGTCCCCCCACGTTCAGACAGGATTTCACGTGTCCCGTCCTACTCGAGGACGATTGGTCGCATTACGCGTACGGGGCTGTCACCCACTATGGCCATTCTTTCCAGAATGTTCCGCTTGTCTCCCAATCGCCACTGGCCTGGTCCGCGTTCGCTCGCCGCTACTGACGGAGTCTCGGTTGATGTCCTTTCCTACGGGTACTTAGATGTTTCAGTTCCCCGCGTTCCCTTCTTATCCCTATGTATTCAGAATAAGATACCTTGTAACGATACTTGGAAACCAAACAGGCCCGAGGGCATGAATGGTCAAGCCGTACGGCTTGTTTGAATTTCCAAGTATCTAAGGTGGGTTTCCCCATTCGGATATCCATGGATCAAAGCGTATTCGCAGCTCCCCATGGCTTTTCGCAGCGTATCACGTCCTTCATCGGCTGTGCATGCCAAGGCATCCACCAAATGCCCTTAAGACACTTGATCGTTCTCATTGCCAATGCCCATGCTGGCGCACGGACTTGGCAGAAAAGACCAGCTTCTCGAGACCTGTCCGATGGCGCGGTTAGGCGACCAATCATGGTGACGGCCATTGGAGCATGGCCGCCGACGCTTCACGGTGTGAAGCCCGGACAAATCTTCTCTTTACGATGTATGCAAAACAGGCAGGCCGCGCAAAGCACGATCTGCAAACCTTTTTCCTCGGCAGATGACGGCGCGTCGCCACGAGAGCGCCTGCGCCTGATGACGTTGGTGGAGCGTATCGGGATCGAACCGATGACCCCCTGCTTGCAAAGCAGGTGCTCTCCCAGCTGAGCTAACGCCCCTAGAGCAATTTTGCTTCGCAAAATTGCGGGTAGCGCCGGCAATTGATTGCCATGGCAATCAATGAGAGGCGCCTCGCCTCGGCCGTTCTCGGCATTTCGCTGGCGCGAATTGCCTGTCACGGCAACGCATTTTTGCCGAAGGCAAAAATTGCTTGGTGGGCCGAGGAGGACTCGAACCTCCGACCTCACGATTATCAGTCGTGCGCTCTAACCACCTGAGCTACCAGCCCGAAATGTTAACACCCCGGCCGGCGGGCGGCGCAAAGTGCACGGCATTGTTGTCATCTGCGAAGAAAGAGAAACGAAGACGGCGGTATCCGCGCCTGTTTTTGCGACCGGAATGACTTTCCGGTCTTGTTCTGAAGAGTTCCGATAGGACGTCGCTCGAAGAGCGGGCCCTGAAGGGAACATCCTTAGAAAGGAGGTGATCCAGCCGCAGGTTCCCCTACGGCTACCTTGTTACGACTTCACCCCAGTCGCTGACCCTACCGTGGTCGACTGCCTCCTTGCGGTTAGCGCATCGCCTTCGGGTAGAACCAACTCCCATGGTGTGACGGGCGGTGTGTACAAGGCCCGGGAACGTATTCACCGTGGCATGCTGATCCACGATTACTAGCGATTCCAACTTCATGCACTCGAGTTGCAGAGTGCAATCCGAACTGAGATGGTTTTTGGAGATTAGCTCGACCTTGCGGTCTCGCTGCCCACTGTCACCACCATTGTAGCACGTGTGTAGCCCAGCCCGTAAGGGCCATGAGGACTTGACGTCATCCCCACCTTCCTCTCGGCTTATCACCGGCAGTCCCCTTAGAGTGCCCAACTGAATGCTGGCAACTAAGGGCGAGGGTTGCGCTCGTTGCGGGACTTAACCCAACATCTCACGACACGAGCTGACGACAGCCATGCAGCACCTGTCACCGATCCAGCCTAACTGAAGGAATCCATCTCTGGAAACCGCGATCGGGATGTCAAGGGCTGGTAAGGTTCTGCGCGTTGCTTCGAATTAAACCACATGCTCCACCGCTTGTGCGGGCCCCCGTCAATTCCTTTGAGTTTTAATCTTGCGACCGTACTCCCCAGGCGGGAAGCTTAATGCGTTAACTGCGCCACCGAACAG
>NZ_JAQOSP010000121.1 GCF_030068475.1 Roseofilum acuticapitatum BLCC-M154 | reverse complement strand
GAGGAACTGTTTGATTTAGATGCTTCATCTGATGATGGAGAGATGGATTTAGATGCTTTGGGAGAAACTGAAGCGTTAGATGATGATTTGTCTCTAGAACTAGAAGAAAGTAGTAGTTCAGAGGAACTGTTTGATTTAGATACTTCCTCTGATGATGGAGAGATGGATTTAGATGCTTTGGATTCTGAGGATTTAAATTCACAGGAAGAAGTAGATAGGATTGATTCTTCGTCTGAAGTTATCCTACAAGGTGAAGAAGAAGAAGAAACGCCAGAAGTTGAAGAGGTTTTAACTCAAGAACGTCAAGATGAATTTGATATGATGATGGAGAATAATCCATCAAATTCGCAAACCTATTCCTCTCATTCTGATGCTAGTGTTGATGACTTTTTTGAGATATCAGATTCTTCGAGTTTATCATCCACTAATTCTGATTCTCGACCATCAACAGATGAAGATGATTTCTTTGCATCACCATTAGTGGAATTAGAAGACGAAATCGATTTAGAGGAGTCTTCGGATTTGGAGGAGTTGAGTTTAGAAGAGGAGTCAGAGGAGTCTTTGACTGGGGAGATGTCCCTGGATTTAGGGGAGTCTTCGGAAGAGGAATCATCGGTAGATATATTTGATTG
Organism: Roseofilum acuticapitatum BLCC-M154; assembly: GCF_030068475.1. Classification (GTDB taxonomy): domain Bacteria; phylum Cyanobacteriota; class Cyanobacteriia; order Cyanobacteriales; family Desertifilaceae; genus Roseofilum; species Roseofilum acuticapitatum. The sequence continues at coordinate 23,746 of NZ_JAQOSP010000121.1, read as the reverse complement.
GACTTCTGAATCAGGTGATGAAGATCCTAGTCAAAAGACATTCATTCAAGAGTTTGATGATTTTGAACTGGAGGATGGGTTAGAGACAGATGCTCTGGATTTTTCATCAGATTTAGGAGCAGATGGAGGTTTGAATTTCGATGAACCGGTGATGGAAGAAGGATCTGAAGATCTAGAGGGTTTAGATTTTTCCTTAGAGATGGATTATCATCAAGGGGAAGATTTGTCAACTCTGTTTTCAGATGAAGAAGAGGCGTTAGGTGCTGGGGAAGATCTTGAAGATATCGATGAACTGAATTTGTTTGGTGATGATTTAGGTGCGACGGATGAGACTTTAGAGAGTTTGGATTTTGGCGATCATTTAGAGCCAGTGGATTCTGGTTCTAGAATGTGGCAAGAGTTAGAGACATTTTTGGGAGTAGAGGAAAAGCAGCGTGAAAGTATTGAAGTTTTTACGCAGTTGGAGACGTTTTTAGATGAACCGGTGACTTTACCGAGTCCATCTCTACCTCAAGAAGTGAGTCATGAACTGCCGGAAGTTTCGCAAGTAACGGAAGGGGGATTTGATGATCTCGAAGAGTTATTAGCGCAGGCAGATCAGGCGTTGGGGGGCCCACCAACGGCTAATGCGACGACGGCGCGATCGCCTAAATCCGCGAAACGAGTTGAGCAAAACATGCGGGTTCCGATCAAACAACTGGATAACCTGAGTAACTTGGTTGGGGAATTGGTGGTTAACCGAAACAGTCTTGAGCAGAACCAGGAACGGTTGCGGCAATGTCTAGATAACTTGCTCTATTTGGTGCAGCAACTGAGTGATGTGGGGGGTAAAATGCGGGATCTCTACGAGCGATCGCTTCTAGAAGCTGCATTGCTCAGTTCTCGTCATAGCAATCGTACCGCCTTCTCTGGTGGAAATGGATCGGGAGAGTCGAATCACAATGATGGTTGGGATCATATCGAAATGGATCGATTTACCCCCTTCCATACCCTCTCTCAAGAAACCATTGAGTTAATTGTCCGAGTCCGAGAGTCTTCTTCCGATATCGAGTTTATCGTCGAAGAAACCGATCAGGTGACCCGCCAATTCCGCCAAGTCACGACTCAATTGCAAGAAGGGTTAACCCGCACGCGAATGGTTCCCTTTGCTCAAACGGCAGATCGTCTACCAGGAGCAGTGCGGCGAATTGCTACGGGTTTGAATAAGCAAGCAGAAATTCAGATTGAAGGGAAAGAGACTCTGATCGACAAAATGATTCAAGAGCAGTTATTCGATCCGATGACTCATCTGATCAATAATGCCATGACCCACGGGATTGAAACTCCCCAGGATCGCAAAAAGTCAGGCAAAAACCCAGTCGGCAAGATTACGGTTAGAGCCTTCCACCAAGGAAACCAAACGGTAATATCAGTTTCTGATGATGGAGCAGGAATTAATACGGCGCGAGTGAAATCGAAAGCTCTAGAAAAAGGTTTGATCACAGCTAAAGAAGCAGAATTGATGTCTCGTCTAGATATCTATGATTTGTTGTTCCATCCTGGCTTTAGTACCAAGGATAAGGCGGATAATTTTGCCGGTCGAGGTGTGGGGATGGATGTGGTGCGAGTGGCTCTGCGGGAAATTCGCGGTGTGATTACGACGGACTCCATGGAAGGACAAGGGACAACCTTTACGATCCGTCTGCCGTTAACCTTGAGTATTTCTAAGGCTCTCTCTTGTATTAGTAATCATGCCCGCATTGCCTTCCCGATGGATGGGGTAGAAGATATGCTCGATGTGCCCAAAGAGCGCATTTATGCCAATTCGGCAGGTCTCAATTGCATTAAATGGCGGGATACGGAGCTACCTTTTAGGCCTCTATCAGAGTTGTTGCAGTATAACCGGACGATTGGCCGGGGACGGGTGTTTGCTGGTTCTGCTGATGATGATATTATCTCGATCGTGATTTTGCGAAGCGCGGGTCAGTATTTGGCACTTCAGGTGGATCAGGTGTTGGGAGAGCAGGAAATTGTAATTAAGCAGTTAGAGGGGCCGATTCCTAAACCGGTGGGTGTAGCTGGGGCGACGGTTCTTGGGGATGGTCGGATTATGCCGATCGCCGATGTGCTGGAGTTAATCGATCTGTCGATGGGTCGTTCTCGACGGGATGCTCGGATGTGGCAAGAAGTGGTTCCGCCCGAACCCGAACCCATTGATAAGTCTGAACCGACGGTGTTGATTGTTGATGACTCGATTACGGTGCGCGAGCTGTTATCGATGACGTTTGTGAAGTCTGGATATCGAGTAGAGCAGGCTCGAAATGGGTTAGACGCTTGGGAGAAATTGCGAGCGGGTCTGCCTTGTGACATGATTTTCTGTGATATTGAGATGCCGAAGCTCAATGGTTTGGAGTTGTTGGAGCGTCTCCAAGGTGATGAAGGTCTCAAGCAAATTCCGATGGCAATGCTCACCTCACGGGGTGCATCTAAGTTTCAACAACACGCGGCTACTTTGGGAGCGAAGGGATATTTCACCAAGCCTTATTTGGAGGAAGCACTGTTAGAAGCGGCTCAACGGATGCTCAAGGGTGAAAATCTGTTAGCGGGAATGTCGCAGCCGAGTGCTGAGGAGGCGATCGCCGAAAGTTAGCCCACCCTCTGTACATCAATGGGATAAGATAGTGTTGATATACAGACGGTGCAATGGGAGGCTCAACTATGGCAATGATCACCATCTCCAAGCAGGCAATTTCTAACATGACTTCAGAAGATATCACCCTGCTGGCAAACCGTTTGGAAAAAGATGAGTATAGCAATGCCTTTGAAGGATTAAGGGACTGGCATCTATTACGGGCGATCGCCTTCCAGCGTCCAGAAATGGTCGATATCGTTCAACCCTATCTCTACTTGTTAGATATGGAAGCCTATGACGAGGCTTAGACCACAATAAGAAATTAAGATAAATAAGGATGTCGCCTGTAATGCAAGCGTTCATCCTTTTTCCTCTTCATTTCATATTCACTAATCCAAGCCCATGTTTAATGTTTAATGTTTAATGTTTAATTAATATGACATCTGTAATTCTGCTGTGGTCTTTAATTTTCGTCATTAGTTTAGCAGTCTTAATCAAATCATCGGACTTTTTTACGGAATCAGCCGAAGTTTTAGGATTATTTTTTCGCTTACCTTCCTTTATCGTCGGTGTACTCCTATTATCCATCGGCACATCTCTACCCGAACTCCTCTCTTCCCTGGTTGCCATTTTCAACAACTCATCAGAAATTGTCTTCGGTAATGTCCTCGGATCGAACATCGCCAATATTTTCCTCATTGTTGGCGTAGCAGCCGTCTTTAGTAAAGGACTCATTCTAGAATACGATTTAACCAAAGTTGACTTACCCCTACTATTAGGCTCTGCCCTCCTCTTCATTCTTGCCGTAATTAACGAGCAGTTTTCCCAAGGTGAAGCTATTTTTTGTCTGTTAGGATATGTGGTTTATCTCTTCTATACCCTCAGCCACCGAACGGAAGAAGAAGACACCGAAAACCCTCACACCCAAACCTTTCCCCTAAAAGCTGCCCTGGTTCTAGTCACCAGTTGCTTTGGCTTATATTTTGGTGCAGTTTACACCATTGAATCCGTCACCCAAATTTCACAAGTCTTAAACATTGGTAAACATATTATTGCTGTGAGTGCCGTAGCATTAGGAACCTCTTTGCCAGAGTTAATGGTTAGCTTAAATGCTGCCCGTAAAGGCAATGCAGAAATGGCATTAGGAAATGTCGTTGGCTCTAATATCTTTAATTCCCTAGTGGTAATGGGTATTCCGGGATTAATTACCCAATTAGAAATCAACCATGATTTACTGATTATCGGATTACCCTTTTTTGCTGCCGGAACCCTGTTATTTTATACAGTTACCCAAGATCAACACATTACCCAATGGGAAGGACTATTATTTTTCGTTTTTTATGGGTTATTTATCGCCAAATTCTTTAATTTAGTTTGAACCGTTGCGGATGGCGTTCCGGCTTGCAGAGTTTGCACAATTTGGTTGGCAATATATTGGGCAAAAATTTGATTACCTAGAATGGTATAATGGCAACAATCATCCCTATAAACCGGTTGAGATTCAGGATCAAAAACAGTTGTCCCATTAAAAATATTGACCTGATTTTGTTGCAGTTGGGTAATAGCTCTGATTAATTCTGGGTAACCTTGAGACACACCTTGGGTATAAGTTTTTTCCGGATTAATCGCCTGTTTTTGCTCTTGGGGAGTAAGCTGACGTTGGGTAGAATAGTATTGATTCGGTTGCAAGAAATGGAAGTAAAGGGCATTTTGACTGAGCAAGGTTTGATGCATTAAAATAGAACTGTTTACCCAAGTTTGAGCAATTTTGCTATACAGGTTTTCATCTGTTGTATCGGGATCGGGAGGATTGAGATAAAACAGGCTAAAGGCGTTAGATGTCGGAGCTAAAACTAGAGTTTCTGAAGTTTTATTTTGCTGGTGTTTTAAGAAATTTTGATAATCTAGACGTAGAATTTGATAATGGAAGAGTTGACTGATATAACAGAGTGCTAAACTGCAAGCATTTTGTTGATTTTCAATTTTACGAAGGGTAGCATTATATTCACGGATTTTAATCAACATTTCCAGATCTTTGGCAGAAAATTGATGATTCCCTAGATTGACTAAGGCTTTCATCAGGGAACCATTGGGTAGGGATAAATGGACATTTTCGGGATAATTGAGGCTGGATAATACCACTTCATTAAAGCCATCAATGTTAATCACCATATCAAAGTCTTGCCCTAGGGATAAGAAATAGTTAAAGACGAGGAGTTGCTGGGGTTGTTTATACCCTCCCTGGGCAAAATTTAAGATAATAATCTCTTTATCGGCAAATTGGGGAAATTTCTGGAGAGTGTTGGTAATAATTTGATACTTGGCTTCCGTATTGGCGATCGCCAACGCCACCGATCCACCAAAAATGCCGATGATATACTGGCGATCGCTCTCTTTCAGCACTGGATAATCCCTAAATGAACCAAATTGATAATTATTAATCGTTGGCTCTTGGGGCTTAAAATCAGTATAGCCAAAATAAGGATGGAGTCTTAGTAGCAAACTATCATCTAACTCAACTCCCGTATTATCTGTTTCCTCAAGTGCCGAATAGGTTTCTTTTGAGTCTTGGGAGCGAGTATAAAAAAGTTGCTGCATTTTCAGTCCATAAAACCCTAAAGACAGCAGTTCTAAAGACAGCAAAACACCGCCAATATTAAGTAAGATGACTTTAATCCATTTTGGCTTAAACTTAACCATGATCGCTAAGGACTCGGTTGACTGAGAGTAAGGGCAATTTGACTGGCAACAAAGTTGGCAAAAATATTTCTACCCGTTTGATTATAGTGGCAACAGGTATCAATATAAACGGTTTGGGGTTCTGAATCAAAGGCAGTGACACCATTAAAGAAAGATACCCCATTCTCCAATAATTCTTGACTCGCTTTCACTAAAGTGGGATAACCCAACTGTACGCCATTAATATAAGGATTGCGTTGATTCCTCTCTGGTGCAAATTGCTCCTGTTCTTCCGCACTAAATTGGCGCTCGGTGGGATAGTATTGATTGGGTTGCAAGATATGGAAATAGGGAATATTTCGATATTTTAGAACCGAATTCATGGCTAAAGAAGACTGTCGCCAAATCTGGGTCATGGCTTGGTAATCTGTTTCTATCCCTTGACTTTCCCAAGGTTGGAGATAAATTAAAGATTCATCTGGAGTGGCTGATTTTTTGCGTTGATCGTCAAAGTCTTCTAGGCGATCGTAATAACGTCTGATTAAAACGGTTGAGCGAATTTGTTCCCAAAAATAACATAACGCTAACCCACAATCTTGTTGGGCTTGCAAGCTATTTTTCAGTTTTTCTTTAATCGCGATCACCTCTAGCATGATTTTCATTTGATTGCTTGAGAGGTTATTATTGGTTAACTGCACTAGAGGCATGACTTGTAAGGCACTCGGCATAGAAGGAGCGATATTTTTTTTGATATTGTTGCTGGCGATCGCTACTTCATTGAAACCATCAATGTTAATGACTAAATCCAGTTCTTGCCCTTGAGATAAGAAATAATTCAACACCAGCAATTGTTGCGGTTGCTTATAGCCCCCTTGGGAAAAATTTAAGAGGACAATTTCTTTATCAGCAAATTGGGGTAAAGCCTTCAGGGTTCGGGCGAGGGTAGGATTCTCGATTTCATTCATATAGTAGAATGTGGCGACAGAACCGCCAAAAATGCCGACGAGAACCTGATTGGGATTTTGCCGGATGTAGGGATAATTAACTTGAGAGACTAAACCATAATTATTGGCATTAAAAACCGACTGAAATTCAAAGCCCCCAAATCCTGCACCAGGTTTGGAGATATAGCCAAAGAAGGGATGCAGGATTTCGCTGATATTTTGTTCTAAGCGAATCCCCTGTTGCTCGAGGTTGATGGGATCGTCTTCTGAGTTTTCGGCATTTTCTGGCGATCGCCCATAATAGAGTTGCTGATGTTGAGCGGCATAAAACCCCAAACACACTCCTTCTAGTAAGAGGAACATCAACACCAGATTGATGCCCAGAATTTTAATCATATTGCCCAGAGGAGGCAAATTTTTCAGTCCCTTCATCGATCGACTATCAACCTAGAGCTAAACCCTGTTGCAGAGATGATTTCCCTGCGATCGCCATGACGATCTTGTATCTGTCAACGTTATAGCATAATTGAGAGCCAAGCCATTTGGATCAATGTTGAGTCTCAATTCAAGAGGCGATCGCCCCCCGATAAATGGCATCCGCCACCCGACACACCTCTACCATCTGCGGCAAGTCGTGGACTCTCACCATATCTGCCCCCCCAGAAATGGCTGCACAACAAGCGGATGCTGTACCCCAAACCCGTTTTTTGGGGTCAGGCTGGTTTAAAATATGACCGATAAAACTTTTGCGCGAGGGGCCAATGAGTACCGGATAACCCAATTCGCGCAACCGAGGAACCTGGCGCACAATTTCTAAATTTTGCTCAGTGGTTTTGGCAAAGCCAATGCCCGGATCAACGATAATATCCTTAATTCCAGCCTTCAGAGCCTTCTGAATTTTCTCCTCTAAAACTCCAACTATCTCGCCGATTAAGTCCTCATACTGGGTCAACTGTTGCATGGTTTCCGGAGTTCCCCGCATATGCATTAAAATAATGGGCACTCCCAGTTGAGCGACAGTTGCCAACATTTGCTCGTCAAAGTCTCCCCCAGAAATATCATTCACCCAATCTGCACCGGCCTCTACTGCTGCCTGCGCCACTTTCGAGCGTGTCGTATCAATGGAGACTGGAATATTGCCATAGGGTTCAGGTAATTCTCGGATGTTTTGAATGACTGGAATCACCCGATTTAACTCCTCATTCAGGGAAATTTGGGGGCTACCAGGGCGAGTGGACTGGCCGCCAATATCGACTATATCTGCACCGCGATCGACTAAATATCGGCTCTGGGCGATCGCGGTTTCTAAGCCCTGAAACTCACCCCCATCGCTAAAACTATCTGGTGTAACATTCAACACTCCCATTACATAGGTTCGCTCTCCCCAATCCAAGGAGCGTCCCCGCACCATCCAACCCATATCCTATCCCTATAAAAACCTAAGAACTGTAGGGGCTTTTCATGTCCCGAAGGGAAACAGCCGTTCGCCCCTACAGTCTATTTCCTATTCCCTATTTCCTAGGGCGAAGTGTTGTAATTGACAATTCGGGCAAACCCTGGTGCATCCAGACTTGCGCCACCAACAAGAACCCCATCAATTTCCGGTTGGGCCATAATCTCATCAATATTATCGGGTTTCACTGAACCTCCATATTGTATGGGCACATCCGGGTTAGAAAGCTGAGAACGAATTAAACCAATCACCCGGTTAGCTTCCTCAGAATCGCAAGTTTTGCCGGTTCCAATGGCCCAAATTGGCTCATAGGCAATCACCAGTTGACTTTGATCGATTCCCACTAAATCTTGATCCAACTGCGAACTAATATGAGATTCCGTTTCCCCATTGACTCGCTGTTGCTCTGTTTCTCCCACACAGAGAATGGGGATTAGCCCATGTTTTTGTGCTGCCTTCAGACGTAAATTAACGGTTTGATCGGTTTCGCCAAAATACTCCCGGCGCTCGCTGTGGCCGATGACCACGTACTGTATACCGATTTCTGTGAGCATGGGGCCAGAAACTTCACCGGTATAAGCGCCCTGGTCTTCCCAGTGAACATTTTGCGCCCCCAGATCCACACGAGTACCCTTTAATTTTTCTGCTAGAATCCCTAAATCGGTAAAGGGGACACACAAAACGACGGTTCGTTCTGCGGGGGTTTTTTCCAGTTGAGAGAGAAATGCTTGCACAAACTCTAGGCTCTCAGCCTGGGTTTTGTGCATTTTCCAGTTACCTGCTAAAACTATCTTTCGCACTGATGATGTAATCCTCAGACTAAAGCAATATTCATAAGCTCAAAGGAGCATAGTACCTTTTTTTGAGGGACTCCTGCAATCATTCCTGGGGCGATCGCCAATTTTGTATAGAATTGTAAAGGAATTGGATTATGGGAGAGCCACAACGATTATGGCAAAAGTTGAAATTTATACTTGGAGAACCTGCCCCTTTTGTCTGCGAGCCAAAGCCCTGCTAGAGAGCAAAGGGGTTGACTATATCGAATATGGTATCGATGGAGACGAAGACGCACGGGATAAAATGGTAGAACGCACGGGCGGCCCGCGATCGGTTCCTCAGATTTTTGTCGAGGATCAGTATATTGGTGACTGTAGCGGCATTTACGCCCTGGATGCTCAGGGTAAGCTCGACCCCATTTTAGGTGTGTAAATGAGCTAGGGGTGAACCATTTTTCGCCCCTTCCTTTATTTTGCATTCAATAATACTAATTGCTGATTGGGCCAGCCAAGGGTTGACGAGGTTTACCCCCTCCTCCAATGGTTTCAGGGGTATTGTTCTCTACGATGGATAAGGCTTGAAAGAGTTGATTGATATCCTCATAAAAGGGCCCAGAATCTTTGGCAAAGGAATAGCCGTAGACCGACTTAAATTCGGTTTCGGCTCCGTTTTCGATGGCGATCGCATAATTATCCCAAGCCGTATCATCAACAATATACCCGCCATAGTTCTGTAGGGCATGAAAGAGCTTTTTTCCGGGCAGGGTTTGCAGTCCTAAATCCTCTTCATTCATCTCTGGAGGAATGGCTAAGAGAGCGCCCATGACTAACTTCGGATTGGAGCCACCATATCTAATAGAAGAATCATCATTGTAGGCATAAGCATCAGAACGAACAGCCGGCCATCGATATCCTGGAGGTTCGCGATAGAGATATTGATGGGCATAGACCAATAATTTTAGAACATGGGGAATCGGAGGTGCAGAAGGCAACAACTCCCCTAAGCGAATCGCCCCCCCAATACTCGATAACCCAGAACCTCCTTGACCTCCCGTAATTCCCATGCCATAGATACTTTCTTCTCTGGGGGTGGGATAGCCAAACACTGGCCCCCCTTTTTCGCAACGAGCTAAAGGATTGAGTTGAATTAAGGTTTCTCCATCAGGAGCGAGGAAAGCGGCTGCATTATTGGGAGTTTCGTTTTCTGTAGCATCGGGAACAATTAAGTCTGCTGGCACATGAATCGTACCCAGTTGTCTGCCCCCCAGCTCACATCGCCCCACCCCCCAATGTTGAGGAAAATACCACGGCACTTGAGGATCGCTCTGTTGGGTAACAATGTAATAGTTAATTTCAGGAGAAACCCATTGAGCTTGGCCCAAACCTGCTGGAGTGTATTTTGCATCGGAACCAATGGGCATGTTCCAGATACTCTCGCTCGAAAACGGTTGATGATGCTTATCGCGGAGTTGGGGAACAGAAGAGGAAGAGGTGCTGCAAGCGATGATTAGGGTAAAAATGAGGATCGATATCCAGAGCGATCGCTTTCTGTTCATGCTTCTAGGAGTGGGACTTTTAAGTTAATTTTAAGTTAATTTTAAGTTAATATTAGACACATATAGCGCTTCTCTCTTCTATGGAGTACAAATCTATGGAGTACAAATTCAAGGCTAGACCCTAAGTAAGACAAGATATTGCCTAGCACGCAGCGTTATATGTAAGCTTTTATACATATGTAGGTGATTGATTAAGATGAAAATCCATAAGCTAACTTTAATCAAGGTATATGTTCCCGCATTACTTTTTATACTTATGTCATTTGTATTCACTAAAATAGTTGGTGTTGATGCATATACTGTTGTAGGAGATCCTGCAAGTGTTGCTGAAATTCCAGGTTATATCGGCTTTTTCTCCAATGTCGGAAATTTGTTTTGGTGTGCAGCAGTGACTGTCTGTTTTTTTTCTGCATTTTGTCTGAAAAAAATAAAGGGATGTCTTCAAAAGTCTTCTTTCTTTTTGTTCTTTGGACTGTTATCCATGATTTTGCTGCTTGATGATATGTTTCAGCTACACGAACTCTCTGACATCTTTCCAAGATTTGTTGAGTTCCTTATTTTTTCAGCATATGGTCTAGCTTTCATTAGTTGTGTATATTCTTTTAGAAAGATCGTTTTGAGTTCAGATTACCTGTTGTTTTTGGTTTTGGCTTTTGCATTCTTGGTTGCATCAGGATTATATGAATTTACTTCTGAAACATTATACGGTAAGCATTGGGTTGAAGAGGGATTTAAATTTTTAGGTATTATAAGTTGGTTTGCTTATTTCTTTTTCTTCTCAGCATCTAGTTTATTACAGTCTACTACCAGGGGAAGAGCTGTATAGTCAATTCGATTAAGGTTGAGACACGACAATACAGACACAACCAGTCTAGAATACCCGTATCTGTAGGGGCGATCGGCCGCTCGCCCCTACAAAAATGTCTCACTGTTATTCCAATCGACTATATATATCAAATCTAGTATTCTTTTCTAGATTTGATATAACGATCTAAATAAACTTTTTTGATTTCTGTAATTCCCAATTGTACAAAGTAGTAAAACCAGCTTACTATGCCTAAGATCTTAAATCCATCCTCTAGGAGTAAATTGTTTCCATTGTCGAACCAGCGATCTGGCAGAGGAAAAACTTCTTTATCCAAGAGAATAGACAAGAGAAAAAATATTAATGCAAAGGTAAACGAAATATTTTCTGTCGATAAGATAATTCGATGAAAAATCGTTAAATATACGATAACAATCCCTAAATAGATAAAAACAATACTTCCTTCTGGGATTTTCAGATATTGGGGGAATCCAATGGAGTGGAGAACAAATAAATCATCAAACAAAAGCAAAGCGGTAAGCGCACCTGAAGCCAGAAAAAAAATTTGTAGTTTCTGTTTAGCTTTCAATTCGAGTAAAAGGGCAAAACAGAACCAGCATACTGTAGTTGCAGCGCACCAAAATAGAATACCAATATTGGATAAGGCTCCTGTATAGAATGGCAATGCCTCATTACCCACAGCAATGGGGTCAAGGGTGAGATAATATATGGGGACTCGATCTTGAACTTTAATCAAAACAAGAATCACCAAGATAGGCAAATATAGAAACGCAAACACTCCTAGGATTTTCTTCAGGTGGGAAGCATTCATCGTTTTACACGCTGTCTTTTACAAAAACCATCTTAATCGCTGACCAATTGAAGAGAGATGACATGACTGTATGGAAGCTCAAAACGGTAACTGCTACCCATAAAATACCATAAGGAGCTACAATCCAAAGGGCCATCACAAAGAGTGAAGTATAGATCAAATCAAGTCTCAGGGAAATATGGGTCTTATCAACTGAATTCAGAAGGATGGTAGAGGATAACTTATAAGCCCTAGGAATTACGGAAAGACAAATTAGAATTAAAATCGGAATTCCCTCAGACCACTTCTCCCCAAAGATAATGGGAACATAGAAGGGCGCTAAAACAGATTGTAGTAATACTAAAGGAATCAAAAACTTAGCAACTTTCTTGAGACTGCTAAAGTATTCATATTTTAATCCTTCTAAGGTTTCTCGTACAGCACAGAGGTGAGGATATAAGGCTGAAATTAATGAATTCACTACATTCATGGTAATCCCTGAACCCGCATTAAAAGCAAAGAAATAGATCCCTAGGGCATTTAATCCTAAAACTTTACCGACAATTAAATAATCAATCTGATCGGTAATTTTATTCAAGAGTTCAACCATCACCAGATTTCGACCAAAGGTAACCACCGTCTTCCATTTTGGGAAGTTAATAGATTTTGGAGGCTGCCAATGATGATTTTTCCAAGTAATAATTACCCAAACAGGTCGAGATAAAACCATCGCTAGAACGATTGACCATATCCCAAAACCGAATAAGGCTAGAATGATAGTTATTGTATTACTAATTAAAGATTCTACACCATAACACAATGCCCTGATTTTTAGCCGATTTTCTCGTTCTATCAATGCCCCTTGCACCATAAAAAGAGGGAACAATAAATACATGGATGAGAGAACACATAGAGGAAGAATTAATTTAGGACTGTTATATACATCCGCAATGACAAAAGAAAATCCACATTGAATGAGGATAATGCCAAGACACAGTATCCAATTCAACCAATAAGAAGCTTGACAAATATCCGCCAGATCGGATTCGTCAGCTTGAATGATTTTAGCCCCTAATCCATTTTTTAAAGTAAAGACACTGGCAAATTCAAAAACTGTATAAACAATTGCCATCATTCCATAATCTTCTTGGCTAAACATTCGTGCTAAGGTTACCGTCGTTCCTAAGCGGAAAATTCGGTTGGCAAATTCTGACATCCCTAGCCATCCAGCATTACGGAGAAAACGGTTTGAGATGAGCTGCTTCAGATCATTCAGATTTAAAAATTTGTCTATCATTTACTACTAAATATTTTTTTCTAATAATTACATTGTTGAATATTTTATTCACAAACCAACGATATCTATATAATATTTTGAGTAAAACATCATATCTCTTTGTTCCCAAATATGCCATCAAAAAAAGAGCTAAACTTAAGCGCCAATATTCTTTTGTCCACCATAGCATTGGATCGTATTCTATAGCTATTTTACGAAAATAAAATGACATTTGACAATCTTTTTTAAGGCATTTTAAAGGCTTCCATGCTAAAGAAAAATTGGCTCTACCATAACTTTTACTTTTCAAGTATTGCAGTTCTGAAGGAGCAGAAGTAAATGCTTTTTCAATTACGATTTGATATCCCTGAGCCATGGCTTTCCAATCTCGTGAGGCACTGATAGGATGCTGTCGATAGTACACTAAAACTTCTGGAACAACTGCAAATGGATAAGAAGAAGCAATCCGCAGCCACATATCCCAATCTTCATTAAACGATCGTAATTCGGGATCAAAAACACCACAGGTTTGGAAGCAAGTTCTCCGAACCATTGGTACACTACCACAAACTAGAATATTCTGTTGAATTAAGGTATCCCAAACCTGTCCTTGAACAGTGCTTTTAAAGATCCGACCAGTTTCTTTTCCTTGCTCATCTATAAAAGCAACCCAAGTGTAAACTAAACCAATGGTTTGATCTTTTTCTAAACATTCGAGTTGTTTTTTTAATTTAGTAGGTTCCCACAAATCATCGGCATCTAAAAAGGCAATATATTCACCTTTAGCATAGGCAATCCCTGTATTTCTTGCCTTGGCTTGACCGGTATTTTCTTGCGAGATTAATTTTATCCTGGGATCGGGGACTTGAGCCACCCATTCAGGAGTTTGATCGGAACTGCCGTCATTAACTACAATTACTTCAAAATCTTCATGGGTTTGTTTCAGAACATTTTCAATTGTTTCTGGAAGATAAGCCATGGCGTTATAGGCAGGAATAATGACAGAAATTTTGGTCATGGGTTTACTCCTGATTGATCTCATGCCAGGATTTTTCTTTTTTTTTCCAATCCCAACCAGCTACAGCGAAGACGGTAAACCAGTAGAAGAAATAGGTGGTATGAGTCCAGATATTTTCGGTAATCATGCCGACAGATAAACCAGCGAGGAGGGCGAGGAGGGTGAAGGCTAAATCTTGTTGTGCGCTTTTGGGTGGAGATCGGCGGATGAGCTGAAGTAAACGGAGAGCCTGAGCGCCAATAAATGCTAGAAAACTGGTAAATCCGATGATGCCACCTTCGACTAGGGCGCGAACATAGTCATTGTGGGGTTCTAAGCCGTTGGTGCTGACATATTTTCCTAAGCCTAGTCCAAAACCGAGCCAGGGATAATTTTGCCATTGGGTGAGTAAATAATGCCATTGAGAGAGTCGCCAATTAAAACTGTTGCCATCGCCTTGGGAGAGGAGGATGGCTTTCCAAATGTCCATATCTGGGTTTAGGAGGGGGGTTTCGGCAATGGAACCTAAGCGTTCTTGGCCAAATTCGGTGCTGGCGAATAGTCCGAGAACTAGAGTTAGGAGTGCGATCGCCCCCAAAAAGTTCACAGCATTCATGCGCGGTGCGAGAATACAAAATAGGAAAGTTGTCAGCATTATTAAGCCAAATAAGGCTTTAGTGGCGACAAAAAACATCACTACTAATCCGAGTATCCCTAGCCAAAGCTGGCGATCGCGGGTATGCCCCTGTTTCCAGTAAGTTAATCCAATAAACAGATAGAGAAAACTGGTAAAGGTATTCGGATGTCCCAGACTCCCATTAATTCGGCTTCCCGTCTCAAACGCCCCACTGCTGCTTTGATAGAGAAACATAGAGGGGAGGGCAGAAGGGATCGCCAGTTGCAGGGAGGCTAAAGCTAAGGGAATGACAAGCCCCCAAAAGAGCAGCGTCATCATCTGCTGAGGAGACAGTCGTCCTTTGAGTTGCATCACCAATAGATAAACCATGAGCCAGGCAAACAGGCGTATCCATTCTCGTAAAGCGGAGGAGAGATAAGAGCCATCTAAGCCTAAGCCTCCAAGGGGAAGCAAAATGACCCAGAGGACTTGGAAGGCTAACCAGAGAATAAGGAACCACCAGAACCCATCAGTTTTAACCGGTTGGCGCGTGAGCAGTTGCACCAAGACATAGAGGAGGGTAAGGACAATCAGGCCCAAACCAAAGGCAGCCGGGAGACTGTAGTCAGAAAAGATATCGAGGGAGGTTCGCAGAATCAGTAAGCCAATGACGGTGGCTTCAAAATAGGTAAAGAAACAGAGGACACCCATTCCGGCAATGAAAGCCATGGCTAAGAGTTTTGGCTTGAGTCCCACCAGCAAACCGGCGATTAAACCCATAAATAGGGTCGCAACAGATAGAAGTCCCAGGGAAGTGATTTTACTTACTTTCAGGTCAGCCACGATCGCCTCCTTGACCTTTCTTGGCCGGTTGCAAGGATTTAACTGCGGGCAATTTTCCCTGCACGGGATACCGATAATAGGCTCTTGTATACGCCGTCATGCCATTAACAGCAACCCCCATCACCTTCACGCCGTTACTTTTCAAGTCCGATACAGTCGGATGAGGATATCTTTGGGAGTCACATTGGGGCGAGTAATAAGCAATAAACCATTACTGTCACGACTAAGGGTATGGGCATCGCCGCAACTGCTGATGGGAGGGGTGTCAATAATAACCAAATCGTAGGTTTGGGCCGCTTCTTCGAGTAAAGTGTGCAGTCGGGCAGACTCCAGGAGCTTGGAGGGGTGAGGGGTGAGTTCTCCACAAGGCAGCAGATATAGGTTGTCGATTTCTGTGGCTTGTACGGATTGAGATAAGGGGCGATCGCCGTTTAAACTTTCTGTCAAACCCGGTTGGGCCTCCCGTTGCCAGATCCGGTGTTGTTGAGGACACCGTAGATCAGCATCGATAATCAGAGTACGGCGACCTAGCAGAGCAGAGACGGCGGCTAAATGGGCGGCGATCGTTGATTTGCCTTCCGAGGCGATCGCGCTGCTAATTACCACCCTTTTCAGGGGGTCTGCACTCCGAAATTCTAGCGTTTTCAACAATAAACGATAGGGTTCCACAAACCGGCCATTGTCCAGAAAAGCGTTAGGAGGCGTTAACTTCAGAACCGGAGCCGTCAAAGTAGGCAATACACCCAATAGAGGCAACTTGAGCAACTCTTCAATTTCCCCATCATCATGGAGTGTATTATCCATAATTTCCAACAGCACCACTAACCCTACCGCCAGCATCACTCCAAATGCTGTGGCTAGAACTAACACCACCGCAGCGCTCGGTGTTTCGTCTCCACTCCCCTCTTCTGCCAGTTCAATAATCCGAATATTGCCTAACAGTTGAGTTTCTGCTAATCGAGCTTCTTCGAGCTTCCCTTGCAGAAATCTCAACGTTTCTTCTGCCTCTTCTCGTTGGCGCACTAAAGCCATTAACGGTTGTTGTTTTAGGGGCAACTCATCCAAACGAGCTAATAAATTTTGCCGTTCTCCACGCAAGGCTCTAATTCGGTCTGCCAGTGCCACACTTTGGGACTGAGCCGTAATCAAGTCAGCAATTAAATTCTCACTCAGTTCATCAGACGTAATCCCTTGCCGGGGCAAAGTTTCACCCGGAGGAACCACTTCAGCAAGTTTCTGTTGATAGAGTTCAACCAGAGCCTGGCGCTGGGCAGCTAAGGACTGGACAATCGGATTTTCATCGGTAAACCGCGATCGCGCTGTTGCCAATTCAGCATCTACCTGTGCTAATTGACTTCTCATCTCTTCTATCTCTTGATCTCCCCCTACTCTGCGTCCAATATAAGCATTTTTTGGATTATCAATTCCCGTCAATTGGCGCAATTGTTCTACTTGAGTAATTCTCTCTTGATACTCAGCAACCAGCGTCCTCTCCTGCGCTTCCAAATCCCCTAAACTTCCTACTAACTGAGCCGTTTGTTCTTCCACATTGACCAAGCCACTCACCCTACGGTAGTCATTTTCGGCTCTTTCAGCCGCTTCTGTAATTTGCCTTTGTCTGGGCACTTCCTGCTCCAGGAATTCTCTGACTGCCTTAGCTTCTAGGCGAATTTCCCTCGCACTTTCATCTACCATGGTTTGGGCAATAGAATTTAGCACTTCTACCGCCAAGACTTCCGATTCATTCTGATAAGTGACCTCTAGGATATTAGTCGCCGGAATAATAGCTATTTTTAAGTGCTTACGCACTTGTTTTAATGTCGGAGGCACTGCCAAAGGATCGAGGGTTTCTATATTAACCCGATCCATCGCTTCTTGAATCACTCGTTGTGACTTAATTAACTCCGATTGCGTCGCCAAAGGACTCGACTCTCCCGTGCGGTAGCTCGATACTTCACTCAAGCTTCGACTTAACTCTGATATCCCAAGCTGTCGGTCATTGAGAATTAACCGTGCCTTAACTTCATATTTGGGAGCAGTAAAGAACAAATACGCCCCAGCACCAGAAAGGGTAGACAACAATGCCAAAACTGCCACCCAACCGCGACGATGCCAAACTGAATGTAGTGAGGGTAAAGTGCGTTCCATGTCTTTTATTTAGTTTCAATCCTGCCCAGCGATTTCAACCGCTTCCGTTGTACTAAATTCTTTTGGAAGCTTTCCGCTACAGAGCGACTGGTTACTACTTTATTGTAGAGCTTCAGTTTTTCATAAGTAATATTTTTCCAGTTGTAATGGGTTTTAATATGCTTTTGGGCCTTTTGAGCCACTTCCTGTATATGTTCGGGATGGGACAGTGCATATTCTAATTTCTGGGCACAGCCTTCAACATTTCCTACCGGAAACAAGAGTCCCCGTTCTTCTTGTGCCCCCACCAGTTGCTCATGGGCAGGAATATTGCTTGCCAGCACGGGAATCCCTTCTTGCATCGCTTCGAGCATCACCAGAGGTAGCCCTTCTAGATCGGAGGGCAGCACAAACAAACTTGCTCCCCGGACGATATCCGCAAGTTCAACCCCTCTAATTTGACCTGTGAATATAATCTTCGGGTGATTAGCCGCCAATTGTTTAAGCTCTTGAGTATACTTATCTGTAATTGAAGATATGTACTGTGAGCATCTGAGCCTAAATAGGTAGCCGGTGCATTGGGAATACAGGGAGTAATAATCCCATAGGTGGTTTTGAAGTAGTCTTGCAGAGCTTGAGAAACCACGGTGATTTCATCAGCGTAGCGTACAGCCATCTTTTCTCCGAGATGAATTAATCGGCTAGAGAAGGCTCCCCATTTCGATCGCTGCCAATCTAAACCATGACAAGTGACGATGACTGTAGTTGACCCCATCAGTTTTGGTAACCAACAGAACAAAGCCGGCCCCAGGGCATGGATATGAACTAAATCGTAGGAACGTAAGTAGGTGGCGATCGCTCCTAGTGCTGAATTAAATACTGCATCGACTCCCCGAAGAGGAATCGAGGGCAAAGAAATCACATTTACCCCCTTCACTTTCGTCGATGAAAACCAAGGCGTTTCTGTATAGCTCGATCGGGCAAATAGATCCACACGATGCCCTGCTGCCACCATTCTGGGATAGAGTTCTTGACAGTAATGTTCTATCCCCCCTGTTTGGCAGGTAGCCCTTTTGCACCAATAACTGCAATCCTCATAATGAGCTACCCCCTGGAAAGCACCGCTTTATACAAAAACTTGTTTTTGCCGTTGTTCTCTTCAAGAGACTCCAGATCAATTAAGATTTGTTGAATTTCAGCTTCTCTTGAATAACCAATTGGGACTATAAACGATTTTCAATGCAAAATCAATCCGTTTTCTACATTTCTTTCCCCATTCGTCTCCTTTGTTTCATTTCTTCATAAAGATTGATAACGACTTCTTTGGCATTATAGGGTTGTACGGCTTGACGACAAATTAAGGAAGAATATTGATCGGGATTGTTAATAACTTTTCTTAATTCTTGAGCGATCGCACCAGCAGATCGAGTGGCAGAAACTTCACCACTTCCAGGAATTAAAATTCGCGGCGTTTCACCACAAGCCGTACTCACAAAAGGAGTTCCACAAGAAAGCGCCTCTAAAACCACAATTGGTAATCCTTCATAGACACTGGTTAAAATACATGCAGAACTTAATTGATGGTATTTAACCAACTGTTCTTGAGGTACAGCCCCTAAAAGGGTAATTTTTGTGGACAGATCTAACCGTTTAATTTCAGACTCTAGTTCAGGTCTTAATTCTCCTTCCCCAGCAACCAATAGGTGGATATTAGCTTCTTTAAGTATTCCTACAGTTTGAACAAGTAACAAAGGATCTTTTTGAGGATGAAGACGACCCGCAAACAAAACAAAACGAGTATCTGATGAGAGATTCATCTTCCGTGCCAAATCTTTTCTCTTTTCCTCTTTTTCCCGAACTTCCAGAGGATAAAAACGCTCTAAATCAACTGGATTTCTTATCCCCTGCACCCTAGACGATAAATCAGGATAACGTTCTTGGTAAAACCTTGTGGATTCCGTGTTACACGAATAAAGCCGATCCAACCCTTGCATCAGTCGATTTTCCAGCACAAAATAAGCCCAGGGAAAATATTGCCATAATAAAGCCTTTTTCCCAGTAGTAGACTTCATTTGTTGTTGAATATCATTATGAATAAATAAAGCCTTCTCCCCCTGCCATTTCCCAGCAACCAACGTCGGCTCAATCCGATGGAAATGCAGAAAATCCGAACTCAAATCTTTTCCCATCAAAGCTTGCGTATACTTTAAAGTTGTGGGAATCCAGCGCCTGACATTATCCTCTTCCAAGGGAATAACCGGCATAAACTTCAACGCTCGTCCAGCAAATTCTCTATCCTGCCATTTGCCCAACTCACCAGTATCTTCTCCTGTCCCCACCAACCGCACTTCAAAATCTGAAGGGGCATATTTAATAAAATTACAGATTACGCTTTGAATCCCGCCAATACTACTTTTCCAGGGATTAAATTGATATAAAATCGTTAATATTAGTTTTTTTTTCATCTTTTGGTACTCATAGTCTTTCCCAATCAGAATAAGGCCAATTCGTAGGGTGGGCAATGCCCACCTGACCCACTTAATCTTTCACTCGGTCAAAACCTCATCATAAATGTCTGCCATTGTCAAGCTCAAACCCACTGAATTCAACTCTAAACTATCATCTATCTCCAAAATTTCCAGCGACCAATTTCCATCCGTATTCCGTCGATACACTTCCACCTTCATTTCCGTTTGAGACACCAGAATATATTCCTGTAAACTGGGCAAACTTTGATAATTCAACCGTTTTTCTCGCCGATCTAAACTTTCAGTCGAAGGGGAAAGTACCTCCACAATTAAACAAGGAGAAGTTTTATAATATTTTTCCCGATCTTCAGGCTCGCAGGTGACCATAACATCGGGATAATAAAACAGATCTGCCGTATCGCGAGCAATAGGCATATTAACCTTCATGTCTGACATAAAAGTTTTACAACCACTCCCTCGTAAATGAGCGTTTAAAAAACTCGCAATATTGAGAGTAATACGATTATGTTCTTCGCTCCCACCAGACATGGCGAATATTTGCCCGCCAATATATTCATGACGAATGGGGCTGAGTTTTTCCCCTTCAAGATAGTCGGGTACAGAAATTAATGCTGTAGAAAGTTTCATGAGAATACCCTATTTTGCTAGACCTTTTATCATTCTATTGGTAAGGTGGCATTGCCCCCCTACTCGTCCATATCTCACTCGGTCAAAACCTCATCATAAATGTCCGCCATTGTCAAGCTCAAACCCACTGAATTCAACTCTAAACTATCATCTAGTTCCAAAATTTCCAGCGACCAATTTCCGTCGGTCTTCCGTCGATACACTTCCACTTTCATTTCGGTTTGAGACACCAGAACATATTCCTGTAAACTGGGCAAACTTTGATAATTTAACCGTTTTTCTCGCCGATCTAAACTTTCAGTCGAAGGGGAAAGCACCTCCACAATTAAACAAGGAGAAGTTTTATAATATTTTTCCCGATCTTCAGGATCGCAGGTTACCATAACATCGGGATAATAAAACAGATCTGCCGTATCGCGAGCAATAGGCATATTAACCTTCATGTCTGACATAAAGGTTTTACAACCACTCCCTCGTAAATGAATCAGTAAACGAGTATAGATATTACCAGCAATACGATTATGTTCTTCGCTCCCCCCAGACATGGCGAATATTTGCCCGCCAATATATTCATGACGAATGGGGCTGAGTTTTTCCCCTTCAAGATAGTCGGGTACAGAAATTAATGCTGTAGAAAGTTTCATGAGGATACCCTATTTTGCCATACATTTTATCATTCTATTGGTCAGGTGGGCAATGCCCACTACCTTTTAGGGTAGCATATCGGGTTTTGGCGATCTAAATAAACATTTTTGATTTCTGTAATGCCCAATTGAAAAAAGTAGTAAAACCAGGTTACAATTCCGAGTATCTTAAATCCATCCTCTAGTAACAAGTTGTTGCCATTATCTAGCCAATAATCGGGGACAGGGATAACTTGTCGATCAAACAGAATAGATAAGGCAAAAAAGATTAACGCAAAAGTAAATGAAATTTTTTCTGTCGATAAAATCAGTCTATAAAAGCTGGTTAAGTACGCGATCAGGATACATGAGTAAATTAAAAAAACTATTTTTTGTGGAATCCCTAGATAGTAGGGGAATCCCAGGGTGTGGAGAATAAATAAGTCATCCAATAACAGCACAGCAGTTACCGCACCTGAAGCTAGAAAAAAAACTTGCAATTTCTGTTTTGCTCTCAATTCAAACAAAAGGGCAAAAGAGAACCAGCAGACTATGGTTGCAGCGCACCAGAACAGAACACCAATATTGGATAAAGTCCCTGCATAGAAGTGCAAGTTTTCATTATACAACTTCAAGTGTTTGTGACACACACCAAGGGGGTCAAGGGTGAGATAATATATAGGGACTTGATCTTGAACTTTAATGAATACCAGAATTGCCAAGATAGGCAGATAGAGTACGATAAAGACTCCTAGGATTTTCTTGAGGTGGGAAGTATTCATAGTTTTACCCTTTATGGTTGTTTTAAATAGCGATGAAACAGTGTAGGGGTGGGTTTGAAACCCGCCCCTACAACCCCCGTATTAATCGTTGCCAACAATTGGTAGGGGCGAAAATTTTTCACCCCTACTGTGCGTCTATAACTCTTTGACACTTGAAACGAGTTGATTTACCACATCCTTTGCACTACCAAAGAGCATCATGGTTTTATCTTTGTAGAACAACTCATTATCTACACCTGCAAACCCCGTATTCATGCTCCGTTTAATCACAATGGTATGCTTGGCTCGGTCTACTTCTAGAATGGGCATTCCATAAATGGGGCTATCCTGATTACTGCGAGCAGCAGGATTGACCACATCATTGGCTCCAATGACTAAGGCGACATCGGTTTGGTCAAATTGGGGATTGATGTCATCCATGTCATAGAGTTGGTTGTAGGGAACATTGGCTTCTGCTAAGAGGACATTCATATGTCCTGGCATCCGTCCGGCTACGGGATGAATGGCATATTTGACTTCAACGCCTTGTTTTTCGAGTAAATCGGCTAATTCCCGGACGACATGCTGGGCTTGGGCAACTGCCATGCCATAGCCGGGAACAACGACGACGGATTTGGAATAGCCGAGCATCATGGCTCCTTCTTCTGAGTCGATGCTGTGAACGGTTTGTTGTACTGCTCCTCCGGAACCGCCCGAACTACCTGTTCCTTCGGCGGTTCCAAAGCCACTGAAGAGAACGTTGGTGAGGGTGCGGTTCATGGCTTTACACATGATTTGGGTGAGGATTAAGCCGGATGCTCCGACTAATGCACCGGAGATAATCAGCACGTTGTTCATGACGACAAATCCGGCGGCACTGGCGGCTAAACCAGAGAGGGAGTTGAGTAGGGAGATGACTACGGGCATGTCACCGCCGCCGATGGGAATGACGAATAGAATTCCTAGGAGTAGGGAAATTCCGGTCATTACGAGGAAGATGGGGGTGTTGAGGGAGTCGTAGAGTAGATAGCCGGTTGTGCCGAGGAAGGCGATCAGCAACAGGATGTTAATGGGTTGTTGCAGGGGAAATTTAATGGGCGCTCCGGTGAGTATGCCTTGGAGTTTTCCAAAGGCGATGAGAGAACCGGTGAGTGTAACGCCACCAATGAAGACACTGAGGATAATGGAGAGGTTGGCATCGATGGGAATGGGTTGCTGCTGGTTTAAGCGCCGCCAAAATTCGGCGATCGCCACTAACGCAGATGCAGCCCCCCCTAATCCGTTAAATAAGCCTACCATCTGCGGCATGGCGGTCATGGCGACTTGTTTGGCGGCGATCGCCCCAATCAGAGAACCGATAATAATCCCCACTAGGATGAGTTCATAGTTGAGAACTTGCTGATCGAGCAGGGTAACGACAACCGCTAAGAACATGGCAACGGAGGCTAATAAGTTCCCATTGCGAGCGGTTGCTGGAGAACCGAGTTGTTTTAATCCAATGATAAACAGGGATGCGGAAACTAGATAAACCAGTTGAATCCCTGTGGGTAAATATTCTGTGAATGCTGTCATTACTGTTTGTCTTTCCAAATTACAATTGATCCCCCCTAGCCCCCCTTAATAAGCAGGGGGTTTTCAAAGTCCGGGGCAATCTTTAAAAGAAAAGTGAACTTTTCCCGGTAAAATTAAGAAAAGCTCACTTTTTTCCAAAAAATTAAATCATGCTTACTAGCCTAATCGAAGAATTCAAAA
>NZ_JAQOSP010000120.1 GCF_030068475.1 Roseofilum acuticapitatum BLCC-M154 | reverse complement strand
AAGGGGGGTAGTAAAAGTCCCCCTTTTTAAGGGGGATTTAGGGGGATCTGTCTGGCTATACCTCACAAGATCGCGAAGTGCTGTATCAAAGAATTCGAGGAGTGCGGGCATCTTGCCCGCTTCTTAACAAATTTTCATGTCCGCTTCTTAACAAATTTTCATGTCCGCTTCTTAACAAATTTTCATGTCCGCTTGCGGAAACCGGACTTGATATGAAATACCAGACCCGCAAATGGAGGATTTATGAGGCTCAAACGATGGGAATCTCCCCGCCGTAAGGGGAGAAATGATAAAGGTAAAGGCGGAGCGGCTCGCCAACGACAATTGAAAAAACAAACCCAAATGCTACGCAAGCGGTTAAAGGGTGAACAAGGAAAGGGAGAATGTTCTCCCTTTTTTTATTCCTTATCGATTGCCCATCACCCAAACTCTAGGACTCAGGGTAATGGATCGGATTTACTTCTTAGAGTCGTTCTTGAAGCTTGATAACCATTCTTGGATTTGGGAAGCCGCAATATCACGACCGCCTAATCCAAAGGCAATGGCGATCGCCACAGCAATAGCTCCAAATAGTAATCCAAAGGCCAAATTGACAATATCTGGAGCAATTCCCATCTGTCTCAAAGCCATTGCCCCCACTAAAATAATAATGGCAATGCGAGCGGCTTGAGCCAACATATTACCTTGACGACTTCCAGAACTATCAATCACCTTAAAGGCCAAATTGGCAAAGTATAACCCGATCGCAAAGACAATGACACCGGCTAACACTTGACTAGCAATTTGAATGATTGCCCCCACAATTAAGGTCAAGGCTTCGAGTCCTAAAACATCGGTAGCCGTAACGGTGGCAAAGAGCAAAATGGTAATTAAGACCACCATCCCCACAATTTCCGAAGGGGTGCGGAAGTCAGAGGGGGGAGGAGGAAGGGGCAGATCGGATTCTCCTGCTTCCGGTGGGGCAGCCGTGGCATAGGGTTCTTTTTGCAACCCTAACCAATAGAAGAGATTATCAAAGCCAAATCCGGTTAAGACATTGGTGACTAAATCGGAGACAAATTTACCGCCCACATAGGCAACCATCAGGATGATAGCTGCTGTAAAGGCTAGGGGGACATAGCCCATAATCATTTCCAGCATCCCCACTGCTGGGGTGGAAATGGCCTCGATTTTGAGGGCGTTGAGGGCGGCGATCGCAAAGGGAATCAGAATCAATACATAGGCGATCGTACCCGCAATCCAGGATAAGCCATGGGCTGCCCCGCCACCGACTAATCCAAAGCGATCGCCGAAGCGATCGGCTCCACTCACCATGAGTAAATTGGTGACAATGCGCCGCACAATGGTTGCCACTAACCAACCGGCTACACCAATCAAAATCGCGCCCAAAATATTGGGTAAAATCAACAGAATTTGATTGAGCAGGGCTTGTACGGGTTGCAGAGTTCCCTGTAACTCTAAGGTACTCAGAATTGAGGGTAAAAATAACAGAAATACGAACCAGTACATGGCATTCGCCAAGGTACTGCTGACGGAAACGGGTGAAGTTATGCCCTGATCGATGACTTG
This sequence comes from Roseofilum acuticapitatum BLCC-M154, assembly GCF_030068475.1. Taxonomy (GTDB): domain Bacteria; phylum Cyanobacteriota; class Cyanobacteriia; order Cyanobacteriales; family Desertifilaceae; genus Roseofilum; species Roseofilum acuticapitatum. The sequence continues at coordinate 5,874 of NZ_JAQOSP010000120.1, read as the reverse complement.
AGATTCTAAACGTTCATCCAGATGAAGAACCTTCAAGCTTCGCAGAACTGCAAGTTTGACTACTGTTGCCAGTACCCAAGCAACGGCTAAGAGAATCCCTGCACTGACGATTTTAGGCACAAAGCCAAAAACTTGATTGAGTAGGGTATTCAAGGGTTGGGAAACGATTTCCAGATCTAGAGAATCTAGAACTCCCACAAATACGACTAACATAATCAGCCAGAAAATGACTGAACCGATCCATTTTTCAATCGGTGGGGCGGTACTCGAATCACTCGATCCAGAAACCCAAGCGGCTAATTGGTTATCCAGTTTTGTCCGTTTGAGCAGTCCTTCGGCGACTCCGGAAATTGCCCAAGCCACCAAAAATCCTCCCACTAAAATCGCTGCTGCGATCGCAATAGTGGAGACTAAATTCCACCATTGGGGAATCGATCCAGAAATGGCACTGGTGTCTAAATTTAATCCAGGAATTCCTGGATTAGCTGGTTCGCCTTGCAGGAAGGTATCTAATAGATCCTGTGCTTGCGTCCAAGATATATTCTCTGGTATGAGGACATCAAGATTGATGTCTGGCCCAGTGAAATTCATAGGTTTTGCTCCTTAAGTTTGTAGATCAATGCATCCATTCCTCGATTTCGGAGAAACTGGGAATAAAGGCGATCGGGAATTAGCCCGAACATTAGGAAAATAACTAGAAGCGATTTACAGGTCTTATCCTACCAGAGCGATCGCTAACAAGAGATGGGGAGGGATACTCTTAAGTGGCAGCGATCGGCGATCGGGTGATTTGAGATGGTGTTGATGGACACAAGCTAATCCGGTTAAAGAGCAATGTCCTCTACCTTTGGATAGGATTTTTCTAGAAATGCTCTATTTTAGCCTTTATGTTAAATAATTGTTTATAATCAATTTTCTATCGGTTATTACCATAAGTTACCATAACTTATGTTAACTTCTAGCAGGCTAGGGAGATGGGTCATCCTCTGATTGGCGTGTATCACCTGAGTAAAACCTATCCCGTCGCGATTAAGGAAGCGGGACTTCAGGGCACTTTACGGCACTTCTGGAAACGGCAGTATCGTCAAGTGGAAGCGGTCAAAAATGTTTCTTTTGAGATTCAAGCGGGTGAAGTGGTCGGGTTTTTAGGCGCGAATGGAGCGGGAAAAACGACCACCTTAAAAATGTTGACGGGTTTGGTGCATCCCTCTGGGGGACAAGTGACGGTTGGGGAATATGTGCCGTTTAAGCGGGAACGGGATTTTTTACGCAATATTACTCTGGTGATGGGTCAAAAACAACAGTTGTTGTGGGATTTGCCAGCGATGGATTCTTTGCGAATTAATGCGGCAGTCTATGAATTGTCTACGTCGGAGTTTCGCCAGCGTTTAGGGGAATTAACGGAAATGCTCTCATTAGAGGAGAAGTTGACGCAACCGGTGCGTAAGTTGTCCTTGGGGGAGCGGATGAAGGCGGAACTTTTGGCGGCTTTGTTACACCGGCCACAGGTGCTATTTTTAGATGAGCCAACCCTAGGCTTGGATGTGAATGCTCAGGAGAATGTGCGGGAGTTTCTGCGGGAGTATAATCAGCGCTATGGGGCGACGATTTTGTTAACGAGTCACTATATGGCTGATATTACGGCATTGTGCGATCGCGTCCTCTTAATCCATAAAGGAGAATTGGTTTATGATGGCTCTTTGCAAACCCTGCTCGATCGCTTTGCACCCTATCGAGAGGTGCAAGTAGACTTAGCCCAAGAGTATTTAAGCACAGAATTGGAGACTTATGCAGAAATTGAGGCGATCGCCGGCCACCAAGTCCGCTTTTTAGTTCAACGGGAAGCTTTAACCACAACCATTTCCCGTATTCTCGCTGACTTAGAAATCGTCGATCTCAAAATCACCGACCCTCCCATTGAAGAAATTATTGGCCGAGTCTTTCGCACGGGAATCACAACATGAAATTTCTCCTGAAAAAAACCCAAACCTTTCTCGATACCTATTATGCCCACATGGTTGAATATCGAGCAGAACTATTTTTATGGGCCATCTCCAACAGTTTACCCTTTATTCTCATGGGCGTTTGGATTGAAGCTGCCGATAGCGGTCAATTTGGCTTAAGTTCCATCGAATTTGGCCGCTATTTCTTAAGCGTCTTTCTCGTGCGTCAATTGGCCTTAGTTTGGGTCATTTGGGAATTTGAAGAACAAGTAGTACAAGGCAAACTGTCACCCCGATTATTGCAACCCATTGACCCCGTTTCCCATTACCTTGCTCGTCATATTGCCGAACGACTCGCGAGAATTCCCTTTACCATCGGCTTAGTGATCTTATTTTTTGTCCTCTATCCTCAAGCCTTTTGGATACCGAGTTGGCAGGCGATCGCCCTTTTTCTACTGATTACTCAACTGGTCTTTTTTGTCCGCTTTAGCATTCAATATACCTTCGCTATTTTTGCCTTTTGGACAGAACGGGCCAGCGCCCTAGAACAATTTTGGTCTTTATTGTATGTTTTTTTATCGGGAATTATTGCCCCTTTACAGGTCTTTCCCCCTGCCATTCAAGAAATTCTTTGGTGGACTCCCTTCCCCTACTTGGTCAATTTTCCGGCCTCTGTTCTGGTGGGTTTACCGGTTAACTGGGGCCGTGCCCTTTGTACGCTGATTGGATGGGGACTTGTTTTTTATGCGGCCAATCGTTGGTTATGGCGCAAAGGGTTAAAGCATTATTCGGGAATGGGAGCGTAATCGATTAAAAATTATAGTCATACGCCTTTAGATGAGGACAAAAGTAGGGGCGAAAAATTTTTCGCCCCTATTCCTCTTATTCTCAGGTTATCTTTAAGTCCAGTTCATGGGAAAGGAGAAGCGGGCAAGATGCCCGCACTCCTGAAATTCCTTGAGATTACTGGAGTGGGAGCGTCTCGCTCCCTAGATTTTTTATTAGGGTGTTTCCGCTTCGCGGACATGAAGAACCGGACTTGATAGGAATTGTACTCAAGAAAGATTAGCGGCCAATTCCCACATAGCGGAATCCGGCAGCTTCAGCTTTTTTAGGATCGAGGAAATTACGACCATCAATCATGACGGGATGAGCCATTCTCTTGGCCATTTTGGCATAATCCAAGTTCAAGAATTGTTGCCAGTCGGTGACTAATACTAGAGCATCACAACCATCAGCCAGCATCTCTAAATCAGTTTCGACAATGACATCAGAAAGACCATGACGCATTCCGGATTGAGAGATAATGGGGTCATAAGCTTTCAGTTTTGCTCCTAGGCGGCTGAGTTGTTCGATTAGGTTCAGAGCTGGAGCATCGCGCATATCATCGGTATCGGGTTTGAATGTGAGTCCGAGTAAGCCGATGGTTTTGCCTTTGAGGATTTTCAGTTCCTGTTGTAGTTTTTCGACTGCCATCAGCCGTTGACGGTTGTTGACGCTGACGGCTGCTTTGAGTAATTCAGCTTCGTAGTTGTAGTCATCGGCGGTATGAATTAAGGCAGAGACATCTTTGGGGAAGCAGGAGCCTCCCCAACCAATTCCGGCTTGTAGGAATTTGTTACCGATGCGGGAGTCGAGTCCGATACCTTTGGCGACTTGGGTTACGTCTGCGCCGACTTTATCGCAGATGTTGGCGACTTCGTTGATAAAGCTGATTTTGGTGGCGAGGAAGGCGTTAGCGGCATATTTAATCATTTCTGCCGAACTGAGGTCGGTAACGACAACGGGAACGGGGGGTAAGGAGGGTTCTGTGCCGACTTTGCGTTCGACGATGGGGGTGTAGAGTTCTTGCATGAGGGCGATCGCCTTTTCGCTGTTGCTACCGAGGACGATGCGATCGGGATTAAAGGTGTCATAAACGGCTGAACCTTCCCGTAGAAATTCGGGGTTACTCACTACATCAAATTCCGCTTTAATCTCCTCGCTGCTCGAACCTTCTTCTTTCTTGCGTTCAGCAATGCCATCGAGGACGATCATCCGTACCCAGTCGCCGGAGCCAATGGGAACGGTAGATTTATTGACAATGACTTTATACCCTTCCCGGAGATGGGCCCCAATGCCGCGAGCGACGGCTTCTACATAGCGGGTATCGCTATCTCCAGTGGGTAGAGCTGGTGTTCCGACGGCAATGAAGAGGATATCCCCATGGGCGACTCCTGCCGCTAAATCAGAGCTAAATTCTAGCTGACCGGACTGGGAGCATTTTTGCATTAATTCAGACAAGCCTGGTTCATAAATGGGGGATTGTCCGGATTTCATCAATTTGACCTTTTCTTCATTGTTATCAATACAGATGACATGGTGGCCGCATTCGGCTAGACAAACACCGGTGACCAAACCAACGTAACCTGTACCAATTACACAAACTTTCATGGGTATACCTCAAGAGATTTGATTTCAGCTTTACAGAGGGTAGATGCTGGCCTTAATGGGGTCTATTCAAGGTCTAGAAGGGTTATTCAGGGGAACATAGGCGATCGCTAAAATCGGCGATCGTTTTCTCTAAACCGTCATTCAAAGGAATCGTCGGTTCCCATCCTAACCATTCTCTAGCGCGAGTAATATCCGGTTTTCGTTTCCGGGGGTCATCTGCGGGAAGGGGCTGATACTGAATTTCAGCATCGGGATTAATCTTTTCTTGAATCTTTTGAGCCAACTCCAAAATAGTATATTCATCGGGATTACCCAGATTCACCGGCCCTTCATAGTCACCATTCATCAAGGCCATTAACCCTTGCACGAGATCGGAAACATAGCAGAAACTACGGGTTTGGGAGCCATCTCCATAGACAGTGAGGGGAATTCTTTTGAGGGCTTGTACCACAAAATTACTCACCACCCGACCATCATTTTCTAACATGCGAGGGCCATAGGTATTAAAAATCCGGGCTACGCGAATTTCTAGACCATGTTCCCGATGGTAGTCAAAACATAGGGTTTCGGCAATTCTCTTACCTTCGTCATAGCAGGAGCGAATACCGATGGTGTTTACATTTCCCCGATATTCTTCGGTTTGGGGGTGAACATCAGGATCGCCATAGATTTCTGAAGTAGATGCTAGTAATATGCGTGCCTTGACTCGTTTGGCTAGTCCTAGCATGTTAATGGTTCCCAAGACACTGGTTTTAGTGGTCTTGATGGGATTGTATTGGTAGTGAATGGGTGATGCTGGACAAGCCAAGTGATAGATCTGATCGACTTCTAGCCGGATGGGTTCGGTAACATCATGTCGGATCAGCTCAAAATAAGGATTATCGAGCCACTGAAGAATATTTCGTTTGTTGCCTGTGTAGAAGTTATCTAAACAGATGACTTCATGACCCGCTTCCATCAAACGGTCAATAAGGTGGGAGCCAACAAAGCCAGCTCCCCCCGTTACAAGGATTCTCATAATGTGTGCAGGTATCTTAAGCCAGCAAGGTTATATTAGCCTTTTCGGGGGGGATTTGGTGAGAACTGGAACATTAGTTAAAAATGGACTGGCTGCTGGGAATGGGGAATGGGTAATGGGTAACGGGGAGTGCGAGCGTCTCGCTCGCTAGATAAAGGCAGCGAGCAAGATGCTTGCACTCCTTTTTCAACTCATTTTAGCTATATCGACTTGCCCACCCTACAGAAATACCTATATCATCTTTCTCTAATCGCCGGAATTTTAAGATGAACCAAGGCTTTTTGTAAAACACGACAGATGGTATTTATATCTTACGTTGTAATTGTAATTGATATCAATTTCGCTTATTCATGTCCGCGAAGCGGAAATACCCTAATTAAAAATCCAGGGAGCAAGATGCTCCCACTCCAGTCATATCAAAGAATTCGAGGAGTGCGGGCATCTGGCCCCCTTCTTAACAAATTTTCATGTCCGCTTGCG
>NZ_JAQOSP010000119.1 GCF_030068475.1 Roseofilum acuticapitatum BLCC-M154 | reverse complement strand
ATGAAAATTTGTTAAGAAGCGGGCAAGATGCCCGCACTCCTCGAATTCTTTGATCTGACTGGAGTGGGAGCATCTTGCTCCCTGGATTTTTAATTAGGGTATTTCCGCTTCGCGGACATGAATAAGCGAACTTGATATCATCTCCCCATCCTCACTATTTCCCCAACTAACTAACCATGCGCTTATTTTGCTTCACCAAAGGTTCCAATTGTTTATCAAGAGCGCGAATATGATTAACAAACCAATCGAGTAAATTTTTCTGGACTTTATTGGCAACTATATCGAAATTCTGATGAGTGTCAATTTCCCCTTTGATTTGCGTCAACATCTGCACAAAATTCTGATGAGCCTTTTGATTATCACAAGCTACTGGACACTGATGATTATTCATGCAGCCTTCTTCATAGCGAAAATGAACCGCAACATAACCATCCAACATTTTTAAGATACTTTTGATTTCCCGGTCAGATTTTTTCGTCTTCAATCCTTCTAGCAACCGATCCATTTCATCGAGCAACTGTTGATGTTGAAGATCGAGTAAGGGAATACCAATTTTCAGCGAATCTGTCCAAGTTCGTGGCATTATCAACCTCTTTCGGTTTAAATACAAAAAGAATTGAGAGCGATTCTAGCATGGCCCACAGGACTGAAAGTTGATCGAATCATGAAGATTTTTCTAGTGTTCTGTCATTAAGTGCGAAAAAGAACATTTTTTTGACTGATTCCGTGATTCCTCCGGATTAGTCTAGGGTGCAGCAGAAAAAATCAATACAGAACCTTGCGCGGTAATGAGGTGCAGTAGTAAAAGATCCCCCCTAACCCCCCTTAATAAGGGGGGAATAAGAAAGTCCCCCTTAATAAGGGGGGAATAAGAAAGTCCCCCTTAATAAGGGGGGAATAAGAAAGTCCCCCTTAAAAAAGGGGGATTTAGGGGGATCAAAGTGTACCGCATAGCAGAGCCAACTGCTGTAACCCGAAGAAACAACAACACCTAATTCCTATGACTTCCATCTCTTCTTGGTTTGCCGAAAGCACACCAGCAAAAATTGCCCGTAAACGGTTACCTCAGACCTTGACGTTTGTTTTGATTTTTACCAGTATTTTCGCCGCATATACTTGGAGATTAAGCCAACTGCAAATTATTCATGGGGAAGAAAATCGAGAACGAGCAGAAAGTAATCGTATTCGTCAAGTTCCGGTTCCCTCAGACCGGGGCAATATTTTCGATCGCCACGGAAAAATATTAGTCTCTAATCGTCTTTCGCGATCGGTCTATGTTTGGCCCAAGGAGCGATCGCCCCAACAATGGCAAATTCAAGCGCAAAACTTGGCCACTGTCCTCGATATTCCCGAACAGGAAATTCTCGAAAAACTGGCAGCCGATGATTATCAAGCTCGCTTACCTATTCGCATTTACCGCAATTTGAGTTTAGAACAATTTACAGCTCTTTCTGAATTAGACCCCGTTGGCGTAGAAATTCGCTCAGAATCTAATCGTCTCTATCCCCATGAAACCCTAGCCAGCCATGTCATCGGCTATGTGGGAGAAGCCACCCGCGAGGAACTCGAAGCTCATCCCGATTATCCCATGGGCATGATTGTGGGACAAATGGGTGTAGAACGGTTAGCCAATGAGCAGCTCAAGGGAGAATGGGGAGGCCGGTTAGTAGAGGTGAATGCCAAAGGGGAAGAGTTGCAAGAATTAGGCTTAGATGAGCCTCGCTCTGGGGACTCGGTGCAGCTCACCCTAGATTTAGAGTTACAAAAAGCGGCCGAGCAAGCGTTAGGAAATCGTCGCGGTGGGGTGGTTGCGCTGGATGTGAAAACGGGGGGAGTCCTAGCGATGGCAAGCGGGCCAACGTTTAACCCACAAATTTTCACCCGTCGCGTCACCAGTCAGGAGTGGGAAGAGCTACAAGGGGAAGATGAACCCTTTTTGAATCGCGCTCTTCAGGGATATCCCCCAGGGAGTACGTTTAAGATTGTCACCGCAGCAGCAGGGATGGAGTCGGGGAAATTTAGCCCCAATTCTACTCTGATGACTTCGGCCTATATTACTGTGGGGGGCATTCAGTTCCACGAACATAGTGGCGGTTATGGGGTGATTGGTTTTCGGGATGCTCTGGCTTACAGCAGTAATACGTTTTTCTATCAGATGGGGATGGAAGCGGGAGTGGAGGCGATCGCCGAATGGGCCCAAAATATGGGTATTGGCCCAACTACAGATTTAAGTTTACTGGGGTTGGAGGGAGGACGCAATGGTTCGGTTCCGACTCCTGAACAAAAGCAAGAACTCTATGGTGAGCCTTGGTATAGTGGCGATACGGTGAGTATGTCCATTGGTCAGGGGTTGGTTTTGGCTTCTCCCTTGGAATTGGCGGTGATGGTGAGCAGTATTGCCAATGGGGGAATGCGGGTTAAACCCCATTTATTAGCGTCCCAAACCGATACCGAAAAGATGCAACCGGAACCCACAGGCTTATCTCCTGACACCGTAGCAGCGATTCGCGAGGGTTTGGTGGCCGTGGTGCAAAAGGGGACGGGACGAGGGATGAATGATGGCACGATTCCCCTAACGGCAGGTAAAACGGGAACTTCGGAGGTGTTGGGACAAAAATCCCATGCGGTGTATGTGGGATATGGGCCGGTGAGTGACCCCCAAGTGGCGATCGCCGTTGTGGTGGAAAATGGCGGTTACGGTGGGGTGACTGCTCTACCGGTAGCTCAAGAGATTTTTAAGGCTTATTTCCGCCAGTAGACCCTGAGAAATTGCTAACCTGGAGAAGATATCCTCTGAGTCACACAAGATGAGTAGTCAGGAAGGAAAGGCGATCGTTAATGAGCTAAAAACCCAGATCCTAATCTTGGCTGGGTTTGTGATCACCTTCTGGGTGGTCGAAATTGTAGATCTAATCGTTTATCAAGGACAACTGGATCAATATGGCATTCTTCCCCGCCATATTATCGGTTTGCGCGGCATCCTCTGGTCTCCGTTCTTGCATGGTAATCTTGCCCATTTAATCGCTAATACGGGCCCATTTCTGATTTTGGGATGGTTGGTGATGGTGCAAGAAACCACAGATTTCTTTTGGGTCACCGCCATTACCATGTTAGTAGCGGGGGGTGGGGTGTGGCTATTTGGGGCCCCAGCTTTTCATATTGGCGCGAGTAGCTTAATTTTTGGTTATTTAGGGTTTTTACTCTTTCGAGGCTTATTTGAGCGCAATTTAGGCTCGATCGCCCTTTCCCTAGTTGTCGGTTTCATTTATGGCGGTCTCATCTGGGGTGTCCTTCCCGGACAACCCGGCATTTCCTGGGAAGGTCACCTCTTTGGACTCATTGGGGGTGTTCTCGCTGCTCGCTTTTTAGCCAACCGGAAACGGACACAGGGGTAATCGTTCATTGTTCATTGTTCATTGTCCATTGTTCATTATCCCCTGAGATAGTCTCGAAAGGCTTGCGCGGTTAAGGGTTTGCTGAAATAATAGCCTTGACCGTAGTCACAGCCTAGGCTTTGCAAAAATGCTTGCTGCTCTGCGGTTTCGATGCCTTCAGCGATCGATTTTAAGCCCAGGGACTGAGCCATTCCCACAATTGTTTTTACTAGGGAGACGGCTTCTGGATCTTCAGGAATTTCGGAAATAAAAGAGCGGTCAATCTTTAAAACTTGGAAGGGATAGCGCTTGAGAGTGCTGAGAGAAGAGTATCCCGTACCAAAATCATCAATCGCTAACCGAATCTGGCGATCGTGTAATTGTTCAATCAAAGCTTTAGCATCTGGAATATCTTCCATTAAAAGCCGTTCTGTAATTTCCAGTTCTAAACAAGCCGTATTAATCTGATGGCGCTTAATAGTCCCTAAAATCTCATTAACAAAATTGGATTCCCGAAATTCACGGGGAGACAAATTAACGGCAACCCAGAGATGAGCATCATGAAACTCTTGCCATTGAGCTACTTCTGCACAGGCTTGATCTAGGGCCCAGGCTCCCAATTGTACAATTAATCCCGTTTCTTCGGCAATGGGAATAAATTGGTCGGGTCTAACTGCACCCAGCTCTGGATTCGACCATCGCATTAAGGCTTCTGCACCTACAGTATATCCCGATTTCAAATCAATAAAGGGTTGATAGACCATATACAATTCATTTTCGGAAATGGCATGACGGAGATATTTTTGCACTAAGTTCCGAGTTTGGACTTGCTGATTAATCTGAGGGGTGAAAAACTTAAAGGTATTACGTCCCTCATTTTTAGCTTCATACATGGCAGAATCAGCATTTTTCATCAGCACGATCGCATCAAGTCCATCATCAGGATATAGGGTAATGCCAATGCTTACGGAAATAAAAATTTCTTCGTTTTGAATATGAAAAGGATTTTTCAAAACTTGGAGAATATTTTGGGCAATTTTTTCGGGATCGTAAAGAGATTCAACATTAGGGAGAAGAATTAAGAATTCATCTCCTCCCAACCGCGCTAGAGTATCACTTTTTTGGATACAAAGCAGTAATCTTTGGGCGACTTCTTGCAGCAGTTCATCCCCAAGTTCATGACCTAAACTTTCATTGATTTGTTTAAAGTGATCGAGATCTAAGAGCAGGATGGCAACCTGATTGTTTTTCTGCTCGGCTTGGGTAATAGCCTGCTGGAGGCGATCCCGTGCTAAGATCCGATTCGGTAAGGCTGTTAAGATATCATAATTAGCCTGATATTCTAAGAGCGCTTCATTTTGCTTGCGTTGGGTAATATCTTCTTTGACGGCGACAAAATGGGTGATTTCTCCTTCTAGATTTCTGATGGGGGAAATCGAAGCATATTCCCAAAAAAGGTGACCATTCTTACGTTTATTTTTAAATTCTCCATACCATTCTTTCCCGGATGCGATCGTCTCCCACATGGTTTTATATTCTCGATCGCCGGTATGACCGGATTTCAAAATTCGGGGATTTTCTCCTTTTACTTCTTCGGCACTATAACCCGTCACTTTTTCAAATTTAGGATTCACATATTCGATATTTCCCTGAGCATCGGTAATGACAATAGACGCAGGACTTTGTTCAGAGGCTTGATAGAGAATTTGTAATTTTTCTTGGGCTTGTTTGAGGCTGGTAATATCAATCAGGGAGACCAAATGAGCCATTTCTTTTTCCCAAGGAATTTCGACAGCTCTCACTTGTAATATCACTGGGACTTGTCCCCATTTCTCTAAGACGATTTCTGTGGTTTTTCCGGAGGTATCGACAGAAAAATAAGTGCTAATTAAATCTTCTTTTTTTTGGTTTAATAAGTTCTCAGCTACTGGATTGGCGAAAACAATTTGCCCTTTTTGATTTAAAACGACTAAGCCATGAATATGGGTGGAAATAATATTTTTGAGTCGCTGTTCGCTTTGACGTAGGTCTAGATCGGCTTGATAGCGATCGCTAATATCAGTATACACGGCAATTGTGCCGGTAAATTTGCCACTGACATCTAACATGCGCTTAAATTTGACCTCAAACCAGCGTTGACCGGTCTGAGTCCAGAGTTGAGCTTCATAGCGCTGTTCTGATTCCTCGGAGTTGATAAAATTGAGTACCTGTTGATTGAGCCAAGGCAGTTCGAGTTCAATCGGTTCTGGACTATAATAGAGAGAACCGGGAACCGTCATTTCTGTAAAGGTACGTGCAGCAGACGCATTTAAGTTAACGATTTTATTGTCTTGATTCAATAAAAATACTGCATCCGCCAGGCTTTCAAATAAGGTCAAATACTTATTCTTAATGTTGGCTAGATTACGATTTTCTTCCTGTAGCTCTACTATAGATTGATTAATATTTTGACTCACCCATTCTCCACAAAATCCCAGCTCAATTCGGTCAAAGAAGCGATGGATAAACAAGCGATATAATTGGCATTGATCGGGGCTAAAATTGCCCATATCGAGCAAATCAAGATAGGATTGTCGATAATATTTAAATAACCCAAAAAACAATTCTATGGTAATGCCCCGACTGCGATGGCGTTGGGCTTCTAAAATACCAAATTCAGTGCCAATATCGTGTCTTTTCGGAGGATTGGGGGTTAATTCTTGAACGCCAGAATTTTCAGCAATCGTCTCCATCAAGGGTTCAGATAACCCACAAATCGACACGCGCCAAGCTTCAGCTAGTGTTGAGGTATAGACGGCATATCCCTGTCGCTTGGCATAGTATAAGATTTTATTCATTAACCACTCTTCATGACTAGCAATTAAATCAGATAAGGGTTGAAGAGGATTTTGGGAATGATTATACTGGCTGGACTTACTCATAGGTGATTGTAGAGGGATGAATCCTATCGCATCTACTCCATCGATTCATGGAGAAATGGGGAGTGCTTAATCTCCGAATTACAACGTCTTTAACTATTGTAAATCTAGCGCCCTGACAACGGACGGCTTTTGTTTCAGTTTGTTACACAGTCTGAACTATCCTTCCTCACAACTGATTGCACCCACAAAGTGCTTAACGGGCTATGCCAAATAGGGAACCAAAAGAGCGTCCCATATTTTTGGGATCTAAAGCATCAAGGGCTGCGGTGGGTTCATAGCCACAATGCACCATGCAATCGGCGCATTTGGGATTGCCACTGCGGTGACCATATCGATCCCACTCGGTATTATCTAGCAATTCTTGGAAGGTTTGATAATAGCCTTCATTAAGTAAATAGCAGGGTTTTTGCCAACCTAAAACGCTATAACTCGGACTGCCCCAAGGGGTACAGTCATAATCTTTTTCTCCGAGGAGAAAGTCTAAAAATAGGGGATTATGGTTGAAATTCCAGGTTTTTTGACCGGATTTGAAAGGGGCGAGAATTTCTCGGAATAAAGCTTTGGTTTGTTCTCGTTTGAGGAAATGATCTTGATCGGGGGCCCAGGCATAGCTATAACCGGGAGAGATCATCATGCCATCAATGTTTAAGGTGGCGAGAAAGTCAAAGAATTTTTGCATCTCTTGGGGGTCAGTGCCCTCAAATACGGTGGTGTTGGTGGTGATGCGGAATCCTTTGGCTTTGGCGGCGCGAATGGCTTGTACGGCGATGTCAAATACGCCTTCGCGGTCTACACAGCGATCGTGTTGTTCCCGTAAGCCATCTAAATGAATGCTAAAGGTTAAATAGGGGGAGGGCTGAAACTGGTCTAAATATTTTTCTAGGAGTAACCCATTGGTGCATAAATAAATGAATTTTTTGCGCTCGATTAATCCCTTGACAATTTCTACGATTTGTGGGTGTAAAAGGGGTTCTCCTCCGGGAATGGAAACGACGGGCGCACCACATTCTTCTACGGCAGCAAAGCATTGTTCTGGGGTAAGATGCTGTTTGAGAATTTCTTTGGGATGCTGAATTTTTCCACATCCAGTGCAGGCTAAATTACACCGAAATAGGGGTTCGAGCATTAATACTAGGGGGAATTTTTTCCGCCCTAATAGTCTTTGGGTCACTAAATATTTTCCGACTTCAATGGCTTGTTGCAGGGCAATGGCCATGATCGCTCCTTTTAGGGTAACTGGGGATATGGGGCTTTAGTATATAGCATTTCCCATAAACTCGTCAGTTTAAAGGGATGGGGAATCATTTATTTGCGATTTTCTAGGCGATAAAGCCATACCATGAGGGCAATTACGCCAATTTGTACGGCTAGGTTGCCTAAAGTGGTGGTGATATCTTCTCCGGAAGCGAGTTTAGCGAGGAAAATGAAGGCTCCGATGAAACCGGAGGTGGCAAAGGTGGCGTAAATAAATTGCCGTAATCCTCGATAGGGTGCTTTGGCTTCGGCTTTGAGGCGAGCATATTTTTCTGGACTGAGGGAGGTTTTGCGCCGAGGTCGGGAAGGGGCTGGATCGGAAGGCATGGGTTGGGAGGGTAAAAAGTCTGGGAAAATTTTAACATGGAGAGGGCTTAGGGCCGGGAAAAGCAGAGTATAGTATAAGGTCTAGGTTTAACTTGAGATGTTTGTGCAATTAATGGAATCTGAACGTAAGGTTAAGAGTATCTACACGGATGGAGCCTGTTTAGGAAATCCTGGCCCAGGGGGATGGGCGGTGGTGGTGAATTTTACGGATGGCTCGGTTTATGAAATGGGGGGATCGGAGGCGGAAACGACGAATAACCGCATGGAGTTACAGGGGGCGATCGCCGGGTTAAGATTAGTGGTGTCCTTGGGGCAAACGGAGGCGGTGCATGTGTTCACGGATAGTGAATATGTGCGTAAGGGGATTACTCAATGGATTCAGGGCTGGAAAAATAAGGGCTGGAAAACTTCTCAAGGAAAACCGGTACAAAATCAGGATTTGTGGGAAAGTTTAGACCAGTTAAACTCGAAGATGGTGGTGTGGCAATATGTGCCAGCCCATACGGGCGATCGCGATAATGAACGCTGTGATACCATTGCCAAAGCCTTTGCCAGTGGTCGCTCTCCTAACTTAAAACAAGCTTTAAATAGCCACAAGGGATCGATCCTTTCCCCCCTAAACGGGCAGAACGCGCTACAATCCACGGATGTTGCTTTGAACAGTGGCATGACAGATGTAAGTGCTTCTTCTAATCCTCTTTCCTCCGAAAGCACGGATAATTTGCCCCGTGATGTACGAGTTGGACAACTGCGAAACCTGATCGAAACCTTACGCATTGCTGACGAAATTGCCAGTCATGCTTATCTCATTACTAGCTCAGAGTTGGCAGATTTAATGGATGTCAATGCCAGTGCGGTAACGAGTCGCGGCGATCACTGGGTTTGGCGAAACTGGGTGGTTTCTAGGGTTAGACGTGAGGGAAATCAGATCCTATGGCAACTTGAGAGAGTGGATTAGGTTCTGATGGGGTCAATTTAATTAACAAACCATTTAATAATTGACCCCTATCCCCCCATCCCCCCATCTAGTGGGTCATCCATCACTTCATAGCTGGTAACATCGATCGCGTCAATCCCTGTTGTCGGTTCAGCCGGGGTTGTCTCTGGTTTCTGGATCGCTTTTTGAGTCCATTGCCTGGCTTGCTCAAAATTGGAGGCAACAGCTAAGAGTCCCCCCGCAACTATAAATACAGGAAGGGGAACCGATAGCGCTTTGAGCTGTTGAATAATTTCAGCTAACACTAATAACAGGACAAAACAGCTAATCCAGAGTTTCATGGGTTTCTCATTTGGTTGATAGCACGGCTATTGACTATACTATACTCGAAGATTATCCCAGAGTCTCTGGTTGATGGCAGTTCGTTATTTAATAAGAGGTTGGTAATGGTTGATTCACAATACCGGTTAGTTACTCGGAGTGATTTTGATGGGTTGGTTTGTGGGGTTCTCCTCAAAGAGCTAAATTTGATTGATGAGATTAAGTTTGTCCATCCGAAAGATATGCAGGATGGGAAAGTCGAAATTAGCGATCGCGACATTACCACTAATTTACCCTATGTTCCAGGGGCCCACCTCGTGTTCGATCACCACTTGAGCGAAACCCTACGCATCGACTCTAAACCGGACAACTATATTATCGATCCTGATGCCCCTTCTGCTGCCAGAGTTGTCTATAACTATTATGGGGGAAAAGAGAAATTTCCCCAGATTTCTGAAGAGATGATGAGGGCAGTGGATAAAGCGGACTCTGCCCAGTTTTCAGCCGAAGAAATTCTTGATCCGACCGATTGGGTGCTGCTCAATTTTATCATGGATGCCCGCACTGGCTTGGGTCGCTTTAGAGAGTTTAGAATCTCGAATTATCAATTGATGATGGAATTGATTGATTATTGTAAAGCCCATACTATTAAGGAAATTTTAGCTCTTCCGGATGTGGAAGAGCGGGTGAGGCTCTATCAAGAGCAACAAGAACAGTTTAAGCAGCAATTACAGCGCTGTTCCCAAACCTATAATCGTTTAGTGGTCATCGATCTGCGGAAAGAAGAAACAATTTATGCCGGAAATCGGTTTATGATTTATGCCCAGAATCCTGACTGCAATATTTCCATGCATATTATGTGGGGATTAAAACAGCAAAATACGGTTTTTGCTGTGGGGAAATCGATTTTAAATAAGACTTCGACGTTCAATATTGGGGAGCTGATGTTGGCCTATGGAGGGGGCGGCCATGCCAATGCGGGGACTTGTCAAATTGATAATGATAAGGCGGAGTCCATTAAGTCGGAATTAATTGATAAACTTCAGAATACTTAAGGATTCTAGGGTATTTTAACCCCTTCTCGCGCAGGAGAAGGGGAGAGATCGCTTCATGAACTCTTCAAGTAATGGTTGTCATTCTTTACCAAAATTTGTTGGATTTTTATCGGAAAAGCCAGCACAATAGAACTAATACCCCTATAAACCCTCATCTAAGGATTGATCATGAGACCTCCCTATCCCGTTTCGCGATCCCCACTGCTGGGTTTAATTGCAGCAGTTACCCTGAGTTTAATCGCCCCTTCAACACAAGCGGTCATCTTTGAACCTCCAGAAGATCCCGCACCCGATTCTACATTGGGGGGAGGATCTCGCGATCCACAGCAGTGTGTTGCTGTTCAAGAGGGTTTGCTCCCGGTGACTCCCCTACTTCCAGAGAGCCAAATGGGGTTTACGGTGGCTCAAAAGCCTACGATTTATCTCTATGTTCCCCAAACTGTAGCTCAAAAGGTGTTTTTTAGTCTGCAAACGGAAACGGGAGAGAGCCATTATCAACAGGAGATGGAGCTGCCAAAAACCCCTGGAATTATGGGGTTTCAACTGCCAGAAGATGCACCTCCTTTGAAAGAAAATGTCAATTATAAATGGGCGATCGCCTTCATTTGCGGAGAAATGCTGCAACCCGATAGTCCAGAATATACCGGGTGGATTCGTCGCCTACCGCAACAAGAGTATTCTATTTCCTCTGATTTGTCTTTAAAGCAAGTGGAAGATTTGGCTCAAGCCCAACTTTGGTATGATACCGTTTTTTCTTTAGTGCAATTAAAATTACAAGAACCGGATAATTCAGTGTTAACTGAAAATTGGGCAGAGCTACTCTCATCTGTTGGATTAGAGGCGATCGCCGATCAACCCATCCTCAAATTCCAACCTTAAACTCTGCATACTCCGATCTGGCAACTCCCTATGTGGCATCGTCTCAAGCAATATTTTCAGCAATGGCAACCCTTGCTCACCATTGCACCGACTGTCACCGCTACGGTGATGGTGGCGGGAATGGCTGGAGGATTTCAACTGCTCGAATGGGCAACTCTAGACCAGTTTTTTCGCTATCGTCTCCTGGAAGATCGAGAACAACGCATTACTGTAATTACCATTGACGATCGCGATATCCATGAAATGGGCACTTGGCCCCTGACTGATGGTACATTGGCCCAAATCATTTCTATTCTGAATCAACATCATCCGAGGGTGATTGGTTTAGATTTATATCGGGATCTACCTGTAGCTCCAGGGACTCAAGAATGGATGCAGGTGATGGCTCAAACTCCCCATTTAATTGGCATTAAAAAGGCAGTAGGACAACGGGTTGCTTCCCCTTCTGCTCTAGAGGAAAACCAGCAAGTTGCTCTCGCTGATTTGGTGGTAGATGCAGATTCTAAAATCAGACGGGCGCTGATTGTGTCTGTGGATGAAGATGGACAATTATTACCGACTTTGGGTGTCCGCACGGCTTTAGATTATTTGGGTGCGGAAGGAGTGGAATTAGAAACGGTTGATTCAGAGCGTAAGTTTTATGGGTTAGGAAAAGCCATATTTCGCCCTTTAACGTCTGAAAATGGCAATTATCGCCAAGCGGATTTGGGGGGCTATCAAATTATGCTCAATTATCGGGGAACTGAAGATCGGTTTGACTCTATTACCATTACGGAATTGCTCAAAGGAGACTTTGAGCCGCAATTAATTCGCGATCGCCTCATTCTGATGGGTTCCGTTGCCCAAAGTACCAATGATTTTTTTCATACCCCCTACAGTAATCGCAATCAAGCCACCTCCGAGCCAATGCCTGGGGTTTTTATTCATGCCAACATTGCCAGCCTGATGTTAAGTGCTGCCCTAGATGATCGTCCCTTATTATCGGTATTATCTTTACCCTTAAAAGGTCTCTGGGTATTCTTTTGGTCTGAGGTGGGAGTGCTGTTAAGTTGGATACTGCCTACGATTAAATTCTCAGCAACCCGTAGCTTTCCGGGTCTGACTATTGTAGCGGTCAGTATCAGTGGTTTGACGATCTTGGGCGTGGGCTATGGTGCGTTTTTAGTCGGATGGTGGATTCCGGTGATTGCCCCCCTCTGTGCGTTAACGGTTGCTGCCATTTTCGCTATGAATAGCCGCTATCAACGGCAATTACAGCAGGCGAATGCCCAATTACAGGAGTATTCCCACACCTTAGAGCAAAAAGTGCGCGATCGCACCCAAGAACTGGAACAGGCTAAAATGGCTGCCGATCGTGCCAATCAAGCCAAAAGCGAATTTTTAGCCAACATGAGCCATGAATTACGGACTCCCCTCAATGGAATTTTGGGGTATACGCAGATTCTCCAGCGATCGGATAATCTCCTCAAATCTCAAGTTGATGGGATTCATATTATTCATCAATGTGGCTCTCATTTACTGACCTTAATTAATGATATTTTAGATTTATCAAAAATTGAAGCTAGAAAACTCGAACTACAAAACACCTATTTCCATTTTCCTTCATTTTTGATGGGAATTGTAGAAATATTCCGCCTACGAGCGCAACAAAAAAATCTGGATTTTATCTATCAGCCCGATCCCTGGCTACCCTTGGGGATTTATGCCGATGAAAAGCGTTTGCGGCAAGTCTTGATTAATTTACTGGGAAACGCGATTAAATTCACCGATCGAGGACAAGTCATTTTTAAGGTCATCAATCAATCTTCTAGACTAGAAACCTTAACTCCGGATCAAAAAATCTGTATTCATTTTGAAATAGAAGATACCGGTTTTGGCATGACTGATGACCAAATTAAACAGATTTTTGAACCCTTTGAGCAAGTGGGAGAAGCCAAAAAAAGATTAGAAGGAACTGGCTTAGGTTTAACCATTAGTCAAAGAATTGCAGAATTGATGGGCAGTCAAATTCAGGTAGAGAGTAGCTTAGGAGAAGGAAGTCGCTTTTGGGTTGATTTACCCCTAACTGTCGCGGCTCAAGCAACGGATAATTTTTATGCTCATAAAACTCGAAAAATAGTTGGTTTTCAAGGAGGTGTTAAAACGATTCTCATGGTCGATGATAAGTGGGAAAATCGGTCAATCATCGTCGGTTTATTAGAATCAGTAGGGTTTAGATGTCTTCAAGCTAACCATGGTGAGGAAGCCTTAGAGAAAATGGAGAAAGATAAACCCGATTTGCTAATTACTAATATTATGATGCCGGTGATGGATGGGTTTGATTTAATCGAACATATTCGCCAATCGGATTGTTGGAAAAACATCCCTATTATTGTCTCTTCTGCTAAGGCTTTTGCCTCCGATCAACAAGAAAGCTTAGAAGTAGGCGGCGATGCCTTTTTGCCCAAACCCGTACAAGTGGATCTCTTGTTTGCATACTTACAAAAGTATTTGAATTTAGAATGGATTTATGCCAATCAAGGCTCGGTGAATTCTGAGGTGGAAGTAGAAAAGGGAATAGCTCATTCATCTTCATCAGAGAATAATAGAGCTGAACAGCAGGTGATTTTTCCAGAACAGAAGATTTTAGAGAAATTACTGGATTTAGCTCTCAGAGGTAACATTCATAGCTTAGGTAAAGAGGCGATCGCCCTCAAAAAACATCATCCCACCTATGTTGGGTTTGCACTTAAGTTACAACAGTTAGTGGATAACTTTCAAGTGAAAGAAATTCGCTCTTTGATCGAATCTGGCTTAAATACAGAAATTAAACGTTAATCTTAGAGGAGAGGTGAAAAATTTTATGCTCCTACAGGGTGTTCTCTAGCACAGAACGCTGTATTCTGATCTTGAAAGAAATTGTAACAAATATTGATATTTTTCTAGATAGCAGATGGGCCGAAAATTGGCGGTAAACTCAAGAAGTAAACATTTATGGCAAGAGGCAACGTTTATGGCAAGAATGTCTTTTAAAAACCCGATTAAATTTGGTACAGATGGCTGGCGAGGGGTGATTGCGGCAGACTTTACCATGGAACGGGTGGCTCAAGTCGCCCCGATCGCCGCTCAAATTTTAGCAGAAGTTTATGGTCATCAAAGCAACCATACCATCATTGTCGGCCACGATCGCCGGTTTTTAGCTGAAGAATTTGCCCAAGTTGCTGCTGAAGCCATTCAAAATGCCGGTTTTAATGTCCTGCTCACCAATACCTATGCCCCCACTCCTGCCTTTAGTTGGGCTGCCAAAGAAAAAGGGGCCCTCGGTGCAATTGTAATGACTGCCTCCCATAACCCCGGTCAATATTTGGGATTAAAAGTCAAAGGAGCCTTTGGGGGTTCCGTCTCCCCAGAAGTCACCCAAAAAATAGAAGCTCGACTCGACCAAAACCCACCCCCAGCAGCAGCACCGGGAACCCTAGAGCGGTTCGATCCTTGGCCCTCCTATTGTGAAATTCTGCGCTCTAAAGTGGATATTGGAGCCATTCAATCAGCCATTATCCAAGGTAAATTAACCGTGTTTGCTGATGTCATGCATGGAGCAGCAGCCGGAGGACTAGCCCAAATTTTAGGGGTGGATATTCGAGAATTAAATAGCGATCGCGACCCCCTATTTGATGGCGGCGCTCCCGAACCTCTGCCTAAATATTTACCCCAATTATTGACCGATATCAAAGCCTTTTCTAGTTCTGGGGAAAGTTCAGATTTAGTCACCGGTTTAGTGTTTGATGGTGATAGCGATCGCATCGCAGCCATCGACAAAGATGGGACATATATGAGTACCCAAGTTCTCATCCCTGTCCTGATCGAGCATTTAGCCACCCGACGGGGGTTAACTGGGGAAGTGGTTAAAACCATTAGTGGCTCCGATTTGATGCCTAAAGTTGCCCAACTCTATAACCTATCTGTCTATGAAACGGCGATCGGGTATAAATATATTGCCGATCGCATGTTAGAACAGTCCGTTCTCATCGGCGGTGAAGAATCTGGTGGTGTCGGTTACAACACCCATATCCCCGAACGAGATGCCCTACTTTCCGCCCTCTATGTCCTCGAATCCGTCGTGCAAGCCGGGCAAAACCTCGGTTATTTGTATCATCAATTACAAGAAAAAACTGGATTTTCCTCCATGTACGATCGCATCGATCTCCCCTTAGCCAGCATGGAAGTGCGATCGCGTCTTTTACAAGAATTAGACACCCATCCCCTAACCGAAATAGCAGGCAAAACCGTCACCGACTGCAATACCATTGACGGTTACAAATTCCGATTATCCGATGGAAGTTGGCTCCTCGTTCGCTTTAGCGGAACCGAACCCGTTTTACGTCTTTATTGTGAAGCATCTACCCTAGAAAACGTTCATCAAACCCTCAATTGGATTAAAGGTTGGGCGAATCAATTTACTTAAACTACCGCACAAACAGTAGGGTGTGTTAGCGACAGCGTAACGCACCCTAAAGCCCTACTAAAATGGTGGGTTACGGCGGATTGAGAGATTGCTGTCACAGTCTAGGTTTTAGCCGCCTAACCCACCCTACTTAAACTACCAAACAAATGGTAGGGTGTGTTAGCGACAGCGTAACACACCGTAAACCAACTCCGAGCTATTGACAATTTGGGTGAATCGCTCCTTGAGAGCAAAGGTAACTCAATTGCTTCTCATCCAAATTTTGCACTTCACTAAAATCCACCCCTGTAAACCCTTTAGATGCCGTTGCCGGAGATTGTTTTTCAATAAATTCATCCTTATTGGGAGATTTTACCCCGGCTTCAAAGACAGCTCCCTCAAAGTTAGCACCCGCTAATTTTGCCCCTTGAAAATCGACATCTACTAAGATTGCGCCCGTAAAATTGGCATTTTGCAGTTGGGCATTATTCAAACTAGCCCCGGTTAATTGACTTTGCGAAAAATCAGCCGATTGTAATTGGGCGCTGCTGAAATTTGCTTGGGATAAGTTCGCATTTTCCCAAGTGGTTTCCGTGAGATTTGCAAACTTAAATTGACTCGAAATCCCCTGCACTTGTCCTAAGCGCGATCCCTGTAAATTGGCAAACGAAAAATTTGCATCATTTAAATCAGCTCCGGTTAAACTAACGGTTTCTAACAGAGCTGATTGAAGAGTAGCACCAGCTAACTGGGCGCTACTGAGATTTGAACCCGTTAGTCGTGCTTCATTTAAGTTCGCTTTATTGAGGATAGCGCGAATTAAATTGGTACGGCGAAGGGTAACATTAGATAAGATGGCCCCCGTTAAATCCGCTTCTTTTAAGTCTGCACCACTTAAATCCGCAATGGGGTCATCAAATGTACCTAAGCGCCGATCTTCTCCTGCACCATAAAATCGGCTCCATTTTAAGCTGGCTTGGGAGAGAATAGCACCGCGAAAATTAATCCCAGAAAGATCGGTTTTTTCCATGGCAGCAACAAAGGCAACGGGGGCAGAGGTTTTGCCTAAATCAACTTGCGCCAGAGAAAAGCGGTTTGGGTTTCCTTGGTCAATGGTGAGGATTTTGACGATCGCCTGTTTGGTCGCCCGCAACCTTAAGCGGATAATATTTTGTTGGGTTTGGCTACTCCCTGGACTCAGGGTTTCCATGTCCTTTCTCAGAGCTAAATTTGCCCGTTGCAAATAGGGTAAAGCATCGGGCCCCATGCTAAATAAAGCCTGTTGAATGGCATCAACTAAACTAGGATTTGTTTCTTGTACCAATAAATCGACTAAAAATTGGTAGGCTTTCGGGTCATTGAGCGTACCGATGGCTAAAACAGCTTCGCGGCGTTTTTGGTCAGAATTGGCTACGGAAGGATCGAGCTGTTGCACCAGTTCGATGAAGAGTTGATTATCCTGAGCATCCCCTTCGCGCACCGTGGTTTGGGACTGGATAAAAATTTGTGTTCCCACAAATGTGATCAGTACAGAACCCAAGCCTAATGCGATCGCACTGACTAGGGTAATACCGGGATGGGTTTGCATCCAAACCCATAAGCTCGGTTCAGCTTTCCCCGTTTTAGGCGTAAGGGCCAAAGCGCCAGGGGGGTCTTCTTCCGCGCTGGTATAGCTCGTGAGCAGAGGTTCAGAGATGGGGTAGGTTCCAGCAATGCGGTCATGGAAGGCACGATAATAGCGGTCAAAGAGGCCGCTAAATACTTCCACGGTAAGCATTAAACCCGATAGTCCCAGTAAAATTGCCAGTTGAGGAAAGGCTCCACTATAGCGCCAAATGCCATAGGCCACGCCCAGGGGAAGTCCCCAACGCCCGATCGCCTCCCGCACCAAAGCCCGTCCGACACCGGGAACGCCGCCATTAAAGGAGATCACCCGCACCCCTAACCAGCGTTTGGGGGAAGTTTGGCCGGTGGTTCCTAGTAGATAGAGTTGCCATCCTCCTACGGCTACGGGAGCAATAAAGGCGACTGACCAGAGTAAGTTGGTGAGGGGAGAAACGGGTTGTTGGCGATCGCTTATTTGTAGGGCTAGGGTTTTGGCGATCGTCTCTTGGCCCGTGGCTACCATAGAATTCACCGGCACTAGGGGTTGATTTCCCCCATCCTTAACCTGGTTTCCCACACTATAGGGAACCGCAGCACTCACCACCACCATTGACACTTCAACCACCCAAGCACTAAACCGACGCAAGGATAAGGGAGGGCGACGGAGTTTCAGGGTGGGGTCAGAAAAAGGGGAATTACTCTCTTTCGGGGCGGTTGAACTTGCCATAGGGTCGAGTTTTGAACTGGGAATGAACTAAAAGGATGCGTTCCCCAGGGAAAGACCCGATTTTATTTCCCTCTGGTCTGCCTTTCCCTAGATAGAGCTGTTTTGCACTTTAGCTTAATTTTGGGAGGGGTCAGATTCAATTAAGAATTTGTAACCTAAGTACAAGGCTCCTCCCAATACCGCTAAAGTAATCACGGTGCTGACCAGCCGTAGGAAGAGATTGAGAAACCCAAATCCAATCACCACCCCTACGCCAGCGACAACCCATTTACCTGTATTGGATAGGCTTTGATACCAGGTTTGAATTTGGGTCAAAAGAGCTTTAATCGACCCAGAGCTGAAGGTTGGATCGGATGGAGGATTCAGTTGTTCTTCGATCTCTCGCAGACGGCGATTCGGATCGCGGGGATTTTCGGGATTCATCGGTTCTCCTCTGCCAATAGGGTGCTGATGGGCAACTCTATCAGGATAGCGTTTATTCCTCCGAGAGGGGGTTCTATAGTTCTTCAAATCTGTACAAAACCACCCCGGTATCGGGATGATTATCTATGGTTGCATAACCTTTTTTGAGCATCTCTATTAATAGGCTTTCCACTTCATCAAAATCCAAACCGGTATCAATCACGGCTTGGGTTACGGAGATCTCTCCGCCCCGTGCCGCCGCCGCTTTAGCTAATCTTACCTTGGCGGGTTCGGGGGCTTGTGTTTCGGTCACTTCCACGACTTGACAGGGAATAGTCCGAGGGGTTAAAGGGACACCGGTTGGTGATAAACCATGTTTTGCCCGATATTTAAGGTTATATTCATCAACCATATTGGGGATAAAGAGTAAGTCAATAAATTGACCCACGCCAAAGAGTCCGAAGGTACAACACCAGAGAATGCCTGTAGCAATCTTACCATTATAGAGGCGATGAATACCGTTGGCTCCAAACATGCCGAGGAACCAGAGGATGTAGCTTGTGCTAACCTTATTCATGGATTGAGTATAGGGAGAATTTGAAAAGCATAAAGCCCTGTTTCTCCTATGCTAACATGAGAAACAGGGGCTGGTTGGAGGCAATTTTGGCGATCGCCCCCTAATCCTTTAGAACGACCTAAGAGACGCTGTAATACTCAGTCTTCGGATAAACACTGACGATTAGATCCCCGACTTCAAAAAACAGGCCCTCTTTTTCCGACTTGGAAAACTTCAAATCCCCTGATTTGGCAGCAAGTTCATCAGCAGTATAAGCAACCGCTTCTAGCTCATCAGGAATGAGTCCCGTTGCACCAATATAAAACACCAACGGCGAAATTTTTTCTCGATACAGCTTTTCTAAGGCTTGATTAACTTTAGTTAAACCTCCACTTAAAGCTTCTACAAACAGGTCAGTTTCAATGGTCTGTTCTTGCCATTTTTTCTCCAGCAAACTCACCAGATCGGACGCGCCTAACTCATTCAAAAGCTCTGTCAAACTGCCGTTTTTCTCTAAACCCAAAAACTCATCAAAAATCGGCTTCATCAAGTCATCTACTTTCGTCACTTTAGTGCGCTTTGATAACGTCTTGTGGCCAAACACTACCGCATTATCTAGAGTTTGATCGAATGTCGGCTTATCGAGCTTTTCTCCGGTCTGTTGATCGTATACTTCATAAAACCGGTCTAAAAACTTGTTGGCTGAATGCAATTGACCCAAATTGAGAATTTCACAATTGCCTAGCTCAATTTTGTAGCTCACCCGCGAGTCAACTTTACCGGTATTGATCGCTTCTTCTAAATCAGAATATTCGGTAGTTGTGGGAAAGTTCAGATACAAATTCTTGGATAAATAATGCTCTTTGAGAGCCTCTAATTGATCCGCAGTATAGGTATCTGAAACCTCTTTGAGATGGGCAGAAAAAAGACTCGACAATACCCGCAAAATTGCCAATCGTGAAAACACTCCCTGTACTTGAGTATAATCGGCTGCCATGGGCACAATGGGCAATGAAGTTAAGTCAATCTCGTATTCCCTATTCCCATCAAATGCCTCTGCATTGGAGAGTAAATTCTGTTCTTTGAAAATCTTAAAGACTTTAGGGTTACTAAATTTTACCCTTAAGCTCTCAACATTCAATACGCCATCGCCAATGAGAGTATAGTTGTTGTAAGATTTCAACTCATTGAGCAAAATTCCGGCGACTTCTGTAATGGGGGTTTCATCCTCAGCTTTGACCAATTTTACTGGACGGGTAATGAGTAAATTGATGGTGGCAGTATTGCGATTAATGTCAAATGACCCCATCTGTACATAGTCACCACTATCCACATATTCGGTTTTCAGCCAAGGTTTGACCAAGTTACCATCAGCATCTCGCTGGCCAGGAATGCGCTTAATTCCCCGGCGTTGATAACAATCTTGGAGATGTTTGAGATTGAGGATAATTTGATCTTTGTGGGTCTCGAATAATTGGATCAGGTCTAAAATGGGCAAGTTTTTGTTGACAGGGACTTCGGACAGAATTTGGTGTTCTGCTAAATTCTGCGGTTCATAGATTGCCTGGTCTAAAGCTTGGGAAAATTCAACCAGTTGACTATTGGTGATGGCTTTTCCATGGCGCTGGGATAAGGTGGCATCAAAAGTGCTAACTAGGGCATATTTAGCCAGGTTTAAGTTGCCATCAATCAGTTGCGCTTTGGCGAAGGCAAAAACGGATTCATCGGTTTGAGCCAGGGGAATATCGGTTAATTGCTCAAATTCGGTTTGGGTGAGTTTTTGATATTTGTAGAAGATGCCATCATCGTCTTTTTTGAGTCCCAAGATTTTCAGCTTACCCGCGTTACCATTGAGCTTTTGAGCGCTGTGGGAGAGGAAGATTTGATAGTCGTATTCTTTGAATAGGGGTTCTTCAATGGCTTCGGCGATCGCCTCTCCTAGAAGCTTGGAAGTGTTATAGAGTGCATCATACACCTGTTTCACACTCTTCGCTTGTACGCAGGTTCCCGACACCAGATTGGCTAAACGGGAGAGTAATTTAAAGTCAGAACTGGCAGAATAGGCGATCGTATTCAGAAAAACATTGCTTTGGTTGAGATTCTGACAAATGTGTTCGAGGGTTTCCACTTCCGATCGCACGTTGGGATGGTTGGCATAACCATCACTATGCAGGGTAATAGCAGTCAATTCATCCGGTTGAACTAGCTCGGTTGCCAGTTGCAAGGCTTGGGAAATACAAGTTGCACCGGAAACCTGTATATTTTGAATCTCCTGAAGATAGGAAGAATTCAGTTTCATCACCTCTTGAATAGGGACGCGCTGGAAGTGAGCGATTAAGTTGCCTTGAGAGGAGTAGGAAATCAGGGTTATTACCAGTTGGCTATGGCTGTATTCTTCTAGAGTCAGGAGTTTGATCAGCGTTTCCTTGAGGGGGGTGATGTCATGGTACATGGAGCCGGAGCGATCGATCGCTATGATACTATGGGCGATCGCCTCCACTGCTTCCGGATTCGACTTCTCTTCCTTCTGACTTAACCGTTGGCGATCGACTCGATAATAAGCCTTTGGCTCACCGGCAAGGTTGTAGAGGACAAACCGAGTAGTCGGTACAGGAGTCACAGCAGCATTCTTAACCATAGGTGATGGGAGCTTCTTGCATCATTACCCTTCTATTCTAACCTTTGTTGATGTTTTTGTCAACATCTGCATTATCCCAAGTTTTAGGGAGAAACCTGGTTTATCAAATCTCCTCTAGCCAGATTTCAATGGCAGATAACAGATTGGTTTGATTCGGCGGAAAGCCTTTTAACGGCGCGTGCGTCTAGGGGGTCGTCGGTGAGGAAGGCAACGGCAATGACTCCGGTGAGTTTTTCACAGAAGCTGATGATTTCCGTTGTAGTTAGTAAAATTCTCGGATATAATTAATTAGACAAATCAATCACTCATTCAGCCTAAAAAAATCATGAGTTCAACGCCTAAATTACTGAACCGAATTACGCAAAATCCCGGTCAATGTGGCGGTCGTCCCTGTATTCGAGGGATGCGAATTCGCGTCACCGATATTTTAGAAATGTTGGCAGAAAATGTTAGCATTCCTGAAATTTTAGAGGACTTTCCCGATCTAGAACTAGCGGATATTCAGGCTTGTTTGATCTTTGCTGCACGACGTACTGATTTTCCCAGACTAACCGCATGAAGATTTGGATCGATGCTCAACTGCCCCCCACATTAGCCAATTGGCTAACAGAAACCTTTGGTTTGGAAGCGATCGCATGGCGATCGCCCCCGTAAGTTTTTCGCAGAAGGCGATGATTTCTGGGGTGGGGGGTTGAGTAGGCTGTTTGAGGGGGTGATGTGGTGCTATAATTTTGTCAACCGATAAATTCCCCATTAAAAAGAAAACTATGGCTAGTATTATTCTTCAAGTTGATGAGGATATAAAATCAGCATTTGAACAGGCTAACCCTGAAATTCAAAAACAGTTAAGCGATATTGTTCAATTGTTTTTACGAGAGAGGCTATACAGCAAGAGTTTGACTGAGGTGATGGCAGAAATTTCAGACAAAGCACAACAGCGAGGCTTAACGCCAGAAATTTTACAAGAGATTTTAGCGGATGATAATGAGGAATAGATTTGTCATCGATACCAATGTTTTAATCAGTGCTTTGCTCTTTAAATTCTCAGTTCCGTTTCGAGCGATCGCATTGGCAGAAAAGCAAGGAATCATTTTATATTCTGAAGCCACATTAAAAGAATTAGAGCGAGTTCTGAATCGTTCCAAGTTTGACAAGTATCTTTCTCAAGAAGAAAGACAAGTGTTTTTGCTTAAATTTATCGGTTCATCCCAGTTAGTGAATATTACAGAAAAAATCTCTGTTTGTCGAGATGAAAAGGATAATAAGTTTTTAGAACTGGCTGTTAGTGGCAATGCCAATCTCATTCTTACAGGCGATTTAGATTTATTGGTGTTAAATCCTTTCCAATCCATAGAAATTCTGACTCCAGAGCAGTTTATTGATAGATTTGCTGAATAAATGAGGGTCAGAAACCCGGTTTCTTGAATCCTCAAATCTCCTCTAACCAGGTTTGAATCGCAGATAACAGATTGGGTTGATTCGGCGGAAAGCCTTTTAAGGGCGCGTCTAGGGGTTCGTCGGTGAGAAAAGCAAATCGCTATGATGCCCCTAAGTGGTGAAATAGGATATCATTAACAGTAATTTAGTACCGTGAGGCTTCGTCAATGATGACATTTAATGATGTAGTTGAAGGAATTAAAAGTCTTTCTACGGATGAAAAACAAGAAATTCAATCATTGTTGCAGCAGTATCTCCGTGAAGAACGTCGCGACGATATTTATGAGAATTTTCAAGCAGCCCAGAAAGAACAAAAGCAAGGAAACCTCAAGTTCTCTAACCAGATTGACGAATTGAGACAACTGATTGAGGAATAATCATGGAAGTCAGTTTTAGTTCAGCTTTTAAACGGGCTTTTAAAAAAAGGATTAAAGGGAATGACAATTTAGAGTCAAAATTTTGGCAGAAATTAGAAATGTTTACTTTAGACCCTTACGATCCGAGATTGAGAACCCATAAGCTATCGGGAAAGCTGAAGGATTTATGGAGTTTTACTGTAGATTACGACGAGAGAGTATTATTTTATTTTACAGAAGATGACCAAGCGGTTTTTGTTGATGTTGGCAGTCACGATGAGGTTTATTAAGGGGTCAGAAACCGGGTTTCTATCAAAATCTCTGGTTTGTAGCTGAAATTGTCGCAGAAACCCGGTTTCTTAAATCTCCTTTAACCAAGCTTCAATGGCAGATATCAGATTAGGTTGATTCGGCGGAAAGCCTTTTAAGGGCGCTTCTAGGGCGGCAGTGAGTGGGGTAACGAGATGAATTTAATTGCTAAAGAGACTATTATGTTGATGGCTCATCATCCGGGGTTTCAAAGCCTAACCATAAGCGTAAAACTTTTTCAATTTGTGACAACTGCTCTGGATCTAATTCACCTAATTTTTTCAGAAGTTTTGCATGAGGAATGGTAATCAGGTTTTGTACGTCGAAAACTCCTGGCTTGAGAAACCGGGTTTTAATCTCTACTTCAAAACGTGAACCTCTAGGACTGGTGGTGTGCGGAATCAATGTTGTTAATGCTCTATCCTGCGTGAGGGCTGGAATACTCACCACAAGACAAGGCCTAACCTTGGCGGTGTAACCTAAATCCACCAGCCAGACTTCTCCCCGGTTAGGACTACTCATAATTTACCTCTTGCTCATCTAAGGCTAAAAATAGTTCTTCTGCATTGAGAACTAAATCCTCGTCTGTTAGGGGGAGAACGTCAAAATCAATAACTCTTTTAAGTATTTCTACCGCGATCGCCTGTTGTTCTGTATTTGGCAAATTATCAAAGTTTTTGAGAATTTCTTGAGCTAGGGTATTCATAGGGGTTCAGCGAGCTTCGCTAGTCAAAATTAGGTTTGAAAGTCAACTCCAATTTTATCCCATAAAGCCAGAAACTCGGTTTTTCAAATCTCCTCTAGCCAGGTTTGAATGGCAGATAACAGATTAGGTTGATTCGGCGGAAAGCCTTTTAATGGCGCGTCTAGGGGGTCGTCGGTGAGGAAGGCAACGGCAATGACTCCGGTGAGTTTTTCGCAGAAGGCGATGAGTTCCGGGGTGGGATGTTGGCAGTCGGTGAGGAGAAGGGCGCGGTGGGGGAGGAGGTCGCGGCGTTGCAGTTGTTTCAGGTGGCGGCGCAGTTCGGCAGGGGTGGCGGGTTCTGGGGGGTCTTGGTCGGGACAGGTGGTGTCCCAGATGAGTTCGCTGAGGGTGAGGGCGATTTCTCTTTCGCGGGTTTCGTTGGCGAGGGGTTGGGTGTTGAGGATGAGGATGGGTTGGTTTTGTAGGCTTTGGGCGAGGTTGATGGGGGCGAAGGTTGTTTCGCTGTTATGGGGGGTTTGGTCGGTGATTTCGGGATGGGGTGTGGTGGGGGGATGGTGCCAGGCGCGATAAAAGTCGGGATAGGGGAGGTCTTGAGAAATGTCCCAGAAGAGTTTATAACACTCTAAATAAAGGTTAAAGTTGTCTCTGTAGGTTTCATCGCTGAGGCAGGAGTGAAGGCTAGAAATTATCATTTCTTTTTGTTCCCAGTTAGCTATAGTTTTTTTGAGATACTCAAAATATATAGAATAATCACCTTCTAAGTAGTCAGATTTAATCAGTTCAATTAACCGAGATATTGCCAATGTGCTTCCGTGGCAAATACGATCAAAGGTTTGGTCAAAGCGAAAAATAGCATAGATAGGTGTTGATTTTTCATATTTCTTGTTTCTGGAAATTTCTAATAATTTTATAACGACGCTAATTCCAAAATAACTCCCCCAGTCAACCTCCCTTAAATACTGTTCAATTACTTTTAAAACTTGTTGACTATCATTTGTTTGTAAAATATTAATTAAGCACTCATTTGCTAGTTTGCTACTCGGATCAATTTTGCCTAACTGACAAGCTATGTGCAACTGAATCCATTCTTCTTGATTAGTTTCTATGATTTTAACCAAACTAGGAATTGCCAAATAGTTTTTAGGATCAATTTCCGCTAAACTGTAGGCGGCATATACACAAATATTTTGATTTGCATTAGTTTGCAGGATCTTCATTAATCCAGATATTGCTAAATAATTCCCCTTTCCAATTTTCTCTAAAATTTCGCTGACAAATACTAAAGTTTGATTATTCTCAGCAGTTTCCAAAAATTCCAGCAATCTAGCAATCGCTTGATTATTTCCTTTCCAAGATTTACTGAATGCCCACGCATAATGCTTTGGACTCTTATCTTCACTGGTTTCAGCCAGTTTGAGTAATGTAGAAATGGCTTGAGGATTTCCTGGATCGATTTTCCCCAAACTCGTAGCCAATTCCTCAAGTATAACTATATTTTTAGTTGTTTCAATGAGTTGACTTAATACACGGATTGCTTCTGGATGACCACATTCAAATTTTCCGAAAGTCCGAACTGCATTTTTGGCAATATCTTCATAATCCGTGGTTTCAATAACCCTGACTAAAGCTGGAATTACATGAGAATTTACAGGATCAATTTCGTGTAAATACCCAGCTAATTCACAACAAGTATCTTCATTATCGGTAGTTTCAATAACCTTGACTAGGGCGGGAATAATATGAGGATTTCCAGGGTCAATTGTGTGTAGATAATTAGCTACATCATAAAGAGTATCTTCATTATCGGTGGTTTCAATAACCTTGAATAGGGCGGGAATAATATGAGGATTTCCAGGGTCAATTGTGTTTAAATACCAAGCTACTCGATAACGAGTATCTTCATTATCGGTGGTTTCGATAACCTTAATCAAGGCAGGAATAATATGAGGATTTCCAGGGTCAATTGTGTGTAAACAATAAGCTGCTTCGCAACAATTGCTTTCATCACCAGTAGTTTCGATAATTTTCAACAAGCTTGCGACTAGATCAGGATGTCCTTTCCCGATTATTCGTAAACTCAGAAATGCCTGACTAATAATATCTTCACGGTTAACAGTTTCAATAATTTTTAATAAACCTGCGACTAGATCAGGATGTCCTTTACCCACTTCTTCTAAAGTCAGAAATACCTGATAAATAATATCTTTATTATCAGTAGTTTTAATAATTTTTAATAAACTTCCGACTAGCTCAGGATGTCCTTTCCCGATTTCCCGTAAACTCAGAAATGCCTGACGAATAATGTCTTCACGGTTAACAGTTTCAATAATTTTTAATAAACCTGCGACTAGATCAGGATGTCCTTTACCCACTTCTTCTAAAGTCCAAAATACCTGATGAATAATATCTTCATTAGTCCAAAATACCTGATGAATAATATCTTCATTATCAGTAGTTTCAATAATTTTCAACAAACTTGCGACTAGCTCAGGATGTCCTTTCCCGATTTTCCGTAAACTCTCAAATGCCTGACGAATAATATCTTCACGGTTAGCCGTTTCGATAATTTTTAATAAAACTGCGATCGCACCAGGATTACCAGGCTCGTACTTCTCTAAATACTGAGCCAAGAACCAACGAATCTCTTCACTTTGAGTTGTTCTAATAATTTCGAGTAAAACAGTCTGAGCTTGGCTATTTCCCGGATCGATTAGACCCAGATGATAAGCTATCTGCCAAAGGTAATTTTCATCTTGATTAGCTTTAAGTAGCTCTAACAACCAATTCATAATAAAAGGATTACCAGGATTAACTTTTCCTAGAATCTGAGCCGCTTCATCACGATCGCGCCACTCAACAGCAGTTACCATCGTTTTGACTAAACCCTCTATCAAGGCAGGATGATCGGGAGCAATAGTCAATAACCAGTTAATGGCGTTTAGTCTACTGCTTGGTTTTTCAGTAGTTGCAATCAAAAACGGTAAGCTGAAAACCAGTGATTGATTATGAGGATCTAGGCCGGATAAAAAAGAAACAAAATTAAAAAATATAAAATCTACTCCCCAACCATATCCTGTGCTTTCGAGGTAAACTCCCATTTCTTCTAAGCAGGGCATATTATTAGCAATAAAATCAGCTATTGCCGGATAAGGAAAGATTTTCTTCAATTCAGCTTCTATCTCTGACTGTGTTTTTCCCTTCAAGACAGAGTTCCAATAATAACATATTGATATTAAGTAATTTTTTTGCTCAAGAATTGCAATAACCTTGCTTCTCGTCGTTCTTGTCAATATCTCTCTAGCATCGTTTTGAAGGAAGTCAAAATAAAGGCTCCACTTCTTTGGTTCGACATCAAAATCCCATAAAGCCACTCCTACTAATTCCTCAATCAAGACCGAAGTTAGGGGATATTGGTCATATTGTTTGTAGGGAACAGACATATCAATATCTTTCAATTGAGAAATCCCCTCAACCGCGATAAAGAAAGACTTCAAACGATACAACTTTCGACATCCATCATTAAAAATTGCCAACTTAATCACAAATTCTAGCTTGTCGTTAGCCTCAATATCCTCACGCCCCAACCACAACAAAATCACCTGCTTCCACTGCTTCTCAAAAATCCGATACCGCTTCCCCTCCACCGGACAATCCACATGATCCTTCGGTAAAAAATAATCCCAATCCGCCACCGCCAACGCCGCAAAATACTCCTGAAACGTCGCATGATAAAACCCATACACCTTTTCGCGCCGATTTTCTGCCGCTACCCCCACCTCATTCAACCAACCCAACTGTAACGCCAAAGAACATAAAGACCCCTTTGCCTTCGGTTTCCCCAAATACTCACACACCAACCGATGGGTTAACCGAAAGCGACTGGTTTCAGCGTCCAAGGATGCTTTTGCTAACGCCCCCAAAGCCGCATTTAACCGTTCCTTTTCCTCGTCCGTCACCTCAAACCTGTCATCCTTCCACTCATACATCGACTCCACAAAACCCGCATACAACTCCGCCATCGTTTCCGGTAGCGCATCCTCCACCTTCCAAGTGGAACATAACAACGTTAACCGCAGGGGATTGCGGCATAAATCCTTAATCCGTTCCTTCTCCGCAGCTTGCAATTCTGACCATAAAGACTCCGCCAACTGGTCAGCCTCTCCTGACTCAACCAACCCCCGAAACCACCTGCGGATAAACTCCTGCACTTGTTCATCCTGAAACGGTTGGGTGAGATAGGTTTGAAACCCCTGTAACTGAGTGGGGTTGGCTTGCCACAAATTCAAGCGACAGGTGACAATCGTCCGCGCATCCGTCACCCAACCTCGGAATTTTAACGCCTGTTGGTCGCTCTGGCTCATCTCATCTAAACCATCCAACAGTAACCAGACTGCACCCCCCTTAAATTTCTGCTCCCAGTCCGCTTTAATTTCCTCTCTGGACTGACCTAACGCCTCTTTGAGCCATTTTTCTTCTAAATACTCTCCCAGGGCTTGATTCCCCAACTCTGCCAAGTCCACCCAAATGACTAAATCATCGGTTTGTTGCAATAACCAAAAGGCTAATTTCTGGAGTAAGGTGGTTTTCCCTGCCCCCGGTTCCCCAATAATGGCCATCTGTTTCTCGGTGCGTTTACCAATCACTTCGTCGAGAAACTCCCCATAAGCAAACCGTTTCTCAAATTCCTGCCGAGCGAACAAATCCGAACCCCGTTCTGGGTCAATATCTTGGCCGTGTTTTTCGTTCTCACTCTGTTTCGGTTTCACCAGCGCCAAATCGACAAATAAATCCTCATCGATTAAATTGCGATTTCCATAAACCCGACCTAAAACCGTATTGCTGGTTAAGGGTTTGCGGTCAATCAACATCCGACGGCAGATATCTTGCCATTCATCGATCGCATATTCCACCGGAAACCCGGCAACTTCTTGACCAATCAGGCGTTTAAGTTGCTCGTACCCGGTTTGGGAACTCTCCACAATCAGGAGAATACTGCCTTCCTCAACTTTGGCAATGGAGAGGGTTTTATCGTTGAGGATGTTTTGCAGCGTTTGGGTGATTTCGCTGAGTTGCTGTTGCGCGTCTTGGTAGTTTCCCTTCAGTCCTAAGATGCAACGGTTGAGGGTGGCTGCGGGTTTTGTGTTTTGATCGTATTCGTTAATCAAGCATTGATACAGAATACCCAACTTACGATTTGCCTGTTGTAGTTGCGGGTAATCTGTTTCAAACTTTTTATAAATTTGTTGCATTCGCTTGGTGACAGCCTCTTGACCAATGCGATATTTACTCTCTGAAATTCCTTCGTTAAGTATCTTAGTAAATTGGGCTTCATTTTTAATATAACGGTCTCGCTCAGGAAATCGCTTAAATAAAGTTTCTCTCTCTTCTGGGGAGAGAAAGTGATTATCTGCTTGTTCTATCAGAAATTCTTGCCAATCCATTGCCCTGACATTGACCCTATTGACTCTTTTTAGAGTTTAACTTATCAAACTCGAAATGGCAACTCAAACCCTCATTGGATAAGGCTTTACACCAATTTACACTTCATTCCACTTCCCGTTCCAATTCTCTTCTTTCAGATCTCAATAGTCTAGGTTTTGTCCCCAATAAAACCTGGTATATGAAAGATGGATACTCAACGTAATCGCATTAGACAACAGCAACAAGCATTACGACAACAAAGACAAGCTCTAGAAGATGCCTATACCAATTTTGTTGAACCCCAGGTGAATCAACAGATTGAAATTCCGGTTCATCCCTTACCGACTCCTCCGGTTAATTCTTCGGTTTGTTACTCTGTCTGCGGATGGTTGCTGCTGACTCTGGTTTATTGTCTGTGCATCGGTTGCCGTAAAAATGATAACTAGCAAGATTTATATCAAGTCCGGGTAATCATATCAAGTTCGTTTAAATACCCTAATTAAAAATCCAGGGAGCAAGATGCTCCCACTCCAGTCAGATCAAAGAATTCGAGGAGTGCGGGCATCTTGCCCGCTTCTTAACAAATT
>NZ_JAQOSP010000118.1 GCF_030068475.1 Roseofilum acuticapitatum BLCC-M154 | reverse complement strand
ACCTTGTTTCCCTCATTGTCGGTATAAAAAGAGGTTAAACCCACATCTAAGCCAATGCACTTACCTGATGGCTTAACCTCTTCTTTGACTTCGCAAGAAAGCACAAATTGACAATAATAACCGTCCGCCCGTCTAATCAGCCTGACTCGTTTAATATCAGACTTTTGAAAATAACCTAAATCCCAGGTTCCTACTAACTTAAGAACGCCTATATTATTCTTGTCGGTGAACTTAATCGTTTTAGGGTTAAGAAGTTTCCACCCAGATTGCTTATACTCAACAGAGCGACTAAACTTCTTGAACTGAGGATAGCCTTTTTTCCCTGGTATTTTGCGTTTACAGTTATTGTAAAACCGACTAATCGAACTCCAAGCACGTTCAGCACTTGCTTGTCTAGCACTTGAGTTTAATTGGTCAGCAAATTCAAAGTTATCGGCTAAAACTTTAGAGTATCGATATAAATCCTTTTTACCCGTTCCTGGTGTATCCATCCATAACCTTAAGCACTTGTTACGGATAAACTGAGCGGTACGGATAGCTTCGTCTATCCCTTGACACTGTTGAGTTTTAGCTTTTACTTTGAACTCTAAAACGAACATTTTACGCAGAACTTGCTTGGATAAAATCAGTATAGCGCACCAAAAGTTGACTTGACAACCTTGAAATTTAAAAAGCCGTCCTAAAAGGACGGAGCTTTAAACCCAAATTTTCGGTAAAAGAGGGATTTAGGGAGAGGGTGTTTCTTGCAATTCTGGCTTTTCTTCAGCCACAATTGCCCCGTCTACGGGACAAACTTCTAAACAAATTCCACAGTCAATACAAGCGGGGAAGTCAATCCAAAACCAATCGGTTCCTTTCTTATTTTTACCAGGGCCGGGGTGAATGCAAGCCACTGGACAAGCTTCCACACAATCGGCAACTCCTTCACAAATATTAGTAACAATGGTATGAGGCATGGTGTTTTTGTCGATCTGGTGTCCATCAATTGAGGGTTAAACCGGCCATAGGGGTAGGTTTCAAACCTACCTCTACTTTAGGATATCGATTCTACCTGGGGATTACCTTGGGCATCCATCCAGGCAATTTGGGCAATGCGCCGCTCTCTAGCATAGTTTTTCACCTCTTCTGGGGTTTCCCACTCCAGTAAATTAACCTGGACTCGGATGCTGGGAGTTTGAGAGCGGAGGCTTTCAGCATAGGCAAAGGCAGCCCCCCAAGCTTGGCTGGTTAAGGGCACTACGAGACACTCACTGGCGGGTATTTCTTTCGGCAGGCGATCGCCTCCTTGCAGCACCTGTTGCAGGGCTTCAATATTCAGACAAAAGCCAATACCCGGTAAGCTCTCATGTTGGGGATGATACACGCCCACCAATTGATCGTAGCGCCCTCCTTGACCCAGGATTTTCACTTCCGTATCCTGACGACTCGCCACCTCAAAGACGATACCACTGTAATAATCAAAGGTACGAATTAAGCTCAAATCCACAATAATCGGTAAAGGGGGTTGATGGGGGCGACTCTCTTGGAGGAGGTCGATTAAGGTTTTGAGGTTTTCTAATTTAGTCTGTTCTTCCTTCGTCAGATCCAGAGCCGCTAATTTCTGGAAGACTTGAGCGGGTTCTCCCCGGAGGTTAAAGAGCAGTTGCGCTTTCTGCTGTAGCTCTTCGGGTAGATCGAGCTGTTGTAAGGAAATATAGTCGAGATTGGCGATCGCCTCTCGGATCGGTTTTTGATATTCGGCTGGAAATGAAGACAACAGGGATTGAGTTAATCCCGCTTCTCCAATCACCCAAACCCACTGGTCTAAACCCAATTCTAAGGCTTGTAGACCATCAGCCAGTAACAATAAAATCTCTGCATCAGCCGCCACACCACCCGCGCCGAGCAACTCTACCCCCGCTTGATAGAATTCCTGCTGCTGACCATAGTCTCCTTTGGGCGATCGCACAAAGACATTAGCACTATAATAAAATCGCTTCGGATTCGTCACCCGGTTAAAATACTTACGAGTTGCCGCAGTCCGGGCGATCGAGGCCGTCACTTCCGGCCTCAAACCCAACTCTTCTTGACCCTGCTGAAGTTGAATCACCGTAGAGCGATCGATCGCGCCTCCCGCCATCAAAGTATCCAATCTCTCCAACGTTGAGGTAATAATCCTATGGTAACCCCAGTGATGAAACACCTGATACAGACGGTCTTCAATCCAGGTTTTTTGGGCAACGTCCAGGGGAAGCAAATCCCTAGCCCCTGGAGCAGACTGATAAACCATTACTTTTTCTTTCCACCACCAATCGTAATCCCGAATATCTTAATCCCTTGACTGGCGTTTTGATCGGTTTTGCCCGTATCTTTACCTTTTTTGAGCAGGGCTTCTAGTTTTTTCTTGGACTCCAGAGCTTCTGCATGTTTGGGATCGCCTTCGAGGGCTTTGTTGATATGGACTTTAGCCATGGTTTTTTGCCCTTGTTTGAGGTAAATCATCCCCAGTAAGCTATGACAATCGCTATTGGTTGGCTCTAGCTTTAGAGCATCCCGCAATTCTAGGATAGCTTTCGGGAAATTACCTTTCTCCGTCAGTTCCTTAGCGCGACCATAATAACCATCAATTGGCGATTTTTTCTCTACTTTCGGAGGAGGAGGCGCTGGGTTACCCGGTTTGGGGGGCGGTGGAGTGGCTGCTTTCGGTTTACTGGCTGCTTTTGTCCCCGCACTGCCTGCTCGCATCAGGTAGACCATATTCAGCTCGCTAATTTCCCCAGTGATCTGACTAAAATCATTTAAGGATTGGTACTGTTGAGCCGCCAGCTCTTCCATCGCTTTTTTATACTCAACGTCCACATCCTTAGCCTGAGCGAGTTGTTTAGCGAACTCACTTTGCAAGCTATCGCTACTATTTTGTTGGGCAGCTTGTTGGCCTTTGAGCCGCAACATCACCATATATTCTTTGTATTCTTTTTCCTGGGACAGCTTTTCATAAGCTGGGTTCACCAGTTTAGATAGAATCTGGCTGGCTTGTTTTTTTTCTTCCGCAGTTCCTGTAGAACTACTATCTGGATGGAGGTTCTTCGCAATTCGCATATAGCGCTTGCGGATTTCCCGACTATCTGCCTGGATGGGAACTCCGAGAATAGCGTGAAAGTCGGTGAAGTCAAGTTGAAACAGACCTTGATTAATGTTAAAAGACATACTCGCTGTTTGACTGTGCCAAGGGATGATTAATCATTTTAGTGTACTCTTTCCCTATTCAGCAGATTCTCGCCATTGAGAAGGAAAGGGGGTAATTTGTGAGAGAACTTGGATCATGGGGTCATGCAGATGACCATTTGTGGCTAAGATGCGACCGGTTTCGATCTTTATTGGACTACCATCATAGGCACTAATTTTGCCTCCTGCTTCTTGCACCAGAACGATACCAGCCGTGATATCCCAGGGGGACAGACCCCTCTCCCAATAGCCGTCTAAGCGTCCACAGGCAACATAACTGAGGTCAAGAGCGGCTGAACCGCCCCGGCGGACTCCTTGGGTAAGATGGGTGAAATGGCAGAATTCGGCATAGTTATTATCGTCGGTTTCTCGGCGATCGTAGGCAAAACCAGTGACTAAGAGGCTATCGGCTAAGGTGGGGGTAGTAGAGACGGCGATCGCCTCACGGTTCAGCGTCGCTCCTAAGCCTTGAGCAGCGCGAAAGAGTTCTTCACGGGATGGATCGAAGACCACCCCCACTTTAGGCACTCCATCGATGAATAAGCCAATGGAAACGGAGAAATTGGGATAGCCATGGGAGTAATTGGTTGTGCCATCGAGGGGATCGATCGCCCACTGATATCGACTTTGGCGATCGCCCCCTTTCCCCGACTCTTCCGCCAAAATACCATGGTCGGGAAAATGACGCTGCAAAATCTCTAAAATCACCGCCTCCGAACCCTTATCCGCTTCTGTTACGATATCTCCCGGCCGGCCTTTTTCCCGAATATCCTTTAATTTTCCTTGGTAAGACATCACCACCGCACCCCCCGCTAGGGCTGCTTCCGTAGCAATCTCTAAATAATTTTGTAAGTTTTCAGTCATGGGTCATCAACAGGGAATAGGGAACAGAGAGAGGGAAACTTAACCCTCTTGACGACGAAACTCACTAGGAGTCAAGCGCATCGGGTTTTCTGGATTCCAAATTCCCAAACCCAGCGTCCTTGCCCTTTCTTCGGCATACTGGAAACGCTCGCTATATTGGTCATTCGGAATCCATGCCTCAGCTAAAGCATACCCTTCTTTGACCAATTCCTCATTCATCAACTCGCCCTCATGCCAAACATAGCCCCAACTCCGTCCATACCGATCTTCGGTTTCTCCGTCCCATACTAAAATAACCCCTTCTTGATGCAGACGATCTTGTAAATATTGTTTCGCCTCTATTCCCCAAGGTTCCTGTTCTTCAGAGGGGGTACTAATACCCATCAGTCTTACCGTTTGCGCGGGAGAATTATCACTGACTACTTCTAGAGTATTACCACTCACAACTCTTACTACCCTCACCGTTTTCCCCATGGGAGGAGAAGATTGACAACCCCACAAAACCATACTGTAA
The DNA here is from genome assembly GCF_030068475.1 of Roseofilum acuticapitatum BLCC-M154. Taxonomy (GTDB): domain Bacteria; phylum Cyanobacteriota; class Cyanobacteriia; order Cyanobacteriales; family Desertifilaceae; genus Roseofilum; species Roseofilum acuticapitatum. Next base: position 22,524 of record NZ_JAQOSP010000118.1, on the reverse strand, counting down.
CTTAGGGCTATGAGTCCTTTAATATTCATCTTTTCAGATCCCGATCGCCAGTAGAAAGCTATTTGGAGAAAATCCAAATTGATCTATAATAAACCCATTCAGTCCTCAACTATCTCTGGGAAACTTTAGAGTATGGCAGTCTATGACCCCATCGCCACACAATACAAGCAATTTCGCGAACACCAGATCTACGACATCTATTTTTACGTCGAGACTTATACCTATTTTAGCCAGTTAGGAGATCTCTATGGCAAGTCCATTCTCGATCTCGGCTGTGGAGAAGGGATACACAGTCGAAACTTCAAAAAAAATGGCGCAGTACGAGTGGTTGGTGTAGATATCTCGCCCAAAATGATCGAGTTGGCTAGAGTAGAGGAAGCTAAGGAACCCCTAGGAATAGAATATATCGTTAGCGATATGTGCGAACTGGGGAAAATAGACACTTTTGATTTAGTGGGTGCAGCCTTCTCCATCAATCACGCTCAAAGCCCAGAGCAATTGCGTCAAATGGCCCAAATCATCTATGACAACTTGAAACTAGGCGGTCGTTTTGTAGCCCTCAACAATAACGTTGCTCTACCTCCAGAATCCTACAATCGCCTAGAAAAATATGGATATTATAGAAACAAAGATCTTTCTGATTTTCAGGAAGGTATGGCTGTTCCGAGCTTGGCTTTTGAGGTCAATGGAGAACAGATCGTCATTGATGACTATTATTTGAGCCAAGAAACTTATGAATGGGCATTCAAAGAAGTTGGGTTTAAGACCGTGAATTGGTATAAACCCATGATTGCTCCTGAAGGGATTGAAAAATGGGGACAGGAGTATTGGCAGGATTTATTAGACCATCCTCCCATGCGATTAATTGAATGCCAGAAATAATCTTAAGCCAAGGAATTAATCATCCTCTAAAGGTAAGCCAATTTCGACTTTTCCTTTACCAAAATAGCGCCCAAATTGCAGTTCATAGACTTCATCTTCATCTTGGGTTTCTACTTCTAAATCGGATCGGGCATAACTGACACACAGCAGGGCGTAACCTTGTTTTTGTAAGTCGGGAGAAAGTCCCATGGCTTCCGGTTGGTAAATTTCTCCCGAAAGGATACGCACCGCGCAGGTGGTACAAGCACCGTTGCGACAGGAAAAGGGCAAATCTACCCCTTGACTTTCGCAATTGTGGAGAATATAGCGGTCATCGGGGACTTGTAGGGTGTGGTGTTGGTTCGTGTGGCGATTATGGATTTTAATCGTGTAGGTCTGGGTCATGGTTACCGTTGAAAGCTTCATTTAGCATTGTCACATGAGTTGTACTCTCTGTGCTTCTAGGGTTAAGTTAAATTGGCGATCGCTACAAACCCCTTTTAAGGGAATATCCCACTCATCTACCGGCAGTTGTTCCAGCCAAGCAAAATCAAAGATAATGCCAATGGTGGGAATATCTTGCCAACCCTCTGAACTCAGCAACCGGTCATAATATCCCCCCCCATAGCCTAAACGATATCCCTGGCGATCGCATCCCACGGCCGGAACCAGAATCAAATCCACATCTTGGGGCTGTAGCACCGGTGCATCTGGGTCAGGTTCAAAAATGCCATATTTTCCCTTTTGTAGGGGTTCTGAAGGGTTCCAGACATGCCAACAGAGAGATTGACCCACGGTTCTCGGTAATCCCCAAACCTCCCGTTCTGCCCATAAAAGACTCAGATCTGGCTCTTGGCGATGGCTCCAATAAGCGAGAATCGTCTGGGCTTGCTGAAATAGGGGAGCCTGTTTGAGATTCTGGCAGAGGCGATCGCTTTTCACTTTCAAATCTGCCACAGACAGAGACTCACGAGCAAGCAGTAATTGTTTCCGAAGTTGCCGTTTATTCATGGGGTCAATTAACAATGAACAATGAACAATGAACAACGAGTAATGGGGCATTCCCCCATCTCCCCATCCCCCTATCTCCCCATCTCCCTAACTCCCACCGGATGATTCAGGGAAGACTAACCGAAACAGGGCCCAAATAAATCGACTTTCATCCGGTTCTATTCCATTCACATCAATCACCTCTTTGGCCACATCAAACGCGAAAGTTTGTTGATGAAAAGGGAGCGTGCGTAAAGCTTTGTAGGCTAACTGGAGTGCCAGAGTGGGGTCATTGGCGGCATCTTGCACCGCACCGATCGCCCGATCCAGTTCTTCATGAACCAAATCTGGAGCTACTTCCAGTTTATTCGCCAGGCGATCGACAATCAACTGCTTTTCCTCATCATCGGCAGAACCATCCACCACAGCAGCCAGAGCAGTCAAAGTGACCACATTTTTTAAGAAAGGATTCATGACTCTATTTCCTGAAAATCAAAACGATAGGGGATTGGGGGATAGGGAGATAGGTAATTTGTTCCCCATCCTCCCCCTCTTCCCTCTCTTCCCCTCTTTTTCTAATGCACCATTCTAGAAGCAGTTATGACCCTACTGTCGTGACCGCCCTAAAATAGGGCATTAGCGTAGGGTGGGTTAGGTAGCTAAAACTTATACTGTGACAGCAATCTATCGATCCGCCGTAACCCACCATTTTAGGGTTTTCACGGCCCTACACCGCCTCCGCATGGGTACGATACCAGTCAATGGTTCGTTTCAGCCCTTCGCGAAACTCCATATTTGCCGTAAACCCAAACCAATCCTTTGCTCGCTGGGTATCTAAGCATCGGCGAGGTTGACCATTGGGCTGATCCGTTTGCCAAACAATTTCGCCCTTAAATTCCATTAACTCACAAATGAGTTCGACTAGATCGCGGATGGTGATTTCGTAACCGGTTCCTAAATTCACCGGCTCAGAGTCATTGTACTTCTGAGTGGCCATCACAATTCCCCGTGCAGCATCCGTGGAATAGAGAAATTCCCGACTTGGCGAACCATCTCCCCAAGCGGGAAGGGTGGCATCTCCCCGTTGTTGAGCTTCGTAGACTTTGCGAATGAGGGCGGGAATCACATGGGAACTGCTGGGATTGAAGTTATCTTCTGGCCCATACAAGTTTACCGGCAAGAGGAAAATGCCATTAAACCCATATTGTTGCCGATAGGATTGGAGTTGAACCAGGAGGGCTTTTTTGGCAATGCCATAGGGAGCATTGGTTTCTTCGGGATAGCCGTTCCAAATGTCTTCTTCTTTGAAGGGAACGGGGGTAAATTTAGGATAGGCGCAGATGGTTCCCACACAGACAAACTTTTGGATACCGGCTTGATAAGCTGCATGGATGAGCTGGGTTCCCATCATCAAGTTATCGTAGAATAGTTCTGCCGGTTTTTCCCGGTTGAGACCGATTCCACCCACATGAGCAGCTAGGTGGATAATGATGTCTTGATTTTGGACAACTTGCTCGCAGGCGCTCATTTGCCGAAGATCGTGTTGGCGCGATCGCACAATGGTAATCTGTTCAGGATTCGCTCCTGCTGCCTGAAGCTGCTCAATCACCTGACGACCGAGAAATCCCGCGCCCCCCGTGACCAAAATCCGCTTATCTTGCAATTCTATGGTGGTCATCATTTTTTCCTCAATCTGCCTTAGTCAAATCCGTTGCCCAAGTGTTTAGCTTTTTTGAGCGCTTCTCGATCCGAATCGACCATCAATTTTACCAGTTCCTCAAAGGTAACGGAGGGTTCCCAACCCAATTTTTCTTTGGCTTTGCTGGGGTCACCAATGAGTAAATCTACTTCTGCCGGACGTAAATAGCGCTCATCAAACTCTACATAATCTTGCCAGGTTAAGCCGACATGGGTAAAGGCAATCTCCAGAAACTCGCGAATGGAGTGGGTTTCATTGGTGGCAACCACATAATCATCGGGTTGCTCTTGCTGAAGCATCAGCCACATGGCGCGTACATAGTCTTTGGCATAGCCCCAATCGCGCTTTGCGTCTAAGTTCCCCAGATAGAGTTTCTTTTGCAGTCCGGCTTTAATCCGAGCTACGGCACGGGTGATTTTACGAGTCACAAAGGTTTCACCGCGACGGGGGGATTCATGGTTAAACAGGATGCCATTACAGGCAAATAAGTCGTAGGATTCCCGGTAGTTGATGGTTTGCCAATGGGCATAGACTTTAGCGCAGGAGTAGGGACTCCGGGGATAGAAGGGAGTGGTTTCTTTTTGGGGGACTTCCTGGACTTTGCCAAACATCTCGGATGATCCGGCTTGATAGAATCTGACCTGATTGCCAGTACGATGTTGGTAATCGCGAATGGCTTCTAGGAGCCGTAGGGTTCCCATGGCGACGGTATCAACCGTGTATTCAGGGGAGTCGAAACTGACGCGCACATGGGATTGAGCGCCTAAGTTGTAGACTTCTTGGGGTTGGACTTCTTCTAAGATTCGGCGGAGGGTTGTGCCATCGGTGAGATCGCCGTAGTGGAGAAAAAATCGGGCTTGATCTTCATGGGGATCGATGTAAATATGATCGATGCGATCGGTGTTGAATGAGGAACTGCGGCGAATGATTCCATGGACTTCGTACCCCTTTTCGAGTAATAATTCACTTAGATAGGAACCATCTTGACCGGTAATTCCAGTAATCAGCGATCGCTTACGTTGTGTCATCGGTAATCTTCCTTGCGTCGTATAAATTAGAGTTTAATCGTACCTGATGCCGACCCTAAAACCTGTGAGCATTGAGAAAATGCCCCATTTAGCTTAACACCTAGTTCCTGGGTCTTTGGTGATCTCAGTTTTTCTTTTTGCTATTTTTTAATTCTAAACCGGATTGATCCGTTCCCCATGCTAAAAACAGGGAGTCCAGGTTTTCCTGAACTCCCGTAATGCTATGGATCTATTTTGGATCTAATCTCGGTTAGTAAGCTCCATTTCCTTTAGGGAAAATGACTACCCCAATGGTTTTGATTACAATCCAGAGATCCATCCAAAAGTTCTTGAAATTCACATAATATAGGTCAATTTGAATTCTTCGGGGATAGGGAATATCATTACGTCCTGATACCTGCCACAGCCCGGTGATTCCCGGTTTTATGGTTAAAACCTTGTCAATATGTTTACCATATTTGTGCAGTTCTTCCGGAACCAGGGGACGGGGGCCGACCACACTCATATCTCCCTTGAGGACATTCCAGAATTGGGGAAATTCATCCAAGCTAGTCACCCGGAGAAACTTACCAATCCAGGTTATACGCGGATCGTGCTTTAGCTTAAAGTTAGTCTCAAACTCTTCCCGCATCTGGGGAGAAGCTGCCATCATCTCAGAGAGAACCTGATCCGCATTGGGAATCATGGTTCTAAATTTGATACATTTAAACAGTTTGTAGTCTTTCCCCACACGCTCTTGTATGTAAAATACAGATCCCTGAGAATTCAGTATAATTAACAGGGTTAGAACCAGATAAACTGGGGAAAACAAGACGAGAACAGCCAGCGAGAAGATGATATCGAAGGCTCGTTTGAAAAACTCTCCGTTGAGACTGATGGATAGACCTTGATGCCTCGCTCTAAATCGTTGAGGACGAAATCCGCGCTTGACATAGATCCGAGCAGTCTTGCCAGAGATAAATTGACTCTCAGCAGTCATCGTACTCCTCTATTTCACACCACACACACCTAATCATAAAGCCACTGACCCCGAATCAGAAGAATTTGATTCCAATTCTTTCTGAAATTAGCGATCGAGACCGGGAAAGTTTTGCCTATCAGAACCTTGGTAAGTCTTGATAAGCCCGTTTGAGTAGATCACTATAACGCTCTTCAAACACTTTCGGGTGAAACTGGGTCGAATGGGTATGAATTTGTTCGGGGTTAAAGGGCGATCGCCCCAATGCCTCAAACTGCTCTACCGCTTCTCTCAAGGATTCTGGGGTTTGCTGAGGAAATAATAACCCGGTTGCGCCCTCTGGGTGAACCCGAAAATCGCGAACCGTTTCTAAAGCGCCTCCCTTGCCATAGGCAATGACAGGAGTCCCACAAGCTTGTGCTTCCACAACCGCCATGCCAAAATCTTCACAAGCAGCATATACAAAGGCTTTAGCTTCGCTCATGTATTGATTGACGACCTCATTGGACTGAAAACCCAGAAACTCAATATTGGATTTGGCGATCGCCTCTAATTCCTCCCGTTGGCCTCCTGTGCCAATAACCACAAGATGCCGACCTAACTGGTTAAAAGCCTCCACCATCAGCCGTACCTGTTTATAACTCACCAAACGGCAGACGGTGACATAAAAATCCTGTTTTTTGGCTTGGAAGGGAAAGCGATCGATATCGATAGGAGGGTAAATCACTTCGGCTTGACGGCGATAGCACCGCCAAATTCGCCTTGCAGTGTACTTGGAGTTAGCAATGAACTGATCTACCCGATTGGCAGATATCACGTCCCACAGCCTCATTTTGTGGAGGATATACCGACTCACCCAACCGGGTATACCCCGCCCCAATTTACTCTCCTTCAGATACTCGAAGGTTAAATCCCAGGCATAGCGCATGGGGGTATGGCAATAACACAGATGCAGTTGTCCGGGACGGGTGAGGACTCCTTTGGCAACGGCATGGGAGGAGGAGAGGATAATATCATAGTCGCCTAAATCCAGTTGCTCGATCGCCAAGGGCAGCAGAGGCAAATAATTTTGTACTCCTCGACGAGCAAAGGGAAAGTGCTGTAAAAAGGTGGTTCCAATCTGGCGCTGATAGAGATAACTATCGGGGTTGGTGGATTCAAAGTCAATCAGAGCATACAGATCTGCGTCAATCAGTTTGAGAATTTCTTTAACCACCAGTTCCGATCCTCCGGTGGCTAAGGGGGTTAACCATTCATGGACAAGGGCATATTTGAGTTCGGGCATGTTGAAGGAAAGGCAAGAGGCAATAGGCAATAGACATTAATTCCCTAAATATAAGCTCTCAGCACTTCACAAGTGGCTTCTCCAGTGCGAGACCAACTCAACTGTGCAGCTCTGTTCAGACTCGCTTGATGTAGATCTGCTCGTGCTTGCGGATCTTTGACTAGGGTTTCCATGGCGGATGTGATTTCTGAAACTTGATAAGGATCGACTAAAAGAGCGGCATCGGCGGTAATTTCGGGAAGGGAGGAGCAGTTGGAGGTGATGACGGGAGTGCCGCAAGCCATGGCTTCGAGGACGGGTAAACCGAAGCCTTCCCAGAGACTGGGGAAAATGAGTGCGATCGCCTGATTCATCAGTATCGGCAGTTCTTTTGCTGACACATAGTCAATAAATTTGACTTGCTCGGTTATTCCCAGTTCGTTAACTTGAGTGATTAAATTGGGGGTGTAGCGGCGATCGCTTGGCCCGACTAACCACAACTGATAGTCTCGATTTTGGGGCAAGTTCGCAAATGCTTCAATTACGCGATGCAGATTCTTATAGCTTGCATGGCGACCAACATAGAGAAAATAGTTAGAAGTCGGTAAATTTAATGGCTTAAATTGATGCTGATTGTAGCCGAGCAAAATGGGAGTAATCTGCTTAGACTCGATTGAAAACCAGTCCATGATATCATTTGCCGTTGCTTGAGAGTTACAGATAATATGAGTGGCTTGCTTGAGAACCTGTGGCAGATAATACCGGGAATAAAGGGTGAGCGGCGATCGCCTCTCCGGAAACCGCAACGGAATCAGATCGTGTACCATCACCACAAACCGACACCCCTGCAATAAGGGTGCTTCCGGTAAAGGAGAGAATAGTAAACCCCCTTGCAACTGGCGATAAATTTTAGGTAACCTAAACTGAGTCCAAAGTAACCGCTTCAGATGTCCCTTAGCCCCCTGTTCCGGCGTTTGTCCCCCTGGAATGGGATAATGGGAATAGCCCTCCAATTTTCGGGCACTTAATAGGGTTGGATGTAAGGAAGTCAGATAAGGTAAAATATTTAGAGCATAGGTGCTAATTCCCGTCGGTTTATTCATTAGCACCGCTAAATTGATTAAAAGATGATTGTTCATGCTATCAAGTAACTATAAAGATTCACAGAATTGGATATGGCTCAACCGCAGATTAAAAACCTCTATTACATCACTCACATTGATAATATACCGTCCATTTTACAGAATGGAATATTGTCTCATCAAGAACTTTTAGATTCCCAGATTGTATCCACCCCTATTTATGATCAAGAAATTGTCAATCTTCGTCAACAGAGGCTAATATCAGAGGATAATAATTTATGGAGTTACGCGAATCTTTACTTTCAACCTCGGAATCCGATGATGTATCGGGTGGTCAAAGAAGGGTATATAAAGTATATTGCTGTTATTTCTATTAAACCCCAAGTTCTGCAAGAACCGGGAATTGTTATCACTGATGGTAATGCAGCCCATAGCCAAACTCAATTTTACTCTTTAAATGAAGGAGTAAAAAAAATTAAACAAAATCACAAAAAAATTCAAAATGAATGGTGGCAAGATACAGATGGCTCAAAGCGAATTATCATGTCTGAGTGCTTAATCCCCAAACAAGTCAAGCCAACGCTTATTGAGTCCATTTATGTTCCTAATCATGAAGTTCTAAAAAAAATAAATTTAATGCTCCCACAATGCAACATTCCTGTCATTAAAGAAAGTAATTTATTTTTTCAGCCTAATAAACGTATCCAAGTTGGTCAAAACATTTCAGTTATTGATGGAGATATGTTTTTTTCAACCATGCACACACTCACTATCAGTGTTAATTTACAAGGAGTAATGGGCAAAGGATTAGCGTCTAGAGCGAGATACCAGTTTCCTGATGTTTATGTGAGATATCAAGATGCTTGCAAGAGTAAGCAAGTAACTGTCACAACCCCTTATCTGTATAAACGAGAATCTTCGGTAGATCAAGAATTAGCTGATTTACAGACTCCCTTAAAAACTCCCAATTCTGTCAAATGGTTTTTACTCTTTGCCACGAAACGACATTGGAGAGAGAATTCTAGGATAGAAGATATTGAAGCGGGGTTAAGTTGGATTAGAAATAATGCCGTTGAACAGGGGATTAAATCTCTAGCTATTCCTGCATTGGGTTGTGGATTAGGAAAACTGGAATGGTCACAAGTTGCCCCTTTAATGTGTCGTTATTTATCGGATATTGGTATCGATGTGGCTATTTATTTACCCCGCGAACAGCAACTCGATCCTAAATTCTTAACTCCTGAGTTTTTACTCAATACTTAATTATAGTGGGACTATTTTGTATGCAATTCTTATATAAACATACCCAAATTGGGACAATTATTCTCATTCTCTTAGCTGCTCTTCTGCCTTTGGTCTTTTTCTATCTCTCTAAAGGCTTTGTGGGGATGGCAGCTAGTCTTTTGATCGGGATTTTAGTAATTACGGTTTTGTTTAGCACGTTAACGGTGATGATTACCGCAGATCAGATCAAATGTTCGTTCGGGGTAGGTTTGATTCATAAAAGTTTTTCGTTGTCCCGCATCACTAATACTGTGACGGTCAAAAATCCTTGGTATTATGGCTGGGGGATTCGCCTGACTCCTAGGGGATGGATGTTTAATATTTCGGGGTTGGATGCGGTGGAGATTGAGTTAGATTCTCAGTCTTATTTTCGGATTGGCACAGATCAACCGCGAGCCTTAAAAGCAGCGATTGATGAGGCAATTGAAATCAATCGTCAACTCTGAGCGGAAGCTCTGGATTGCAAAAATTGCTGTAATCCTTGCCAACGTCCTTGGTATTGATCGGGGTTTTGCTTAATCCAATCAGCGATCAGTTTTAGGCTCAGATATCCTAAGTTTAAAAACAAGGCTAAAGCTGTGCCATGTTGCTGTAAGAAGTAGAGTTTGCTAAAAGTAGCGTGATGGAGTTTGGCTTTGAGGTTGCGATCGCTCGTAGCAGAGACTTGATGAGTGACTAAAATGGCTTGAGTAACAGCTATAGAGTATCCTTGTTGAAAATAGCGCTCGCAGAGGTCATTATCTTCATAGTAGAGGAAGTAATGGGTGTCGAATTGGGGACAAGAGGGAAATCGAGCTAAGTTGAGAATTAGGCTACATCCAGATACCCAGCGCGAGGGAAGGATTTTAGAAGTCGGGTTTTCTGACGGGGAAATGGGGTGTTGATGGGGGAGAGAGCCAAGCCATGGATTAAATTGTCCTTGGGTGAACCAGGGTTTGCCATGACTGTCTTGAATTTGAGTGCCTAAAATGGCTAGGTTCGGATGCTCTTGAAAGCAGGTTTGAATGTAGTCAATGGCACGATCTGCTAGGGTAGTATCGGGATTAATTAACCACACTAAGCTCTGAGCATCGCGTTCATAGATCCAGTTTAAGCCTAAATTACACCCGCCCCCAAAGCCGAGGTTTTCCGGAGCAGTGAGCAGGGTTAGGTTGGGATAGGTTTGGCTGAGGGGGTGCAGGGTGCGATCGCCTGGAGAGTTGTTGACGATGATGATTTTGAGCTTGGCTAGATTTCGGTCTGGAATGGACTTAAGCAGAGCGAGAATTAAGTCGCTGGAGTAATAGTTAACGATTAACAGGTATAGCATTTTAGGGGAATGCGAGCATCTTGCTCGCTTGTTAGTTCTAGCGAGCAAGATGCTCGCACTCCTTGGTTTGACCGTCTAGTTAAGGAAACTGGCGATCGCGCACCTCCTGACTAAAGGTTTTCACTGCATCAGTAATCGTCTCTTGGAGATTCGTATAGACTTTAGCAAACGGCGGTTGCCAACTGGAGAGTCCTAAAACGTCGCTGGTGACCAACACTTGGCCATCACAGTGGGGCCCAGCACCAATGCCAATGGTCGGTATAGGAAGAGTTTCAGTAATTTTTTGGGCGAGATCGTGGGTAATATTTTCTAGGATAATGGTGAAAGCTCCCGCTTCCGCAAGGGCGATCGCCTCCTGTAAAATGCGATCGCCTTCTGCTTGTTCCTTTCCCCGTCTCCGATAGCCTTGTCGATGGACAGACTGGGGCGTTACTCCCACATGACCTACCACCGGAATACCACTTAAACTCAAACGCTGGACAACCTCGATCATTTCCGGATAGCCCCCCTCTAATTTCACCGCCCCCGCTTGGGTTTCCTTCAACACCCGACCCGCCGACCTTAAGGCCTGAATGGGGCCTTCCTGATAGCTCATAAAGGGTAGATCGCAGACCACAAAAGCTTGTTTTACTCCTCGACAGACCGCTTGAGTATGGTAAATCATCTGATCTAGGGTTACCGGTAAGGTCGTCGGGTGACCTAGGGCCACCATAGCTAGAGAATCTCCCACTAAAATCAGATCCACCCCAGCGAGATCGAGCAATTGGGCAAACGGATAATCCCAGGCCGTCAGCATCACGAGGGGATGACCTTGACGTTTCCGTTTCACCAATTGGCTGATTGCGATCGCCATTTACGATTACCCTTATGTCACAATTAAAGAAAGGAATCCTGGGCAAGTGAATGGAGTTTCCCCAGAAGCCCTTCTTATTTTAGAAGTTTTTGCCCTTTCTGGAAAAAACCCTTGGCTCTCTTGCCCGCCAATTCTAAAATAAACCTTAAACTTAGGAGAGAATCCTGTAATTTTCCGGGGAAGTCCTGTAGTTAGCAAGAAAGGACGCTTCAGTGCTGACACGGGGAATGATAAGATCTCCAGGGTTAGCAAGGTTTATGCGCTTCAGTTGTCTTTCTTTTGCTCGGTGGAAATCTACTATGTTTGACTTCCTTCCTTTATCCTCAACCTCATACCGACGGTGTATGGCGATCGCCACTATTTCGTCCCTAGTTGGTTTATCCTTAAACTTCAATCCATCTCCCACATTTGCCCAATCCTCTTCAGGAGGCGAACAAGTGGTCTATGTTCCCCAACTGCAAGAATTACAATGGCAAAGCTGGGAAGATCCCCCTCCAGGTCTCCCCATCCGTCGCGGTGCTGCGGGGAGTCGTACCGGTTGCACCATGAAACCAGAGACAGGCGGAGAATATCAACCCTTAAGCTCTATTGTGCCTATCCATACTTTTGGCCTCACCACTCAAGCTTCTCCCACGCTTTATTTCTATGTTCCTCCCAATCAAGTGGATGTGGCTGAGTTTGTTTTGGAAGATCAAACAGGTCATCAGGTGGTTCAAGTAGAGTTGGCCCTGAATCAACAGTCTGGAATTGTCGCCGTTAATCTCGCCGACTTACCCAATTCACCCACTTTGGATGTTAATCGGGTTTATGTTGGCTATTTTCAATTGAACTGCAATGGACAGTTGGTCGATTATGTGAGTACAGGGATCAAACGGATTTCTTTAGAGAGAACTCAACAAGCCGAATTAGCAGAAGGGGCGATCGCCGATAAAATCAGATTCTATACCCAAAATGGCATATGGTATGACCTCCTACAAACCCTCATTGAAGCCGATCCCGATCGCTCTCGTCTTCCCCTGAATTTGACTACCCTGTTTAGTGCGGAGAAAATTGAACTTCAACACCTGCTCCCCGTAATTAACCCTTCTCGGCCTGCTGCCCTCAGTTTAAGTCCATCTATGGATTAACGACTCTAAACATAAACGTATACTTATGCATTAGCTCTGCTCACCTAGTTTATTCCTATGGATAGATGAGTCTTTTTCTGCATCGAGTGAGGTACAGGGGATTTAGTTTAAAATTTTGTAACTTTGGCTACGGTTTTACTGGAAATCAGTTATTCTAGAAGAAAGCCCTTTAATGTACCTTATTGAAAGTAAGAAAACAGTTTACCATGAACAAAAAACGCCAACAAATCCAACAAGCAGCCCAAGCTCATAAAGAAAACCTACGCAAAAACCTACAACATAGATTAGAGGTCGCTCGTACAAAAGGCGATGCATCTCTAGTCCGTCAGCTAGAAGCTGAAGCTGACTATCTCGGTTAAGGATCGGAAAACTCAATCTAACACACAACACTTGTAACTTTAAGGGGCGCTTCCTGTCATTTTGAGACCGGGAAGCGCCCCTTCAGTTGGTCTATGAATAATACTCCCCAGGGCTGTGCGATCGCCAGCCGTCAGCGATACAATAAACCATTAGCGATCATCTCCCCCTGCCCTGTTTGCAAGCGTGAAGCCTCAAACCCATGCATTTGCCATACTTCCGAGAAACCCAGCATCCCCTAATTAAGTCCCTGACTGACTATAGCGATCGAGAATTGCTCACCTTATTTCAGCGTCATCCAGAGTCAGGGCGCTACTTCACAGCCATCTTTTGTCGGTATAGCCCCATCGTCTATACTCTCATTTCCCATTCAGCGCGATCGCCCGTACAAGCCGATTATCTCTTTGCTTGCACCTGGCGACATATCTACTATGAGCTTGGAGGACTCCATTTACGCTCTGACCAAACCCAACCGGGCGATCCTCCCCTCACCTTACAAAATGCGCTGATTAACTTCACCGCTTTCTGTATCAATAATATGGAGCTGCCCCCGGTTGAATCAATTTATTACAATCTTAAGGACTGCTCTCCCCCGCTCTGGTGTTATGTAGAGCAAGCAATGGATCAATTAGAACCCGTTCTGCGGTTAATGATCCTACTCTCTCAAACCTTCCACTGGAGTGAAACCCGGATCGCAGCTTATTTACAAGCTGAAGGAGAATCGATTTCTCCCTTTAGCGTCAAAACCCAATTACAACAAGCCCTCGCTTCCCTAGAAGCGGCTTTACCCAACGATATCCGCACCATCTACTTAAACGATCAATCTTCAGGAGTTTCTGATGCATCCTTCTCGCCTAACCTTTCACACAGCCCTGAACCCATACAAAGCTTTTAGAATAACTGCTTATACTCCCCTGTTTTGGGTGATGGCGATCGGATTACTCCTACCCTATTATGGTAGTCTTCCTTTAGGGTTGCCGGGTCGTCCCGTCCTTCAGTCTGTGGAAGAACAACTTCAGGAGAGTTTACCCCTGCGTTGTCATATGCAGGCGATCGCTGGCGATCGAGAACAATTCCCTAATGCTTAACCCCTACTTATGCTAGGGCAAAATTTCATAAAATATGGATTCTGAATGTATGAGCGCTATGCCATCCGTATGGCTCAAGTCCAAGATCTTAAAGGCCTCAGCGATCTTTTAGCAGAGTGTTTCCACACTTTCCCAGGGTGGAAAGTCTGGTTTCGTTGGTTAACTCTTCTGATTCGCTGGGGAATTTATGAAGATTTAAAACAACGATGGCGGACAGCCTCTCCCTACTATAGCTGTTGGGTAGCTGTATACTCAACAGAACCCAACCATGGGGAAGAAATAAGACAAGAGCAGGAGCGGTTAGCGGGAATGGTTGAAGTATCCTTACGGTCTTGGTCAGACTGGAATCAGTTTACACAATATCCTTATATTTCTAATTTGGCGGTCAAACCGGAAGACCGTCATAACGGTTTGGCTCAAGAGCTGCTAGATCGTTGTGAAAAAACAGCGTTGAAATGGGGATGTGAAGAAATTTATCTCCATGTTTTGGAGAATAATCATCCGGCAAGGTGTCTCTACTATAAGGTGGGTTATCGTCTGCAACAGGTAGAACTCAGTTGGAGTAGTCTGCTGCTGGGGAAACCGAAACGCCTCTTTTTACAAAAACGTCTCTAAGCGGTGAGTCTGATGAGCGTTCTGAAACAACTGATGGATAATTGGCGATCGCGCCTAAAACTTGAATGTTCTGAGTATTCTCAGGAGGTTCATCAGAGTATTATGGATTGGTTGATCGGTGAAAATCCCGCTCGCTTGTTAGATCTCAATCCAGAGGATTGGGAGATTGCCTTAGCTGCTATGGATTATCGCTATCGAATTTTACGCGATCGGTATTTAGGAGTCCCTCCAGAAGCGGCTTACCATAAGCTGATGAAGCGGTTAGCCAGCCTATTTCTAATTCGCAATAAAATTCGTACCTGGGTGGCGTTAAGTCGCGATCGCCAACGGAGTGTAGTCGATGTGCTGCAAGAGGTGATTCAAGAACTATTGCAGAGCGATCGCTATCTCAAACAACAAATGGGTTTGATCCAACAGATTACCCCCCAGCGATGGTTACAAAATACCCTCATTTTAGCGACCTTAGAAGAATATTGTCTGCGCCCCATTCGCAATCAACCCCTACTCCTGTACCGGTTTCTCAACTATCTACGACGCACCCAACGGGGGGGAATGACTCATATTCCCACGGGTAACTTAGTGCGGCTGATTTCCGAGGAACTCAGCTCAGACGAGAGTGACGATCCCATCAGTCTTCTCGATCGCCAGGCGATCGCCGAATACCAAGATACCCAAGTCTATCTGCAACAACAACGCTATCGAAAAGCTGTTGCCCAAAAATTTCAAGCCTACCTTACAGAAACCCTAGGGGAAACAGCCGCCAATTGGCTAAAATTCTATCTTCAAGGACGTACCCAAGAAGAAATTGCTACCCTACTCGATCTATCGGTTAAGCAAGTTTATCGTCTCCGTGAAAAAGTTAGCTATCATGCCATTCGCATTTTCTCCCTCAAAGAAAACCCAGAATTAGTCAGCCATTGGTTAGAAATTTCCCTCGAAGATCACAGCTTAGGCTTAACCCCTAGCCAATGGAAAACCTATTGGGATAGCCTTACCCCCACCCAACAACAGTTACTCGAACTGCTCAAAGTCCAAACCCCACCCCATGAAATTGCCGAAATCTTGAACTGGAAAACCAGTCAAGTCATTTCAGAATGGAGTAAGCTATATCTAGCAGCCCAATCTCTGCGGAATCTCTAAACACTTTTAGCTGAAAACTCTCAGTCATGCAATCAGGGTGCAATGGCTACGTCAGTGCAATTCAAAAGGTGAGTTGAAGTCTCATCTATTGATTGCTCAGAAAGGGTTACGCCCTTAAATTAGGGAAAGTAGGGCATCTAGCCAAGTTGTGTAATCTACCTTGTATAGCAGAGAACCACTAAGTTAGGACGACCAGAGGCAGAGCAAGATATGCCAACTCAAAAGCTGTCCTAACCTAGCTTTAGATCCCTCACAGATTTATATACTGTCAACTATATTCTCAACTCCCAACTTCCCTTGCCCAGCGTCCTCATTATTGCCAGCACCGATCATGAGCTTACCTGTTCCTTCATTTAATGATAATGATCATTCTGATTCCATTTCTGCTATTAATATTGAAACCGATTGCCTCTTTCCTTTGATGGATCGGGTTCTTTCTTTTGAAGCCTGTCTGTATCACCAGGTTTTACCTCTAGCTTTGGAAGGCAGTCGGCTACGATTAGGAATGGTCGATCCGGAAGATACTACTGCGATCAATTATTGCCGCCAGATTCTATCTTACCTCCGATGTTCCATTGTTACTCAGAGAATTTCCTCGGATTTACACCAATCAATCCTGAAAGCCTATCTCAGTCATATTAGCGCTCAACAACCACTGCCTCCGGCCTTACCTGAACCTTCTGTGAAACCGACTTCAGTACCGAAGAGTACGTCAGAATCGGAACATTGGCAAAATCGACCGACCTTAGTTTTAGATGAGGAAGATGCTATGGATTTAGTGCCTTCTCATCCGGCTAAGTCTGACTCGACTGCTAACTCTTCTGCTCCAGTGACCCAACCTAAAACCCCACAAGGGTTACCGGAGTTAAAAATTCATACTCAGTATTTATCAAGTCCGGTGGAGATGTTGGCGACTTTGCCGCCATCTGTACTCTGGCAAGAATTGCTGGGTCGTGTTTTAGTGGGGGGGATTGGGCGGTTGTTTTTTGAGCGCCATCCTCGCCATGGGCGGGTGTTGTGGAGCTTAAATGGAGTGGTTCAATCGGTGTTAGATAATTTACCTTTAGAGCTGTTTCAAGGGGTAATTCATGAAGTAAAATTACTGAGTCGTTTACCCTTAATTACGGTGAAGACGGTTAAAGAGGTGGAACTAGAACGCTATTATCAGGGGGAACGGTTATTGTTGCGTTTGCGGGTGATGCCGGGTAAGTATGGGGAAGATGCTACGCTGCAAGTTTTGCGGGGAGCGGCTTTGAAGTTTCATCAACGGCAGCAGTTAACGACGATGGGGCGGGATGCGTTAACGATCGCCCAACAGTTGCAGAATAAGTTGAATGATATCCGCGATCGCGCCCAAGGGGATACCCAGTTATCGGGAAAAGAGTTGGAGTCTCTGACGAGTTTAAATCAGATCTTAGTCCATTTAACTCAACAAGTTCAAGATTTAGAAGTTTTGCGTTCTCAACAGTTAAATAAAACACAAAATTCTTAAAGGGTTTGGCGATCGAGGGAACCTGAGTGTTGAGAGCAGAGGGCTGGAAAAATAGCTCAGTTCTCTTGCTACACTGATTAAGTGTCCTTTTAAGGGCAATTTCAACTATATTCCCAAATTCGTGAATTCTAGTTCTTCTGCTCTCCAGCGTTTAATTGAGTATAGTGGCCCCTATCAGGGTCAAGTTCGGTTGGCGATCGCCACATCAATTCTTAACAAAATCTTCGATCTTGCGCCTCCGGTGTTAATTGGGATCGCTGTGGATGTGGTGGTTGAACCAGAAAATTCGGCGATCGCCCGTTTCGGACTCACCAGCGTCTTTGCCCAACTCTTACTCCTCACGCTCCTTTCTGCACTGGTTTGGGGCTTGGAATCTGCTTTTCAATATGCCTATGAACGCTTATGGCGCAATTTAGCCCAAACGATTCAACACGATCTGCGCTTAGATGCCTACCGTCATTTACAAAATCTGGAGATTGCCTATTTTGAAGACCGCAGCACGGGCGAGTTGATGGCAATTTTGAATGATGATATTAACCAATTGGAGCGCTTTTTGGATGTGGGAGCCAATGAGGTGATTCAAGTGGCAACCACGGTTTTAGTGATTGGCACGATGTTTTTAATCCTAGCACCGGAAGTGGCTTGGATGACGATTGTCCCCATGCCGTTTATTATCTGGGGGTCGATCGCCTATCAGAAGTTTCTCGCTCCCCGCTATATGAAAGTGCGCCAAAATGCGGGGTTTCTCAATCATCGGTTGGCAAATAATCTGAGCGGTATAACCACGATTAAGAGTTTTACTGCGGAAGAATACGAGGTCAAGCGGGTGGCTCAAGATTCAATGGCTTATCGGCGATCGAATGAACAGGCGATCGCCTATTCTGCGGCGTTTATTCCCTTGGTACGGATGTTAATTTTACTCGGCTTTAGCGGTATCCTCCTCTATGGGGGTTTGGAGGTAACCAACGGCAATTTAGCGGTGGGAATCTATAGCACCTTAGTATTCATGACTCAACGGTTACTTTGGCCCCTAACTCGTCTAGGTAATACCCTCGATTTATGTCAGCGTGCTATGGCTTCGACTCGCCGGGTGATGGGATTATTGGATACTCCTATTGCTATTCATCCCGGTGATACTCCCTTGCCTTTGGAGATGGTGCGCGGTGAAGTGGTGTTTGAGGATGTCAGTTTTGCCTATGGCGATCGCCTGCCGGTCTTAAATCATGTCTCCTTTACCATTCCCGCAGGCAAAACTATTGCCATTGTCGGCTCCACGGGTTCGGGAAAAAGTACCTTAGTAAAGCTGCTTTTGCGGCTCTATGAGGTGCAAAACGGTACAATCACCTTAGATGGACTAGAGTTACAAACCCTACAGCTTGAAGATTTGCGGCGCTGTATGGGGTTGGTGAGCCAAGATGTATTTTTATTCCATGGAACGGTCGCTGAAAATATTGCCTATGGTACGTTTGAGGCTTCTGAACCGGATATTATTGCGGCGGCAACGTTGGCAGAGGCACACGACTTTATTATGGAATTACCGCAAAAATATGATACCATCGTCGGGGAGCGGGGTCAGAAATTATCCGGAGGACAGAGGCAACGATTGGCGATCGCCCGTGCCATTCTCAAAGATCCTCCCATTCTGATTCTAGATGAAGCGACATCTGCGGTAGATAATGAGACAGAAGCAGCCATTCAGCGATCGTTAGAGAGAATCACTCAAAATCGGACAACCATTGCGATCGCTCATCGCCTCTCCACCATCCGCAACGCCCATTGTATCCATGTTATGGAACGGGGTAAAGTCATCGAATCCGGTCGTCATGAAGCGCTCTTAGAACACAATGGTGTTTATGCCAATTTATGGCGCATTCAAATGGGAGAATCCATGTTAACCCAATAGCCGATAGGGGGATTTATATAGCTAGTCTAAATGAGTTGTGCCATGGGAAGTGCCCTCTCCCTAAATCCCTCTCCCGTGGGAGCTAATCCTGTAGGGGTTTTAAAACTGGATCTTGACTATGACTTAGTTTCAGCCATCGAGATGCCGAAAATGCGATCTCACGATCCTTACTGGATGGGGTTTCTATGAAACCGCTACAAGATGAGCGTGGGAGAGGGACTTTCCCTCTTCTCCTGTGGGAGAAGGGGGTAGGGAGATGAGGGGCAATCGTTATACAACTTATTTAGGTTTGCTATATAACATACAATACTTGACAAATAATAATCTATTGTATTACACTCTGGTGTCAGAAGTCTGTTTATACACAAAGTTTTTATATAAATAATGGAAAAATTAAAGGTTACAGTAACGGGCGGTGGCCCTGTTGGACTGATTTTTGCTTTATCACTTAAAGATTCAATCCCTTCTGATAGTCTATTAATAAAAGTTTACGATCGTCGCTGGTGTCAAGAGACAAAAAATAAACCTGTTGTTTGGAAATCTATCATAGAGGGTAATGCACGTCGTCAACAAGTCGTCACTCTACAAAGTAGGCAATACTTGCAACTTCCTCGAGAAATACAGGATAGAATATTCACTGAAGGTTCTTTCTCAGAAATGTGGCCGACAGCAACAAGTTCAGCCAATGAATACAGACCAAGAAATGTACGAATCGCTCATATAGAAAATGTGCTGTTAGATATGGCTAATAATACAGATGGTATAGAACTGATTCCAAAGAAATTTGACTCTGAAAAAATCGACATTCAGGATCAAAATTTACTGGTAATTTGTGAAGGGGGTGGATCGAGAACGAGGGAAAATTTTATCAATAAGTTTGGGACTCCAGATACCTCTATTTACTCTTTAGATGGTTCAAATTCTCTAGAAGATTCGGTTCTTGGTCTTAAAGTGAAATCTAACCTTACAGACTCAGAATCTGTGATTCTCACTATAGCTCAAAATAGGTTCCTTTTGAACTCTCTTAAGGGTGAAGGTTTCTTAAATGTAAGATTAACTGATGACGAAGTGAAGGATGTAAAAGGAGTTTGCTATGAAGAAGGTAGCGCAGAATATGAAATAAAGCAGTGTATTCAATCACAACCCTGTGTTATGGAACTTGCAGAAGATGGCAATTATAAGTGTAAAACACATGGCAGTATCTTTTTGCCCGCAGTAGTCAATAATCCTTTATGGGGCAGGATATTGAAAGCTCTACAACTATTTAAGATTCCACAAGAAAACTTGAAGGCTATCACATTATTTAAGCTGAACATGGTTCAAACGCCTCGATTCACGGCTCAACTCTATCCTCGTACAAAAGACACACCCGGTACATTTAGTTGTTTACTAGGTGATGCGGCAAATGCAATACACTTCTGGCCAGGTCGCGGATTAAATACTGGAATTGATTCAGCTATTTCTCTTGTGCGTTGTATCCATACAAAATGGCAGCATGTTGGCGAAAGAGAAATAGAATTCCGTGATGCAGATTTTGTTCGACATGAAGGAAATATGGCCATGCTACAATATAGAAATAAAAGCAGAGCGTGGCATTCTATGACTATCACTGAATCTGATGGTCAGATTAGCGCAATTAAGGGCAAGATAGAAGCAGCTATTAAGGAGACTAATAGCCCGCAGCCCAATTATAATAGAGAGGCATATATTAATGAACTAATCAATCGTCTGACCTTAATTAAAAATCGTCTTAATGGACGAATGATAGGTGAATTACCAGATGACGATCGTCTACGTGAGCTGATTACAAACATTGATGATGAAACTTTAAATATACTGGTTCTCAGCCAGCCGTGGAACACCAAGGATATGGCAGGGGAAGAAGTAGACATTGATGTACTTTCAAACACATTACCTGCATCAACAGCATCAGCAACTGTTCAGAACCCTTCTGACTTTATAGCCCAAGTCTTAACAGGTGATTCTTGCCAACAATTAAATAATTTTATAAGAAGAAACCCACATTTGGTAAATATCGATTTCCTTGTGCGTATGGAAGGATTAGCAGTATCACTTAAAGATAGAACTATACTGAAGTGGTCACGAGCTGTCAGAAAAGACTTTAAATTAGGCATTATGTCCGAAAAAATACAACAATGTGAAGAAAATTACAGAAACTTGGAAGCTTTCCTAAAAAGCAAATCTTGGCAAGAAGCAGATGCAATAACTACTAATATTATACTTCAACTCATTGGGACACAATGGAAAGGTGTTCTAGATTTAAATCGTATCAAAGACATTCCCTGTACAGATTTACATACGATAAACAACTTGTGGTCTTATTACAGCGATCGTAATTTTGGGTTTGGTATACAGAAAAGTATTTGGGATGAGATTTCTAGACAATCTCAAGATGATGAAGAAACTTATAATAATTTTTGCCAACATGTTGGTTGGTTTGATAAGGATAATAAGCTTTGCGATATACAATATAGAATGAATGCCCCTAAAGGACATTTGCCATCAGGAAAAAAAGGAAATATTTCAGTATTTTTACAGCTAGGACAGAAAGTCGGCGTTCCTAATATTAACCGAAAAAAAGTAGTCTTTCTGGTAACACAATTTGATAAGTGTCTAATTTCTTCTGAACCAACTGGTTTACCTGATACTTGAGACTTGGGTAAAAGCTTACTATTGAGATAGAGGGAGTAACCCCATACCATATACCATTTTAATTGGGTAATGAGTCATCCCCTATCTACTAATTTGCAGGATAGAACATGATCGAACTGAGCAACAACATCTTCACTATTCCATCTCTGCTCACCCCAGAAAAATGCAGTCAACTCATCAATGAATCTGAAAAAATAGGCTACTCCGAAGCCGATATTCAAGTCCATCAAGGTCGGCAACATTTACCCAACATCAGGAATAATCAAAGAGTCAACTACTATTCACAACAACTCGCCCAAGAATTATGGCATCAACTCGCCTCCTATTCCTTACCCATCTATGAAGGAAAACAGGCGATTAATCTATCCCCCTATTTCCGTTTCTATCGATATACCCCAGGCCAAAAATTTAAAATTCACCAAGATGGTCGTCAAAATGTAGACGGAAACGAAACTTTATTCACCCTATTGATCTTCCTGAGCGAAGAATTTCAAGGTGGCGATACCCACTTTCGACAAGATCGGATTAAAATTATCCCTAAAACCGGTCATGCCTTAATTTTCGAGCATCGATTATGGCATAAAGGATGTCTAGTCGAACAGGGAATAAAATATGTATTACGCACCGATATTGTCTACAGTCCCTCGTTAGTGAAGCCTATAATATCAAGTCCGGTTTCCGCAAGCGGACATGAAAATTTGTTAAGAAGCGGGCAAGATGCCCGCACTCCTCGAATTCTTTGATATGACTGGAGTGGGAGCATCTTGCTCCCTGGATTTTTAATTAGGGTATTTCCGCTTC
>NZ_JAQOSP010000117.1 GCF_030068475.1 Roseofilum acuticapitatum BLCC-M154 | reverse complement strand
GCGAAGCGGAAATACCCTAATTAAAAATCCAGGGAGCAAGATGCTCCCACTCCAGTCAGATCAAAGAATTCGAGGAGTGCGGGCATCTTGCCCGCTTCTTAACAAATTTTCATGTCCGCTTGCGGAAACCGGACTTGATATTAATTGTTAATTGATTCGCATAAACCCACTGATTCCGTCCCTGAGCTTTTGCCTGATATAGGGCTTCATCGGCAGATTTGAGTAACCCTAATGGCTCCATTTCTCGACAGGGAATACTGGTAGCAATTCCTAGACTCAAGGTCACCACTGAGCTGGCACTGGAATTATGATGTAAAATTTGAAGTGCTTGCACCTGTTTTTGAATTGCCTGGGCCATGGAGATTGCTCCTGATGCTGGAGTATTGGGCAGCATCACCACAAATTCTTCGCCCCCATAGCGTGCCACTAAATCCGCAGGGCGTTTAACCACTTTCTTAAGGGTTATCGCAACTTGTTTGAGACAATCATCTCCGGCTTGATGGCCATAAGTATCGTTATAACGCTTAAAGAAATCAATATCACACAAAATTAAAGAAAGGGGTTGCTTTTCTCTGGTTAATCGCTGCCATTCTTGGTGAAGGGATTGATCGAAATGACGACGATTAGCCAGTTGAGTTAATCCATCACTGGTGGCTAAACCATAGAGTTCTTGATTGGCTTTCTCCAGTTGTTGATAGAGAAACGATTGATCGATGGCGATCGCCACTTGGGCGGCCAATTGTTTAAGCAAATCAATATCTAATTGTTTCCAATGTTTGTGATGAGCAATTTTTCCTAGAGATATATCGCATTCATGCACAATTAAGAGTCCCCAAAGATAATGGGATTTCTGAGCTTCATCCTCTAGATGGCAGAAGGAAAAAGGCCGATCGTTATGATTCGGTAAGGCGGTTAAAATAATGGGGACACTCAGTTGTGCTTGGACTTGAAAAGCTTTCAATAATTGGCAATAGGAAAAATCCAAACCCGCTTTAGAGATATCTTCAATGACTTGAATCTTACCTTGACAATAGTGTTTTAACGATTCCGGAGAACCCGTCCGTAAATCACTCATTTTCCAGCCTAACATTGAGGCGATCCCTAAACGGCAAGATTCGGCCATAACGACACCGCTAGTATCGGAATTAAAGCGATAAATGATGGCTCGATCGCTATTTAAGATTAACCGCACTTCAGAGACTGTAGTCTCTAGAATCTCTTGTAAATTTAGGCTTTGACGGATTTTTTGAGTAATGATCCGCATCAATTTTTCTCGTTCTGCCTGCTTGGTTAAGGCTAAATCGACAAGTTTTTGAGCCGTAATATCACTATAGCTTAAGATGTTGCCATATCCCTTGAGAGCCATAGGATAGACATCGAGTTGTAACCAAGTCATTTCCCCAGAGCTACTTAAAATACCGGCTTCATAATGTTGATTTTTTTGCCTGTCATATTCTGCTTCAGAAAAAAAGATAACTTGCTCAAAGGTTTCACAAGACCATTGCTCAATTTTATCTTTAGGAACACCTAAAATTGTTTCAGCAGCAGGATTAATTTCTAAAAATTTCCCCTGTTCATCTGTGAAAACAATGCCAATGGGGAGGAGATCAAAGAGGGTTTTATATTTTTGCTCACTGTGGGCAATCTCTTGAATGAGGATAAAACCAAAAGGGATGGATTCAGGGCTGATCCCTGGCCAAAAAGAGCCTTGATAGAGGCGATCGCCAACTGGCCATGTTTGTGGTCTATCTTGTTCCTTGGCTTTGACTAAGCATTGGATCAAGGGATCAAATTCATCAGAGTTATCCCCGGTTTGCCAAAGTTCACCCATGCGTAAGACTTCTTGGCAATTACGATCTAAGATTACAATTGCCACATGGGGCAACTGGGTCAAAACCGAAGATAATAGGGGTTTGATGCCGGACAACAAACTTTCAAGGGGATCGGCAAAATCGACGCAGGGATAAACAGTTGTGGTAAATCCTTGGAGCATACTTTCAGAGTGAAGCCCATTATCGGCATTTACTCGATCGACAGTGAGTAATCGCACTTGAGTTTGTACCCATTGGATTTGTCCTGTGCGGTTGAGAATACGATAACGGAGTTTGAGGATAGATAGACTTTGCTGGGAGAGACGAGTAAGCTGCTGTTCAAAACTTGCCCGGTCTTGAGGATGAATCAAATCGAGCCAAAAATGAGGATTATCCTCAAATTTATTGAGGGGATAATGGGTGATTGCTTCAATCTGTGAACCGATCTCTTGCAGATGCAGGGTGACGGGATGAGCTAACCACAAAACTCCCTCAATCCAGTCTAGGGGAGGGCTATTGGAGTTAAAAGGAATCGGGATTGACTCCAAGTCAAGAGCGATAGAGGGACTAGGAGGGGGGGAGGAATGGGAGGGTGGGGGATTTTTTCTGGTTTCACGATCGGTCATGTTAGAAGAGGAGACAACAACAACAAGTCATACAATGGGATTTAAGGGAATATTTGTACTATAGTGTCTGCAATTATCAGATGTGGCGATTGTCAAGTAAACTTCATGAAGGGTTGCATGAGAGGGCAGGATTGACCCTAGGGAAGGGTGAGAGATTCGTCAAGGATCAGATCTAGATTTTAAGAGGTATCAACTGTACAACCGGGTGATGCTATCTTAAGAGGAAGTATGGATCGAGGCTAAGGGGGAAAACTTAGAGTCTGATGATAAATGTGTTCCTGGCAGAGCAATTGATTCAGTTGATTAACCAGAAGACGGGATTGGCGATCCGTGATAAAGATCGCGAGCGGTTATTTGAGAAAATTATTGACCGGACTCGGTGTTTGCGGATGCCTTCAGTTGAGGATTATTATCGATTGTTGGTGACTCGAAGCGATCGCGGCGATCGAGAGTGGGAGACTCTGATTGATATCCTGACCACGGGAGAAAGTTATTTTTTTCGGGATCAAGGACAAATTCAGCTCCTGCGTAACCGTTTACTCCCAGAGTTGATTCATAAGCAACGGTATCAGGATCGGGGTCGAGGAGGCGATCGCCCCAGTTTGAATATTTGGAGTGCTGGATGTTCTACAGGAGAGGAAGTTTATTCTTTAGCCATTTTGCTCATGGAGTTGCTCCCAGACTGGAGAAATTGGGATCTTCGGGTTCTGGGAACCGATATCAATGCTCTGGCGATCGCTAAAGCCAAAACTGGACTCTACAATGATTGGTCATTTCGCTTGGTGGAACCCAGATTAAAAAATTCCTACTTTCAAGCTCAAAAAGGATACTGGAAAATTAATCCAGATGTACAAAAAATAGTTGACTTTCAAACCCATAACCTGATTCTAGATTCTATCCCCAAACACAAGGGTCAAACCATACCATTTGATTTAATCATTTGTCGTAATGTGTTTATCTACTTGACCAAAGAAGCCATTGATATTTGTTTAGAGAAATTCTGTCATGCCCTAAAAGATAATACTTATTTAATTACCAGCCACACCGAACTCTATGGCCATAACTTAAATTGCCTTCAAGTTAAAGTTCTTCCCGAATCAATTATTTATCAAAAGAAATGCTCTTTTGTCGAAGAAAAAAATCTTTATCCTCAAAAAAAAGAGTCCTCTTTCAATTCTTATTTACCCCATCCAAAGGTTTTTCCCTTGCCCTTTCCTCCGGCTCAAAAAAACCAGAGTTTACCCTCTAATCCTTCCGTAAAACCTTATCCCCTAAAATCCTATGCTTCAAAATCTCCTGTCATCCATAATTTACCCTCGAATAAAAATCAGAAAAGCCAAGAACTAGAACATCTATTTAATCAAAAAGATTATACAAGTATAATCAAAAAATCCCAGGTCTACTTACAGGAGAATCCCAAGGACTTTACGACTTTACTCTCTATGGCTAAGTCCTATGCTAACTTAGGTCAATTAGATCTGGCTATTCAGTATGCTAATGAATCTTTATCCGTTAGCTCTTTTGCCATCGATCCTTATTATTTACTAGCCCAAATTTCCGAAGAAAAAGGTGAATTGGAGCAAGCCAAATTATACTTGAAACGGATCGTTTATCTAGAACCGAATTTAATCCCTGCTTACTTAGATTTGGCTTCACTCTACGCCCAACAGGGAAATAAAATACAAGCCCGCAAGTTTTGGAATATTGCTCTAGACTTATTACAAAAACATCCCCAAGATGCTAAAATAACAGCATCAAAAGACTATTCTAATGAAGAATTGTTGATGTTTATTAAGAAGTGCTTAAAAGAACTTCAATAAAGTTCAGAATGGTGAGTATGGAAAAACAACCGTTTATTACCTTTAGCCTGAACGGTTCACCCTACGCAATAGATGCTCTCTATGTAGAAGAAATTTTCTTCTTGCCGGAGTTAACCCCAGTCACTGAAGTTGCACGAGATATTGCTGGAGTTCTCAATCTCAGGGGTGAAATTATTCCCGTTATGGATCTTGAGTGTAGGCTCGGATACGCAGTTCAGGAATACAAAGTCAGTGATAGTGTAATCATCTTACGTTATGAAGATATACGCATGGGCATTATTGTTAATCAAGTCCATGAAGTGCAGATGATTGATGTATCACAGATCTCGACTCAGTTTTCCCAGAGACGACTCAACCGTACTCTGGGAAAACAAAAATCCCTTCATTTACTCTCCATTGCTCCTTGTCTATGGGGACTCGCTCAAGTCGATCAAGACATTATCATGGTTTTAAATGCTGAAGCCTTGATTCAACCGGTTGAAAATATTGATCTAACCTCAGTTGATTCAGAGCTTCAAGAAGAAGCAACCGAGACTGAAAATGAGCCTATGTATACCCTGAATCGGTCTCTCTTTTGCCCCCATGCCAACGAAAAAGAGCGAGCAATTTTTCGCTCTAGGGCGAAAAATTTAAGAGATACTATAGCTCATGAAGATCTAAAAGGCTTAATGCCAATTGCTGTCATTGGCTTAAATGAAGAGTATTTTGGTATAGATTTAGAATTGGTGCGGGAATTTACGCCTATTGAACGAGTCACCCCCATTCCTTGCTGTCCTAGGCATATTGTGGGCAATATTAATCTCCGAGGTGAAATTGTTACCTTAGTGAATATTGGTTCTGTTTTAAATCTAAACTACAATCGGGTTCCTGTGCGAGCAGTAGTCGTTTCTACTGAAGGGTTAGTGGTTGGTGTCGTTGTCGATGAAGTCTTTGATGTCATCTACTTATCCAAATCGCAAATTAAACCGATTCCCACAGCAGTGCATGTAGTCGATGAAGAATATCTCAGAGGAACCGTTCCCTACGAGAACAAAATGATGGGATTGCTCGATCTGAAAAAAATTTTGAGTCAATCAGAATTAAGAGTGAATGAAGCTAGTTAATGATATTTTTGAGGAGAAGATCTAGATGTTTTCTAATTTAAAACTGAGAGAAAGACTGCTGTTTAGCTATGCTATTCCTATTGGGTTTACGGCATTAGTTTCAGGCTGGGTTTATGTGACTGCACAGCAAGTTTTTCAGACGTTTCAAACGGTGGAGCGCGTTCAAAAAAATATTATAGATATTGGAGATTTAAGCTTAAATGGACAGGGAATGATTCGCAGTAGTCGAGGATATCTAGCGGTTCAAAATCCCCAATTTTTGCAAGAATATCAACAATATTCTCGTCAGTTTGATGCGGTGGCTATGGATTTAAAGGCTTTGGTAGAAGATCCAGAACAAGAAGTGCGATTAAATGAGATGATCGATCTGAAAAATCAATATCAACAGTTTTCAGATCAGACTCATACTTTAACGAGTCAAGGAAAAAGGAATGAAGCCATTGCTTTATTTAATTCGGGTCAGGGAACAGAGTTTGTAACGGTATTCGATCAGTTGGCCAATCAATTTTCGGCGATTGAAGAAAATTTGCTGAAAGTGGAAACTGAAAATGCAACGGATGCGCTGAATACGTTGATTTGGGTGATTTCTTTAGGAACGGTTTGTTTAATTGTGGCGACAGCTTCTTTGGCTTTGTGGATTGCTGGGGGATTGGCTAAGGTGATTAATCAATCAACTGAAGAAATAGCTTCTTCTTCTTCAGAAATTGCGGCTACGGTGGAGCAGCAAGAGCGCACAGCGACTCAACAAGCTTCTTCGGTGAATGAAACGACGACTACGATGGATGAATTGGGGGCTTCTTCGCGCCAGGTTTCGGAGCAAGCGGAAGCGTCAGTATCGGCGGCTCAACAGGCGTTGGCGTTGGCCCAAGGGGGAAGTCAGGCAGTGGATAATACTCTGCAAGGGATGGAGGATTTACGGGAAAAGGTGAGTGCGATCGCCCAACAAATTGTTTTGCTCAGTGAACAAACGGGACAAATTGGTAATATTTCCGCTTTGGTGAGCGATCTAGCTAATCAAACGAATATGTTAGCTCTTAATGCCGCAGTCGAGGCAGTACGGGCGGGAGAACATGGTAAAGGCTTTGCTGTGGTCGCCAGTGAAATCCGAAAATTAGCGGATCAAAGTCGCAAATCTGCCGATAAAATTAATGCCTTAGTCATGGATATTCAAGGCTCGATTAATTCAACGGTGATGGTGACGGAAGAAGGAACAAAAACGGTAACGACGGGGGTAGATATTGCCCAAAAAACGGCTCAAGCCTTTAGTGGAGTGGCTGAAGCGATTAATGATGTGGTGTTGAATAACCAGCAAATTTCCTTAAATATCAAACAGCAGGCGATCGCCATTCAACAAGTGGTAGAAGCGATGAATGCCATTAACCAAGGAGCCAAAGAAACCGCCACCAGCATCTCCCAAACCCGCATCGGTACACAAAAACTCAACGAAGCCTCCTTAAGCTTAAAAAGCATTATTTAGGAGGATTTCACACTCCTAGGTGAGTGATCTGCATCAACTCAAATCTTGATGAACATCACACTCTGTTCCGATAGTTATCACCCTAATCCTCTTAATTCTCTCTGATACTAAAAATAGGATGAGTTCTAATCCCTAATTATGATTCAACTACGCCTACTCCCCTTTGCCATTCCCGAACTCTTCGCCCAAGCCAGCACGACGCGAACCCTTACCCAAGCTGACTGTTATGGACTCTTAGCTGCTGTCCTCGAAGATTCTCTCGTTGATGAAGAACGCGCTGCTATCGACCGGTTACTGCACGCTGTACACAAAGGCCGTATCCATCCAGTTAAGGAAATTTCCGTTATCCTTTGATAATGACTGATTTACTCTTAACCCCACTCTTAGAAACCGGATTAAACACGATCCGCAGCCAGTTACGAGAAGGACAGCGACAAATGGCCGACTGGCAGGGCGGAGAGTTGGCGGTTTCGGCTGTGCCGGGATCGGGTAAATCTACGGGGATGGCGGGTGCAGCCGCGATCGCCATTGCCCAAAATCGTCTCCATATCCGTCATCAATTGGTGGTTGTCACCTTTACCCGTTCAGCAGCCGCAAGTCTGAAGGGCAAAATTCGCCGCCATCTGCAAACCCTGGGTTTACCCTCCACTGGCTTTGTAGTGCATACGCTCCATGGGTTAGCTCTACAAATTGCTACCCGCCACCCAGAGTTATCAACCCTCAGTTTAGACGCGCTCACCCTGATTTCCCCCAATCGATCGCACCAATTGCTGCGCCAAAGTGTGGAATATTGGGCCAATAGCCATCCCGGACTCTACCAGAGACTATTAGAAGGCAACCAGTCCGACGGAGAAGAAACGGAACGGTTGCGCCGTCAAGGGGTGCTACGGACTGAGGTTTTACCTTACTTAGCCTATACTGCGATCCATGAAGCCAAAAGCTCTGGTTTATTGCCCTCAGATCTGTTGGAATTGGCGCAAATTCAGGAGAGCCAAAACCCAGGATATGACTACCCCATCTTACGCATTGCTGCTGGACTGTATGAAACCTATCAACGGCAACTGCGATCGCGCTCTTTAATTGATTATGATGACATGATCCTCGGAGCCTTGCGGGTTCTGGAAGATGTGGGCGCAAGACGCTTATGGCAAAACCAGGTCTTTGCCGTGTTTGAAGATGAAGCCCAAGACTCTAGTCCCCTACAAGCAAAATTGCTAGAGATTTTAGCCCAAGAGGATGGTGCTTTTGTAGCAGGGGGTTTGAAACCCGCCCCTACCAGGGAAAAGGGGGATAAACCCAGCATCAACCTGATGCGCGTGGGAGATCCGAACCAAGCCATTAACTCCACCTTTACACCAGCCGATCCGATTTATTTTCGGCAATTTTGCGATCGCCTGCGAACCCAAAACCAACTGATCGCCCTAGACTGTGCTGGGCGCTCTAGTCCCATCATTCTCGACGCTGCTAACTTCATGTTGCAATGGGTTAATCGGCATCTTCAACACAAAAATCAATCCGCCCCCTTACCCTTCAGCGTGCAACTCATTAAACCCGTACCCCCAGAAGACCCCCAACCCGACGCAAACCCAGCCCCTGAAGGCAAAGGTTTAGAACTCTATACGCCCCGCGATATCTTTCAAAGTGTAGAATGGATCGGCGATCGCATTCATACCCTATTTACCCAAGACCCCTACCACAGTGCCGCCGTCCTCGTCCGTACCAACGATCAAGGACGATTTGTCGCCCATCAACTGCGAGAACTTTACGGAAGCAAAATTAACCTCTTTGAAGTCGCAGAAAGCGATCGCCACTCCCACGTCCCCGCCGAAATCCTCAACCTCCTCAACTTCCTCCAACGTCCCCATTCCCCCGACGCACTCAAAGCCGCCCTCACCGTCCTCGTCAACCGTCGCCTCATTCCTCCCCAAGACCTCAACGCCCTCTCTGCCTTACCCGAAATCTTCCTCTATCCCGGCCCCCTCGACCCCCCCGGAGACGAAATCAGCAAAAGCGCCCGGCGCACCTGTCGCGGTCTCCTGCGGGCCCAGTTAGACCTCCCTCCTCACCAGCTCATTCCCTTTCTCGGTCTCACCCTACGCTATAGCCAAAACGAACTCGCCACTGCCGATAAACTAGCAGAACGACTCGCCCAGCAAACCCTAGGCGAGTCATCCCTATCCGCTCTGTTGAGAGTTCTCACTGAAATTGTCCAATCAGAACGATTTGAGCCAGTGGAA
The DNA here is from genome assembly GCF_030068475.1 of Roseofilum acuticapitatum BLCC-M154. Taxonomy (GTDB): domain Bacteria; phylum Cyanobacteriota; class Cyanobacteriia; order Cyanobacteriales; family Desertifilaceae; genus Roseofilum; species Roseofilum acuticapitatum. Next base: position 3,978 of record NZ_JAQOSP010000117.1, on the reverse strand, counting down.
GTAGATACCGCCGATGATTCCCCTTATATGCGGCCCAACCAGCTTACCATTATTACCATGCACAAAGCTAAGGGATTAGATTGGGATTATGTCTTTTTGCCCTTCTTGCACCAAAACATGATTCCTGGCAGTTTCTGGACTCCTCCCCAAACCCGATTTTTAGGAGAATTTAGTTTAGCAGAAGTTGCTCGCGCCCAAATTCGCGCTTATTTGCATGGTGAACCCATTCCAGAGGGAAACCAAGCTTGGATCGAGGCCGAACAGCTCAAAACCGCCGAAGAATATCGCTTACTCTATGTCGCCATGACTCGCGCCAAACGGCTCTTATGGATGTCTGCTGCCAACAAAGCGCCATTTACTTGGAGTAAGTTTAATGTCAATCGCCAAATGAGCCTCCAAAGTCAACCCGTCTGTCCTGTTTTTCCTGCCCTAAAGCGTCAATTTCCTGACTCGGTGATGTCCATTAAAAATTAAAAGCATCATCAAAGAAACTGATTAAGAGCTTTAACCAATTGATGTACGGTTGGAATTGCACCATATCTACCTTTGATATAGTCACTTTCAAAAGCAGCATCATTGGGAACTTTACTTTCCGCCTCCCATTAAATACAGTAGGGCCATTCTGACGGCGACTCCACTACTGACTTGTTGAGAAATGAGGCTAAATTGGGGATCGTCCATGAGATCGGAGCTAATTTCCACTCCTCGGTTGACGGGGCCGGGATGGAGAACTTTAACACCGGGTTTGCAGAGTTTGAGGCGATCGCGGGTAATCCCAAATCGATGATGGTATTCCCTGGCACTAGGGAGTAAATGTTGGGTCATGCGCTCTTTTTGTAAGCGCAGAGTCATGACAAAATCTGCATCTTGTAAGGCGGGTTCTACTGACCAATGGACAAAAATTTTTCCGGGTCGTTCTTGGGACTCAGAAGAAACATATTGGGCAAAGTATGGGGGTAATAAGGTTGGCGGTGCAGCGAGGTGAACTTCGCATTGAGTGGCGGTTAAACTCCAGAGATTGGAACGGGCGACCCTGGAGTGAACAATATCGCCAACAATGGCAATTTTTTTACCAGCAAGTAACTCTAAACGGGGAGCTTGGGGATCGAGGAGGAAGCAGAGGGTAAAGAGATCGAGCAAAGCTTGGGAGGGGTGTTCGTGTTGACCATCCCCCGCATTGAGAACGCCGACATTGGCATTGAGGCGATCGAGTTCGGCGGCGATCGCCTGGGGAACTCCTGATTCTTTATGGCGAATGACCATAATATCGGTTCCCATGGCTAAATAGGTTTTGGCGGTATCTAAAATGGTTTCTCCCTTAGATAGGGAGGAGGAACCGGGGGTAAAATTGAGGGTATCGGCGGATAAGCGTTTAGCGGCTAACTCGAAACTGCTGCGGGTGCGGGTGGAGGGTTCAAAGAAGAGGTTAGTGACGACTCGTCCCTGAAGTGTGGGCAGTTTTTTGGCTTTTTTAGTGGGTCGAGAAAGGACATCGGAAAAACTAGCGGCGGTCTGTAAAACGGTGTTGTAATCTTCTGGAGTGAATTCAGCTAAGGACAGGATATGGGGGTGCGTAAAGGACATGGGGAGAAATGGGTAATCGGTAAACTGCCATAGCTACTCTACAGGAAATTAGGCGGATCGAATCTAGGTTTTGATGAAGGGTTTGAAGTGTAACTCATTACTCCCCGATCATGACCTTAAACTATTACCAAGCGATCGCCCCTCTAGGTGTGGCGATCGCCCTGAGTCTGACTGGATGCACCTCCACCCATCCCACGGAAGCCACTGCTCCCCCTATAACCCTGCCTGAACTTGCCCAAATCCCTGATGCTCCTCCGGTGGAGACGATCGCGGTAACCACATACCAGCTCGATCTCTTCTGTGAAACCTTTGTTAAAAAGGAGATTAAAGTACCCGAACAAAATGCCCTACAAGCAACGATCCATCAGCTCATAGAAGAGGGGACAACGGCTGATTTTGCGATCGCCGGTTATCGCTTACAACCCAGCCCAGCAAACAATAGTCTCACCATTGATTTTCGCCTCTCTCCCCAATCTGAGCGTCAGTTTGTCTCCCTCTCCACTTGCGAAAGAATGGCGCTCTTGGGTAGCTTAGAGCAAACCTTAACCGAGTCTTCCCAGTGGAATATCCAAGAGGTAAAATTTACCGATCGCGGTGAACCGATTGGGTTTTAATGGTAAACTTTTAAGAATAATCCATTGTTTTTAAGATTGGTACTGTGGCATATAACATTGGCTTGCTAGGCTTAGGAACCGTAGGAGCAGGAACGGTTGATATTTTATTGAACCCGGAAGGACGGCATCCCCTCTTAGGTGACCTAAATCTGTATCGGGTTGGTGTTCGAGATTTGAATAAACCGAGAGCGGTAAAAGTGCCCGATAATTTACTGACGACCGATCTCCAAGCCATTGTTACTGATGAAGCCGTGGATATTGTGGTGGAATTAATCGGCGGTTTGGAACCGGCGCGATCGCTCATTCTTCAGGCGATCGCCCATGGTAAGCATGTAGTCACCGCCAACAAAGCTGTAATTTCCCGCTATGGAGATGAAATTTATGATGCTGCCAATGCCCAGGGCGTATATGTGATGCTCGAAGCGGCTGTAGGTGGTGGAATTCCAGTGATTAATCCCCTCAAACAAGCCTTGGGCGTGAACCGAATTCAATCCGTCACTGGTATCATTAACGGCACAACCAACTATATTTTGTCCCGGATGCAGCAGGAAGGCTCAGACTTTGGAGAAGTTCTTGCCGATGCCCAAAGTTTAGGCTATGCAGAAGCCGATCCGACAGCAGATGTCGATGGCTTAGATGCAGCCGATAAAATCGCCATTTTAGCCGCTCTCGCCTTTGGCGGTCGAGTCAAACGGGAGCAAGTCTATTGTGAAGGCATTCGCTCCATCAATGCAGCCGATATTAGTTATGCTGAAAAACTCGGATTTCGGATTAAACTCTTGGCGATCGCCCGTCGAGACCCCTCCCCAGATGCGATCGATCATCTCCAAATTCGCGTCCATCCCACCCTCCTCCCCCACACCCATCCCCTAGCCAGCGTTAACGGCGTATTTAACGCCATCTTAGTCGAAGGTGACCCCATCGGCCCGGTGATGTTCTACGGCCAAGGAGCAGGAGCTGGCCCCACCGCCAGCGCAGTAACCTCCGATATCATCAATATTGCCGCCATCCTCAAAACCGAAAGCGAACCCATTCCCCACCCCCTGCTCAGTTGCACCCATCAGCACTATTGCACCCTCACCCCCGTTGAAGAGCTAGAAAGTCGGTTTTATATCCGTTTAATTGCCAAAGATCGTCCCAAAGTCATCGGTCATCTAGGGATGATTTTCGGCGATCAGGGGGTGAGTTTAGAGTCAGTCGTGCAAATTGGATTTCGGGATGATTTAGCGGAGATTGTCATTGTCACCCATGAAACCCGTGAAGGCAATTTCAGACAAGCGTTAGCCGAAGTCCAGGGTTTAGAGGCGATCGACTCTGTTCCCAGTGTCATCCGGGTATTATGAATATCCGACTATGTTCATCTAATTCAACTAAAATAGGGCAATAGGTTTTCGGGAGTGCGTAGCGTAGCGTGTCGCTAGGACAAACGTCTCGCTCCCTAGAAAGAACAAGCGAGCAAGATGCTCGCACTCCTGGCTTTGCCTCATTTTAGAGAGGTCACGGGACTAGGGTGGGTAAGAGAATCAACTCAATTAATACTCTTCATCCTTATAGCAGTTTGCTCTGCTATGCGGTACACTTTGATCCCCCTTTCATGTCCGCTTGCGGAAAATCCCCCTTAAAAAAGGGGGACTTTCTTATTCCCCCCTTATTAAGCAGGGGGTTTTCATTTTCACAAATTATACCACAACAAAAGCAAAATCTTTGCTTCTCAAAACCGTTTTTTTGGCCCGGTTCAATTCTCTGTCAGCCAAGAATCTCCTGAACCCCAACTTTTTCT
>NZ_JAQOSP010000116.1 GCF_030068475.1 Roseofilum acuticapitatum BLCC-M154 | reverse complement strand
CTTGAAAAGGGGGGTTGGGGGGATCGAAAACTATACCTCAGACAAGAAAGAAACGCTTGATTGTTATTCGATTAATGCTCTGTTCTTCTTAATCTAGCCCTAAATCCAATCTTGTCAATCGTTAGATTTACGGATATTAGTGTTCTGGAGAAAAAAATATGTAATTTTACGGATTGCCTGTCTTTTTTTCAAAAATACCCAGCTCTACAGTTGACAAAATTAACTTAATTTGTTAAAAAACATCGATTGTCTAAGGAACTCTGCCGAATTATTGAGATTAAATTTTTCTATGAACAAACTCCGAAAACAAATCTACACTCTCCTCCTAGCCTTAGTCTGTACGAGCATCCTACTCTTAGGAGGCATCACATTAGGGCAAGCCCAACCCCCAATTCATACGGAAGTGGTGGAATATCAACAAGGGGATGCCCTTTTAGAAGGGTATCTAGCCTACGATCCATCCAGTGACCAACAACGGCCTGGAGTTCTGATTATTCACGCTTGGAAAGGCTTAGGAGAATTTGAAAAAGAGCAAGCGGATAAACTGGCGCAGATGGGATATGTGGCGTTTGCTGCTGATATTTACGGTAAAGGGATTCGCCCAGAAACTACCGATGAAGCTAGGGAGCAGGCAACCTTTTATCGCTCTAATCGCGAAATATTGCGCGATCGCGCCCAAGCCGGATTAGACTACCTCAAACAACATCGTCTCACCAACTCCAAACAAACCGCCGCGATCGGCTACTGTTTTGGCGGTACAACCGTTCTCGAACTCGCTCGCAGTGGGGCAGAAGTCTCCGGAGTCGTCAGCTTCCATGGTGGACTCGACACCCCCAACCCAGAAGATGCTAAACAAATTACAGCCAAAGTTCTCGCCCTTCATGGAGCAGACGATCCCGCCGTTCCCCCCGAAGAAGTCGCCGCCTTCCAAGAAGAAATGCGTCAAGCTGGGGTAGACTGGCAACTGATTGCCTATGGCGGTACAGTTCACAGCTTTACCAATCCTAAAGCGGGTAACGATCCCGCCAAAGGATCGGCCTATAATCCAGACAGTGCCCGCCGTTCCTTTGCCGCTATGGAACTCTTCTTTGACGAACTTTTTCAATGAAACTTCTAGTCAGTAATGATGATGGCATCTTTGCCCAAGGGATTCGCGCCTTAGCCAATACCTTGGCCAAAGCCGGCCATCAGGTGAGCGTGGTCTGTCCAGACCGGGAACGGTCTGCTACCGGCCATGGTCTCACCTTACATCAACCCATCCGCGCTGAAGAAATGGATACCGTGTTCGATCCGAGGGTGAAAGCCTGGGCCTGTTCTGGCACACCCTCAGATTGTGTAAAATTGGCTCTAGCGGCTCTACTGCCAGAAAAACCCGATTATGTCCTCTCTGGAATTAATCATGGGGCGAATTTGGGAACCGATATTCTCTATTCAGGAACCGTGTCAGCAGCCATGGAAGGATTAATTGAAAACATTCCGGCGATCGCCCTCAGTTTAACCAGTTATGCCCCCCAAAACTTCAGCGTTGCAGCTAACTTTGCCGCCTCCCTCGTCACCGCCCTAGAAGCCACCCAACCCTTTCCCCCCCTCTTACTCAACGTCAACATCCCACCGATCGACGCAGAGGCGATCGCCGGAGTTGCCATTACCCGTCAAGGCACTCGTCGCTATGAAGAAATCTTTGAAAAACGCATCGATCCCAGAGGAAAAACCTACTATTGGCTGGCCGGAGAATTAACCGAAGATGTCCTTGACCCCCCTTCTCAAAATCCCTCAGACTCCCCCATACTCACAGATGTACAAGCAATCCGCCAAAACTATATCACCCTCACTCCCTTACACTATAATTTGACATGCTCTTCAGGCTGCCAATATCTGAACGGGTTGCATTTACCCTATCCAATCTTAGGTTGATCGAAGTATCAAGATGGACGCTCTGATCGATTCAGCTCTCGTCAGAGCCGAAACGTCACTTCTCAGGTTACGCTAGTGAAAAACATGCAGGTGGCACATTAGCTCAAAGGTTGTGGAATCCGGTAAACTCTTATGTCTCTTACACAACAACAATTCACGGTTCATTTTTGGGGCGTTCGCGGTTCAATTCCCTGCCCCGGCCCCGAAACTGTTCGCTATGGCGGCAATACCTCTTGTATTGAAATGCGCGTAGGGGGTCATCGTTTGATCTTTGATGGGGGTACAGGATTACGGGTATTAGGCCAATATCTTTTAAAGCATATGCCCGTTGAAGGCCATTTATTCTTTACCCACTCCCATTGGGATCATATTCAAGGCTTTCCCTTTTTTACCCCAGCATTTATTCCCGGTAATACATTTAATATATATGGGTGCATTGCTCCCAATGGAGAAACCATAGAAAATCGTTTAAATAACCAAATGCTACATCCCAACTTCCCCGTCCCCCTGAAAGTAATGGGATCGAAATTACTCTTTAATGACATAGAAGTAAGAAAACCGATGAAATTCGGTGATGTACTTGTAGAAAATGCTCCCCTCAATCATCCAGGGGAAGCCGTGGGGTATCGAGTTAGTTGGGGTGGTCATACGGCTGCCTATGTCAGCGATACAGAGCATTTTCCCGATCGCATGGATGAGAATGTACTATTCTTAGCCCAAGATGCTGATGTGATGATTTATGATGCCACCTATACGGAGGCTGAATATAATCACCCTAAAGCCAGTAAAGTCGGTTGGGGTCATTCCACCTGGCAAGAAGCCGTAAAAGTGGCGAAAGCCGCCAACGTGAAGAAATTGGTTATCTTTCATCACGATCCCCTCCATAATGATGAATTTTTGGATAAGGTGGGTGAAGATGTGGCCCAAAGCTTCCCCGATAGCTTGATGGCTAGGGAAGGTTTATCCTTAACCCTGGTTGCTCCCCCCTCCGATCCCCCGGAACCCTAAAACTCGGATTCGTTTTTAAGGGCTTTCCCTGTTACGATGATAGGGATGTTTATATTGCGAAATGTAAAGCGTGTGGTCAATTGCTTCCCCGATAACGGCATTAAAGCCAACGGCGATCGCCCTGGGCAACTTTGACGGAGTTCACCGGGGACACCAACGAGTCATTCAACCCATTACCCATTCTGGAGCCTTTAGGGGTGACCTCTATTCTAGTGTGGTCACCTTTTTCCCCCATCCCCAAGAAATATTAACCGGCCAGAAAAAGTTACTGCTCACCCCTCCAGAAGAAAAAGCCGCCTATCTCCATCATCTGGGGGTCGATCAACTGGTGATTGTGCCCTTCAATCAACAGATTGCTCGTCTGAGTCCCCAAGCCTTTGTCAGCCAAATTTTAGTTGAATCTCTACAAGCCAAAATCATCAGCGTCGGGGAAGACTTTCGCTTTGGCCATCGACGCAAAGGAACCGTACAAGACCTACAGGCGATCGCCGCTCAATGGGGCATCAAAGTCATCATCACTCCCCTAGAAAACTGCCAGGAAGGACGCATCAGCAGTTCCCAAATCCGATTAGCCCTAACCGATGGAGACCTTCTGCAAGCCAAACGCCTTCTCGGTCGGCCCTACAAACTCCAAGGTAAAGTAATCCAAGGGCAACAACTCGGCCGTACCCTCGGCTTTCCCACCGCTAACCTAGAATTACCTGAGCAAAAATTCTTACCTCGCCCCGGAGTTTACAGCGTTCGCGTCTGTAACCCCCTCTGGAAAGATCCTCAACCCGTCATGGGAGTCATGAACCTCGGCAACCGGCCCACCGTCAATGGAGTCCACCAGGCGATCGAAGTTCACCTTTTTAACTGGTCAGCAAACTTATACGATCAAGTCCTCTGGGTTGAGCTTGAATCCTTCCTGCGTCCCGAACGAAAATTTGCCTCCCTCGATGCACTCAAAGCCCAAATCCAAGCCGACTGTGAAACCGCCAGAGCAACCCTAATTCATTAACTCCGATGGTTTCTCCCATCTCTGGGGATAGGCTTTCTCTCGTGCAGGAAAGCGCTTAAAACCCTGTAAAACCGACTCTAAAAGCGGCATCATTCGCGCCAGTTGCTGACCGCGAATCAGCAAATTCCAGCAGGGTTCCAGTTTTTTCCAACTGCCCGCATAAACCAAATGACGTAAGCGATGATTCAAAATTGTTTTAGTCGCTGCTCCTTGCCAAATAGCACTCCACCGATAAAAGTCTTTATAAGCTTGCCAATACCCCTTTTCCAACGTTTCAGCACTCATTTTTGCCGGTTGAAAAACCACATGGCGAGTATCATATAAATCCCAATTTTGAGTTAAAATCCGTCCTTCTTTCACCATCCGTTCATAGAGCGGTGTACCCGGATAAGGCGTGAGAATATGAAAGGTTGCCGTTTCAATTCCTTGGGAAATTGCCCACTCTACCGTCCTCTCAAAAACACTCTCATCATCCTCATCCATGCCAAACACAAAACTACCATTAATCATCACCCCCAAATCCCGCAAGCGCCGAATAGCAGCCGTATAATCCCGATTTAAATTATGATATTTATGCTGTTGGCGCAAATTATTAGCATTTAAAGTTTCAAAGCCAATAAACAAACTTCTCAGACCACTTTTAACCGCCAATTCTAACAAATCAGGTTGCAAGACAGCCTGAATCGTTCCTGCGGCTTGCCAAATGCGATTCATTCCCAGCATTCCAGTAAAGAGTTCCCGCGCAAATTGGGCATTCCCAAACAAATGATCGTCGAGAAAAAATACATAATGTCCGGGTAAACGTTCAATCTCTGCTAATGCTTGGTCAATGGATTGAGTATAAAAGGATTTTCCCCCTTTGAAAAAGGCATCTTTATAACAAAAATCACAATGATGGGGACAGCCTCTAGACACCACAATTGAATTAGGCATCAGATATAAATAGCGCTTAATTAAATCTCGACGAATGGGCGGAGCGCTCAGTAAATCCCGTTCCTGAGAAATATATCGTTTTTGGGGATGTCCCGCCCGAAAATCGGCTAAAAAATGGGGCCAAGTATCCTCTCCTGGCCCTAAAAAGATTGTATCGGCATACTGTTGTGCTTCTTCGGGTAAGGCGGTGACATGCAATCCCCCTAAAACAATATAAGCGCCTTTTTGACGATAACGATCGGCTAATTCATAGGCTCGATAAGCCGAAGTAATATAGACTTGAATCACGACTAAATCGGGCTGATCGTCTAAATTCAGGGCTTCCACATGCTCATCTTGTAAATCAATCTCGTCTTCCGGACTAAAAAATGAGGCGATCGTGGCTAAACCTAAAGGGGGAAAGAGGGAATATTTAATCGGCCGCCAATGGGGACTAAGGGCTTCAGTCAAGGCGGGTAAAATCATTTTAACTTTCATGAATTTTTCCCTGGTCAATTAAGCTATAAGTATTTTTTAGTCTTAACTCAAAATTTTGGGTTCTGTGAAGATTGTGATTTGTTGTTATTTTTAGAGTTATTTTGTAGAAAAAGTTAAGGTATTGTAATGGATTAGGTTCGGTTAGGGTGCGAAGGGCTGGCGATCGCCCGGAACAGAACTTTTCCCTCCAGTAGGATCGTCAGATCAGCCATTCCAGACTATTCCTATAAATATGATTCATAAACTGACCCCTCTGACTTTAGCTTTAACCTTAGCTTATCCCTCTCACTCGATACATCCAGCCTGGAGTAACCCGACCCATTCATCAGAGAGATACAGCGCCCAAACTCCTCTCCCTAGCTCAAATTGGGTAACCCTTACCCCTTCCGTTCATCCCACGACTGGCCGCTCCGTGTCTCTGTGGTCTACCTATTACCATATTTATCAAGCGCAAGAAACCACAAACGGTTATCCTCTGCTCGATCCATCTGGTCAAACTTTAGCCTATCTTTCCCATCGAGATTGGTGCTATGCTGCCCTACAAGGTACAGTTCAAGTCCAAGATCTGGCGGGAAATTTAACGACCTATAATTTTGCCGGTCGAGGGCAGAATTTACAACTCGATTGTTCAGCTTATTTTAAGAGTCTTTCCCCTGAAACCCTACAAAAAACAGGGCGAGTACGTTTTGGTTTGGCTCGTGGCCCCCATGGCGATGGAGCCGGTGGATATCGTTTAGTCCCTTATCGCACCATAGCCGTCGATCGCCAACAAATCCCATTAGGCTCTGTCATTTATATTCCTGCGGCCAGAGGACAGCACATTCAACTCCCCAATGGAGAAGTGATTATCCATGATGGTTATTTCTTCGCCGCAGATGTAGGTAGCGCCATTAAAGGGAATCATATTGATGTCTTTGTCGGATCGGATGAACGTAGTCCTTTTCCGTTTATTACCAGTAATCCTAGGGGCACATTTGAAGCCTTTGTCGTACAAGATCCTGAGATTGCCGAACTCTTAACCCGGATGCATCGGTAGAGTTTGGGGCAAATGGGGAGATGGGGAATATTGAGTAGGAGCGGGTTATACCCAAATCTAGAAATCTCATCCATCAATCCTGTGAACCCGCCCCAACCCCCATGTCGGCTTATCTTTCTTGTAGAGGATGTCAATGAACTGGTATTTAAAGGCTATCAGGAGTGCGAGCATCTTGCTCGCTGCCTTTCTCTAGCGAGCGAGACGTTTGTCCTGGGGACACGCTACGCTACGCACTCCTTCAACTCTAAATTCATCTGCGTCTTACACTGATAGGTAACATATTCCAGAGATTAAGGTAAGCAAGATTTATGACCGCAAAACGCATCGCGGAAATTCTGCGTCAAGGTAACCCAGACGATCGCCTAACGATCCAAGGATGGATACGCACGAAACGAGAACTGAAAGCATTTTCGTTTATTGAAGTCAATGATGGTTCCTGTTTGGCCAATTTGCAAGTGGTTCTAGACCAGGAAATGGCTGATTATGAGCAGGTGCTAAAGTCTTTGAGTACCGGTGCATCGGTGGAAGTAGAGGGGGTTTTGGTTGCTTCTCCCGCAAAAGGGCAACGGGTGGAGTTGAAAGCGGAAAAGGTGGTGGTGTATGGGGAAGCGGATGAGAATTATCCCTTGCAGAAAAAGCGCCATTCATTTGAGTTTTTAAGAACGATCGCCCATTGGCGATCGCGCACCAATACATTAGGGGCAGTTTTCCGTGTCCGTAATGCCTGTGCAGCCGCCGTTCATGAGTTTTTTCAACAACGGGGCTTTTTGTGGGTTCACACGCCCATTATCACCGGGAATGACTGCGAAGGTGCGGGGGAGTTGTTAGCGGTGACGAGCTTGGATCTCAAGAATGTACCGCGCATGGACGGGCAAGGGGTAGACTATTCCCAAGACTTTTTTGGTAAACCCGCTTATCTCACCGTCAGTGGACAACTGGAAGCGGAAGTGATGGCCATGGCTTTTGGTAATGTTTATACCTTTGGCCCCACGTTTCGAGCGGAAAACTCGAATACCTCCCGCCATTTGGCTGAGTTTTGGATGATTGAGCCGGAAATAGCGTTTTGCGATCTAGAGGGCAATATGGATTTAGCCGAGCAGTTTTTGCAGTTCGTGTTTAAGTCAGTATTAGAAAAGTGCCCGGAGGATATGGAGTTTTTTAACCAACGGATTGATAACACAGTGTTGGCGACGGCAGATAATATTATTAACAGTCAGTTTGAGAGAGTCACGTATACGGAGGCGATCGCACTTTTGCAAAAAGCGCCCGATCAGTTTGAATTTCCCGTAGAGTGGGGCTTAGACTTGCAATCAGAGCATGAGCGCTATTTGGCCGAGAAACTCTTCAAAAAACCGGTGATTGTCACCGATTATCCCATTGAGATTAAAGCCTTCTATATGCGCGTCGGGGATGATGGTAAAACCGTTCGTGCGATGGATGTGCTTGCGCCCAATATTGGCGAAATTATCGGCGGTTCCCAACGGGAAGAGCGCTTAGATATTCTGGAGAATCGGATGCGATCGCATGGCATTAACCCAGAAGAATTATGGTGGTATTTAGATTTGCGGCGCTTTGGAACCGTCCCCCATGCCGGTTTTGGGTTAGGCTTTGAACGGTTGGTACAATTTATGACCGGAATGGGCAATATCCGCGATGTGATTCCCTTTCCCCGCGCTCCTCTGAGTTTGGAGTTTTAATGTTGCTCTATCTCTCTCTCCGAGAGGGATTTCCCCTTTTGTCTGGCAAGTCAGATTGAGTCCGGTTTCCGCAAGCGGACATGAAAATGAGTTAAACTAGCGGGCAAGATGCTAATCCTTTGATATTACTGGAGTGGGAGCATCTTGCTCCCTAAGTTTTTAATCATGGTATTCAAACTAGCGGGCAAGATGCCCGCACTCCCTCAATCTGAGTGATATTACTGGAGTGGGAGCATCTTGCTCCCTACATTTTTAATTAAGGTATTTCCGCTTCGCGGACATGATACAGCAGTTTTCGCTGCTATGAGGTACATTAATGACTGTCTTGAACGATAGCTAAAATAGCTCAAAGTCCTACCCAGTCTGCTGTTTGTTCTCCCTATCCCCCTATCTCCCCATCCCCCCATCACAGCGCAAAGCGCTGTATCAGATGCTCCCACTCTTGAAAATCTACTCATAGATTAAGGTTCACTGGAAGATTTAAGGTCTGATTTCCACAGGGATTCCCGCAAGTTACCTTCTAGAGCTTGCAGTTTTTCATACATTTCCCGTTGTTCCGGGGTTAATTCGGTGGGAAACTCAATCTCAATTTCCACCACCTGATCGCCCCGTCTTCCCCGGTTGTCGGGATATCCCTTATTCGCTAATCGTAATTTTTGACCGCTTTTCACTCCTGGAGGTAAATTCATTTTCACTAACCCATCCAGGGTGAGGACTTCCACTTGTCCAGCTAAAATCGCTTCTACTGGGGTAATGGGCAGTTTACAATAAATTTCATTGCTCTCAATCTTCAGGAAAGGATGGGGCGCAACGGTGATTTTAAGGTATAAATCGCCTCCATTCATGCCCAACTTCCGCAGGCGCATTTTTTCGCCGCTTATCATACCGGGGGGCATGTCAACTTCTAAGGAGCGACCATCTTCTAAGCGGATACGCTCTTTTCCACCGCGATAGGCTTTTTCTAGGGGTAAGGTTAATAGGGCTTCGATATCCCGTTTCATGGGTCGGGATTCACTGGTGACGGTGTTATAAACTTTAGAGCGTCCAGGGGTATAGGCTTCGGCATTGGGTTCGACAGGACGCGATCGCCTTCCCGTCGGTTGTCCCTGATTCACCTCCCGACGACGATTCAGCAAGCTATCGAGAAAACTATCGAACGTGGGAAACTGGTTAAAATACTCAATTTCTGCCGAAGAAAACTTAGAGCCACTATTGCGTTTGCGGTTATTTTGTCGCGCTCTTAAAAAGAAGCTCAATTGGTCATACTCCGTCCGTTTTCCCGGATCGGAGAGAACTTCATAGGCTTCTAAAATATCCTTAAATCGCTCCTCTGCTTCCTTATTACCAGGATTGAGATCGGGATGATATTGGCGAGCCAAGCGGCGATAAACCCGCTTGATCTCGTCAGTGGGGGTCTCAGGACTAACTCCCAGAATCTCATAATAGTTCCGAAAGTTTTGCATAGTTTTGTTCACTTAGGGTTCTGGGAGATAGAGGCAAAAGGCAAAAGGCAAAAGGCAAAAGGCAAGAGGCACGAGTCGCCGCTTACCCAGGCATCTTATATCAAATCCGTAAATGTTTACGACGATTGCATGAGAGAGAAAGATACCCATTTTTAATTTTTAATTTTTAATTTTTAATTGATCCTACAGCCATTCATCGTCATCTCCCCAATCTTCATCTTCATAGGCATTATATTGATTATACCTGCCTCGGCTGGGCGGTTCTGAAGGACGGCGAGATTCCCGAATGGGCGGGCGATTCGGTTCCCTCGACCGGGGGGGCGGATAGTCCCGTGTAGGGGGATAATCTCGTGCTGGGGGTTCATAGTCCCGTGGGGGAGCATAATCCCTTGCTGGGGGATAGTCTCGCCCTCGTGGAGCGTTCCGAACTGGGGGATAATCCTGGGCGGGTGGATAACTTCTCGCCGGTGGAGCGTTCCGAACTGGGGGATAATCCCTGGATGGGGGGGTATACTCCCGTCGAGTTTTATAGGCTGGACTATCATAATCGAAACTTTCGCGGCGATCGAATTCATCGTCATCATCCCCTAGGAAGGTGCGCCGTAGGGTTCCCAAAAAGCCGTCATCCTCTTCTTCGCTCATCCGCAAGCGCACCTCGCGATTGAGATCGTAGAGAATATCTTGTAAATCGGCTCCCGCTTGGTCAATTCCTCGGTCATCCCCTCGGCGCAAATATTCCCGCAGTTCTTGGACTATGGGATCGATATCTCGGCGGTATTGGTTAGCAAACTGCATCCCAAAATCTAAGGTAGCTTCCCGCAGTTGGCGCTCGGCTTGGGTAATGAGGGCTTCGGCGCGGTTAAGTTTTTCTACTCTTTCCCGACGCTCCCGGTCAACTTGGGCATAGCGTTCGGCATCCTGGATCATTTGGTTGATTTCGTCGGCGGAGAGGGTGGAGGCTCCTTGTATAGTAATGCCTTGTTCGCGGCCGGTGGTACGGTCTAGGGCGGTAACTTGCAAAATGCCATTGGCATCGATATCGAGGGAGACTTGAATTTGGGGGATTCCTCTAGGTGCTGGCGGAATGCCGGAGAGTCGGAAGCGACCGAGAGATTTGTTATCCCTGGACATTTCCCGCTCTCCTTGGAGGATGTGGACTTCGACGAAGGTTTGGTTGTCTTGGGAGGTGGAGAAAATGTCCGATCGCCGCACGGGAATGGTAGTATTGCGGGGAATCAGTTTTTTCATCACCCCACTGGCGGTTTCGATACCGAGAGACAGGGGAGTTACATCCAGCAGCAGCACATCTTTGACAATACCGGAGAGAATTCCGGCTTGAATGGCAGCGCCTACGGCAACCACTTCATCGGGGTTCACATTTTGGTTGGGTTCTCTGTCGATGAAGCTGCGAACCAGTTGCTGAACGATGGGAATGCGGGTGGAACCGCCTACGAGTACGACTTCATCAATTTGCACGGGGCTAAGTCCAGCATCGTACATGGCCCGTTTGATGGGACGGCGCAGACGGGAGAGGAGGTCGCCACAGAGTTCTTCAAATTGCGATCGCGTCAATCGAGTTTCTAAATGTTTGGGCCCGTCTTCTGTTGCCGTGATAAACGGTAGATTAATCTCCGTTACGGTCACTCCTGACAGCTCAATTTTCGCCTTTTCCGCCGCTTCTGTGAGTCGTTGCAGCGCTTGGCGATCGCGCCGTAAATCCACCCCTTCCGCCTCTAAAAACTGTTCCGCCAACCAGTCTACAATTTTTTGGTCAAAGTCATTGCCCCCCAACTGAGTATCCCCACTGGTAGACCGGACTTCAAACACCCCATCGCCGACTTCCAGAATCGAAACATCAAACGTGCCTCCCCCCAAGTCAAACACCAGGATCGTTTGCGCCGCTCCCCGCTCTAACCCATAAGCCAGGGATGCAGCCGTAGGTTCATTCAGTATCCGTTTGACCTCTAATCCGGCAATTTTCCCCGCATCCTTGGTCGCTTGCCGTTGGGCATCATTAAAATAAGCCGGAACCGTAATCACTGCCCCAGTCACCGGTTCCCCCAAATATCGACTGGCATCCTCAGCCAATTTCCGCAAGATCATCGCCGAGATTTCTTCCGGAGCAAAATCTTTCTTCAGCCGAGGACATTTAATTTTAATATTGTCCACTTCATCTCTGCGGATGGTGTAGGGCACTCGTTTGGAATCCGCGTTGAGTTCCCCATATCTGCGTCCCATATAGCGTTTTACGGCATAAAAGGTGTTTTGCGGATTCAGGACAGCTTGGCGACGGGCCATTTGCCCAACCACAAGTTCGCCATCTTTACTGAAGCCAACCACTGAAGGTGTAGTCCGCATCCCTTCTGCATTGGCGATCACCATTGGCTTACCGCCTTCCATAATGGCAACCACTGAGTTCGTTGTCCCCAAGTCAATGCCGACTACTCTACCCATGGATTCTGTCTCTTCCTCGTCTATCTGTTCCGATAATGATGACTCTATTTGCTCAGTTTATTCTATCGTGCTTCTGGAAGTGCAAGAGCAATAAGTAATGAGCGATCTCCCCATCTCCCCATCCCCCCATCTCCCTATCTCCCCATCTCCCTATCCCGGACTCCCTGTTGCAAAACTGCCAATACCTGGGCTAAATCTCCTGCCAGCAGTGCATCTTTGGCTAACCACAAGCCAGGAAAAACAAGCGAACGGTATATTCCATCAGCATCGGCATTTAATAGCACATACTCCCCATTTTGCCAGCAGAACCAGTCGAAGGCTCCATCATAGGTGCGCCAGACTAAATATTCTTGGACTTGGTTGCGACAGTAGATGTTGCGTTTTTGGTTGAGGTCAATGGAAGCGCTACTAGCGGCAATTTCCACAATGAGTTCCGGGGGGCCTTCCACATAGTCATCCTCGCTAATGGTACTTTGGCCGTCAGTTTCGATGCGAAGGAGAGCATCAGGTTGAGGTTCATTGTTGCGATCGAGACGAACTGTGGCATTATCCAAGAGTTCCACTCCAGGAGTCGCAGCCCAGTAAGCTCCCAGCCAAGCCATAATCTGGGCGTGGGGTTTTCCGTGGGATTTGGCACGTAGGGGAGATGCCATATAAACGGTTCCTTCGATGAGTTCGGCTTTTTTGACATGGGGCATGGTGGCGTAGCGGCGCTCAAATTCGCTGCGCGTTAGGCGATCGCCGTTTTCCAAAGGTGGAAGGCTTAGGGGTGGGGATAGGGTCATCAGCAATTAACCATTGATCATGAATAATTTAACCACTTCTCCTTTTTGAGGAGAGTAAATCCATGTTAACCAACCCATCTGGGATTGATGCAGTGGTTCGCCGCGTTAAGCGGGTTCCTCTTAGGGATTCGATCGCTTCCCGGTGAGCATATAGGTGTCCATTTCTCCTTTTCCCTTAATGGCAATCTTGCCGCGATGTTGCAAATAGTAGTTTAACTTGAGTTTTTCATAAGTGGTTTGGGTAACCTGAATTTGTCCAGGAATGCCATGGGACTCCATGCGGCTGGCAGTGTTGACCGTATCGCCCCATAAATCATAGCTGAATTTCTTTTTACCGATTACGCCCGCAACTACGGGGCCGGTATTGACCCCAATGCGGATCTGGAAGTCGGTATTCATCTCTTGATTGAGTTCAGTCATCGCTTCTTGCATTTTCAGGGCCATATTGGCGATCGCCTCCGCATGATCCCGGCGCGGTGTCGGCAGTCCCCCCACCACCATATAGGCATCGCCAATGGTTTTGATTTTCTCTAGGCGATAGTCTTCGGTTAATTGGTCGAACTGAGAGAAAATCTGGTTCAATAGAGCCACCAATTCCGAGGCACTTTTTTCTTCTGAGAGCTTGGTAAAGCCCACAATATCAGCGAACAGCACCGTCACTTCCTCAAAATATTCGGCGATCGCCCCCGAAGTCTGTTTAAGCAATTCCGCAATTCTCGCAGGCAGAATATTATGCAGCAATTTCTCCGTTTGTTTCTTCTGATAGAACAGAGAAATCTCAATTTTCTTGCGCTTAATAAACTGGCACAGTTGGTTCCCAATACCTGCCAGCATTTGCACCAACTCTTCATCCATCGGTTGAGTCACTTGGCTAAATAAGGTGATCATCCCCAGCCGATCTTCATCACTAGATACCGGAAAACCCACCACTGCTTTCACGCGATCGATTGCCCCTAATTCCTTCCGCAGCAGATCTTTATGCGATTCTATATCAGTAATCCATTGGGGTTGATTATCATGACAAATTTTGCTAAACCATCCCTCACTTGGTGTGAGATTAATTTCTCTAACTTTAGATAACCTAGGAAATTGAGCTTCAGGCATTTTCCAGAGGGTTTGGCGCAAGAGTTTATTGGTCGAGATCAAATTATCATTATGATCTTTAATCTGCTTGGGAATCCAATACATCCCCAGATCCCACTCTAAATTTTCCACCAACACCCGTAGGATATTCGGTAAGGCTTCATCGAGCATCAGCGATCGCGACAATACCCGTGCCACACTATACTGAATATACAGCCGTTTTTGGGCCTGTTTGGTTTTGGTAATATCTCGACCCACATACAAGACATCTTTTAAGCTGGGAACATCCGTATCTAAAGCAGCACAAGAAAAAGCAATTGAAAGCTGTTCTCCTCGTTTATTAGGAATTAAAACTTCAATATCTGTTAATACTTTTCCTTCCAAAAAACTTCGATCTGAAACCCACTCATGACTTAACGGATGTTCTCCTAAAAGACTACGAATCGATTGACCAATCAGCTCTTCTTTACTGTATTCTAGCAAACTATAAACCGCAGGATTTACTGTTTTTATATCACCTAAATGATTCGTCACCAGTAAGGCTTCTGCCATAGAATGAATTAACTGCTGAATATATTTTTCTGACTTGGCTAACGCATTAATTGCAATACTATTTTCATTGGTTGCTTGTACCAAACGTTGCTCTAGATTCATCCGTTCTGTCACATCTTCCAGAAACACAATTAATTGCTGACGATCGCTATTGTCAGAATTAGCAATGAAATATAGATCGACATATAAGGGAGAATTAACATCAGATGAGCGAGAAATTGCCTTAATATCAAAACTCTCTTCTTCACCTAAGAGGATCAACTCTAATATTTCTTCGATTCCATAGGTTTCTGGAAAATAGAACTGAAAAGACTCACCAGCTCTTAATATCTCTTCACCCCCTACCAATCGATCCGCTCGATCTGAGAACTCCAAAATAATCAACTCTGGATCTAATATCACATATTCAAGATGTTTAGGAACAAGGGTTTTTGACATATATTTATTGAGGACTTTTATTAATTCTTATCATTCCACAATTAACTCCAAGTTGGGCAAAAACTTTTGTAAATTTTTAAGAGATTTACCTTGCCAAGGAACATCTACAGACCCTTCAACTGTCAACTTAATATTCGGTTTCTTTCTGAGTCCAATTACAAATTTAGTAATCAAGCTGATTCCCGAACTATTCAAGAAATTCAATTCTTTTAAATTTAACGTTAAATGGGACGGTTCCGAATCAGCAATCCGATCGAGAAAATTCTTAATTGGATCGTATTCCGATGCTCCATTAAGACTCAGTTCTCCCACAAAATTAATCGTGCTGGCATCCGGATTATAATCAATTTTATACTCTTTAGTATCTATACTCTGATAATTCATGTTTACCTCACTTACTGCATATGAATCAGACATCAAACCTTGACTTTAGCCATGGTAGTAATGTTTAAAAAATCATGACCGGCGCGAGAATCTGTCATTTTCCATCCTAGAGTTGCCCCATAATCTTTGATCATACTAATTAATCCCAAGCCTGATGCATTACTATCATCTTCAAGACTCCTCTCAACTTGCTCAACATAAAGATCTTCTAAATCTTCATTTAATAACCGATCGATAAATAATTCAAAAGGGATTATTTTCTCAGATTTAATGGTGTTAGTTGCAAAAATAGCTGCCACAATACCACCATCATGCTGTTGAATAAAATGAATTCCAAAAATTACTTTACTGTTCACAAATGGGTCATGAAACTTAATGGCATTTTCGAGAAGTTCGTTAGCAATATAACTGACAGAAGCTTTGCTTTCTTCGAGCCGACGTTGATCGTCATCTAAAGGCAAAAAGCTAGAAAAATATTCGGCTAAAAAGTAAGCAGATAAGCGATTATTTTTCCATCTTTTTTGTAGGGGTTGTGAACTGGGAGTAAAGGTTAATTCTAAAGAATCATGTTCTGGGGGAAATTCTTTAATAAAATCGCCTAAAATTTTTTCCATATCCCGAATCTAAATAGACTGAGTTGTAAATAGGGTGACTGTTTTAATCAGTAAACATACAAGAAAAGTGACCTTAGTTTTTATCTAAGAAATTATACCCAAAATTTTGTTTCAAAACGACTAGGGTAATATCATCCCATACTTTTTCTTCTCCAATAAACTGCTGCAAATCTTTAATAACCGCTTCTTGAATTTGATGGGAGTTATAGTGCCAGTTTTGGCTAATGATTTGACATAACTGTTCTATACCATAGCGCTGATTGCTCCCATTTCTAGCTTCAGTAATCCCATCCGTGTAGAGGACAATTCCATCCCCTGAATTTAATTCCACTCTAGTATAACTAATAAACTCAGAAATGTTGTGATCTAGACCAATCGGTAAACCCAAATCCATGGTATCAATCCGTTCAATCTTGCCCCCTTGACGCACAACAATGATTTCTTCGTGTTGACCACTTACCGTTAATTGACCGTCTGCATAATTTAAAATCGACAATGTTAAATTTTTATCTATTTTCATGCGTTGCACATTGTTGTAAATCGTGCGGTTGAGCAGGTCTAAAAAACGGATGGGGTCATGTTCTTTGATCTCTTTTAAAGTCACGACTGCGGTTTGGGTCATGAGCATGAGGATTCCGCTTTCTAAGCCATGGCCGGTAACGTCACCAATGGCAATGGTTATGACTCCATCCATACAGATGACATCATAATAGTCACCTCCCACTTCATCAGCCGGTTGCATATATCCAGAAATATCGAGTTCCTGGATACTGGCTAAATCTTCGGGTTTAGGCAGAATTAATTGCTGCATTTCCTGGAGAATTTCTAATTCTGCGGAGAGCCGTATATTTTCTGATTTAAGTTGTTGATTGAGGTGATCGATTTCTTGGTTAGCTGCTGCTAATTCTGTGGTTTTTTCTTGGAGTCGATGGATGACGATCGCGTTTTCATTGGTTGCTTGTACTAACCTCTGCTCTAATTCCATCTGTGCTGTCACGTCTTCTAGGAATAAAATGAGACGCTGATCCTCCCTAGGGTTGGGGTCGGGAATAAAATAGAGGTCGATGTACAACTGACTATCTGGATTTGGAGAACGGGCGATCGCCTTGATATCAAAGCTATCGAGTTCTCCAGTCAGAACGGATGTTAAGATATCTTCTAGACCTACAGTTTCAGGAAAATACTGATCTAACAGTTCCCCCTTCCTTAAAGTCATCTCTTCTCCAACGAGCCGCTCTGCACCCATAGAATAGTCCTGGATGATTAAATCTTGGTCTAAAAGCAAATATTCAATGTGATGGGGAACAATCAGTTGACACATGAATTACTTGATCGCCAGAATTGTCTCAGCTAGATCTTGGAAGAGTTGATTAACATTATCTCCACTTTTGGCTGAAGTGCCATAGGTTTTGATCACGGGTTGCTCTGGGTATTGATGGTGTTTTAAGAGGGCTTCTAGCTTTTGCTCGTCTACTAAGTCAGCTTTGTTGAGGGCGATCGCCATTTTACCTTTGGGATTGACTTTACTAAATAACTCCAAATGATTAATGATATTGCCCAAGGTTTCTTCCCGACTGACATCGGCAACAATAATGGCTCCTTTGGCTCCTTGGAGATAACTGGGGGCGATCGCCTTAAATTTGGTTTGCCCTTCAATATCCCAGATCAATAATTGTAACTCTGAGCCTTCTGGAAGTGCCACATCCTTACGGGAAATTTTTACACCCACCGTAGATAGATACTTGTCATCAAATTGACCATCAACAAACCGACGGATCAAACTGGTTTTACCGACACTGAAATCCCCAACCATGCAAATTTTCTTAGAAATCTTAGCCATTTTAATTTCCTACTTTAATCGGACGAAATAACTCGAACCGGACGCAGCGACTTAAAGCCAGAGCATCCGTCGAGGCGATCCCTGGTGGGGGTTCCGTGGTTCCTTGGATTTTCAGACGCTGGACTGGAATACCTTGCTGTTGTAGGGCAAGTTTGACCGCTTGTGCCCGTTCCCAAGAGAGTTTTTGATTTTCTCCCCATCCTCCAATTTTATCGCTATGTCCTGTAATCATTAAATCAAATTCTGGATACTGGTTTAAAAATTGGGCAATTTTCGGAATTCCTTCAGCCAGATCGGCTGGATGGAGTTTGTCTGAGCCGGATTCAAAGTAAAATTTCATCTCTAATGGGGAGGATTGTAGTTGAATGCGGCTAAAGACGCTGCTGACTCCCGTAATTCCCTCTAAGGAATCAAGAATTTTTTGGAGATCTTCAACTTCAATCACAGTCCCGGCAACGGTGACATTACCTTGGTCATAGGTGGCGTTAATGCTCACTCCATCGAGTTGATTTAGCACTTGAATAATCCGGTTGACTTCTGTGGCGGCTGCGTCTAGATCGGGAGGTAAGTTGACCGCTACAATGTCATTATCCAGGGTTAAATCTGGGGCAATTTCTGAGACAATTTCCCCTGCTTTTAAGCGTAGATACTCATTGGGTACTCGCCCTTTTAATTGCAGGGTTTGCCGATTAACATCAGGGGTAATAGCATAAACTGACAGTTCGGGAGAGGAGAGTAGGGCTTGACGAGTTTGGACTTCTAGGCTGCGTTCTTGATGCCATTGGTGAGATGTCCATATCCAAGGAATAGAAATGGCTCCAATTATGCCTAGGATTAGGATCGTTAATGCCCAGGGAAACTCGTCATCTTGTTTTTTCTCGCTTTGGGTAAAGAGTTTTTCTAACTCGTCTGGAATTTGATTGGGGATGGTGCTGGGGTCTCCATCAAATTCGCTAATGGGTTCGCCAAATTTTTGTAGGAGGAATGAGTAGGTGTTTTTGATGTCTTGGATAAAGGCTTTAGAGGGTTCTCCTTTAATGATGACGGCTAGATAGGAATAACCGGCGACTTCTAGCATGATTTTACAATCATCATATTCAATTTCGTTGAGTTCTGAAGCAAATTGATCGGAAGAGATGCAGTCATTCACAAAGCTGCGAATGGCGGTGAGCATTCCGGCAAGCATGTCTGATTCTAGGCGGTTTTCTTCTGAGGGTTGATATTCACTGATGACGAGACCGGAGGCTTTATGAATCAGGAAAATGGCCCGCACACTAAAGGGCATGGATTCTTGAAAGATCAGCTCGGCCTCGGAAACGCCTCGGATTTTGGCTTTGATTTTGCGTTGAACGCCTTTTAAGGTGAGGGCGCTTTCGACTTTCTGGTTGATGGATTGAATGACATCATTCATGTATTTGGCAATGGTGTTGCCGATGACGGGATAGAGGGCATCAACCATGGAATCTCGTTCGCATTCGATTTGCGCTTTAATGGCGGGGCCCATTTCTGGGCCGATAGCTCTGGCGATCGCATGGCGGTCAATCCGAATCTGTTCTTCAATGGCGAGGCTGACTTCTGGAGCTAAGGCTTTGGCGACTTGCCGGGGCGATCGCCGGATTTCTTCGGCAATGGCAGCCGGAATTAAATCGGCGAATACCCCACTCATGGCTTCGGCATCCTCTTGGGCCCGATTTTGAATGATTTTGTCAATGATGGGGGTTAAGACGCGAATACTTTGCTCGTGAGAAACGGTTAAATCAAATCCTAAGAGTTCAGAAATTAAGGGCATGAGGGGATTGATCAATGCCGTTTGTTGTTCGAGTTGGTTGAGGCGCTCTTCTAGACTCAGATTTGATGAATGATTTAAGGTCGCCAGATTAGAGGCTCGATCTGAGGGGCGAGATTTGGCTATGGAGGAGCGAGACTCTGGAGTTTCTGAGGGCAATAATAAGCTTTGTAGAGCATCAAGAGAGCGATCGACTTCTGGAGTGATTTTTTGCTGCGGTTGATGACTCGGTTCAGTGATTGGGGTAGAGGGGAGAGCCGCAGAAAGGTCAGAATTGGGGGAAGTTGTGTTTTCCTCCAATTCTGCTTTTAAGACTAAAGGGGGTAAATGTTCTCCGGAAAATTCAGATGGCGATCGGGTTTCAGGTTGGGGATCGAGGAGCAAATTGGACAATAAATCCAGGGTATGCTCCAAGCCTTTAGGGGAGTCTGGAGTTTCAGATTTAACGGCAGTCGTTGGTCTTTGACGTTCTCCTTCTCTTTCTATGATGGGCTGATCCGGATTCAACCAATTAAAGAGGTTCTCCTGCTCCAGAGCTGATTCTATTCTCTGCTCAGAAGAAGTTTGAGATCGTTTTTCTTGTGACTGTCGATCTGATAAAACCATGGTACACCCCGATCGCTCTTTTTTTTAAGAATGTTGTTCCGGTAACAACAAATCTGCCTTCACTTCCGATCCTTCAATTTCCCGAATAAAATCGGTTTTCTTAACTTTCATGCACAGATCAAATAGCACTTCGGCAAACTCATCGCGGGAGATTTTATTTTCTTGCAGTCCACTGATGTATTTATCGAGTTCGGTTTGAATTTGTCCGGTAACAGAGTGCAGCTCTTTTTGCAAAGATTCTTTGGTATGGCGAATGTTTTGCTCTAAAGTTTCTGTCTGACTATGTAAGGTTTTATCCAAACCTTTGATTTGTTCATTAAAGTTTTTCTGGGTGCGATCGAGGTCTTGTTTTAATTCAGTGAAGTCTTCCGTATGAGTGACGGTCACATACTGAATTTTTTTCTCTAGGGCATAAGAATTAGACCGCAGTTCCGTCGAGAACTGCTCGTTGAGCTGATTGAGACGATCGCCCATCTCTTGTTTGATATCCTTGATCATGTTCTCTAAGGCTTCGAGTCGGGTATCGAGTTCCCGTTGCTGTTCTCCAAAGAGTAAATCGCGGATTTGCTCTACATTTCCCAGGCGATCGCGCATATCTTTGCTTTGTCCTGAATCGTTCATCATCGTTTTCCTCTCACACTCCTGTGAAATAGATGCCTTATGAGTGCTGACAACTCATAACTTGGTGCTTGCACAAATCTCCTTGATTTTACTGGAATTTTTAGCCAATACAAGCTTAGACTACAAATTTTAATCTCCCTGAGAGTAAATATGACCCGCTTGAACCCGCAGGATCTGGGAGGAGTGTAACCAACTTGCCTCAAATGCACTTAAGTGGGTAGTCGTAATTAGGGTTTGGAATCGGTCAGCGATCGCTTCTAAAAGCTGATTTTGGCGGGTTAAGTCTAATTCGGCTAAGACATCATCCAATAATAATAAAGGGGATTCTCCTACGACTTCAGAAATTAATTTTAATTCGGCTAACTTCAAGGCTAAAACTAAGGTTCGCTGTTGCCCTTGGGAGCCATACTGACGGGCGGGAGTCTCGTTAATATAGAAGTCTACCTCATCTCGATGGGGGCCGACTAATGTGGTTCCTTGAGCGCGTTCGGCGATCGCCCGATCGGTCAATTTCTGGAAAAATGCATTCTCTATAGCTTCTACCGGCGATCGGGAATCCCCATCCCAAAACACACTGGGACTATAACGAATCGATAATTTTTCCGTCGAACCACTGATACTATCATGCCAAGCTTGGGCAATCGGTGCAAGGCGCTCTAAGACCCTAGAACGTCGGCGAATGAGACGCACCCCGATAGACACCAATTGGGCATCCCAGAGGGCTAACTCTTGAGGATTTTCCCGCCCCTCGACCTCTTGAAATTGCCGCAGTAGGGCATTGCGTTGCCGTAAAACCTGCTGATATTGACGCAACATCGGATCGTAAACCGGTTCCAATTGCGTCAAGAGCGTATCTAACCACAAGCGTCGAGTTTCCGGCGCTCCGCGCACCAAATCGAGGTCTAGGCTAGAGAACTGCACCACATTGAGTGCGCCCAAAAAATCTCGCCGTCGTCGCTGCACCTCCTGATTTAAAACTAAAGTGCGATTTCCACTCGCTCGCAGCACCAATTTCAGGTCAATTTCTCCCGTTTGGCGCTCCAAAACAGCACTCACTTGACCCATAGAGGGAGAAAGATCGGGGGACTGAAAAACCAAATCGCGATCGCTCTTCGCCCGATGCGATCGTAGGGTAGAGAGTAGCTCCACCGCCTCCAACAAATTCGACTTTCCCTGGGCATTATCCCCCACCAAAATCACCTTCGGAGCGAGAAAACTGACCGCCTGCTCCACATAATTGCGAAATTGCTTAAGATAGAGGTGCTTCAAATACATTATGACTGATTACTGATTACTGAACAGCGCCAAGTCCTGTAAACCCATGCCCATCGACCTCATTCTCCTCATCGCTGCCCTAATCATTTCCTGGCTCATCTTTACCTGGCTCGTGAAAATCGTTAAACTAACCGTTGGTACAGCCCTAACCATTGCCGGTATCGTCCTCATCCTGCAACTGCTCTTTGGAGTCAATCCCAACCAGCTTTGGCAACAAATCCTTAACCTACCCCAAATTATCCTCTATTGGATCGCCAGTTAACTCCTACATCTCCCATCAAGCCCCCCTAGTCCAGTTTCGTCACCGCACTCCAAACCAGACTCCATCCCCACCGAAATCCCTCCATCCTGCGATTATCGATCCCAACCCTCTTTAAAATTGGCATCAGCCCTCACCCAGTTCTCATCCTATCCATGGCATTCTAAAGCCTATCACCCCTTTCACATTGGTTCATACCCCGATCGTACAGAGGAAACTTCCATGAACGCTAAAAAATACTGCTCCAACATTCACCCCATTTGGAATTGGATCAACTGGTTTAGCTTCCCTGTCCTCCTATTTGTGGCTCTTAATTTTCTGCAAGTCCAAGATTCTGTGCCTCAATCAACTTTTTCTGTTCCCCAATCCCTAGAACAGCAAACTGCCTTCTCTAGTCACTCTTGATCGCTGAACAAGTGCTTGAGGTGGATCGAGACCTCGAAGGACGGTTTACAAGGACGGATAAATCAATTAACAATTAAATGACCGACTAAATTACTGATTATCCACCCATGACTGAACCTTCTGCTGATTTGAATAGCCAAGTATCTATGGCGACGCGCATCCGTAATTTAATCGTAGCGTTAACGGCGATCGCCTTGAGCGTAGCATTGTTTTTAGGCTTGCAAACCCAGAGTCCTTCTACTTCTTTGTCTGAGTTGGCGGAAACGGCTACACCGCTAGAGGTGGCGCTAGGGAATGAGAAGCCCACGTTAATGGAGTTTTATGCGAATTGGTGTTTGAGTTGTCAGGCGATGGTTCCCGATATGGTGACTCTGCGAGAGAGCTATGGGGAACAGGTCAATTTTGTGATGCTGAATGTGGATAATACGAAGTGGTTACCCGAAATGGATACTTATCGAGTGGATGGGATTCCCCATTTTGTGTTTTTGGATCGTCAGGGAGAGGCGATTGCTGAAAGTATTGGTGAACTGCCTAAACCTATTCTCCAAGATAAATTGGAGGCTCTAGTCGCCGGTGTTCCCATTCCTGATGCTGGATCAGTGGGTAAAGTTTCGAGTTTGGAATCCGGTGCAGAGCGTCAAGTTACCAGGGTTTCTGATCCTCGTAGCCATGGATCTCAGGTGGTAGAGTAGTAGATGATATCGACTAGAGACTGGCGATCGCGATCGGTGAGCATTGTTGTTGACATCCAACCCCTGCCTAAAGGCGAGGGGATTCCTAAACCTCACGATTTAGGTTTCTGTTTCATAGCAGCCGCCTTCACTGATTTACTCAGATCAGGTCTTACACTCGCTCCACAGACTGACACGGCAAGCCCTGCCGCCAAAATATTTTTTGATGCGTTAATATCTCGGTCGTGGTGTGTTCCACATTTAGGACAATCCCATCCCCGAATATTTAACGGCATTTTTTCTTCAATATGTCCACAATTACTGCATCGCTTAGAGCTGGGGAACCATCGATCAATTTTAATGTAGTTTCTACCGTACCATTGGCACTTATATTCCAACTGACGGGTTAACTCTCCCCAACTTGCATCAGATATTGCTTGAGACAATTTTCGATTCTTGACCATGTTTTTCACAGCTAAGTTTTCAACTACAATAGTTTGGTTTTCACGAATTAGTTGAGTAGTTATCTTGTGTAAATGGTCTTTTCGTGTGTCGGTTATTTTTAAGTGAGATTTAGCTAACTTAACTCTGGCTTTGTACCGATTATTAGAGTCTTTCTGTTTACGAGATAGACTTTTTTGAAGTCTCCTGAGTTTACGGTAGTGTTTCTTCAGGTGTTTAGGGTTAGGAATTTTTTCCCCATCACTGGTAATCACCAAGCTACTTAGACCTAAGTCAATCCCTACTGCTTTATTATTAGCAGGTAAAGGCTTGATGGTCGGATCATCAAACCGGATAGAAATATGCCAACGTCCTGACGGGTGGAGCTTCACTGTTACCGAAGTTGGCTGACATCCTTCAGGAATTTGCCTAGACCATCGAATAGGTAAAGGTTGTTTACATTTGGCTAAATAGATTTCACCATCTTTGAACTTAAAAGCAGCTTTAGTGAATTCGGCGCTACCGCCCTGATGTTTTTTCTTGAAATTGGGATATTTCGCCCGTTTAGCAAAAAAGTTGGCAAAAGCAGTTTGTAAATGTCTTAACCCTTGTTGCAGTGGAACAGAACTGACCTCATTGAGGAAGCTTAAGTCATCTTCCTTCTTCCAAAGGGTTAACATAGAAGAAGTTTGTCCGTAACCCACTTTCTCTTGCCGTTCATACCAAGCTTGAGTTCTTTCATGGAGAGCTTTGTTGTAAACCAATCTTACACATCCTAAAGTTCGTCGTAATAGCGACTCTTGTTCAGGTGTTGGGTAAAATCGGTAATTCTGTGCTTTTTCCATGAAGTAAAGCTTAGTTGAAATCTTCTTACATTATACCACAGATTTTGTAACACAGGAAAGACTGGTATATTAGAAAGCAAGAAAAGCTGTCCTAGAAGGACGGGGTTTTAGACCCATTTCTCTGATAAATGGGTTGGGCTGTGTTCAAAATTGCCTCGCGGCGCAGTGGGTTGTTACTGCTTTCGATAGCACGTTTGCTCACTAGATCGACCGGACGATCTAGAAGTTGAGCAAAGTCTTCATGCATTTGGGCAAAATCGAGTAATGTCCAATGGCTTTGTTCATGCCAAGTAACGAGTAAGTCAACGTCACTATCGGGGCGGAAGTCATCGCGCAAAACTGAACCAAAAAGAGCAAGCTCAATAATCTGCCACTGCTGGCACAGCGCCCGCAGGCGATCGCGATCGATCTCGATATTAGGGTGAATAGTCATCATTTGGGACATCAGAACCTTCTTTAATCATAGATCTTGAGTTGCACCTGTGCTTGGCCATGCTCAGACTGGTGAGCGATCGCCCCTTGTGCCATCATCCACAAACCGTTAAGATCTGTTAAGTCACCTTTCAACCTATCACTAAAACCCTATGGGTGCTGCGGTATCTCTGGAAAACGTTTGTAAAGTATATAACCAAGTTCCCGTTGTCGATCGTCTCTCCTTTACCATTCAACCGGGGGAAATGTTCGGTTTATTGGGCCCCAATGGCGCAGGAAAATCAACTACGATTCGCATGTTGACCACTCTCACTAGACCCACGGACGGTGAGATCGAGGTGGCAGGGTATAATGTAGTGCAGCAGGGACAGCAGGTGAAACGGAAAATCGGTGTAGTATTGCAGCAAACGAGCGTCGATGTCGATTTAACCGTATGGGAAAATATGGAATTTCATGGTCGTTTACATCACATCCCCAATGGGATACGTCAAGAGAAAATTAATCAATGGTTAGAGTATGTCGAATTAGTCGATCGCCGTCAAGACCGGGTAAAAACGCTCTCTGGGGGGATGAAACGGCGTTTACAAATTGCTAGAGCGCTGCTTCATGAACCGGAAATCTTGTTTCTAGATGAACCGACTGTGGGTTTAGATCCCCAAACCCGTCGGCGGTTGTGGGAAATTATTCGCGGCTTAAATGAGCAAGGAATGACGATGTTACTGACCACCCATTATATGGAAGAAGTGGAATATTTATGCGATCGCATCGGCATTATGGATGGGGGACATTTAATTGAACTGGGAACCCTAGAAGAATTGCGACAAAAACATGGAGAAGGCTTAGTCGTCAAACAAAAAGGCGATCGCTGGGACTATCTCTTTTTCCCCGACTTAGCCGCAGCCAACCACTATCTCGAACAGCAACCCGATAAAACCGGTTTCATGGTTCGCCCTTCCAACTTAGAAGATATCTTTGTCGAATTAACCGGAAGACAGTTAGACTAAAGGGTTACTAGGTTCTTTAATCCCCCATTATGCCCCGTTTAGCCACTACAATTGAAGCCATTCTCTACTTAAAAGGTCAACCGGTTCGCTTAAATGACCTGGCTGAATTGGCCCAATCGAGCAAAGAAGAGACCGAAGAAGCCCTAATTGAGCTAATTTCTGATTATGCTCATCGAGATAGTGCCCTAGAGGTTTTAGAAACCCCCTCTGGCTATAGTCTGCAATTGCGAGAATCCTTTCAAGACTTAACCCATAACCTACTTCCGGCGGAGTTAGGAGTCGGTGCGCTCAGAACTTTAGCCGCTATTGCCTTAAGTGGTTCTATCTTACAAACCGAGTTAGTAGACTTGCGCGGCAGTGGCGCTTACCAGCATGTGGGAGAACTGGTAGAATTAGGATTAGTGCGTAAACGCAAAAAAATGGGCGATCGCACCTTTCGCTTACAAGTTACCTCTAAATTTCATCAATATTTCCAACTCGAAGACCTTCCCCAACCCTTCAGCTCCCTGAAAGAAAGTCTAGCTGCTTCCGAAGCCATGGAAGAACCAGAGCCGGAAGTAATGAACAATGAACAATGAACAATTTAATAATTCCCTTGGCAATACCGTTGGGTGACTTGGTGGCGATAAGTAAACATATCTTCGAGTCGGTCAATCACAAAGCCCCCTAAGACCCATTCTGCTATCTCTCCTCCCAACAATTCTAACCGAATCGTATCCGTTAAGCGGGTTCGATCGCCTTCCGGGGTGAACTCATGGCGATGTACCCAACTCTGACAAGGGCCTTCCACTTGGCGATCGACAAAATATTGATAGGGCACACAATCGGTATGACGAGCTAACCACTTAATCGGAATAAAACCCAATTGAATCTCAAATTCTGTAATGGCTCCCACACCTAACCCCCCCTCTCGACGCAACACTTTCACCGGTTGCCAAGGGGGAGTTAACAGACTTAAAATATCGGGGCGTTCATGAAATTCCCACACCCTTGTCACTGGTGCATTAATTAGAGTCGATTTTTCAAAATTGAGCATAATCTTATCATGATTTCAAATGAATAATCAGACAGTAGGGGCGAAAAATTTTTCACCCCTACTGAACCCTACTCCCAATTTTGAATCGGTTCTTGCAAAATTTGTTTACCGTTCTCTTCAACCACCAAAAAAGATCCCTTAGCCGTGTTGAAAATCACATAATATAGATAGTTACCATTGCGTGCTTCAAAATACTCTCCGCTAGAATCATAATCGCTCAAATTCAAGCGAATATTATCCCCCGTCTGCTTATCGACACCCACATAAGTGTAAGGGGCATCACCACCACAAATACTCACCCAAAAACTCTCAGTTTCTGCCAATAAATAGGTGCTTTCACCCTGATTGCAATAATCTCGGAGTTGAGCCATACGAGTTTGGCCAAAGACTTGACGCAAGGGCATCAGACTAGCGAGTAAACCCAGGAGAATAGAGGCACTTAAACTTAGACCCTTGCGGGTTAGGAATAGATTGTTCATGTTGTGTGGAGAAAATTCGGCATCAATTCAGATCACCTCATCATAGCAAGCCGATTCCTGAGATGTCATCCTCCCTTCTTCCCAGATATACAGCACTTCAGCTCTATACCTTCTGACTGATGGCTAAATGTTGTTTTAGGGTTTCTGCGGATAGGGTTCCTTGGATATGTTGCCAGGGTAAAATTCTCTGGGTTGACCAATTTTCATGGACATAATCCTCTAAGGGGGGAAGTTGTCCTTGAAAATGCTTAAAGGCTTGCCGATAACTCCCTAGAGAATCTCCAGAGTTTTGCGTGAATTCTAGGATATGGGATAGGCGGCGATCGCCCCTAGAAATCAGGGCTTGAATGACTGACCAATTATAACTCTCTGGACGAAACTCTATACCCATTTTTCCTAAACCCTTTTGCAACAGTTTTAAGCGTTTTTTGGCTTCAGGGTTTACGCCATACCATTGAAAGGGGGTATGGGCTTTAGGAACAAAGGTGCTACATCCCAAAGTTAAACGTAATCCAGGGGCGGCTTTTTTTAGGTCTTGCATTAAGTTTAAGGTGGGTTCTAAATCCTCAATTTCTTCTCTAGGAATGCCCACCATGCCATAAAATTTAATCCCTTTGAGTCCCCCAGCTTTGGCGTTAATGGCGGCTTGAATAATTTCCTGTTGTTCGAGTTTCTTGTTGACAATTTCCCGCAATTTTTCCGATCCACTTTCAATGGCGATGGTGATTGAGCGGCTATCCCGTTGACTGAGAATGCGGGCAAGCTTTTCGGTGACGGTATTGGTGCGGACAGAAGCTAGACTTAGACGCACTTGGTCATATTCCGGTTGACTGAGATAATCGAGCAGGGCATTAAATTCAGGATGTTGGGTAACGGAAGCGCCTAATAATCCTAGGCGGTTGGTGAATTTTAGTCCTTGTTCGATCGCCGGAATTAATCCTTCTTGTACACTCGCTGTCCGAAAGGGTAAGGTCAGATAACTGGCTAGGCAAAATCGACAGAGTTCTGGGCAAGACCTGACGACTTCCACCATGTAAATGTTTTCCCAGGCGGCTTTTGGGGTAACCACTCTGGAAGCCAATAGGGTTTTACCGCGATAGGTTTGTTTGCTGGGCCGTTCGGGAATGGTATCCTCTAGGGGGGTAATGGCGGCGATCTCCCCCATAGGACTTTCGTAGGTTACCTCATATAAACTGGGCACATAAATGCCTTCTCCCTGAGCTAGATAAACCCATTGCTCCCGCCTAGATGCACGCCGCACCTGTTGATAGCGATCGATGAATTCCCCCAATAACTCTTCCCCATCCCCCAATAAAATCACATCGAAAAAGTCTGCAAAGGGTTCAGGATTAGCCGTTAAAACTGGCCCACCTCCAAAAATTAACGGATGATGCTCCTGGCGATCCTCACTCCGTCTCGGTATACCTAATTGGTCGAGCAGAGCCAAAATATTGCCATAGTCTAATTCCCAGGATAACGAGAAACCAAGCAATTCAGCCTGTCGGGGCAGTTTTTCCCCTCCATCGGTAAATAAACGACTCACCGCTACATCCGATCGCCTACACAACTGCGACCAAATCACTTGATAGCCTAAACTGGTGATGCCAATACTATAGCTATTCGGAAAGGCGAAAATGACCGGTATAGCATTGCTTTCGGGCGATACCGGGGAGAATAGAAGCTGTTCTTCATCCAGGGGGATAGACAAGGAAAAATGCCCTCACTTAACTTTTGGCCATAAATCGGGCAATATTAGACTATTACCTTACCAAAAAAACGGACTTTTGTCAAACTGATAGAAACTCGCCGAAAAAAAGCGAAAAGCCTAACCCTTTATTGCTCTTTTTTTGCCGACAAAAGAATTTATAGTCTGCCCTTTTTTCACCAATTCTTTTTAAAGATTTCATGAAAAAATCCGCAAAAACACGGAGTGAGTTGTCTAGATGGGTCGGCTATTATGAAACTATACCCTTTTTAAGGGAGTAAGCCGGTTGAAGCTGTTAGGCACGAGGGGTCAACAACGATGAAATCCAGAGGAACCCATGTACAGGGAAGAGCAAAAACCGTGGTTAGTCTTCATCGAGAAGGAGTACACCGAGATACCTTAGTGCCCCATGAAGATGGAACGTTCAGCGCCGAAAATCTCTCTCCGATCGCCCTAGCGGATCGAGCTGATCTCCTATTTGAAGAAGCCAACACCTATCAGCAAAACGGAAATCTACCCGCCGCCCAAGCCTATTGGCAACAATCTTTATCCCTATATGAAAGTCTGGAAAACCATCAACGAATTAGTCAAATATTAGGCTATTTAAGTCATAGTTATTACGCCCAAGGCAACTACGATCGCGCCCTAGAATATCAGCAAGAACGACTCAAGTTAGCGCAAAAACTGGGCAATTTACGCCTCGAAGCCCAAACCTGGGGGAACTTAGGCAATGCCTACCGCCACCAAGGATCGTACACAGAAGCCATTAGTGCTGAAAGTCGCAGCATTGAACTGGCGCAACACATTGCAGACGATCGCCTATTAGCTGTCGGTTTAAACAACTTGGGCTTAGTTTACAAAGCGATGAACGACCTTCCCAAGGCGATCGCCTATCAAACTCAAAGCCTAACCCTAATTCGGGAACAGGACAACCCCCTGATGCAAAGCCAAATTCTCCGCAACCTCGCCAACGCCCACCATGCTCTCGGCAATACAGAACAAACCATCAACTATTATCAACAACTCCTAGAACTCGCTCGCCAAACCCAAAATCAACGCTTAACCGCCAAAGTCCTAAGAAACCTCGGCAACACCTTCCATACCTTGGGGAACTATAGCCAAGCCATAACCTACTATGAAGAACGGCTTGAACTTGCCGAACAACTACAAGATCAACGCATGAAAGAACAAACCCTAGGCAGTCTAGGCGTAGCCCATGATGCCCTAGGAAACTATCAAGAAGCCACCCGTTATTATGAAGAGCGCCTACAAATTGCCCTACACCTCAAAGACAAACGCCTAACCGGGCAAACATTAGGCAACCTGATCGTCGCCTGTAGCGCTCTTGGTGACTTACTCAAAGTCGAACAATACCGAGAACAACGGCAAGCTTTAGCTTAGAAACAATGAGTAATGAAAAAACAGCGCAACGCACCAACAAGGTAGGGTGCGTTAGCGACAGCGTAACGCACCAATTCTAATGAGTAATAAAAAAACAGCGCAACGCACCAACAAGGTAGGGTGCGTTAGCGACAGCGTAACGCACCAATTCAAAGCCCTACTAGCACTGGGAGAGGGCAAACCTAGGACACTTTTTGTTTAGGCTTTTGATAATACCTTATCGGTTCCTTAATTAAGCGAATATATAAATGCTTAAATGTCGATTTAATCACCCTGGGCATTCCAAAATCAATCGGTTGCAAGGTCTCTGGTAATTGCCAATCGGAAATACCTAATTCTTGCGGATTCAATAAGGGAAAATCTACCTGCTCCTGAGCATAACAACCCGCCGCCAAAGCTGCTGCATGGGTGGGAACCTGCATCGGATCAACGCCTAGCAGTTCCAACAGACTTAAGTCTAGAGCAAACACATCCTCAGAAGCGCCTAAAATGCCCAAAAACCGGGGTGTTCCATTGGTCGGGCCATTCCCTTCATGGGCAATAATGCCATCAATGATGGTTAGATTGGGGGCAATGGTGCGAGCGGTTTCTACCAACATCGCTCCAAATTCCTGGGGACTTTTGCCCGCTTGCATGTGCCACCAGGCTTTCATTTTTCCAGGCACACAGCCGAATAAATTCTTCACACCCAATGTCATCGTTAATTGTTGATGGGATTTAATTTTTGGTAAGTTAATCACCACATCCGCGTCCATGGCTTCCTTAGAGAGTAGTAAATGGCCAAAACTATCCCCCTCTGTTGCATAGCGTTTTCCCCGAAATTCTACTATGGGTAAATTCACTTCCTGCAAAAAGGGTAAATAGCCATTGGCTTCAGCCACTCCTTCCGCACTACCAAAGGCTGGACTATCGCCCAAAAAGGGTATCCCTCCAGCTTCCTGTACCAACCGCGCTACCTCAACTACCAACTCCGGACGAGTGACGCACTCATTTTGTGGCCGAGAGCCGGTTAATAGGTTAGGCTTAAGTAAGACGCGATCGCCTGCTTTAACCAGCGACTCCATCCCCCCCAAAGGAGCCAAAACCTCCACTAGAGCAGCTCTCAGCACCTCTCGCTCATAGGACTTCGCCCGCACAAAACTTACTTGACTCATGACCATTCAATTAAAAATTAAAAATTAAAAATTAAAAATGAGGGTTTTGCTCATTTCCCGTTCATTATAGTCATAATTTCCCCATCTCCCCATTCCCCCATTCCCTACTCCTCTTTGGCTTCGGCTAACCAAGTGTCAAATTGGGCTTGATTCTCACTTACCCATTCCTGTGCCAAACGGTTAATATCGTCCGGAGTATTTGCACCCTCCTGAATAGCAAAACTCACCTCATTCATGTCTGCTACCGGAATAGTAACCACTTCAAACCAGCGTTGAGCTATGGGATTTTTCGCCAGAAACTCTCGATTAACCACAAATTTTTGTCCGACACCGGGCCACCCTAAATTTTTGCCCTCAAATGTGGTATCCTCTGCGGTCAAATCCGCCATATCTTCACTCTCTGGTAAAGAAGTAAACGGAACTTGCAAAGAAATGACATCTTCATTGGGTTTTAAGACCGCAAATATCCAATGGGGATTATAGCCATAATATAAAATCGGTTTTCCTTCCTTATAACGAGCGATGGTATCCGCCAACAGCGCCGTATAATTGCCTTGATTTTGTTCTACGGTATTGGCCAGTCCATAGGCTTCAATATGATGATCGATTACTGCTCCACAAGCCCAACCGGGATTACATCCTGCTAAATCTGCTTTACCATCCCCATCACTATCAAAAAGTGAAGCAATTTTCGGATCTTTTAGCTGTTCAATAGTAGTAATTCCATATTCATCAGCCGTTTTCTTATCAATTTGATAGCCTTGGGTTCCTGGAGGGACAAGCTTGCCGATTCCTTCTAATTGGTTATTGCGGTTGGCGGCTTCAAAAAAGGCTTCATAGCCGACATCATAATAAACGACACTGTAATCAATGTCTTGATTGGCTATAGAGAGATAAATGGCCGCATAATCTAATTCTTTAGGCGTATCAATCGAGTAACCCAGTTGTTGTAAGCCGATATTGACTACTGCGGTTTGAAAACTCTCTTCTACCCAACTCCCATGGGCAGAACGCACCGGTAGCGGATTGGTACTCTCTGAAGAGGTTTCTGGATTGGGTTGACAGGCAATTAAGCCTAACATCGCTGAGAGCAAACTCAAGGAAAACAACGGACGGTAAAGGATTCCAGGCATAAATCAAGGTCACTCAATCCTATAGGTTGGTTATCATCGTAGTTGAGGAAAGCCACAATAGGGAACAAAAAAAGCCCCATCCCCCCATCCCCCCATCTCCCCATCTCCCCATCTCCCCCAATTTGCCTTAAACTATTGACGATTGAGGGTCACTTAAGGAAAGATATGTAACCATAATCTATGCTTAAGTAGGCAAACTCTAATTTTACTGGGCTTTGCATCAGAATATATTAATTCAGTGTCTAAGGCGATCGCGTGAGGAGAGCAATGAACAAGTATCATTTTGGACTGAGTGGAGCGCTGGTGAGTAGTACCGCCGTTATCCTGGCAAACTCCGCAGCATGGGCGGCTCCGACCCGGATTAATAATGTCTCCCTGAACCCCACCAATGGGGGAATTGAAGTCATTCTCGATACTCAAGAAGGCGATCGCCCCCAAGTGTTTGCCGTACCCAATGGCAACGAATGGGTTGCGAATATCTCCAACATGCAGCTCAACCTTCCGAGTGGGGAATTCATGCAAGCCAACCCCGCTCCAGGCATTGCTGCTGTTAGGATTAACTCCGTCGATGGCAACAGCGTCCGCGTCACCGTCACCGGTAACCAAGGCAGTCTGAGCGGCCGCATCAGCATCCAAGACGGAAACAACTTCATTCTCTCCCTGAAGCAAGACGACCCCAAACCCACTGCAAACACTTCCCCCAACCCCCCCGCACCTCGGCCAGTGGCTCAAAGACCGCCCCAACCCATGGCCCAAATGCCGCCCCAACAGATGGCCCAGGGCGCTCCCTACAACGGCGTACCCCTGCCCAGCCTGCAAAATGGTATCCCCAGCCTCCCCCCTGGAACCGGGGTTGCGCCTCCCTTCCGGCAACGAGCCATCGCCCCACCCCTCGGTGATATCTCTGTATCCACCATCGACGCATCCGGCCGCACCATCAACCTCGGCTCCTCCGAAAACGTGCCCCGTCTCGTTCTCCGGGATGCCCCTGTGCGGGATGTTCTCGCCCTCCTAGCGCGGGTTGCGGGCATGAACCTGGCTTTTACTGATGGCGCGGGCGACATTCCCGAAGGGCAAGCCGGAGCAGCCACCACCGTTACCGGGCGGACTATTTCTCTCGACATCGAAAATGAACCCGTGCAAAACGTCTTCAACAGCGTCTTGCAACTAAGCGGAATGCAAGCCAACCGGGTTGGGCGCACTATTTTTGTGGGTGCAAACCTACCCCTAGAATCAAGTCCGGTCATTACCCGCACCCTGCGCCTCAACCAAGCCGAAGCCGAAACCTCCGCCACCCTCCTCGCCTCCCAAGGAGCGGACTATCAACGGGTAGTGAGCCAAACCACTCGCACCCAGGAAGGCACAGGAGTAGATCAGCGAGTGACTGAAGAGACCAACACCAGCATTCAAAACCTGACCGTTGAACAAGCCAACGGCCCCCTCCTCCTGCGCGGTCTCTCGGTGATTGCTGATGAGCGCCTCAACTCCATTACTCTCGTCGGTGACCCCCGCAAAGTAGAAATGGCTACGGGTCTACTGTCTCAACAAGACCTACGCCGCCGCCAAGTCTCCGTGAATGTCAAAGTTGTTGATATTAACCTCAGTAATGATGAATTCTCTAACAGTAGTTTTTCCTTCGGTTCTGGGGATTCTTTCTTCGTCGTGGATGGCGGTCTAGGTATCGCTAACTTTGGACGTTTTACCCCAGCCAGGGCTGCCGACATTGACAGCGACAACCCCGACAATCGCTTTGGTCGGCCCATTTTTGGTAACCCCCTCGCAGGAGTACAGCCCTTCGTTAACCCCAATGGAACCCAACTGGTGCGCGACCCGGCTACCGGGCAACTGGTTCCCGTGGGGCAAAATCAACCTGGTTCTGTGTTCTCCCCCGGTGGCTTACCCACCACTCCCGGAGTGGCTGGCTTTGATGGCACTGCCCCCGGTATTCCCGGTGCTGCGGGTCGTCAAGTTTCTCCTTCTTCTGGAACCCCGCCCCTGTACTATGACCGCAATGGGATTCCCCGCAGTTTAAATGAACTCACGGTTGGGGGCGGTACATTCCAGCCCCTAATTAATAGTCAAACCAATGAGCTAGTTACTGCTCCTACTGATGGCACGCAAGCCCCTCTGTATTTTGATACTAACGGACAACCCAGACTGTTAAGTCAGTTGGAAGTCGGTGGGGGACAAATTCCAGCGCTGACGACTCCTGACGGTGCTTTAATTTCTGCTGGCACAGGATCTGCTCCTGCACCTCGATTCTTTGATGAAACAGGTCAACCAAGACTCTTTAATGAACTCACGGTTGGTGGGGGTCAGTTTAATCCTCTACGCGCTCCAGATGGGAATATTGTTGTTAATACAGGTGCTGCACCCCAATATTTTTTTGATTCAACTGGTACTCCCAGGTTACTCAGTGAATTGAATATTCCCAATATTCAGGGAGCTACTGGCCCATTCCAGCCCTTACTTGATGAAGGAGGAAATCCTTCTCCCGCAGGTACTCAAGGTGATTTGTATTTTGATATTAGTGGAGTTCCCAGAACCTTTGACAATTTGACTATTGGTGGAGGAGTCTTTCAACCGCTTCTTGATCCAGAAAGTGGTTTAGTCCCAGTGACCCAAGGTGAGTCTGCTCCTCTGTTCTTTGATGCAGCAGGAGTACCCCGTTTAGTAACTCAAATTCTCAATGGTCAATTTCAACCCTTAATTGATGGCCAAGATTTAGTTCCTGTAACTCAAGCCATTGCGCCTACATTCTTCGATGCCAATGGTGTTCCCCAGTTACTGAATAACTTGATCCCAGGTGGTGGAACGATTCCCGCTTTAACCAACTCTGTGGGTGAACTCATTTCTGCTGCTACCACAGGAGCTAACGGCTTACCTGCCATTGTCGGTCAAGCCGCCCAACTTGCCTACCAACTGCCGCAAGTCTTCCAATATCCCCAACAGTTTCTAGCCCAACTGCAAGCCAATATTGTTGAAGGCAACGCCAAGATACTCACCGACCCCACCCTCACCATTCAAGAGGGTGAAACCTCCACGATTAACATAACAGATCGAGTGCCAACGGACTACGAAATAGAAACTGTTACTAATGATACGTCAACTCAAATCTTAACTAGAGTTATATTTAGTGAAGTGGGTCTCTTATTGCCCATTACTATTAATCGGATTGATGACAATGGTTTTATCACCATGGAAATCACTCCAGAAATTTCGGCCCCTTTTGATATCTATACTGTGGATACAGAAGGTGGGCGAGTAGATCTAGCGCTGGTGTCCAAACGGGAGCTGAGTTCTGGTAAAATCCGTCTACGCGATGGTCAAACCCTCTTAATTGCTGGAGTCATTCAAGACCAAGAACGGGAAAGCATTTCTAAACTTCCCATTCTCGGTGACCTACCCATCATCGGCCGTATGTTCCGCCGAACATTCAAAGAATCTGAGCGTACAGAAGTTGTGGTTGTGGTTACCCCCAACATCATCCAAGATGTGGAGGAGGCCAACTGGGGATATGGCTACGCCCCCAGCTCCAATGTGCAGCAACAACTGCGTAACCGAGGCTTCCGCTATCCAGGTAGGTAACAATTAAAAATTAAAAATTAAAAATTAAAAATGGGGGTGCGAATAGGGAATAGGCAAAAGGCAAAAGGCAAGAGTTGATCTTCCCTATCCCCCCATCTCCCTATCCCCCCATCCCCCCATCCCCCCATCTCCCCAACCCCCAACCCCCAACCCATGCCCAACCATGAACGAACCCACAGTCATCGGCATCGATATCGGCGGAACTGGCATTAAATTGGGCCGGTTTGCTAAAGATGGTCGTTGCCAAAACACTCTCACCCTACCCACTCCCCAACCGGCAACCCCGGAAGCCGTCATCAGCACTCTTCTGCCTGCCCTAGCCCAACTCGACCCCGACCACAGCGCCCTCGCCCTCGGAGTCGGAGTCCCCGGCCCCGTAGACCAAACCGGTAAAATTTCGCGCATCGCCATCAACCTCACCGACTGGAAAGACGTGCCCCTAGCCGCCTGGTTAGAAGACAAAACCGGCAAACCCACCGTCCTCGCCAATGACGCAAACTGCGCCGGATTGGGGGAATTCTGGATCGGAGCCGGGCGCAACTTCCAAGACCTGATCCTGCTCACCCTGGGAACGGGAGTCGGTGGAGCTATCATTATTGATGGTAAATTATTTACCGGTCGCCATGGAGCAGCCGGAGAACTGGGCTTAATCACGATTGACCTCTACGGCCATCCCTGTAACAGTGGTAATTCTGGTTCCCTCGAACAACAGGTTTCTATTCCTGCCGTTCGCCGTCTCGGCCATCTTGACCCGCAAGAGTTGGGTCACCTGGCCGAAAGTGGCAACCGGCAAGCCCTAGAATTTTGGCAAAACTACGGTCATCGTCTGGGGGCAGGTTTGGCGAATTTAATCTATGTCTTGACTCCAGAAGCGATTATTCTGGGTGGTGGCATCAGTCAAAGTGCGGCCTATTTTCTCCCGGCTACCCTAGCAGAAATCGAACACCGTGTCTTACCGAGTTCTCGCGAAGGACTCCAGGTTTTAGTGGCCGAGTTGGGCAATCAAGCGGGAATGGTGGGGGCGGCTAAGTTGGCGTGGGAGTGTGTGAGTAATGAGTAATGAGTAATGAGTAATGAGTAATGAGTAATGAGTGCGAGCATCTTGCTCGCTTCTTAACTTAATTCGCTAGGGAGCGAGACTTGCTCGCTTCTTATCTGATTCGCTAGGGAGCGAGACTTGCCCGCTTCTTAACTTATTCGCTAGGGAGCGAGACTTGCTCGCTTCTTATCTGATTCGCTAGGGAGCCAGACTTGCTCGCTTCTTATCTGATTCGCTAGGGAGCGAGACTTGCCCGCTTCTTATCTGATTCGCTAGGGAGCGAGACTTGCCCGCTTCTTATCTGATTCGCTAGGGAGCAAGATGCTCCCACTCCAGTAATATCAACCGATTCCAGGAGTGCGGGCATCTTGCCCGCTTCTTAACTTAATTCGCTAGGGAGCGAGACTTGCCCGCTTCTTAACTTCGTAGTGATATAACTTAAGGACATTCTCGGCTAATCCTCCCGGAAGGTAAGACGGTTAAGCAAAAGATGGCTTCATCAACATTTAGGGCATCAACAACAGCGCCAGTGAGATTGGCTCCGCTTAAGTCTGCTTCAGTTAAAATTACTGTAGTCATGTTGGAGTCTCTGAGATCAGCTTCTCTGAGATTGGCTTTTCTTAGGGTGACTGCATTCAAATTTGCTTCCCTCAGATTAGTCCCTTCCAGATTTGCGCCATCAAGATCAGCTCCGGCTAAGTTCGCGCCTCTTAAATTCGCTCTCCTGAGATCGGCTCGCCTTAAATCGGCTAATCTGAGATCGGCTCCTTGTAAATCAACCCGCTTCAAATCGCACTCATAACAGTTCCCAGTCGTTTGCAGTTGCTGCAAAGGGTTGGTATTTTGGGCGATCGCACTGGGCGCTAACACCAATACAATGGCACTCAATCCCCAAGTTTTCCAGGTTTTCCCGATCATAGTTGTAGCGTAGAAATACTCTGTGACGATTGTATCACACTGCGATCGCTAAATTCGTAAGGTGGGCAGTGCCCACCCTACTGGACTCATTGTTAATTGTTAATTGTTAATTGTTAATTGTTAATTGTTAGACGGGTTATATACTTTGGGTCTCAATTAAACTTTGGCAGGATTCCCAAGGGGTTTTGACTGCGGCGATGGAGGCGATACTCTCTTGGGATTCGGGTTGGTGACAAACGAGAAAAACCCGATAAAGTGTGCCTCCGATTTCGATGAATTCCCCCATCATGGGAATGCGACTGACTTCGATGAAGGTGGAGAGGGGCTGACTTTGGGGAGAGTCTTTAAGATACAGGGCAATTTGAGTAGTAGGGTTTAAAGATCTCGATTCGTTGGATAGGATGGGGGGAGTTGAGTTAGAGGATGTAGCCATAGCTGGGTTTAAACAGAGCCGCCAGAATGAATGATGATTTAGGTCAGGACTCAATACTTGAGACCTTGCATTCGAGTTTCAGTGAGATCAGTTTACACTTCTTGGGTGTGAAAGAACACCTTTAACCGAGAAATCTAGGGAAAATCAGGATTAGGGGACTGAAACAGATATAATGGTTAAGAATTATAAACCCCTGATGAACGCTAACGGTAATGTTCTGTGATTCTAAGACAAAACCGGAGGCCCATCGACTCATTCCCCCCCTAAATCTTGACTGTTACCCTGCCCTTGGAGGTTTTAATGCTGCGATTAGAGCATATCAGCAAAATCTATTCGACTGGCCAAGTGCTAAATGATATCAACTGGGAAGTGAAACCGGGCGATCGCGTGGGTTTGGTGGGGGTGAATGGGGCCGGAAAATCGACCCAGCTCAAGATTATTGCGGGGGAAATTGAGCCGACTTCTGGGGAGGTGATCCGGCCGGGGAATTTACAAATCGCCTATTTGACCCAGGAATTTGATGTGGAGCCGGGGGATACGGTGCGGGAAGAGTTTTGGAAGGTGTTCCATAAGGCGAATGCTGTTCATCATGCGATCGCCGATATTCAGCATCAGATGCAAACCGCTACCCCAGACGAGCTGGAGATCCTCATCCATAAACTGGATAAAGAGCAACGGCACTTTGAGGCTCTGAATGGCTATGGATTAGACGCGCAGATCGAGAAGATGTTACCAGAAATGGGGTTTGCCCCTGATGACGGCGATCGCCTCGTCAGCGCCTTTTCTGGAGGCTGGCAAATGCGGATTCAATTGGGTAAAATCTTGCTACAATCGCCCGATCTGCTCCTCCTCGATGAGCCAACCAACCATTTAGATTTAGAAACCATTGAATGGTTAGAAAACTATCTCAAAAACTCAACCCTTCCTATGGTGATCGTCTCCCATGACCGGGAATTTCTCGATCGCCTCTGTACCCAAATTGTGGAAACCGAGCGGGGAGTCTCGACAACCTATCTCGGCAACTATTCCGCCTATCTGCAACAAAAAGCCGAACAAAAAGTTGCCCAACTCAGTGCCTACGAAAATCAACAAAAGGAACTGGAAAAACAACAAGCCTATATCGAACGCTTTCGCGCCAGTGCCACCCGCAGCACCCAAGCCAAAAGCCGGGAGAAGCAGCTTGATAAAATTGAACGC
Organism: Roseofilum acuticapitatum BLCC-M154; assembly: GCF_030068475.1. Lineage (GTDB taxonomy): Bacteria > Cyanobacteriota > Cyanobacteriia > Cyanobacteriales > Desertifilaceae > Roseofilum > Roseofilum acuticapitatum. Next base: position 163,467 of record NZ_JAQOSP010000116.1, on the reverse strand, counting down.
ATCGAAGCCCCTGTCAGTGACTTAAAAACCCTACATTTTCGCTTTCCTGCTTCCCCGCGCAGTGGTCGAGATGTGGTGAATATCCAGGATTTAACCTACTTGTATGATGAGAAAATCCTGTTTCTGGGGGCATCTCTGGGGATTGAACGGGGCGATCGCATCGCCATTTTAGGCCCCAACGGGTGCGGAAAATCCACCCTCCTGCGATTAATGATGGGCTGGGAACATCCCATCGAAGGCAGCGTCAGCCTAGGAAAACATAACGTCATACCCGGTTATTTTGAACAAAACCAAGCGGAAGCCTTAGACCTCGATAAAACCGTCATGGATACCATTCATGATGAAGTCCCCGATTGGAAAAATGAGGAAGTCCGAACCCTGTTAGGACGCTTCTTATTCAGTGGGGATACGGTTTATAAAAAAGTCGAAGCCCTCAGTGGAGGAGAAAAAGCCCGGTTAGCCCTAGCCAAAATGTTATTACAACCGGCTAATCTCTTAATCTTAGATGAACCGACCAACCATTTAGATATTCCCGCCAAAGAAATGTTGGAAGAAGCCCTACAACATTATGATGGCACAGCGATTATTGTCTCCCACGACCGTTATTTTATCTCCCAAGTCGCTAATAAAATTGTGGAGGTTCGGGACGGTGAATTTAAAGTTTATCTGGGCAACTACCATTATTATCTCGATAAAATTGCCGAAGAAAAAGACCAGGAACAATTAGCCGCTATTGCTAAAGCTAAGGCGGAAAAAGCGGCGGCGAAACGAGAGAAGCACAAGGCGAAACAAAAGGCGAAAAAGCAAGCCAAAGCGAATTAATATCTCTTCTTGATTATGTGGAACTTGATACAGCAGTTGGTGTCCCGAAACGATCCCCCCCAGCCCCCCTTAGAAAGGGGGGAGAGTCACGGAAGTCCTTTAGAAAGGGGGGAGAGTCATGGAAGTCCTTTAGAAAGGGGGGAGAGTCATGGAAGTCCCCCTTCTCAAGGGGAATGTAGGGGGATCTCAATCCCTGGAGTGTGTTTAATATTATCATTTCTATGGACTTCCCCTAGCCTCGCCCAAACCCCTACAGATGAGCCATCTTTCATTCCCTTACGACCCAACCCAGAGCAACTTTGTCCGCAAGAGCCGGCCATAGATCGATTTATTTATCACACCATCGCCCCCGGAGAAACCTTAACCCAGATAGCCGCCAAATATCAATTAATGCCTGCAACTTTAATGGGTCTCAATCGTTCCTTACGCAATGGAGAAGCTCCAATTGGTACACAAATTGTCATTCCTCCCTATGATGGGGTATTAGTACGGATTCCAGAGGGTAAAACTTGGCGCGATGTAGCCGAAGCTTACCGAGTACCCGTTGATGCCCTCTTTGAGGTGAATGGATGTCAGCAAAATCCAGAAATGGTATTTGTTCCGGGGGTAAACTGGTCTCCTGGTCGGCCCTCTAGGGAAATTCAAACCCAGCTCTCGGCCTATCCCCTGCCGGAGATTTCCCCCTTACTCAAAGGGTATGGTTGGTATTTAAATCCACAGACCTCTAAGCGAGAATTTAGTAGCGGAGTTGATATTCGTGCTGCGATTGGGACTCCCGTTTCGGCAGTGGGAGATGGTATAGTCGCTTATGCAGGCGATCGCGACTCCTATGGTCAACTCGTGGTCATCAACCATCCTGGGGGACGACAAACCCGTTACGCTCATCTGCAAACCATTGAAGTTACCCCCGGTCAAACCATCCGTCAAGGAGACTTACTCGGAACCGTAGGAACTACTGGTAATCCCCAGTTTTCCATTCCCCACCTTCATTTTGAAATGCGCTATCGCTCTGCCGTGGGTTGGGTTGCAGAAGATCCGGGGGTGTATATTCCCACCTTGGGCCGGAATTTGCGCTACTGATTCTACTCGCTATTATGATTCATAAAAATGATCAATCATCAACCTATTTCTATTTCCTTATTTACTGGAGCCTATGGACTAGATTTAGGTCTAGAGCAAGCTGGTTTTATCACAGTCAGTGTAGTCGAGAAAGATCTGAATGCGGTCAAGACCATTGCTCTGAATAGACCTTTTCTTAAAAACAGTGCTATTCCCAGAGAAATAGAACAAGTGACGGCCCAAGAATTACTTGAGGAAGGAGGCAGAGTTTTAGGTTTAGGTCGTCCTTTACAACCGGGTGAAGTAGATTTAGTCACCGGTGGGCCGCCTTGTCAACCCTTTAGTACGGCAGGAAAAAGAGGTTCTGTACTAGACCCTCGTGGTAGTTTATTCATGGATTTTATTCGGATTGTCAAAGAAGTACAACCTCGTTTTTTCTTAATGGAAAATGTTAAGGGTTTACTTTCTGCTCCTCTACGTCACCGACCAATTAATCAACGAGGTAAAGATTATCCTCCTTTAGGGAAAGATGAAATGAAGGGAGCAGCTTTGCAGGTGATACTATCAGAAATGAAGAATATAGGTTATCAGGTTATTTATAATACCTTAGAAGCAGCAGATTATGGTGTTCCACAAACCAGACAGCGTGTCATCTTCATGGGTTCGAGAGATTCTGAATCTGTGACTTTTCCTCTACCAAAATATTCCAAAAATGGGCAAAAATTACCAAAATGGCGTACTTTAAGAGAGGGTTTAAAAGGGTTGGTAGATTCAGAACCAGAGTTTATACCCTATTCAGAAAATCGCCTCAAGTATTTAAAACTATTGAACGCTGGACAAAATTGGAAAGCTCTACCAGAAGACTTAAAACAAGAAGCGATGGGAGGTGCTTATCATTCAGGAGGGGGAAAAGTCGGTTTTTATAGAAGATTATCTTGGGATAAGCCTTCTCCTACTATAACAACCAGTCCCAATCAAAAAGCTACAGATATGTGTCATCCCGTCGAACTGCGTTGTTTAACAGTTCGTGAATCGGCGAAACTGCAAACGTTTCCTGATGATTGGATTTTCTCTGGTTCCACTCTTTCTAAATATAAACAGATTGGCAATGCTGTACCAGTTTTACTCTCGAAAGAAATTGGTGTTTATCTTTTCAACTTAATCCAAGGAAATCAACAAAGAGGTCAACCCATTGCTGAACAACTTTCTCTATTTTCTTGATTTTGTCTATTGAGCTGCAAGTTTTGCAAAAGCCCGATCGATTTTGAGTAACATCTGTCTTACTCTCTCCTCTAGGATATCATAATTAATGTAAATCATATCCCAAAACTCTTTGCCTGCAAAACGGGGAATCTGGCCATCATTAAACGTCCATTCTCCTAAATCAAAAGCTGATATAAAAACTGGATTTTCATGAATCTCTAATTCCTTTTTGGCTCTACTGCGTTGCGAACCGGTCAATGTTCCTTTTAAGGTCTTGATTTGTGCAAACACAATTTTATCTTGTAATAAGATAACCAGATCGATTCCCTTGATTTTAATTCCAAATTGAATCTCAGGAATAATGACATAAGGACTAATATCAGCTATATCTTCCCAAAGCGTACCCATCTTTGTACTTAGACTTCTGGTTACTGAGTTACTGGTCATTAGTAATTTTGCCCCACATAGCTCAAAAAGATTTTTAGGTTTAGGGTTGGATTCTAACAGGAGATTTTTGTTGTGAAAATCTTCTTTTATCCACTCAATAAACCTATCAGCAAATGGGTTGGTTTTGCTAGAAATCCACTGATCTTGTTTGTCCAATTCTAAAAGGGTTCCATTTTGCCGATCTTGTTCAAGTTGGTATTCAAAGTAATCCGGTGCTATTGAGGAAATGATTTTTCCATATTGGTATGGCCGATGTAAATCTTCATCGGTAATATGGGTCACATCAATCAATGAAGCATGATGCAAAATTAGTGATTTCCGTTCTTCAACAGCAAGGGATACTAACGTTGTAGCAGATAATGGACTCAGCATAATTAAACGAGTAGAACTCTCTTAAATTAAATCCAGGCTTTGCGCCAGTTGCCAAGCTTTGAAGAAGCGGCCTTGCATAGCCCAAGAAACGGCTTGTAAGGCTTGCAGTTCTGGCTCGTCTGGTTTGAGCTGTAGGGCAGTTTCGAGGACGTTTTGCGCTTTTTGAGGTTTCCAGTCATACAGATAGACTACGGCTAAATAAGCGTAGGGATAGGGGCTGTTTGGCTCTAGGGTGGTGAGGGGATCTAATGCGGCGATCGCCCCCGGCACATTTTGGCGCAATACCCGCGATAACACCAAGCCATAGAGCCAGTCTACCCGGTTCGGATCTTGCTGTAGTCTATAACTCAAGGTGCGATCGACTTGCAGTAAATAGTCTTGAGTGGGATCGTATTGGTTAATGCGGCCGACTTCGGCGAAAATATGTTCTAGGGCAGGCGGGCCCTGGGATAGGGTGGCTGCAAACTGGCGAAACTGGGTGGATAAATCTAACTCTAAAGCGGGTTGAATGGGAGCGTCTAAAGATAAGCTGATGCGAATGGGAGGAATGGGAATTTCTTGCGCTGGAGTCTCCCAATTTCGGTTGGGTAGATATTGCACCTTTAACACATAACTTCCCGGTTCCATATTCGCAGGGGGGAGCATGGAGGTTAACTCGCTCACTTCCACCGCTTGCTCTGGATCGAGATTTTCCGGAGCGTAGAGGTTTCCCATCCCAAAGCCATGATCCTGTATCCAGGCAATTTGACCATCTCTTTCCCGAATCCAACTAATGAGGACTAATCCCGATTGTAGATCTTTCCAGGGGCCGCGCCATTGGTAGGTGACGGGAACAGGACTTCCGGGAGGGACGGGACTGGAGACAAAGAGGTTATAGAGCTGGACTTGAGACTGGGGTTGATCTAGGGGAACCACCTGCACGGGGGGAGTATGCTGGTGATAGAGATTGAGTTGAGTGCCATCGTTGAGAGACCAGGATCGATGCAGGTTAAATAAGCCACCGGTTTCGATGAATTGGGTTAACTGTTGTCGTTCAGCAGAGGGATTTAATCCTTGTTGACCGGTTTTGGTGATAAACCAACGGAGCGATCGCCCATCTTGTACAATGTGTTCGCTATTGGTTCCCACTTGCCGACCATAAACCTGTCCATTTCGCAATTGCCCATAGTAGTTCACATTATGCTGATTCAGGGTTGGCTTGGAGGGCAAAACCCCAACATTCGAGCGTAGATAGGGTTCGGTTTTAATAATTTCATCGATGACTTTGGGATGGGGAGCGGGTAACCCCAATTCTGGATAATGCATCGCTCCGGGACTCAATGCTTGAATGAAGATTTGCCCCCCCAAAGGATAGAGATTTAAGAACATCAATAAACCAGCTAATCCTACGGTTCCCCAACGGATTTTCGGGCCCCATTTGCGACTGAGTTTATCCCACTGAGTTAAACCGAAAGCGAGCAGGAGAGAGAGAACGGGAAGAAAGGGGAGAATGTAGCGAGTATCTTTGTTGACGTTGAGGGAACAGAGGAAGTAAGACCCGACTAGGAAGAGAAGTATCCAAACCGTTTTGGGATGCTGTTTGGGATTTAGCCGTTGTTCGGAGCTACAAAATTGAATCCCTAACCCGATGAAACCAACGATCGCCATCCATAATAGGGGCCAGGAGACCAACTCTGGCAGGTCTTTCCAGTAATAGAGCCAAGCATCTAGGGTATGCAGGGGGGGGTCACCTTCGGCGATCGCCGCGTCTACAGTGGCTCGTTTTCCAGAGGTGAGCATCAGTAACCAGTTGGTACGCACCCAGGGATAGATGAGGGTGAGAGCAATTATACCGCCTAAAATCCATTGGCCGAGGCGTTCCCATTGTCGCCGATAAAGGCTGGTGATTCCGGAAACGGCGATCGGAGTGAACAAAAAAAACAGCGCCGTTTGTTTGCTCAGAAAGGCTAATCCCACAGAAACCCCCATCAGTGCTGCCATTCCCCACTGTTGTAAGCGCGGTGACTTCCGGGAAAAGTGCCATAAAGTGAGACAGAAAAAGCTCCATGTCACCATCGCAGTCAGGGGATAATCGAGGAGAAAATCCAGGCGATAGCGATAGAGTCCAGGTAGCAGCATACACAGGAGAGCGCCCCACAATCCTAGATAGCCATTGAACAGCAGGCGACCCAACCCATAAACTGAACCCAGGAGAATGGCGCTATAGAGCAGCATCACCAGGCTTGAGGTATCGGGCCCCGCGCCAAAGATCTGGACAAAGGGAACTGTAGTGACATAAACCAGGGGCGGAATTTTCGGAGAGAGGAGCCAAAACTGATGCCACCAGTCGCCGGAAAAAGGTTGGGCAGTGTCCAGGATACGCTGATATTCTAAGACCCAGTTGAGATAATCGGCCTGATCCCAAGCAGGAACCCGGCGATCGATCGCCAACCAGAGGCGATCGCCCACTATAATCAGAAACATCATCAACCCCAGTGCCAACACCGGATCGGTTCCCGTATTTTCCTCAGACCAACGGTGCTGAGTTTTTTCCAATGGTTCCTTAGTCATGCGATCGTTAGCGAAAACTGCTATAAGCTAATTAAGCTATCATAAAGATGGAGTCAGATACTTGCCAACAATTCAACAGGCACTTCGATGTTTTCAGATTTGCCAGAATCTCACAAGCATGTACCGTTCTGTGGATATGGTGCGTTTAGATGAGAGAACAGGAAATGTCATTCTCCTTATAGGAGAAGAAATGATAATTGAAATTTACCCAAATGGAAATTGGAGGTTTGTTAATGAAGTCTGATTTTGAGGGGATGACGATCAGAGAACTTCAAAAGTATGTTCTAGAGCATAGAAATGACCAAGCCGCATTTGAAGCATTGATGGATCGAGTTGATGCAGTCCCCCAGAATCAAGTCTATGGAGAGGTTGATGCTCAAGAGTTTTCTATACTTTTTGAGCAGTATCGTCATATCCAGAAAGGTCAGAATAATTTATAGTAGAATCCACCTCTAACTGCCATTGGTCTTATTTCCCCAACGCTTCCTTAGTCATGGAATTTTTTCCGCATCTTTATATGAGGCATTCCCGCTTCTACAAACGCTTCCCCTTCTGGTATAAATCCAAGCTGATCGTAAAGAGATTGAACATAGAGTTGAGCCGTGATAATCACCTCGTTTACCCCATAAGATTGAGTCAGTTCTAGGGCAGTTTGCATTAATTTTCGCCCAATTCCTTGACCGCGAAACGGAGCCAAAACCGCCAACCGTTCAATTTTTGCGGTTTCAGCATTGAGCTGTCGTACCCTCGCGGTTCCCACGGGTTTAGATTCCAGATAAGCGAGGAGATGATCCGCTTGTTCATCTAAGCCATCAAACTCTAAACTCGGATCAACTTTTTGTTCGTTTTGAAACACTTCTATGCGAATAGAGGCGATCGCCTCCCCTTGTTCCCCATAAGAAACTCGCTCAATCACCACATTCATCTTCGATTGCCTTATGCCCCAGAAACATTCAACTTAATTGTTCTTAAACGTCCTCTTGTGAAATACGAATGACCGGAAAGGTTGTGACTTCTTCATAAGTTGCAATGTTGTTATCCCGCTCTTCTTTCTGCCTAACTTTAACTTCGTTAGCTAAATCTTCTAATTCCTGAGAATACAGCCATTTAGGTTTAACTTGTGTAGAGGCGGTATATCCAGTTCCTTGAATCTTTCCTCCGGCCGCTTGGATAATAGACAGGACATTGGGTTTATACGCCTCAAGCTCAAGCTCAATTGCTTTTTGTTGCCGTTTTAATTCTGCATAACGCTCTAATAAATCGAGTTCGTTAATTCCCAGATCGACAATGGGTGTTAAGTCAATTTTGTTGCTATTTAGGGGAGGGTTAAAGTAGGAAATCGCTTGAGCTTCCATTTTCTCTAAATCTTCATTATCAAAGCATGTCCTATAAGCAATATATTGAACGTTTGATCGCTTGAAATCCACTAATTTATCATGATTTTGCAACCGTTCGGATAGGTTGGTTGTGCTTATTCCAACGTAATGAACGCGATACCCACTATCAACCGCGAAGTAAATACCTGGCAATTCGGGTAAGTCCTGTAGATGTTTAAGGTTTGTTTTCACCAGTTTTTGGATAGTCAGGCTAGTAAAAACTGGAACAAGCTGTACGTCATCATCTTGTTTCTGTTCGATTTGGTTGGCCATTCGTTAATATCCTCGGTTTTCTTTGTCTCTAGTTTAACCAACCTATATAAAAAGTTGGTTGTTTTTAAAAATTATTTACCTCAACTCAGGTTAAATATATCGCGAAATATCCTCTTTACAATCATCTGCCAGATAAGACAAAGCGCGGAAACGCAAGCCCACCAACTGCTCATAAAGGGGATTTAACTTACACATGGGTGGAATATGGACAATTTTATGGCCAAACAGCTTAATATCCCGTTCAAACGGACATTGGGGAGGAATCATTTTACAGAGAAATCTCGCCATATAAGGCGTATTAATATCCAACCCATCTAACCACTCGCGCACCGGATGCAAAACATCACCTTGTGGAAAAGTGGCTTGCAACTTCTCAATGAGCGCTTGGCGTTTTTGTTCCGGTAAACTTTCTGAAGTAATCAATAAAAACTTCAGCACATCTAATACTTCACTAGAGGGTTCTAGAGCTGCACAATATTGCTGTAACACTCGGTCTTCATCTTCTGAATAAGTTCCATTAGCCAAGGCCATAATCACCCCAGTCCGCAGGAAATTCTCCGCCACTGAAGTTTGTCTTCCTAAAACGGCTGCTAATTCTTCACCGGTAATCGGTTTTAGGGAACCCAAATTAATATTACTCCCCAACTCATCTTTAATTAATTCAGCAATTAATTCTTTCTCCTCTGGATTATATTCACCATCTGCCCAGGCAATGGTTAGTAAACCTCTCAGCCAGGCAGTAATATGATGGTTGAGAATACGCACTCTTGCGCACAACATGCGAATAATATTTAATCCTAATTCTGGATATTTTTCGATCGCTGAATAGAGATCTTTTTGAGATAACACCAAACATTTGCACTGTTCTAGGGCTGTCACTGAAGCAGAATGGGATTGGGCATCCAAAACCGACATTTCTCCAAAATAGTCCCCCGGTTTCAGATGGGCCAGTCTCAGCCCCCCGATATGAACTTCTACTTCGCCAGATACCAGAATATAAAGATAGGAACCGGTTTCATCTTGGCGAAAAATGGTGTGACCGGCCGGAAATTCAATTTCTCCCAGTTGCTTGGTAATTTCCGTTAAAAACTTATTTTTCTTGTCTTCAATGTTGCTAAAAATAGGAAGATCTTGAATGAGTTCAAGAGACTGTGTAGAAATCATCATAAGACTTGCTGTTGTACCTGGTTATAAAAGAGGTCTTCAGAGGCTCCAAACAGGCGATTGAGTTTACGCACCCGTTGGCAGAGAACATTAATCATTTTGATAGCTATTTTGGGCCGTTCTTTAATGGCTTGATAAACTTGTTCTTGGGTTAAAACCAGACATTGAGAGGGGTCTAGGGTTGTCACTGAAGCCGATCGCGGCCGGGATTCAAAGATCGCCATTTCACCAAAATACGATCCAGGGCCGAGTTCGGCCAGTTGCACCTCATCAAAATGGACTTTGACCCGACCGGAAAAGAGAATATAGAGTAAGTCCCCGCGATCGCCCTGGGCAAAAATGGTATGGTCTGCGGGAAACTGCACCTGTTCTAGATGAGTCGCTAATTGTTCCATAAACTCCGTTTGAGCCAGATCCTGGAAGATCACCAGCTCCGTTAAAAATTTGAGTCGGTCTGCCACACTGAGTGTGAGGGTTGTGCGATCGCCTGTATCAGTCACCATAGGCTTTAAAGGAATTGAAACGGCCTGTTTCTAAGCTACCATGTCGTCTAGGTTCTGAGCAGTAGGGAAAACATCCCAAGTCATGGGTTAAGCTTCTGGATCAGTAAATCGAATCGAAGTCCAATCTCAGCCCCAATCGGAATTTGCCGAGCGCATGTATATTTATAACTCTAGGCTCTTCGACACCTATCGTCGAGTAGGGGCGGGTTTAACCCAAATTTAGGACACCCACAAATAACTTTCCTAAACCCGCCCAAGTTTAGCCGTCTTAGCCGACGAGCGAGCCTCCTGGAGACCCCATCGCTACAAACGAAAACTGTGGGGATGCAAGTCGAGCTTAAACTTTCCCATAGTCAAGCTTCTAGACTACAATATCAGTGAACTAGAGAGTGACCCAAACCCCTTTGCGGCCATAGTTCAAGCTCATAGAGCCGCTCAAGCCATGGGTGAAAACCCAGAAAATGGCTATCCAAACAAACTTAGGTTAGTCAAAAGCCTCTATGAACGAGGATTATCCCGCCAGGATATAGTAGAGCTATTTCGGCTCATCGACTGGCTGATGGAACTTCCAGAACCAGAAGAGCGGCGGTTATGGGCAGAAATGGAAACCTTAGAGAAGGAGAAAGTCATGCCTTACATTACCAGTATTGAACGCTTTGGAATTGAGAAAGGACGCGAAGAAGGACGCGAAGAAGGACGCGCTGAGGAACGACAAGAAGCTATCCTTCGCATTTTGGAAGTCCGTTTTGTGGAGGTTCCAGCCGAGTTAAAAGAGCAAGTGAAGGCGATCGCCAACTTGGAAGTGCTGGCAGAATTGTTGACTCAAGCTGTAACAACCGAATCTTTGCCCTCTTTTCAAACAGTAGTGGATGAAATGGCTACATCAGCACAAGAGCCAGATAACCCAGAAGAGTGATGTTTCTCTCCTCAATGATCTGATCCGGTTTAGAATGCGTTTAAAAACTGGTCAATCACAGCGACGGGTTCACTCGCACACTGTAACTGGTCATAAATGCGGATCAGATCGTTTCCACCCAAGTTAAGGCTTCATCAACGGTCATTGGGGTAGACTAGCAAGCCATTCAGTTAAGTCCTGCTGTTGTTGGAAGTTAGGCATCGCTTCCATTAACCCTTGGAGTTGGGTAAATGAAAGATCATAAATTTTCTCTTCCGTCTCTGCTGCGATCGTGCCAATTTTCTGGCGTAACATCATTAAGACCGCTTCCTGACGACCTTGTTTCAGACCTTCTTGGCGACCTTGTTTAACCCCTTCTTTCATTCCTTTTTGCAGGATAAATTGATAGAAAGAGGAGTCTTCTAGCAAATCTTCGCGGAAGAGGTCTTGAATAATTTCCGGGTTGTGAATGAGTCCAGACATAATAGCAGTGCAGGCGATGATTTCTTTGCGTTGATTAGGGTCAGGAATTTTGCGCGTGGCCTCTGCTACCTGTTGTAGCAGATCTCGCGGTGTATTGCTACGGGTTAGAGGCGCGAGGGGAAGCAGAGCAGCATCACTGAGGAAAGGAGCGGGGTCTTGTTCCCACAGACGGAGGACGCGATATCTGTGAATGGTATTTTGGACTTGGAAGCGATCGACAAAGACTTCTGGTGAGTTGGTCTGTTTCAGGAAAATGACCACTTGCTCAATGGTACAGTGATATTTGCGATAAAGCCTGAGCCAATAGTCGATCATTCGCTCTGGTAAAGGGGGGTCAGCTTTAGGAACGCGCTCAAATTCCAGATGTAGAATAGTATCGGCAGCTTTGAGTAAAATTAGGGAGTCAGCACGAACCGGTTCAGTAGAGAGTTCTGTTTTAATGACTTGCACATTACTGGCGTTGACTTGGGGAAGCAGCCAACGGACAAAACTAATTGGGTTTTGGGTTGCCAGGAATTTACAGGTGTTGTCAAAAGCCACAATCTGAACCGAGAGCTAAAGTTGAAGATCATCTATCATTCTACACTTACATTGGGTTAAGCTTCTCCATCAACAGCATACTCTTTCAGCAATTCTAATGGAATCACGGCTAAGGTGTTGAGGTGGGTAGCGGATAGAACTACGGGAGGGGCAACGCCAGCTTCGAGGGCTTCTTGCCAACGGGAGGCGCATAAACACCAGCGATCGCCACTTTTAAGCCCCGGAAACCCATAGATCGGTACGGGGGTACTGAGGTCATTGCCCTGCTTGCGGGTATACTCTAGAAATTCGTCGGTCACCTTTGCACAAACCACATGCAGCCCGAAATCTCCCGGCCCGGTTTCACAATATCCGGTACGATAATATCCCGTCATCGGATCGGTGCAACAGGTTTGTAAGGGTTCACCGAATACATTTTTGGCTTCAGATTGGGTTTCAGACATGGGGGTTAATGGAGTCACTTTTGGGTTTATTTTAAGCCTTCGTCAAGAGTTATATCAAGTTCGCTTAAATACCCTAATTAAAATGTAGGGAGCAAGATGCTCCCACTCCAGTCATATCAAAGAATTCGAGGAGTGCGGGCATCTTGCCCGCTTCTTAACAAATTAACCGGACTTGATATTATGGATCTGTACCTGATTCCGCTACAATTCTAGGGGATCATCTTCTTACCCCCGTTGTTGATGAAAATTGCCACTTGGAATGTTAACTCGATTCGTACCCGACTGGATATAGTTGTTAATTGGCTGCGAGATAACCCGGTAGATGTGTTGGGGTTGCAGGAAACAAAGGTGATTGACGATCTGTTTCCGCGATCGCCTTTTGAAGAGGCAGGATATCAGGTTTATGTCTCTGGCCAGAAGTCCTATAATGGTGTTGCTCTGATTACGAGATCGCCCCTTTCCGATGTCAGTACCGGTTTTACCCCCATTTTAGGCGCGGATCGGGTAGGGGAGTTTGACGAGCAAAAGCGCTTAATTACCGGCGTTTTAGACGATATCCGCATCATCACCGTTTATGTACCCAATGGCGGCGACTTTGAGAGTGATAAATATTTCTATAAACTAGATTGGCTCTCCCTTCTACAAGATTATCTCGATCTCCTCCTGAAGCGCCATCCCCAAGGCTTATGTATTTGTGGTGATTTTAACATTGTGCCCGAAGATAGAGATGTGCATTTTGAAGTCTCCCCCAATAGCCAAAAAACCGGTACAACTGCCAAGGAAAGGGAAGCCTTGCAACGCATTCTCAATTTAGGATTAGCCGATGCTTTCCGTAAATTCAACCAAGAAGAAGGTCAATATACCTGGTGGGATTATCGCCAAAACTCCTTTAAGCGTCAGCGAGGTTGGCGGATCGATCATCATTATTTATCGGCTCCATTAGGCGATCGCGCTTCAGACTGTATCATTGATATCGAACCTCGACACTTACCCAAACCCAGCGATCATACCCCTGTAATTGTGGAGTTTTAATCCCTCTTTTTTCATGATTAGAATATTATTAGTAGACGATCAAAGCTTAGTCCGAGAAGGGTTATGTAGCCTCCTCCAAACCAAACCCGATCTCGAAGTGATAGGAACGGCTGAAAATGGCAAAATGGGTGTTGAACAAGCCATATCTTTACAACCCGATGTGGTATTAATGGATGTGCGGATGCCTGTCATGGACGGTGTTGCAGCTACGAAAGTGCTGCAAGAACAGTGTCCCCAGATTAAGGTTCTCGTCTTAACTACCTTTGATGATGATGAGTATGTGAGCCAAGCCGTGCGCTATGGCGCGAAGGGCTATTTATTAAAGGATACGCCTTCAGAAGATTTAGCCGCAGCTATTCGAGCAGTTTATAAAGGCTATACCCATTTGGGGCCAGGATTATTAGAAAAAATGCTCACTGCTCAACCGGAACCAGAGGTGAATTCAGCGCCACCCGAATTACAACTGTTGACTCCAAGAGAACAGGAAGTATTAAAGCTGATTGGTGCGGGTTATAGTAACCGGGAAATTGCCCAAACTTTGTATATTTCCGAGCGCACGGTGAAAAACCATGTGGCTAATATTTTAAGTCGCTTAAATGTGCGCGATCGCACTCAAGCGGCTATCCTGATCAATACTAAGTTTTCCTAGTCCAACGGGTATCCATTACTTTAACTGCCGATCCCAAACCCCCACATAAATGCGGCCATCACTTTCCCGTTCAATTACGCCCCTAAAGTTCTCATGGGAAAACTCATAGTATTGTTCTTGACCTTGGCGCACTTGCTCAAATTCATCGATCACTTCTAGAGGGGCATTGCTGCCTAACATGCCATTGACAATCACCCGGCTGATAAATCGATCGATATTTGGATCAAAAGAGACTTCGGTTTGGCGAATTTGGCGACTATTGGGATCGAGTAAATACCCCAATTTAATTGTGCCTAAATCATAGCTGATTGCGTCCGTTCCCCAGAGTCCGGAAGTGGTTTGGCTCGGTTCTCCAAAGGCTTCTAGGATTTGGGCTTCTGAGGTTCCGGGCGGAAATCCCCTAGCTATGGGAGGGGGCGTGGGTTCGGCGGGTTGGGGTGTGGGAGTAGGGACGGGGGCTGGGGCTGGAGTAGGGACGGGGGCTGGGGCTGGGGTAGGGACGGGGGCTGGTGCAGGGGTAGGGACGGGGGCTGGGGCTGGGGTAGGCGTAGGAGTCGGTAGGGGAGAGGGCGCGGGTTCAGGAGTGGGAGAGGGAGAGGGGGACGGCTCAGGGGTTGGGGTTGGGCTGGGGGAGGGTTGGGGACTGGGGGAGGAAACGGGGTCAGAGGGACGGTTGGCCAATTGTAGGGTGGCGGTTATGCCTCCTATTAAAGCAGCGATCGCCACTAAAACCAGTAAGGGCAGCGCTATAGATGGCCGAGACTCTGTGGAGGTTCTCGGTTGCACTGTTGCTGATGCACCAGGGATATTCTGATGGGGTGGGGATGGGGGAACCAGGGCAATAGTTGCCGCTTGGCTGGTGGATGAGAGGGCGGGAGGTTGAGGTGTAGTCGGAATGGCAGTTAGTGAGGTTTGGGGTAATAAGTTGAGCCATTCTGCAATGGTTTGGGGTCGGTCTTCAACATTGAGAGCCATTCCCCGCAGCACCGCTTGGTTAACCGCAGGACTCAGAGAGGGTTGTAGGTCTCTGGGGCTGGGCATTTGGTGGCGATCGCGTAAAATAGAAGCGACAGGTATTCTGGCCGTCAGTAGCGTATACAGGGTAGCTGCGAGTCCATAGACATCGGTGGCGGCGCTGCGACGCTGCGATCGCATATACTGCTCGATAGGAGCATAACCTTCCGAAACCAAACTGGTATGGGTTTGGGTCAAATTTTGCTCATATTCCCGTGCAATCCCAAAATCAATCAAGACTACTTCTTGGGTTCCTTCCCGCAAGAGGATATTTTGGGGCTTAATATCTCGATGCAACAAGCCCTTCTGATGCACCACCTCTAGCGCTGCTCCCATTTGACGGATATAATGAATGGCGACTGCCTCATTTAAGGGGCGATCGGGATACACCAACTCCCCTAACGTCGGCCCTGGAATATAATCCATCACCATATAGGGCATCCCATCTTCCGTAAAAAAATCACTCACCCGCACAATATGCGGATGCACGCACAAAGCCAACCGGCGAGCCTCATCCTGAAACTTCTGCACAAACTCCTGAAAATTCGGCTGTTTGCGGATAGACTGATTCAGGGTTTTAATCACCACCACCTGGTGTAAATAATGATGAGTTGCCTTAAACGTTAATCCAAACCCACCTTGACCCAGTTCCTCATCAAGGGTATATTTTCCTGCCTGTAAGCTTTTAACCATATTTCACAATACAATTACCCATTACCAATAACCCAACATCAGTGTATAGCACAGGATATACCAAAGCTTAACCTGAAGATTACCTATTCGTGAACCGAATATCCTAGACTGACAAGCAAGCTGATATTCACAACACGACCTCAACTGTGGCATGGTTTCTTCATTTCTGCCTACCCCTAATCCTCAAATCCAGTTCCGTCAACTGCTCGAAGACCTCTACCAAGGTCGCAGTTTAGTAGACTTTACTGGTGGGCAACTCATCCCCCTCCATTCTAATGATCTTTGGGTCGTCTGTCGGGGAGTCGTCAGTTTAAGTGCAATTCAGACCAATGGAGAAGAATCTCTATTAGGCTTTGCCGTTCCTTCCATGCCCTTCGGCCTACCCTTAACCAGGATTGAGAGCTATCAAGCTATCGCCCTCTCCTCTGTCAGTTTAATGCGCTTTAGTCTCACTGAGGTAGAAAAATCTCCCCTCCTCTCCAGGAGTTTATGGCATGAATTAAACCGTCGTCTACGGCAAACGGAATCCATTCTCGCTTTAGTCACTCATCGGCGTGTCAAAGAACGCTTAGAACAATTATTACTATTATTAGCCCAGGAAATGGGCCAACCCACCGAAGACAACCAAGGGATACGCCTACCCATTAAATTAACCCATCAAAACTTAGCCAATACAATCGGTACAACACGGGTAACCGTCACTCGGTTAATGAAAGAATTGCGTCAAGATGAATGGCTAACCCTAGACTCCCAGCGTTACATTACCCTGCAACAGACTGGATATCAAACCCTCCCAGAAGGTTGATAATCAAACAACCACTTAAACTGTAAATCCCCTAACCAAGTCGGGGTTAAACGATAAATCCAGTTCCGCAACTGACAACTTAGGGGATTTTCTAATTGCCCTAAAGAACCAATTTGGCGCGAAGTAGCAAACACTTGGGTAACCCGTGGTGTACGGCGTTGCTCGAATTCCCGTAAACTTGGGGCAACTTGAGATAAATCTGCACAAGTTTGCATTGAATACACTAACTCATAGGCATCTTCAATCGCCATGCATCCCCCTTGACCAAGATTAGGTTGCACAGGATGAGCCGCATCTCCAATTAGGGTAACTCGATCATGACCCCAAACTGAAGATAAAGGCGGACGGTCATAAATATTATCTTCATAAATATCGGTTTCTTCAAGAGCCTCAATAATCTCAGGAACCGGTGAGCTATAGTGTTGAAAGATTTGGCGCAATAGAGCTTTGCGGGTTCCCGGTTCACTGCCAGGAGTCTCTAGCGGCATATTATCAAAGGCATAAAAGGAGCATTGACCGTCGCCAATGGTAAAATAGCCGAAGCGATCGCCTATTCCCCAGTATTCCATCCAACTATATTCTCGATTAAACTCAATTCCTTCCGGGTTAAAACATCCCCGCCAACAGCGCATCCCACTATAGATAGGCTCCTCCAGCACCGAATCTGAGTTCAAAGATGCCCGCACTTGAGAATAGAGTCCATCCGCACCCACCAAAACATCACCCCAAGTTGAATCCCCATCCTCAAAATCAACCTCTATTTTTTCATCCCTTTCCCTAAAATTGACAAACTTCTTTTCAGTTTTTAGAATTCCTGACGGTAGCCCATCAGATAACAGACTCTGTAATGCAGGACGACTCAGACAAACCCCTAAATCCGAGCAATTAACAAACTCAGGCGAGTTAATATACAATGGTTTTCCTTGATAATTGCTAAATCCCCCTTTCTCGATTTTTCCTCCTTTTTCATAAAGTACCTGAGACAACCCCAATTGAGCATACACAGTCATAGCATTACGTTGGATAAAAATACCTCCAGCACCCGATACCATGCCTTCCCATGTGCGTTTTTCATAGACTTCTACCTCAAATCCTGCTTGTAAAGCAGCAATGGCACAAGTTAAACCACCAATACCACCACCAATAATAATTACTTTTGGGGTCATGACTGATACCCTATAAATAAAGACTAAAATAATTTTAAGTCAAAACTCCAATCTTGGTCTAAATACTATGACTCCAATCTCCTTACCTCCCATCTGTGGTTCTGAAGCAGAAATCAGCGCCCTTGTCCAAGAGCAAACCCCCATCTATGGCTCTACTCCCTGGAATCTCAACCAAATAAGTGCCGCCTTTGCCTGTGCCCTACATATGCATCAACCCACCATTCCCGCAGGCGAAAATAGTGCATTAATCAGCAATTTACACTATATGTTTGACCATCCCCAAGAAGGTGATAATCATAATGCAGCTCCCTTCGCTTGGTGTTATCAACGGATGGGAGAATTTATCCCCAAATTAGTCAATCAAGGCTGTCATCCGCGCATCATGTTAGATTATTCGGGTAACCTCCTGTGGGGATTACAACAAATGGGGCGTGAGGATATTCTAGAGTCCTTAAAAACCTTGACAAAATCCCCTCATTCTGATTGTGTAGAATGGTTGGGGACAATGTGGAGTCATGCGGTTGTTCCCTCTACACCCATTCCCGATATTAAACTGCATATCTTGGCTTGGCAGCATCAATTTAGGGCAATTTTTGGTACAGATGCCCTCAAGCGAGTGAAGGGATTTTCTCCGCCAGAAATGCATCTTCCCAACCATCCTGATACCCTCTATGAATATATTAAAGCTTTGAAAGAATGTGGCTATCGCTGGTTATTGGTGCAGGAACATTCTGTAGAACAATTGAACGGAAGTCCATTAAATCAGGATGATAAATATATTCCCAATTGTTTAATAGCTCGCAATTCCCAAGGGCAAGAAATCCAGATTACCGCTCTGATTAAAACCCAAGGTTCAGATACAAAGTTAGTAGCGCAAATGCAACCTTATCATGAAGCAAAAACGCGCTCTAGAAGAACTTTGGGTGATGTAGAGATCCCCAGTTGTGTTACCCAAATTGCCGATGGTGAGAATGGGGGCGTGATGATGAACGAATATCCCCGCGATTTTATTCCAGTCTGGGATGAAATTAAAGGGAATGGTCAAGAAAAAAATGGCGTAGTGGGCTTAAATGGGACAGAATATTTAGAGCTACTCGAAAATGCGGGGGTTAAGCCAGAAAGTTATCCCGTTTGTCAGGCAGTCCAGCAACATAAAATCTGGCAAAAAGTGGGAGATAATGTCACACCAGAGAAAGTGAAAATGGTGTTAAGTGACCTACAGGAAACCGATCCCAAATTTCATCTTGATGGAGCTTCTTGGACGAACGATCTCAGTTGGGTGAAAGGGTATGAAAATGTTTTAGAGCCAATGCATCAGTTAAGTGCTTTATTTCATCAGAAATATGATGCTTTAGTAGCAGAAGATCCGACTGTAACACAACAGGAAGATTATCAAGAGTGCCTGCTTTATGTGTTACTGCTAGAAACCAGTTGTTTTCGATATTGGGGACAGGGAACTTGGACGGATTATGCGCGAGTGTTGTATGAGCGGGGGAAGGAGAGGATGGCTCATGGGTAATATATAGCAAACCTCATGAGTTATGTAATGGCTGCCCCTCATCCCCCAACCCCTTCTCCCGCAGGAGAAGGGGGAAAAAGTCAAGAATCCCACGGGAGAGGGATTAGGGAGAGGGCATTGTCTGTTGCACAACTCATTTAGACTAGCTATAGTTGGGGTTTAGTTGGTTTCGATAAGTGAGTTTTCTTGGCGTAAATAGGCTTCGATGAAGTCCATAATCTCACCATTCATGACATCAGTAATGGCGGTAGTTTCCACGTTGGTACGCAGATCTTTGACCATTTGATAGGGATGAAAAACATAATTTCGGATTTGATTTCCCCAAGCTGCTTCGACCATATCGCCGCGAATGTCGGCAATTTCCTGGGCCCGTTGTTCTTGGGCAATCACCAGTAATTTGGCTTTGAGCAGAGCTAGGGCTTTTTCTTTGTTTTGAAGTTGCGATCGCTCTTGAGTACAGCGTACCGCTAAACCGGTGGGTAAGTGAGCGATCCGAACGGCTGTTTCCACCTTGTTCACATTTTGACCGCCTTTTCCACCAGAGCGAGAGGTGGTGATTTCCAAGTCTTTTTCCGGGATGTCCAGTGTTACCTCTTCATTCAAAATCGGCATCACTTCCACCCCAGCAAAACTGGTTTGCCGTTTGCCATTGGCATTAAACGGCGAAATTCTCACTAACCGATGGGTTCCTTTTTCTGCTTTCAGATAACCGTAGGCATAGCGCCCATCAATTTCTAGGGTAGCGGATTTAATCCCCGCTTCGTCCCCTTCCGAAATCTCTGTCAGATGGACTTTATAGCCTTGGGCCTTTCCCCAGCGCTCATACATGCGGAGCAGCATTTCTGCCCAGTCTTGAGCGTCGGTTCCCCCAGCTCCCGCATTGATGGTTAGCACTGCTCCACTTTTATCGTAGGTTCCCGATAACAATTGTTGCAGTTCCCATTGATCGAGATCGTGACTTAAATGGGAAACATGAGATTGGGCCTCTTGGAGTAGTGATTCATCAGCTTCTAACTCTAACAACTCCAAGATGGCCCTCGCCTCTTCTAGTGTGCCTTGCCAGTCCTGAAACTGTTGCAGAGAGGATTTGAGGTCGTTTAGCTCTTGCAAGGTTTGCCCGGCTTGGGCTTGATCATCCCAGAATTCCGGCTGAGAAGCGACTTGTTCCAGGTCTTGGATTTTGGCGTTGAGGATGGGTAGCTCAAAGATAGTCCTGGGTTTTACCCAGGCGATCGCACAACAAGTCTACTTCACGTTTGAGCGTTAGCGTATCCATAAGGTTTTGATTCAGTCTAAATTCTTTGCGCGTTTATTTATATATCATAAACTGTAACTAGCCCATCTCTAGAATAGGAGAGGTCATGGTACAAACTTCCCCCCAACCCGAAACCCTGTTATTGGAGTTACCCAGAAGCCTAAAGCTCTCTGTCACTCAAGAACAGTTTGAAGCTCTCGCTGCCAGCAATCGAGACTTACAACTAGAGAGAACCGCACAAGGAGAATTAATCGTGAATCCACCGACAGGTTGGGAAAGTGGAAAACGAAATAGCAGAATTTCTGGCGAGTTGTATCTATGGTGGTGCAATGCGGCTGAACCAGGAGAAATTTTTGATTCTTCCACTGCTTTCATTTTACCCAATGGTGCAAATCGCGCCCCGGATGCCTCTTGGATAAGTCAAGAGCGTTGGGATGCTCTCACAGAGGAACAAAAGGGAACGTTTGCCAATATTTGCCCGGATTTTGTGGTGGAATTGCGCTCTGTTTCCGATACTCTTAAGTCCCTGCAAGAGAAAATGCAGGAGTATATGGATAATGGAGCGAAACTGGGTTGGTTGATCGATCCTAAAAATCGAACAGTGGAAGTTTATCGAGTGGGTTTAGAAGTCGAAGTTTTGTCTAATCCCACGGAGTTATTGGGTGAGGAAGTTTTACCCGGTTTTGTCTTGAATTTGTGTCGGGTTTGGGGGGAGAACAGTTAATCATTTCAAATGGGTAGAGTCGGGTGAGGTGGGCAGGGATTGCGCTAGACGTTGAATGATATCGCTGCTTCTCCTGCCCACCCTACAATTCACTACGGGCGGCCAAATCGCTCCAACAACTCCTCACGGGATAACTGCAAACACAAAGGCATAAACTCATCCGGAGATAATACTAACAAAGCGTCAATAATGCCTAAAAGCGCCTCATCCAACTCACCAAACCGAGTTCTTAAAAGAGCTTCAAGCATCAAGCGTTGTCGCTGAACACTTTGTTGGAGTCCTTGTTGGAGTCCTTGTTGGAGTCCTTGTCGAACCCCTTCTTGAATTGTATCTTCTCGCCATTTTATATAGGCTGGTGATAATTCCATAATTAACTCCCTTTCTTCTGTTTCTAACTCTATTTTACTAGCAACATTAATTCGCCATATCCCCACTAACTGTAGAATATTTCGCCGTTGAGGATGTTCTCTGGGTAGTTCCAGCACTTGCTCAATGGCTCTTTTCTGTGTTCCTCCTTTCCCCAACATCCTTAACCATAAGGTTTCTGGGATTTCTGGGAGTTGGTTGATGGCAATAATCCCGGTTTGGTTAATCTGGGGTAGTCGATACATGCCTGTATATTCATACTCAGTATCTGCCTTCGCACCTAACTCTTCCAAGAGTCTCTGGGATGCCGTGGGGGTTAAAATCCATAATCGAGGCAATTGCTCTTCCTCCAGAGTTCGCTGCTTCCTTTTGGCTTGACGTTGCAGTTCGGCATGGACATGGAACAGCTTGAGAATACAATTGCGAATTTCTGGGTTGCTGGGACAATTGCGATAGGGTTCTAGTAAACAAGGAGTAGAAGCCAGTTGAGAGAGTAAACCCAAGGCTGGAGGGTTGTTTGGCGGTTTAGGGGATGGCTCAAAAATCAGGTCAATAGCCAGAGTTTCCCCTGGAATTTCCCGGCTAATTTCTACGAATCCCAGGGGTTCGAGTAGTTCTTTTAGGTACTGTTTGGCAAATTGATCGTGGGGTTGGCGCGTCACGACAAGAGAGGGTTTGAGTAGGATTGATACTCTATTTTATTACAGTTGGGGCGATCGCCACCGTATACCCTCCCTCTGCTTCGGGGTATAGTGTCATGGGATAGTGGTGGTTCAGATAGTGTTATGGACTCATGGCGATCGGGAAGATATACTATTGATACACAACAATCCCAGAGGTATTGAGTTCAAGGTAGCTATGAATTTGAAACAAGGTGACAATTTGCGGTAGATTTTGATAAAAAAGTCGTTCAAGTTCTGTATTATTAATATTTCCGGTAGTAATCATCAGAAGTTTATACGGTTGTTGCTGAAGTAAAAATGAGTCAACAAAATCACTATCTTTTGTGATTACAATTCTCTGCTCTTGAACAGAAAGCTGGTTGATGTCAGAATCGGGGGTTGAATTCTGTTGAGGTAAATCACGAGTGTGTAATGTATCATAACCAGCAGATTGTAGCCATCGTGCCAGTCTAATGGGTAATTGAGCATCGACTAGAAATTTCATGAGGCTAACAGATAAATACTTTTAACTTGACTTAGACGAGCAGCAAATAAAAGTACGGCTAAAATGTCCTCTTCTTCTAAATCATCATAGTCAGTCAAGATTTCTTCATGAGTCATACCGGAACTGAGCAGCTCAAGCAAGAATTCCACAGGGTAACGCAATCCTCGGATGCAGGGTTTGCCATGACAGAGGTGAGGATCGATGGAAATACGTTCTAAGAGGGATTCACTCATTATTGTTTCAGTGTCATTGATCTAACTGGGTAAGGGAATGTCATCGCCACATTCCCAAGCGGTTTCGATCCAGGCAGTTTTAGCGTCTTGGATATTGGCAACCGCTTCTTCTAGGGTATCTCCTTGGGAAATGCATCCGGGTAAGTCGGCGATCGCCACCGTATACCCTCCCTCGGCTTCCGGGTATAGTGTAATGGGATACTTTATGTTCAGATAATCTTGCAAGGTTTGTGGCTTAATCTCGATCTTCATCATTCCATTAATCATCATCTAAATAAATAATTAAGGGTTTTCTTTCGCGCTTCTGATTATTCAAAAATCCGGTCTTTTTAAGTCTAGCGATCTCCAGAGCTTCTTCGTAGGTGGGATGGGGAGATTCCCAGTAGGAAAAGACTAATTCTGCACCTGATCGAATCGCTTTGGCAATTCTTTTGTTGCCTTCTCCCTTTAAATGTTTTTCCAATCTCCCGCGTATGCAGTCGTCTGATTTGCCGACGTATTGGACTTCAGGAGATTCCCAGATATGGTAAATTCCTTTGAGATGAGGCTCTATCTCATTAACACAAGTCTCATTAAAGATTCCTCCTTTTATTTCGTCTTTAGCGAACAATAGAGAATCTGAGTTCTGCCCAACGATTTTACGGGTAGAAGTCTTAGTGCGAGAAGATAGAGGGGAATTTTTTGATTTTGCAATGGAGGATACAGACTTAAAGCTGTCTGGAGGTGTTGAACCTAATTGACGGTTTATTTCATGCAATTGTTCAATAAGTTGTGTAATATCAAACACTCCTCCCTGACATAAATCTTGGAGTTCGGCAATTCGTTCGCGGACTTCATGAGTGTGGCAGGAGCCTAATTCTTTGGACAGTTCCTCAATTGCATAGACATACTTTAAGAAATTCCTAATACGAATTTGAAAATTTGTAATTTCTTCTGTTAGAGACATAACTATAAAGTGTTAATCATCTCTTCTAATAACTCAGTTGCCATTCGCATTTGACCATGCGCTTCCTCCAAATTCTCCATTAATCCAGCGAATTTATGCCCTAGTTGATCAAAATCTGTTGAAGGAAGCGTTTGAGAGGAACTGCTGACCTCTTCTATTTGCTCAACCAGTTGATTGATCTTAATACGAAATTCGTCCATTGTCTCATATAAGCTCATAATATTTGCTCCTGTAATTGAAAAGAAAGTCAGTTACTCAGATTCAAAATAGCGCCAGAGGGTCTTTGATATAGGAATTTTTGTTCCTTTAGGTTTTTCCATTTTGGGAACATTAACAAACATTCTACCCGCAGAACCATCTAACCACGCTCGACCACGAGCATTTTTGGGGATGTCCCCGGCAATTATATCACCACCTAATATCAGTTGACTAGCACCGTTAGAAACTCTAAATACAACCTTCTCTTCACATTGATCTAAAACTTGTTTAGTAATCACTTCAGAAGTTGGTCGCTGACTACAATAGAGGATTTGTATACCAAAACTACGCCCTTTTCGAGTAATTTGTTTTAAGCATTTCTCAATTGTTTTTTTCAAACTGGATGATTCGTCAGCAATATCAGCCGCTTCGTCAATAATCCAAAGAGTGCGGTCTATATCTATACCTTCTTCCTGGAGATCTTTGAAATCATCTGCGTCAATCTCCTGCATTAACCGCACCCGTTCTGTATATTCTTTGCGATTAATTTTTTCTACCATTTCTTGGCAACCTTCAACAGAATTAACGATTTCAATAGATAATGAAAGTTTCTTTAGATAGTTAAAGTCAATCCCCTTAAAGTCAGCAATATAAACTTTTCGTCTAGGATTCACATAGAGAAATTGAAAGATGAGCCAGTTGATAAAGTTTGTTTTTCCTGCACCTGTTGAACCTGCGATGAGACGATGGGGAATTTCGGCCCAACTGGAGGTTACGGGGTTACCGTTGTCATCGAGTCCGATGATGTAGGTGTCTGAGGTAATCAGGTGTTTGTATTGGTTAAAGATTTCTTCTGCGGATAGGGTGGGTGGGTTGGTGGTTGTGGTGGATGGGGGAGGAGTGAAGAATTGCAAGAAGCCTTGGATTTCTTCGTAGGTGGTGAGTCGCTGTAGGGGTTTTAAGTGTTCGACTTTGGGATGTTGGGGTTGGAAGATTTTGGCGAGGGATGAATCTTTTCGTAGGACTAAATCGCTGGAGTTGGGGTTAGGGTTGGCATTAGTGGAGGTAGAGAGGGAGGGTTGTTGGGGTTGCGAGAAGGTGGAACGGGAGGAAATGGTGGGAAAACTGAGGGAACCATCATCTAAGCTGCTGAGTATTCCACCGGATTGAATGGTGTCTTTGATGGATTTCTGTGCGAGTTGTTGACCGGTTTCTGTTTGCCAACCTTCCCAGTCAAGAGTCTGAACAACTTGAACATTTTCCGTAGCTTGTAAATGCTCTTGGAATCGAGCATCACCGGGTTGAAAGGTGAGAATGGAGGGGATAGGTTTGGCGGTGTTGGGAGTGGTGAGTTCGAGTAGGGTTTGCAGAATGGCAAAGGTATCTGTGGGATTTTTTCCTAATGCTTTGATGTTGTAGGTGAAAAGCTGAGTGTTGGCGTAATGAGTTTGATATTTTCTGTAGAGTTGGAGCGCTTGGTTGGTTTCAGGGTTTTTGCGATGTTCGCTTTTGTTGAGGCGCTCTACTAAGTCGTCGAGTGCGGGTTTCCAATGGGTTGGTTCAGTTACAGGGTTATGGGTTTGTAGGGAAATTTCTAAGATTAAGTCTTGATATCCGGCGCTTTGTAGGAAGTTGAGTAAGGAAAACTCGTTGTCCTGTAAATGGGTTTCAAAACTATGGGGTAGGTATCCAGTTAATCCGGGTGGATTGATTAATTCTGCATGTTTAATGACTTCGCTGACCGAGTGTACCCAATTCAGTTCCAGAAAA
Source organism: Roseofilum acuticapitatum BLCC-M154 (assembly GCF_030068475.1). GTDB lineage: Bacteria > Cyanobacteriota > Cyanobacteriia > Cyanobacteriales > Desertifilaceae > Roseofilum > Roseofilum acuticapitatum. The sequence goes on along the minus strand of NZ_JAQOSP010000116.1, from coordinate 137,800 downwards.
TGCCCATCTATAAGTCGGAAATCATAGAATTGGCTAAAACTACTTCTTTTTAAGATTTTAGCAATCTGTTGAATTCGGTTAAAATCCTCAAATCTTGATGTTTTTTTTATAGATAGTAATAGCTTGATAGACTGTTTTATCGATGGAGTATATAAGTATCTCCAAGATAAGACTAGGCCCAGATCTAGTTGAGAGATTAATGGCAATAGTGTGTTCTGGTTAGAGAGGATATGTTGGATAAATTGTGGGCTATTCTTTTGTCCTCTAAAAGTGACATCAAAATTGAAAGTAAAATTGCTATTCATGACTTCCATTGTTCCTGCAACTTATCTGAAATAGCAGTCAACTGCTTATGCCTTTCACGAATCTTCTTATACCTGATTAAATTATGACTACTCCCGACAATTGCAGTCCCGAAAAAAATCGTTAAAAGGAAAATAAACCAGATTGCAACTTCATACTGGGCATTAATAGCTATGAGAACTGCGAGAACAATGTAAGTAGATATACACCATAGATTTGAAATTAATAGTTCTAAAAAACATCGAAGCATATAGTATTCCTTTCTAGTTTGATATGTGTTTAATTAATCAGCTTTTTCTGTGAGTCTAAACAATTACAAATTTGGCTTTGTAAATTGCGCTTTACGGAATCTAGTTCAATGTCTAATTTTCTGCACTCTGTCAATGATCTTGGTATTCCTGCATGTTGTATTTTTAAGAATTGTTCGCGATATAAAGTATTCGATTGTTGCGCGAAACAGAGTTCATCATATTCCACCGAATCGTAAAGACTGCGATTGGTTGAAGAATGTGTATTTATTCGACTGTCATCGAGTTCTTTAAAATTGATTCTGCTAATGTCTTGAAATATCTCGTTCAATAGATTGACGTTATGATATACTCTAAGTATTTCTGCTCGAAGCAACTCTATCCGTTTGCCTAGCATTGTTATGCATGGTTTTAGTCGATCCAAGTAGCTCTTTTGAATTTTGATTAGAAACATACTTAATTCAGTATTGTGTAAAACTTCTATGGCAGATGAAAAAATTGTAGAAATATCACAAGATTGTTTCTGCATAAAAGCGGCTGTTGCTTCCATTTCCTTGACGGTCATTTCTTGCAAATCAGAATTTGTATAATCTGTTTTCGTTAGCTCATTATAGAGAATTGCACGAGTTAATTTTCCTAAATCAGCATCTTGGCTTTTGTCTTCTTTCAAGAAACGGATCTTAAGAGTGTTCTCCAACGCTTTTCTGAATTTTTTGTCTTGAGAGTCAGAGTAACCTCGAAATATTTCCTGAATTTTTGTGAAAGATTCTTCCCTAACAGTTTGGTTATTGGCACTTAACCCTAACTGGACTCCTCGAATTTGAGTAAGGTGAAGAACATCTCGGACAAGGTTTAAGTAATTAAAGTGCCGAAGATTTTCATTAAATAATTCTGATATTGGGCCATAAGCCCAAAACTCTAAAAATCTTTCATATTCTGCGGTGGTCTGTCCTCTAGTATTGGCTGGTTTGATTTTAGTTATTTGTGCAACTTGCCGGTCTAGAAGTTCATTTTGAATTCGTCTAGGTGGCTCGGATAAATTACCCCCATCTGGATGCTGTATATTGTCTGGTGAAAATCCAATTTCTTTCAAGGCTTCTAGGGCAGCCCAAGTGGTGAGATCGTTTTTTCGACTTTGAACTTCAGCACAGAGGAGCTTTAATAAATCTTGGCTTTCTTGAGACTCACAAGAAGCTAACAGTTGCTTGTAGGGTTGGGCAACTTTCCCCAAACTTTGAATGGCTAGAGCGCGAATGGGGGCGCTGGTTGAATTGCGGATGACGGTGATGAAGGAGCGGATGGCTACTTTGGGGTCGTTTTCGGCGATGGAGAAGAACATCTCGACGCGATCGCCCACATTAGCCATACTGTTAAAACACAGACTTAGATCGGCAGCGTTATTAATCGAAATCGGTTGCCCAAGATGGGAGTTGAGCGATACCGGCTGAATCTCTGAGAAGTCCATGGCTCTACACCTGGGTGTATATTCAGTAGCTTACCCTAGAGTATAGAATAAGTCTCAGTTCGGTGGGCTGTCAAGGTTTGTCTATCAGATTTTGCCCTTTCCCAGGGGAGAGGGCAAATGTGTCGGCTGTCACCGACAGGAAGGGAATGTATTTAGAAATGATATGTTTAAGATTGGCGATCGCCAAATCGCTCCAACAACTCCTCACGGGATAACTGCAAACACAAAGGCATAAACTCATCCGGAGACAAGAGCAACAAAGCGTCAATGATGCCCAAAAGCACCTCATCTAACTCACCAAACCGAGTTCGTAATAAGGCTTCAACCATCAAGCGCTGTCCCCGTTCAATCCCCCGTTCAATCCCCCGTTCAATCCCTTGTTCAATCCCTTGTTGCAAGGTATCTTCTCGCCATTTTAGATACGCTGGTGATAACTCCATAATCAACTCCCTTTCTTCTGGTTCGAGTTCTATTTTACTGGCTACATTAATCCGCCATATCCCCACTAGCTCTAAAATATTGCGCCGTTGAGGATGTTCTCTGGGTAGCTCCAGCACTTGTTCGATCGCTCTTTTTTGGGTTCCTCCTTTCCCCAACATCCTTAACCATAAGGTTTCTGGGATTTCTGGGAGCTTGTTGATGGCAATAATCCCCGCTTTGAGTGTTTTTGCTAAAAGATGCACCCCTGTACACCATTGTTTTAAGTCAGGACGAGCGCCTAATCCTTCTAAGACTTTCTCAGAAACAGTTGGCGTTAACATCCATAGTCGAGGCAATTGCTCTTCCTCCAGGGTTCGCTGTTCCCGTTTTGCCTGACGTTGGAGTTCTGCATGGACATGGAACAGCTTGAGAATACAGTTGCGAATTTCTGGATTACTAGGACAGTTGCGATAGGGTTCTAATAAACAAGGAGTCGAAGCGAGTTGAGAGAGTAAACCCAAGGCTGGAGGGTTGTTTGGCGGTTTAGGGGATGGCTCAAAAATCAGGTCAATAGCCAGAGTTTCCCCTGGAATTTCCCGACTAATTTCTACGAATCCCAAGGGTTCAAGCAGTTCTTTTAGGTACTGTTTGGCAAATTGATCGTGGGGTTGGCGCGTCACGACAAGAGAGGGTTTGAGTAGGATTGATACTCTATTTTATTACAGTTGGGGCGATCGCCACCGTATACCCTTGTAATGGGATAGTTTATGTTCAGATGATCTTGCAAGGTTTGCGGCTTAATCTTGTTAAGCGATCGCAAATCCAGTATAGGGGCGAATGGAGGGTTCTTTATATCCCAAGACAATCCTATCTTGGGGAATTCCCGCCTCCATTAAATCGAGGGCAATACCGTATTCTGTACCATCCCGTTGAATCCAAATTTTACCATTGATAATCTGAATATCCATCAAACAGCCATGGATACGAGAACCATTCTTGTTCCAGCCATCGGACATGACAACATAATGGTCTTGAGTGGTGTCAAATACAGTTTTATTTTGAAGTTCTAAGATATCAGGATTAGCATATTGACGAGTGGTAAATTCCGACAACAGTGTTTTGATGACTGTCCGATATTGTTCTAGCTCATCCATGACACAATCACCTCCTGCTCTGAAAACAAGAGTACCGCTAAAATATCCCCTTCTTCTAAATCATCATAGTCAGTCAAGATTTCTTCATGAGTCATACCGGAACTGAGCAGCTCAAGCAAGAATTCCACAGGGTAGCGTAATCCTCGGATGCAGGGTTTACCATGACAGAGGTGAGGATCGATGGAAATACGTTCTAATAGGGATTCAGTCATTGTTTTTTATGGGATGCTTGGATTGATATAGCAAACCTAAATGAGTTATGTAATAGCTGCCCCTCATCCCCCAGCCCCTTCTCCCGCAGGCGCTGCCCTGAGCGAAGTCGAAGGGAGAAGGGGAGCAGAAGTCCCTCTCCCGTGGGAGAGGGATTAGGGAGAGGGCATTTCCTGTTGCACAACTCATTTAGACTAGCTATAGTTTGAGCCTGACTCAGGTTAGTTTCGACGATATCAGTATTGATGGACTGATACTGTATTCTATGCCTTCAGGGTTGTCAATGTGCTGAGAGGCTCGCAGGATCTCGATCCCGACGACATTACCATTCTCATCGAAGTCTAGGATCATACCGGGTGTTTCTTCGTCACTTTCGGTAATCATTGCTTCTTTAAAGGTGATGCGTAGGATATCAACTTGGCGATCATATTTGATTTTCATGGGTTCCTCCAATATTTTTGAATTTTACTGGTGCGATAAACTGTAACTACCAGTTGGGGATCGACAGTAATGTTAATAAAAACTCGTAGCAAGTATAGTTTCCCCGTACCAAAGTCCAGTTGAGATTGATAAATTGCAATATCTTCACTTTGTTTTAGGGTTTGTTGGGGACTCCATAATACTGCTTCTATCAAAACCATAGGAATATTCCGTTTTTGGATCTCTTCTAAAGCATGATTGGAAAATTGGAAATTCATTACTTAAATCATGATTATTTAGTGCGATCGCCACGGTATACCCTCCCTCGGCTTCCGGGTATAGTGTAATGGGATAGCTTATGTTCAGATAATCTTGCCAGGTTTGCGGCTTAATCTCGATCTTCATCATTCCATTCTTCCAGAATGATGTTTTTCTAGTTTACTCATAGTTTTAAGGAGGGTTGGCTACAGTGTTCTAAAATGAGTTCGGCGGTTTTTTGCGGTTGCTCTAAATGGGGAGTATGGCCAGACTGCTCGATCCAAATCAGTTTAGAGTGGGGGATGGCTTTCTCGAATTTGGCAGCATCAGCAGTGCCGAGGATGCGATCGCCTTCTCCCCATAAAACCAGCGTCGGATGAGTGACTTTTCCTACTTTATCCGCCATGTGATTATAGCCGCCACTGAGGGTAAAACTAACCATGGCTTCTGTCCAATAGGGCATCTTTAAATGCAGCGCTCCACAGAGCCGGGCATCCACAGAAGCCCATTTACGGTCATAATAGGCTTGGACGGCTACAGATTGCCTCACCCAAGGTTGACGTAAAAAATTAGCTGCTCCATAAACCAGGGGTTTTAACCATTTGGCGGTGATGGCTTGACCGTTAGCAAATCCGGCACTATCAATTAAGACTAACTGTTCTACCACTTCGGGATAGCTCAGACTAAAGTCGATCGCCGTTGCGCCTCCCATGGAAACGCCGACTAAAATTACCGGTTTTTGGATTAGGGTTTGCCAAACGGAGTATAAATGAGTCTTGATCGCTTCTGGATTAACGGGTAAATCGGGCCGTCTTTCCGTAAAGCCAAACCCGAATAAATCGATCGCCCAAGTCTCCTGATGTTGAGCCAACAAGGGCAATAACCGCCGAAACTCTAATAGGGAACTATCAAACCCCGGCAATAAGACAATCGGAGTGCCCCCATTGCCCTGATGCACATAGGCGCTCATAATCGGTTCGGGACTTAAGGGAGTGGCGATCGCCTGCTCTTGGATCGCTTGGATCATCCGGATAGAAGTCTCTTCTGTAAAAGTATTCAGCTCAGAAGCAAAAATAGGATTCATGGAAATTAGAGCGCTTCGCGCTAGGCAATAGGCAATAGGCAATAGGCAATAGCTTACAATAGCGAGGCTTCAGAATTTAAGTCTGTCATCACCGCCTGAGCGATCGCTATCGCTTAAAATTAGTTGAGTAAAGGGAAAGTCCCGAATCAGGGTATAATAACCTAAGCTAACCTAAAATGGGTCTTCCAAGACTGGTCTAAATTGTTTATCCGAGTTCCTTATGAGTACCCCGATTACGATTACCGACGCTCAATTTGAATCTGAAGTCCTCAAAGCCTCTCAACCTGTACTGGTATACTTTTGGGCTTCTTGGTGTGGTCCTTGTCGCTTGGTGAGTCCTTCAATTGATAAAATAGCCAGTGAATACGGCGATCGCCTAAAAGTCGTCAAAATGGAAGTAGACCCCAACCCAGAATCCGTGAAAGCTTATGCCGTAGAAGGAGTTCCCGGACTGCGCCTATTCAAATCAGGAAAACTCGCAGCTTCTGGAGAAGGAGCGCTCACCCAACAAAAATTAGTCGAACTGATCGAACCCCACCTGTAACCCTTCCCCCTATCTCCCCATCCCCCCATCTCCCCATCTCCCCATCCCCCGTCCCATGATTCGTTTTGCCGATCGCCTCAAATCCTTTGAACATAATGTCTTTGCTGACATGGATCGCGGCAAAGGAAAAGCCAGAGCTGCCGGTTTAGAAGTCATCGATTTATCCTTGGGATCGTCCGATCAACCCACTGCTCCCCAGGTGATAGAGGCGATCGCCAAAACCCTCCCCGATACCCGCACCCATGGCTATCAACTCTTTAACAGTACCCTCCCCTTCCGCCAAGCCTGCGCTAAATGGTACACCGATAAATACAACATTCCCGTCGATCCCGAAACCGAAGTCCTCGCCCTCATTGGTTCCCAAGAAGGAACCGCCCATCTCCCCCTAGCCCTCCTCAACCCTGGAGATATCGCCATCCTTCTCGATCCCGGCTATCCCTCCCACTATGGCGGAGTTTACTTTGCTGGGGGCGAACTCTACACCCTGCCCTTGCGCGAAAACAACGGATTTTTACCCAACTTTAGCGATATTCCCGCATCCGTCTTAGACAAAGCGCGGATGATGGTGTTGAACTATCCCCATAATCCCACCTCCGCTACTGCTCCCCTCTCCTTCTTCAAAGAAGCCGTCGATCTCTGTTTGCGCCACAATATCGCCCTGATTCATGATGCCCCCTATGCCGAATTCGTCTTTGATGGCAAACCTGCGTCCCCTTCCGTCCTGCAAGCAGACCCCGATAAAGCCATCTCCATTGAATTCTTCTCCCTGTCCAAAACCTACAGTATGGGCGGGTTTCGGGTGGGTTATGCCATTGGGAATCCTGAACTGATCGCCGGACTGCGGCAGGTTAAGGCAGTCGTAGACTTTAATCAGTACCAGGGGATTTTTAATGGGGCGATCGCCGCACTCCAAGGCTCCCAAACCCATATCCAGACCACCATTAACCGCTTCCAACAGCGCCGAGATGCCTTTATTCGCGCCATGGACGACATCGGCTGGCCCATTGCTCCCTCCGCCGCTACCATGTTTGTCTGGGCAAAACTACCGAAAAAATGGGAAAAACACTCAGTTGACTTCTGCACCAAACTCGTGGAAACCACAGGGGTAGCCGCCTCCCCCGGAGCCGGTTTTGGCCCCAATGGCGAGGGTTTCGTCCGTTTTGCCCTCGTTCACGACCCCCACATACTGCAACAGGCAGCCACTCGGATCGGCGAGTTTCTGCGATCGTAAAAATACGGAAACTTGAATCTGAATACCCTGGAAAACTTTATCGAAACTTGATGGAATCTTCATGGTAACTTCACCACAGGGCAAGGGTTTCAGGCTATGATAGGAACAAGTTGAACGGAAACAACTTTTCTCAACTCACCTATCCCCAGCTCTGGGAAGAAAAGGGTTTTTTCAAAGAATAACAATCACGTTCCTTGAGTGAACTCGGTCACATCCCTTCCCCAAACAGCAGCTTAAGATAGGCATCAGTTGAGAGGAAACCAACTTCCAAACAACCTGAACCATTACTCAGACAGCCAACACGCTTAAAAAATTCTAGGAGACTGAAACTATGTTTAACACTATGAAAAAAATCGCTATGGGTGCTTCCGTCGTCGCTGGTGTTAGCGTCCTTGGCGCTCCCGCCTTTGCCGGTACTCTAACCGGAGTCAGCACAACTGGAGATGTTCGCGTATTTGAACAAATTAATGCGGGAGAAGTAGAACTCTCTGGTAGCAACGGTAGCGCAGCTATTATCGATGCTCTCGGAAGTGCAGGTAGCGTTGAGCTAGATGACAACATCGACTACGGCTGGGGAAATGAAACCGCCTCTACCTTAACCGCTAACTTCACCGACGGCAGCATCATGTTTGGTTCCGTCGGTCAAGCTGACTGGTTAGGTAGCTTGGGCACTGACTGGACTAACGGAATTTATAATACTTACGACGCTCAGTTTGGTCAATTGGGTATTAGCTCTGGCTCTGATCTTTTAATGGCTATAAAATACGATCCCCAATTGTCTGGCAAAAATGTTTTCCAACGCCTGAGCGACCCCAACATCCAATCCGTCACCAGCAACAATGGGGAATTCTCCTTTGAATTAGCCGGTCATGACACCTTCGCTAGTGGTCTGCAAATTAAAGAGCCGAAGTTGGCGGAATATATGGCTGCCGGTAAGATGGAAGATTTTGAAAAAGATATGGGTCAGTACCTTCTCTTTAACTCCATGAAAGCTAGTGAAGTCGTTAAATACAGCTTAGATGGCGGTACAAACTGGGAATACGCCTACAGCTTTGGAGAAAATTCCTATGCCTCTGGTGTCGTCGATGCGGGTGATAACTTCTCCTTCACCCGCAACTTCCAATTCACCGTCGGCACGCCCAACCCCGACCCCGTTGATGTTCCTGAGCCTTCCGCTCTCCTCGGTTTAGCTGCGATCGGTGGTCTAGTTGCTGCTGCCAAGCGCCGCAAGAATGCCTAGGTCAAGTGCTGGTGAAGCTGGTATGCATCGGGTAAGAAAGTCAGATTTCCTCCGAATTGAACTATAGAACAAGAAAGAGAGCCATATGGCTCTCTTTTTCTGTTCTTTTTCAAAATCAAGCTAGACATTGGCATAGCTCTCTGCTATGATTAGAGATTGTGATGCCCATGCGGATGTGGCGGAATTGGTAGACGCGCTAGATTTAGGTTCTAGTTCAGCAATGAGTGAAGGTTCAAGTCCTTTCATCCGCATCACTAATCTATCCTAATGCCGTGACAACCCTAAAATGGTGGGTTACGGCGGATTGAGAGATTGCTATCCCAGTCTAGGTTTTATATCAAGTTCGCTTATTCATGTCCGCGAAGCGGAAATACCCTAATTAAAAATCTAGGGAGCAAGATGCTCCCACTCCAGTCATATCAAGGGATTAGAGGAGTGCGGGCATCTTGCCCGCTTCTTAACAAATTGTCATGTCCGCTTGCGGAAACCGGACTTGATATTAGCCGCCTAACCCACCCTACGCTAATGCACATTTTTAGCTGTGTCACGGCACTAATCTCTTTGACATTCTGAATTCACCTCCACTGCGCTCAAGGAAGGAGATTACCCTCATGACTTAGGAGATTTCTTCTTGACTACGACTTCCCTTACTTGAATTAGTTTGGGACTTCCCAAAATTAATCTCATGCTGCTAGAATGGATAGCGAGAATAGAAATTGGTGAACTCGTTTAAATATTAAGAACATTTTCCCCAAATCCTGATTCTTTGATGTTTGCCTTGATTGTAGGAAAGTCTCGATGTCAATTTATGTAGGTAACCTTTCTTTCCAGGTTACGCAAGAAGATATACAAGAAGTCTTCAAGGATTATGGAACCGTTAAACAGATTACTCTACCTACAGACCGAGAAACCGGTAGGCCGAGAGGGTTTGGTTTTGTAGAGATGTCCACTGAGGAAGAAGAAGAAAGCGCAATTTCTGCACTTAATGGTGCTGAGTGGATGGGGCGTACACTGACGGTGAACAAAGCTCGACCCCGTGAGGATAGAGGTAACAAGAGAAGATTTTAAGATTTAGAGCAGTAACTATTAAGCAAAAACTCATCAAGTTTGCCAATTGACCCCATTATAATCATGGACTCGGTGAAGTTAGAGCAAGGGTTTTAAGTAGGCAGATCAATAGCCTTCAAAAAGTATCTTGCTATACCAATACTTGGTTGGCAATAGCCTTTGCGCTAATGCCATTTTATAGGGACTAATTGGCAAAACAGATGAGTGAAGTTGAGATGGTCAATTTCTGCTTAAAGTCTGTCTAGTTGAGGGGGCTGGGATTTATATCAAGTCCGGTTTCCGCAAGCGGACATGAAAATTTGTTAAGAAGCGGGCAAGATGCCCGCACTCCTCTAATCCCTTGATATTGTTGGAGTGGGAGCGTCTCGCTCCCTAAATTTTTAATTAGGGTATTTCCGCTTCGCGGACATGAATAATCGGACTTGATATTAAATAAATTCCAGTCTTCCTCTTTCTCCATCTAAGCGCACCGCAGCGCCAACGGGTAAGGCTCCATTTTCGCCATCATGGCCAAAGGGTAGCTCTGAAATGATGGGAATCCCTAAATCTGAAAGGCGATCGCCTAAAACTTCTGTTACGGTTAAACTGGGTCGTCCTTCCGGGGGTTCACATTGGCTAAATCGACCTAATGCGATCCCTTGCACTTGGCTTAACAGACCGCTCATCCGCCACTGGGTGAGCATCCGATCGACTCGATAGGGCATTTCTGCCACATCTTCCCAGGCTAAAATGACTCCCTCAACTGGGGGTTGTAGGGGTGTGCCTAGGAGATGGGTGGCGACGGTTAAATTACCGGGCAGTAAGATTCCTTGCTTGCGCCCTCCTCCCCATCCTTGACCTTGTAGAGGGGCTAAGGGTTCTCCTCGTACAGCACTCCATAAGCGCTCCCGTGACCAGAGGGGTTCTTGAGCCAGAGTGGTGAGTAAGGGAGCATGAATGCCTCCGCCGACTCCTTGATAAAATTGGCTCCAAAATAGTCCAGTAATATCAGAAAAGCCGATGAGCCATTTGGGGTGTTGTTGCCAAGGTAAATCCTTAATCCAGGGTTCTAAAAGTCGGGTGGTTCCGTAACCGCCACGAACGCACAAAATCCCCCGACAGTCGGGATCTTGGAGGGCATCGAGTAACTGAGCGCGGCGATCGCCATCTTTTCCGGCGAGATATCCCCATTGGTCATAAATTCTTTCATCTACCTTGAGTTGATATCCCTGTTGTTGCCAGAGTTCTAGACCGGCTTGAAAACGTTGCTTTTCTTGCAAAGGGCCACTAGGAGCAATGACCGTTAATCGATCTCCGACTTGTAGGGGAGGAGGGAGCGTTAAAGCCAGGGGCATAATCTCAAAGAGAGGGGAATTCAGATCTACCCTGTCTAGGATACCTTGGTTTTTGGGGAGTTTGAAGGAAAAACGGAAAGAAAGTAATCCCCCAGTTGTCCCCAACTGGAGGAGTTCATCAGGGTGCATCTACCATTTCTGTATACTCTCTGATTTCGATAGTATCCGGAAGAAGATCAAACCCCTCATCATATAAGTTAACTCCTTGGGGTATGATGTCTAATGTTTATTTAAACCCCGTTTATGACTAGCTCCGATGCTGTGCCTTTGAGCGATCGCCGAAAACAGTGGTATACCCAATTCTGGGAGCAAGAGGCAGGATGTGATTCTGAGCGTTTGGCCTTTTTGGACTGGGGAATCGATCGCTCCCCCTATGGAAATCAGATTGGGGAGTATGGCGATCGCCTGAAACAACTTCCCCAGTTAAGCTCTATCCCTGGCCAGGAGTATCCCCCAGTGGGCGAGCTGCCGATGATCATAGATGAACAAGGCTTAGATTTCCTCCATCCCGATATTAAAAATGCCTGTATTGCGGTGGGGGGATGGCATGAGGGACAATTTCAAACTCGATGGTTAGGTAGAAATGCCCTAGAAAAGGTGCAGTTTTGGAGCGCTACTAAGATTTTTCCCCTGATCAATACCCTCGGACAACTGACGGGAGGTTTAGAGGGATTAGCAATTGGCGATCGCGTAAGCGATGGGGAGCATTATCGCCAAAACTACGATCCCTTAGAGGGGATTTTAGAGGATTTGGTGACCTATGAGGGAAAATATTACAGTTCCAATGCGATCGCCGCGACCCTAAAATGTTTTCAAACCTATGCAGGCTTAGAACAGTGGGTTAAAGATCTCACAGGACAAACGGATTTAAATTTCCAAGGACTCTATGGAGAAGAACCCTTTACCCCTACCCCTCAAATTGTGGATTCTGATAACATCCGACTCTCAGCAGTTGAATCCAAATCTCGCTCTAGTCAACCGGGAGAAAACCTGATTCCTGCCTATGCCTTGACTCGGATCTTGTCCATGGTAGGATGGCACGATCATCTCCCCCAATCGGGCCAAATTCCAGGATTAGATGGAGGAAAAATCAACCTATTGGCCTCTTGTTTAGGTCAAGATACGGCTCGATTTGTCGATCTGGCGATCGCCACCTTAGCAGTAGAGATCCAAAACCCTATTATCCTTTCTAAAATGGGCTTTGGTTACAGCTCATCCCGCAGACGGACAGAAATGACTTACACTGGTTTTGTGCAATTTGAATATCAAAATCAAGTCAAATCTTTAACCTTAACGCTACGAGGGGCAAAAGCGTTAAATGGCCCGGATCAAAAGGCGCGAGAAAACCAAGAAGCTACAGAAATTGATGCTCGCATGGCCACAGAAATTACTGAAATCTTGCGGCGATTTATCCTCAATTATCTCTGAATCGGGAAAAACGGGTAGAGTATAGTAAACCTAAATGAGTTATGTAATGGCTGCCCCTCATCCCCCTACCCCCTTCTCCCACAGGAGAAGGGGAAAGTCAAGAATCCTGTGGGAGAGGGATACGAAAGGGAGAGGGCTTTTCTCGTTGCACAATTCATTTAGACTAGCTATATTGCTGTGGATCAATCTCCCTATGTCTATGTCCCCTGAACTCATGAAAACTACCCTCAAGGGCTACTTTACCCAAATGAGTGCTATGAACCCTGAAGGGTGGGTTGAACTCTTTACCCCGGATGCCAAAATTGCCGATCCTGTAGGCAAACCTCCGGCGATCGCCCATGAAAAAGCGACGGCCTTTTTCCAATTCTTAGCCCAATTTTATGAACGCCTAGAGATTACTCCCGAAACTCCTTTTATTTCGGGTACAGGTGCAGCCGTCAAATGGCAGATGAAGGTTGTTTCTAAAACGGGAAAAACAGCCCAAACCGAAGGGATTAGCGTATTTGAATTTAATGAAGCCGGTAAAATAATAACGTTATCATCCTATTGGGATGAACCTCAATTGATTGCCCAACTCAAAGGGACTTAATAGAATTTAACGATTTCTTTCTTGACTAGGCTTGAGCCTCATGATAGTAAACAGAATATTCTCTCATTCTGAAGTCCAATTTAAGTCATGTTTGGCAACATCAAAAATCAAGCCCAACAAAAAGCATCCGAAGTTGCGGGTGCAGCCCAGGATAAACTCGAACAAGTTATTGATGAATTTAACAAGTTTCTACCTCTAGCTGAAGACCTGGGTTTAAGCCTTGAAAGCTTTAATATTGAAGCCGGAATTTTACCGGAAATCAATGCCACTCTCATCGGTTCAGTCGATAATATTGACAATGCCACGGTTGAGCGCATCATTAGCGAAAATGAGAACAATAAACTCTTAGTTGCTGCCCTAAAAGCGGTTTTGATGGCTAAGGGATTTCATGAAAAACTTGAAGGGGTATATATTGCCATTCTCCAAGATTTAGTCATTGATATTAAACTCGGAATTCCTCCTAGTATTTCCTGTAAATTCCAAAAATCGGGTCAAGAGGCAAAAAAAGGCAAATAAACGGTCTGCCTAATATCAGACCACCAATTTCTTAAAGCCTCACTGACGGTTTCACCCAACTTTGTGTCCCATCTGCCCAACATTCATGTTTCCAGATGGGCGCATCCTCCTTGAGCGCATCAATGGCATACTGACAAGCAGCAAAGGCTTCGGCACGGTGGGGACTACCCACAGCAATAATCACACTCACTTCACCAATTTCTAAATATCCCAATCGATGGTGAATCACGACTCGATTAACGGTAGGATAAGCTTGATGAATCCGTTGGGCAATCTGCTTAAAGACTTCTAGGGCCATCGGTTCATAGGCTTGATAATCTAGGGCAATCACCGGTTTACCTTCAGTCTGATTGCGAACCATACCACTCATCAAGGCGATCGCCCCATTGCCAGGATCTTCGGCTAAATGATACACTTCCTCTAAAGACAGGCGATCGTAAGTAATCTTAAACTGCTCTAACATCACACCCTAGCCATCATCAACCCTTTAACTATACTAAATAAACATGAACTCCCCTCCCCTCCTCCAAGGTCATCTTAAAACCGTCCATCATATCGCCCTCAACGTCAAAAATATGGACGCTTCTCGACACTTCTACGGAACAATCCTCGGCTTAGAAGAACTCACCGGCGATCAAATTCCCGAAACCCTCATTAACCTCGTCGCTGCCGGAAAAGTCGCCAACTTTCGCACCCCCGACGGCATCATTATTGACCTCTTCTGGGAACCCCAATTATCCCCCCCAGACCCCAATCCGAAAACCCAATTTACCCGCGCCAACCATCTCGCCTTTGACATCGCCCCAGAAGACTTTGAACACGCCCTTTCTGTCCTCCATCATCATCAAGTTCCCATCGACCACGGCCCCGTCACTCGCCCCACAGGACGCGGGATTTACTTCTACGATCCTGATGGCTTCCTGGTCGAAATTCGCTGCGATCCCAATTAGTTACCCAATCCAAATTTACCCTTCATAATGGCAAACACTTCCACCTTATCTTTACCCAAAATGGGATGCGGAACCTGGGCATGGGGCAATCGTTTACTCTGGCAATATGACCCCAGCATGGATCGAGAATTACAAAAAGTCTTTAATCTTTGTATAGGCAACGGCATTACCCTCTTTGATACCGGAGATTCCTACGGAACAGGAAAATTAAACGGACAAAGTGAAAAACTTCTCGGACAATTTGCCCAAGGTTGCATAGCGACGAATAGAGATAGTCTTTGCATCGCCACCAAACTCGCTCCCTATCCTTGGCGCTTAACCCAAAATGCCATGGTACAAGCTGGAGAGGCATCTGCTCAACGGTTGCAAAGACCGATTGATTTAGTGCAAATGCATTGGTCTACCGCTAATTATGCTCCTTGGCAAGAATGGGCGCTTTTAGATGGGTTAGGGGATTTATATGAACAGGGAAAAGTCAAAGCCGTTGGTTTATCCAATTATGGGCCGAAACGATTGCAAAAAGTGGTGAACCATCTGCAAAAAAGGGGCGTTTCCATTTTCAGCCTACAGGTACAATATTCTCTCTTATCCACTGCTCCAGTTACCCAACTCAATTTGAAAGCCGTCTGTGATGATTTGGGCATCCAACTGATTGCCTATAGTCCCTTAGCATTAGGACTATTAACGGGAAAATATACAGAATCTGGCCCATTTCCCCAAGGACTGCGTAAGGGATTATTTCGGGAATTATTACCCCAAGTGAAACCGGTTTTAGGATGTTTGCAAGAAATAGGAAAAAGTCGCCACAAAACCCCCTCACAAGTTGCCTTAAATTGGTGTATGGCAAAAGGAACTATTCCCATTCCTGGAGCTAAAAATGTTAGACAAGCTCAAGACAATATTGGCGCGTTAGGTTGGTCTTTAAACCTTGGGGAAATCGATGAACTCGATCGAGCGGCTGCGGGTTTGAAAAAGGGAATGGTCAAGAATATTTTTCAGACGGGTTAAAGGAATTGGGTAATAGGGAATAGGGAATAGGCAAAAGGCAATTTCCCCCATCTCCCCATTCCCCCATTCCCCGATTCCCCCTACCGTCCAGCAACGCGAGATTGGGACATAGCCAATAGAATCACACTGGGGTCAACCCATTGACCGGCATATTTCAAGCCCCAATGTAAGTGAGGGCCACTGGTGCGTCCGGTCATACCTACTCTAGCAATGCGATCGCCTGCATTCACCATCTGACCTTCCCAAAGAAGAATCCCCCCTCCTTGATCCATCAAATAGGGACGGCCTTGATGGGTTCCTACCCGTCCCTGCACATGGCAATAAATATGCTCCCAATATCCCGACTCAATCACAATTCCCGTACCGCAGCGATTATCTTCCCACACTTCCACCACTTGCCCTTGCCACCAATTGCGAATATAACTACCATAGGGAGCAGCCAAATCTAAGCCGTAGTGATACCCTCCAGAGCGCGGCCCAAACCGGGAAGTATACTCGACAAAATTTTCCACCGGAAAGGATGCACTTTCCCAACCACTCATTGTAGCCATCGGTATAGACTGAATCACCTGGCCTCGATCGATCTCCACACTTTGAACCGGCAACCCGGTTGTATTCAACCCCAAAGTCAGGCCTAAACCTAAAAACGCTTTCCAGAACCCTAATCCATGTTTGTGTGCTACCATGATTCCCCTCTGCGATCGCTCTAGATAGTGTACTTAAAAACTCATGTTTAGACTATTCTGATTACAGTTGTCCCGATCCGGATACCCCATATTATGGCTTCAGATGGTCTAGATTTTATAAAAAAATCTAAAATCCAGACAGCCAGAATTGATTCAATGCGATACCTTAAAGGATTGTTGCCAGCAGATTATCTAATTATCAATGGAACCTGATTCATTACCCACAGAGATTATTGTTACCCATCCCCGGCAAACCCTCGGCAAAGTTCAACTCGATTGGACTCCCCAACCAGGCAACTATCTCCATGTTGAAGGCAAAACCTATACTGTCCTAGAGCGTCGTCACCGCTATAGCCTCAAATCGGGTCAATATCGTTTACAGAAAATTGCCCTCTATGTTCAACCTTCCTCCCCTCCCAGCGAACAAAGCTTAGTCAATGGACGGTGGACTATTGGTGATAGCAGTTGTCGCTTTAATGCCTTATCTGAATTGATTCGTTGTGCAGTCTATCCAGAAGGCCCCTGTTCTAGCTGTCGATTCTATGAACAGCGAAGTCCTAATACTTAAATAAGATCGCCTTCAATATAGCCCTAACGATCTTCCGGATAATGATCTTCCACATAATGATATTTATGCCAATGACGGGCAATATCTACCCGACGACAAATCCACACCTGCTCTTGTTGTTGCACATAATCTAAAAACCGAGCTAACGCGGCTGCTCTTCCAGGTCGTCCTGCTAATCGGCAATGCAGACCAATACTGAGCATTTTAGGATGCTCTTCACCTTCTGCATACAACAGGTCAAAGGCATCTCGCAAATAAGTAAAAAATTGATCTCCACTATTAAACCCTTGGTAAGTGGCAAACCGCATATCATTCGTATCTAGAGTATAGGGAATCACCAGATGGGGCGCACCGTACTCCATGATCCAGTAGGGCAAATCATCAGCATAACTATCCGCATCATACAAAAACCCCCCAGCTTCTACCACCAATTTGCGAGTATGGGGACTGACTCGCCCGGTATACCATCCCAAGGGACGAGATCCCGTCACTTGAGTATGAATATCTATAGCTTTTTGTATATGTTCCCGTTCTGTTTCCTCGCTGATATGCTGATAGTCAATCCAGCGATAACCATGGGATGCAATTTCCCACTCTGCTTGTTTCATGGCCGCAACAGCTTTTGGATTGCGCTCTAAGGCCATGGCGACCCCATAGACGGTCACGGGGATGTGGCGCTGGGTAAACAGGCGATGGAGTCGCCAGAATCCGGCTCTACTGCCATATTCATAGATCGATTCCATGTTCATATTGCGAACGCCATATAATGGAGTTGCGCCAATGATTTCTGATAGAAATGATTCAGAATGGGAATCTCCATGAAGAATACAGTTTTCTCCGCCTTCTTCGTAATTAATGACAAATTGAACGGCAAGTCTGGCTTGGTTGGGCCATTTGGGATCGGGAGGATTTTGGCCATAACCGACCAATTCACGATGGGATGGAGGGAGCATAACCAAAAGTTTAAACTGTTTTACTCGATTTCTAAGGTTAAGGAAGGCATTAACCGTTGTAAATTTTTCAGAGATTTACCTTGCCAAGGGATACCTTTTGATCCTTTCACGACCATATTAATCTCCTTTTTCTGTCGAATTTTAATCACAAATTTAGACAGCATACTAATCCCTGAGCTATTGAGGAATTCCAATTCTAGTAAATCTAAGGTGATCGCAGGAGGATCTTGGTTAGCAATAGTTTCCAAAATTTTCACAATTGGGGCATATTCTTCCATGCCGCTCAAACGAAGAGAACCTTGAAAGCTAATGGTGTTTGTTCCTTCATCATAGTCTACTCTATATTCTTCTGTTTTGATACTGTGAATGGGTTCAGTAGTCATTCATTTATTCTCCTTGTTATCTATGAATTATCCTTGATTACTTTCCGCTAACCTCAAACCATTCAGTATTCTATGGCATTATATGGGCAGTTGAACCATAGTCGTGACTTTAACCACACCCGGATAGTCGGAAACGTTTTCAAATTTCCATCCTAACTTTGCCAGGTAGTCATTAAGCATGGTTAATAGTCCTAATCCTGAATTCGAGTGAGTCTCTTCTTTGACGCTATTTTCCAGTTGTTCAAGGTACAGGGTTTGTGGATCAACTTGCTCTATTTTTCGCAAGAAAGTTTGAAATTTGCTCACATCTTTAGGGGGAATACTGTTAGAGGTGAAAAATATGATTTTGTCCTCGCGAACTTGGAGACGAATACTAATTGGAAATTCTGAAGTTTCGTCATTAAATTTCATAGCATTTTCTAATAATTCATTGGCAATGTAGCTGACAGCACTTTTGACTTCTGCTTGCTGTTGTTCTGTAACATCATCTTTGGCAGGGAAAAAGGTGGTCAGATAGTCAGCAAGAAAGTCTGCTGATAAGCCATTGTTGCGCCAACGCTGTTTTAAGGGAACAGAGCTGGGGGAAAATCCAATAATTAAGTATTCTGGACTCTCTGGTAAGTTATCGATATAATCACCAAAAAATTCTGCCATTTTTGAGTTCACCTTTGACCATTTGGATTGCTCTACTGAATCAACTTCTATATATGTATAGCATTTTCACATGAGAGAACAGCTTGAGATAACCTGGCTTTCCCTAAATGCCTCTTCATGTATGTGCCAGGACAGTAGAGGGCGGGGAGGAGGGCCAATTGGGCTGCTTTACCTTCATGTGCGTTGATGTAAATCAACTGAAAATACTATAGGGTTATGCTCTTTCTCCTTAAATTGGGATATATGAGATGACACTTGTTCATTGTACTATGGATGTTTATTTTAGGATCGAGAAAGTTAATGAGCAAGGATAACGCGATCGCGTCCTTGATTTTTGGCTTGATACAAGGCCAGATCTGCCGCTTTCATCAATTCTGTCGGGGTTGGCCCGTGGATTGGATAACAGGCTACTCCGAGGGAAATGGTTACAGGGGCTAAGAGTTTTTCTTGGTGATGAACCTCAATATTTTTAACTGCTTGACGAATATGTTCGGCCAATTGGGCTGTTTGTTCAAGATTATGATGGGGTAAGACCAAAGTTAATTCTTCTCCTCCATAGCGAAAAGCCACCCCTTTTTCTTTAACTTGTTCTTGTAAGCATTGGCCAACCGCTTGTAAGACTTTATCTCCAGCATCATGGCCAAAAGTGTCATTGAACACTTTAAAGTAATCGATGTCAATCATCACAAAACCTAAGTTAGAGTGATAGCGATCGGCGCGATCGAGTTCTCGATCGAGAACTTCTTCCAAATATTGACGGTTATACAAGTGAGTCAAAGCATCATGAATACTTTGTTTATGGGTTTGTTCTTCAATAAAATCGCCATGTTCAGTAATGGTCTCTAAAATAATTTCTAAATCTTCTTTATCCCTAGAGACGATTTCCAGAAGACGCTGAAGTTCAGTTTGCGAGCGTTGGAGTTCTTTTTCTATTTGCTTGCGTTCTAAAATTTCTGCGCGGAGTTTGCGATTCGATTCATGGAGCAGGGTTTCTACAGTATCAGCATGATCGACTGTATTTTCTAGCAGGATTTCTAAATCATGTTTTTCTTGCTTCAGCAGAGCCATTTCTTGCCGCAATTTCTCAATTTCTTTCTGGTATTGATGAAGAGATTGAGAGGATATATTCATGGCTGTCAATGTTCCGGAATAAGAAAGAGTAGATTTGGGGGAAATTTCAGCAGTCATAGGCTTCATTGTTCGAGCGTCAAGAGCTATCGTTTTTTTAAGACCAATAAGGTAATATCGTCGTAGATTTTCTGTTGGTCAATATGACGTAAAATGTCTTCAATGACACTTTGCCGAATCTCTTCGGCGGACTTTTGCCAGTTTTGCCTGAGAATTTCACACAGACGATTTACTCCATAGTGTACCCCATCTGAATTTTCGGCTTCCGTGACACCATCTGTATAAAGAAAAACAATATCACCTGAGTTTAAAAGAATATTTTCTTCAGCAATAAAGGGGGAAATCTCGCGATCTAAACCAATGGGAAACCCTAGATCTATGGTATCTATGCGTTCAATTATGCCTCCAGAACGCACAATAATAATTTCTTCATGCTGACCACTGAGCTTAAGGATACCTTCGTAGTAATCGAGGATCATGAAGGTTAAATGTTTATCTATTTTCATCCGCTCAAGGTTATTATAAATTGTCCGATTGAGGGCATCTAAAAATTTAACGGGATTGGTTTCATTATTGGCGAGTAGGGCGCGGGCAGCCGATTGTACCATAATCATGACTACGCCGCTTTCTAAGCCATGGCCGGTAACATCACCAATCGCAATTTTTATGCGTCCATCTTGTTCGAGTACATCGTAATAATCGCCACCAACTTCGGCTGCGGGTTCCATATATCCAGCGATTTCTAAGCCGAGAATTTGACTTAATTCTTCGGATTTAGGTAATATCATTTGCTGGAGTTTACGGGTGATTTCTAATTCTGCTCCCATCCGTAAATTTTCTTGTTTTAGGCGCTGGTTGAGGGCGGTAATGGCTTGATTGGCTTGAGCGAGTTGGGTGGTGCGTTGGGCAACTTTGGCTTCAAGGGTTTCAAAGGAGGTTTTGAGTTGGCGACTCATGCGGTTGAAGGTTTGGGCGAGGATGCCGACTTCATCTTGAGTACGGACTTGAACTAGGGTGTCGCGATCGCCTTGGGCAATACGCTCGACTGCTTCTACTAACTCGGCAATGGGGGCAGTGAGATGGCGAGCGAGGAGCCATCCAAGGAGTAGGGCGAGGGGAAGACTGGTCAAAAAGGTGATGGAGGCGATCGCCCGCGCTCGTTTTTCACTCTCCCTGACTGGTGAGGCATCGAGTTCAATGGCTAAGATCCCATCGAGGCGACCAATGGAGTTGACAATGGGGGCATAGCCATAAACGACTAATTCTCCTTTGGCATTGGTGAAAAACCGGCTCTCTACTTTGGGTTCCTGAATATGCTCTAACCCTTTTTCTAAAAGGGGAGTGATGGGAGTTAGGGGTGTACCTACGGTGCGGATAGAGGCAGGAGGGGGCGCGTAATCTACAATCACCCGGATTGATCCTTCTTGGCTTTCTCTGAGTGTATAAATGTGCTTAATGGAGTTACTCATGGCTTGAATCTCTTTGAGTCGCTGTTGAGTAATCTGATAATAGGAGCTGATGCGATCGCTAGGCGTAACAATCAGGGCATGAAAATCACTATCAATCTGGGGAACCGATAGGGCAATAATATCGCGCAAACGCTCCTTAATTGCTTGCCGTTGAGTCCTTTGAAATTGGAGATACAAACTGAGTGTCAGTGAACCGGCCACCAGAGTAATTAACAGAGAATAAGTAGCCGTTAACTTGGCACTTAAACTCCAGTTTTGAATCCCCTTATACCATCGACTGATAGAAACCAACAAAACTATCCCTCCTCTATGGAACCCCCCAAGGTTATTTAACCCCAATACTGGCTCGATAGGCTTGCTGTTGAGACTCTCGCCCCACTTCATTGGTAATCTTTTCCCAGTCTTGTTCAATTTGTTGTATGGCTTGTTCTGTAGTGATTTCCTCCCTGAGATAAGCGGCTAAGACCCGATCTAAGACTTCCTGTTGATAGCGATTATTGTGGGGAATCCGCAAATCTAAGACCACATTGGCACTACTTAAACTTAAGCCAATCGCGCCTAAATATCTCTGGGCTGCTTCGACGCTCATTCCCGCTTCAATCCACAATTTTTGTTCAGAATATTGGGAGAAACGATAGGGATTAAATCCAGTTGCACCAATGGTTACATCCACATTCGCTTGTGCCGGTTGACTCATATAGGATAAAAAAGCATAGGCGGCATTCTTGCGGCTTTCCTCGCTGGCCGCATTGACCGCACCTGACCATCCCCCAAAAGCAGCATAGGGAGCATGATTAATGCCATTAATGGCATAGGGACAAGTAATCTTATCACAGGGGACTAATTGTCCGGTTTCTCGGTCTAGAATTTCCCGCGAACCGGGAGTGATGTCTGCACCGACTTTATCAATCACTTGGGAAATTTCTGGGTTAATAACAATAGTTCCTGTATCTCCCCAATCTAAAGTGAGGGCACAACGACCAGAAGCAAAGAGATCGCGAACATCATGAATGGTGAGTTCCGCTTCATTGGGGGGGGCGTATTGGGTGGTTTGTTGATAAATTTCTAAGGCTTTGGCAAAGGCTTCATTTTTGACCAAGGGTTTCATCGTTTCAGGGTCAAAAAAGAGGCCTTGACGAGTGCCTTGATTTTGAACCAAGGGGCTGAGAATAGAGCCAAACATCCAATAGGCATGATAATTGGGTTGTTTCGCGATACAAGAGCCATAGTCGGGTTCGCCGTCGCCATTGAGGTCTTTTCCATGGAAGGTTTGGGCGATGGCTAGATAGTAATCCCAGGTTTTCGGGGGGTTGAGTCCTGCTTGTGCGAGTAAGTCGGAGCGATAGTAGACGATTTGAAAGTCACCATCGAGGGGAATGGTATAGATTTTGCCGTCGTAGGTGGCGCTAAATTCTCGAAAGAAGGGGGCGATGTCGTTCCATTCTAGGGCGGGGTCGTTGGCGATGCGCTCACTTAATTCTTCTAAGTATCCGGGAGCGGCAAAATCGACCATCCATTGGGGAGCAAATACGATCAGGTCGTATTGTTTTTTCCCTTGGCTTAAGTCGTCCAAAATGGTTTGATAGAGTTGGCCAAAGGGAACGGTGACGATGTTAATCTTGACTCCGGTGAGACGCTCGAAGTCAGGGGCACGACGTTTGAGGGGTTCGGAGATGGTGGGGCCAACTTCGGTTAATACGTTTAGGGTTATGCCTTGAAGGTTTGCTACTGGGGTACTGGAGGGGCTAGGAGTGGGAGTTTCGGTGATGGGAGGGGGGGGAGTATTGCAAGCAGATAGGGCTAATGTAAGGCTGAGGGGGAGGATGGATTTTTTGAGGCGATCGAGGGAAATGTGCATGATTTATGGTAGTTGGATCTTAGGCAGTGATGGCAAGTAGTTTACTGAACAATTTAGACGGGCTTGTTTCTGGTCAATTGGTGAGTTTATGACTGGTATTTCAAAGTTAACTTACGATCGCGGGACATTGATTTTGCATCCTCCACCGAGGGGAAAAACTTGGGTTGATTATGCGACTTGGGATGACCGAATTGAAAAGTTTCGGATTTTGGCGATGCATTATCGCCGGTTGATGGAAACATTATGGCAGGAGGAGGCGGTATTTGAGGATCGGGCGAAGGAATTTTATCCGGTGGAGTTAATTCCGGCTTTAGAAATGACTCCTTATCCGCATCAGGTGGAGGCGCTGCAAGCTTGGCGGGATGCTCAACGTCAGGGGGTGGTGGTGTTGCCGACGGCTGCGGGGAAGACGTATTTGGCACAGTTGGCGATGCAGATTACGCCCCGAACGACGTTGATTGTTGTGCCGACGTTAGATTTGATGCATCAATGGTATGCCCATCTGAAGGCGGCGTTTCCGGATGTGGAGGTGGGTTTGTTGGGGGGCGGATCTCGCGATCGCTCTCCGGTTCTGATTGCCACCTATGATAGTGCGGCAATTCATGCGGAGGCGCTGGGGTCTCGCTATGGGTTGTTAATCTGCGATGAGTGTCATCATTTACCGACGGAGTTTAGTCGGGTGATTGCTGAATATGCGATCGCACCCTATCGGTTGGGGTTAACCGCGACGTTGGAGCGAGGGGATGGACGACACCGAGATTTAGCGTTTTTGTTGGGGGAAACGGTTTATCAGAAAACGGCACAGGAGTTATCGGGTAAGGCGTTGGCGCACCATGAGGTGGTGCAAATTAAGGTGAAGCTCTCGCAACAGGAGAAGCAGCGATATGAGGCGCTAATTGAAGAAAGGAATCAATTTCTGCGATCGTCGAATATTTTCCTGGGTTCTGTCAAAGGCTGGCAACTCTTTGTCCGCGCTAGTTGTCGCTCTCCGGAAGGACGTAGAGCGATGTTAGCTCATCGAGAGGCGAAGGCGATCGCCCTTTCTACTGATAGTAAACTGCGGGTGCTTCAAGACCTCCTGAGCCAACATTATTCGGAAAAAATTCTCATTTTTACGGCAGATAATGCCACCGTTTACCAGATTTCTGAAACTCTCCTCATTCCCGCCATTACTCACCAAACCCCGGTGAAAGAACGCCATGATATTCTGACCCGTTTTCGTCAAGGAGAATATAAAACTTTAGTGGCTTCCCATGTTTTAAATGAGGGGGTTGATGTTCCGGATGCTCGCATTGCGATTATCTTATCTGGAACGGCATCTAAGCGGGAATATATTCAACGGTTAGGGCGAGTTTTACGGAAAGGTTCCCAAAAGAATAAACGAGCTATTCTCTACGAAGTTATTGCTGAAGATACTGCGGAAGAACGTACTTCAGAACGTCGTCGGGGAGAACCGCAAAAATCTCTTACTCCCTTGCGTTTAGTTTATGGCAAAGGAGAGGCTCAAACCCAGCGAGCAGCAGAAAAATCTTCTTCCTATACTACAGAATCGGAAGAGGAAAAGGGAGACACTTAAAAAGCGAAATCACTTTGAGAGTTTAAATCAGAAGTTTTGCTAAATCCTTGTTGGGAATTCCATTGAATTGCTCCATCTCTTTCGGTTAAAAAAATGGTGGTATTGGTCGCTCTCAGTGCGGATAAAATATCTTCATCAAGAGCATCAGAAAGGGCGATCGCCACCTCTGGTTGTATTTTTTGGATCATCTCTACTGCCAAACCTTGACCCGACCAAATCAATACTGTCTCCCTACTATCAGGCTTACACCAACTCTGAGTCTGGCAAAAAGCATCCGTAAAACTTCTACCTTCCAACATTAACCAACGTTTATTCTCTAACTCAAATTCCAAAACTTGCGGATCTAAACTCAAGCTTTCAACGCTCAAGGTTTTCCAGTTTAAACCCTGATTCACCTGTAAAACTTGATAGGTTTTTACCTGCTCCTCAATCTTCGGCTCTGGTTGAGTTCCAGGGTCGCCAATCTGATAAAATCGCTGTATGGGTAATGTGTCCAAAATCTTTAACCATCCGTCCATGGGAGGATTGTCTGCATTGATCATCATCCCAGCATCCAATGCATTCACCCCTTGAGACTGAAAGAAGGGAATGAGAGTATACTGAGCAACTGCGAAATCTGGCGTATTGAGCAGCACTACGTTACCCCGATCCTGAATTGTCGCTACTGGGGTGCGAGTGGCAAACACTGTTACCTGAGAGAGATAGGATTGAGTGTACCATAGGGGAATGACTATGACGGCGATCGCGAAACCCACCGCAATCCCCAGCACTATCCTAGACTTAAGATAAATTCTCCCCTTCACCCAAAACAAGAGAATTACCCCATATAACACCAGTAACTGAAGTGCCGAAATTTTACCTACCGCAACCGAATTTCCCGGTAGCTGAGTAAACCCATCAATGATCCCTAGAAACACCACCGTGGGATAATACAACAGGGTCGAAACCCAACTTCCCAACCAGGGAGAAATGACTGCTACAAAAGCAATTAACATCCCTCCCAGAGTGAGCAGCACTACCAAGGGCAAAGTTACTAAATTGACTAAAATGCCATAGGGGGGCAGTACGCCAAAATGATACAACTGTAGGGGAAATGTCCAGAGAAAAGCACTGACAGGAACGGCGAATGCAGAGGCGATCGCAGGTGGCAGATAATCCCACATTTCCATCAACACGGGAACCGTTACTACTAACCCCAATGTCGCCAAAAAACTCAACTGAAATCCTATATCTTGAATCCACAATGGGTTGAGAAAAAGTAATATTGTTGCCGTCAGTAATAGGGAGCCTAAAGTATTCACTCGACGGTCTAATAATTTTGCTAAAACTGCGCCAAACCCCATTAATGATGCTCGTAATACTGAAGGGGCAAACCCAGTTAAGGCGCTATAGAGAATCAGGGTAATCATGCCCACCCGAAACTGAATTTGCTTTGAGAATCCCTGAGTGAGAGCTAATACAAAACCCAATAACAACGATACATGAAACCCAGAAGCTGCCAATACATGAGCGAGTCCCACCTGAACAAAATTATCCCGAATATCAAAGGGTAAATCCACCGATCGCCGACCCAACACCATGGAAGCAATAACGATACCTTCCGGCACATCCAACCCCTGCACCAGGGAGTGCAAAATTCGCCCACGCACCCACCACCAGCCCCAGGAACCCTGATTAGGGTCAAATTTGACACTTTTGGCACTCAGCCCCATAAATATGCCCTGGCGGGCTAAATACTGCTGGAAATCAAACCCTCTGGGGATGCTTGCCGGTTGGGGTTTATAGAGTTTTCCCCTCACTTCCACTGAATACCCTGGATGTAATCCTGTAGCTTGCAATCGGGGAATGGTAGTATAGAACTTTCCCTGAACGGCTTGGTTGTCAATCTGACTCACCTGAAGCGTAAACCGGATACGTTGCGATCGCGTCAACTGAGGCTCATCAAGTACCTTTCCTTGCACTGTCACCGGTTCACCCATCCAAGCACTGAAGTCTATTTCTGGAGGTTGGGGGGTGCGAAAATGAAAATAAAAACCCGCTAGAAATCCCACAATTCCCGCCAGTAGCCATATCCGAAACTTGGGCCCCATGGGCCAATATCGGGGGAGGGTAAATGCGGCGATCGCCCCCAAAACCAGCATCCCATAATTTCCCCCAGGAACTGGAACCAGCAGCAACCCCATGATATACGCCAGACATAACAATACACCGCTTGTCCGGGACATGGTTCACTAAAAGATAGAATACACACCAAAAAGATTAATCCCTATATTCTATAGCACTCAGTAGGAATTAAAAAGTATTGAACTGCACCCAAGCTTGCCAAAAAACATAAATCGCTAATAGTGCCAACAGCAGACGAAAGGAAACAGTAATAGTGCGATCGTCCAATGTCGGCAAAAATCGGGTACTCACCTGCGCGCCAATAAGTCCCCCGGTTCCTAAGATAATTCCAGCTAAAGGAACAATATTATTTTGCAGAGTATGACCAATACAAGCGGAGAGGGCAGTTAATACAATCACCCCTAAACTGGTGCGGACGGCATCTTTAATCGTTTCTCCGAGCCATAAAATCTGTAGGGGAACCATAATTACCCCTCCCCCTACCCCTAAAAACCCCGCCATAAATCCGGCAATTGAGCCAGTAATAACTCTCGCCAAGCTGGGATTAAACTGGGGTTCTTCGATGGTGGGTTCAGACTGGGTGAGGTTCTTGCGGACTTGGACTAAGTAGAGGTTGAGCAGTAAGAGCAGTCCGAAGGAGAAGAGGAGAAGATAGGAGGGGAGGCGATCGGCAAAAATACTGCCCACTTGAGCTGTAATAATTGCCGGGAATCCTAAGAGTAGAACTTTAGATAATTTTAAGTAGCCCATGCGCCAATTTTGCACGGTTCCTGAACTAGCAGTGATTAAAATCGAGAGGCTACTGGTGGCCACAGATTCGACCGGAGAATAGCCTAATGTAGTCAAGAGGGGAACTAAGACGGTTCCGCCACCAATGCCTAAAAAACCCGCGAGAATTCCCGCAAAGAGTCCTCCACTGGCTAATAAAATGATTTGGGTTACAGTCATGTCAATTAAAAATTAAAAATTAAAAATTAAAAATTTTTATGTCGGCGACAGCCGAAAAAATTAAACGTTAAACATTTTCAGAATGGAAAACCTTGGGGGAGCATCTTCAGGGGAAATAGGCCATGAACCCCTTTTTGGGGCTGGTTCACCACTTGGGTAATCCGAAAAGAAGCGGCTAAACTACAGAGAACATAGGCTTCTTCTGGGGTAAGACCTCCGCAGTATACCAGCACCTGGATCATCTGTTCTAAGGCTTGTTCTAAGGCTTCGTCCAAGGTAGGGGCAAATCCCATAGTAATCAGGTCGGTGGGGGTTTGGGCGAGGGGGACGGGAAGAGGAAAGTTTTGATGCAGAATAACTTGAATTGTGCCATTCATGGAGGTTTCGATCGCCGTCACATTGACTTCCCCATCCCCTTGGGCCCCATGACCATCGCCAACCGAGAGCAGGGCCCCAGGCACTTGCACGGGGAGAAAGAGCCGAGATCCAGCTTGCAATTCCCGGTTGTCCATATTGCCGCCAAATGTGCCCGGAGGGACGGAAGAATGGGGTTTTGAGGGGGGTGCAACGGCTAAAATGCCAAAAAAGGGCTGAAGGGGGATTTTAATCTCTGGATGGCCGGGGAAGTGGGCAATTTGTTGGTCGAGGTCGAGGGGAATGAAGCGCAGCGCGGGATGGGGGAACTTTTGGGGTAAGGCTCCCCAACCAGCGCGAATGGCGTTAAACCCAACGGGTAAACTGGGAGTGATGCGCTCTAGACGGATTTCCAGGATGTCGCCAGGTTGGGCATTTTGGATGTGGATGGGGCCGGTGAGCAGGTGGGGGCCGGGGCCAATTTTGCGCTCAGGGGGCAGATGGTGACAGATGTTGAGCAGTTCTGGAGGAAAGAAGGCTTGGGGGGCGCGATCATGCTCCTGAATCAGGTAAAATCCGGTATAGGTCTCGATCTGGATGCGATCGCCTGACTCCACCCTAAGCACAGGCGGAATATTCTCCGAAAAGCCCCCCAGATGAACAGTCTCGCAGGTTGCTCTTAAAATATGTTCTTTCATGGCCATGGGTGGGGAATCGGTAATTCGTCAACTCTTTTTCTCTGAAAGTCCCCCTGCTTTGGGAGCAGGGGGATAAGGCACAATCTTCAACTTACACTTTCGGCAAAACCACTTGGTGGGTTTGATCCTGATACTTACCTAACCGGTCTTGATACGTGACATTACAGGGTTCTCCTTCAAAAAATAACAATTGATTAGGGGTCGAGAGAGACGTTACCATCTCCCCCTCCCATTCAGAACCGGACATGAGACTTTCACCTCATCCGGCTCCTAACTTAGTCAATCCTTGTCATTGGTACGGTTTAGACTTCCATCTCTGGAAGTTTCATAATCGTGAAGCGTGCCTATGCAACAATTGAAGACTTTTATATTCATCCTTTCCACCATTAGCGTTTGGGATGATGCGATCGCCTTCAATTAGGTCTGTATCCGTGAAGTACAGCCCACAATGGTTACATTTGCCTTCTTGTTTTTGCATGAGTTTGGCTACCCTCGTGGGGGTATCCAGGTCTTTACCTCTACGTTTACTCCAATATATCCAGTCTCCGTCATAAGGGGATTGGTCTGCTTTAACTGCTGTATGTCGTCTGATGGGCGTTTCCGCGTGAGTTAACAGGCGTAAACCCTCTTCTCTTGTCTGAAACGTCCATTTTCCGTTTTTCCCATGACTGAAGTATTTCCTCAGCTTTTGGGCGTTAGCTTTCCCCGTTCTGCTTACTGTCCATGCCCTTAGTCTTGACCAAGTAATGTTGTCTTCATAAGCAAACACATCCTTAGATACGACTCCACTATAATAATTGCACCACCCTCGTATAACCGGGTTTAAGTGCTTTATGAGTGCGGATTGAGGTGCTGTTTTATGGTTGATAATGACCGTTTTCACCGCTTCCCTGTGGGCTTTGATTGCCTTTTCTGAAGGTTTGATTATGGTTTTGAACTCTAGCTCTCTAGAATTTGTCCCACCACTTTTGCCTCCTTTATACTTTCCAACCTTGTATTGCCGCACATTGAATCCTAGGAAATCGAAGCCGGGTTGTTCCTCTTTCCCATTTACGTTAATTGGGTTTAACGTATGACAGATTCGAGTTTTTTCCGGTTTGAGTTCTAGTCCAACTTGCGATAACCAGTTGGAAATGGCAACCTTGCATTGTTGAATGACTTCGATATCCTTGTGCAGAATAACGAAGTCATCGGCGTATCTGATGATTTTTGGCTTGTATTTCTGGTTTCCTTTCCCGTTTTTTACCATAAAATTCGGGAATAAGTCCCTTATGTCCTCAATCATTCCATCCAACGCGATGTTTGCTAACAGGGGTGATATAACTCCACCTTGCGGTGTCCCTGTTACCACGTTTTCAAATACGCCTTTGTCCATTACTCCTGCTTTTAACCAGCCTTTGATGTGCCGCTTCAGGGATTGTGGACATTCTAATTTGGACAGCAATTTGCTATGGTCAATTTTGTCGAAACACTTAGCAATATCAGCATCCAGTGCATAACAGGGTTGATGATTAATCTTTGTGAAGATTTGCGCTATAGCGTCCTGTGCTGATCTACCCGGTCTAAATCCGTAGGACGTGCCTTCAAATCTAGCTTCCCAGTAAGGTTCAAGCGCTTGTTTGACCACGGCTTGCATTGCTCTATCTCTTAAGGTTGGAATGCCTAATGGTCGCTTTTCTTCTCTTCCAGGTTTGGGAATCCATACCCTTCTGAGCGGTTTAGCTTTGTAGACGTTTCTCAGTTCGTCAACCCATTCCAGTCTTTGCTTAGGCGTGATGGCTTTGACCCCATCAATACCTGCGGTTTTCTTTCCTGGGTTATCTTGTGATACTTTCCGAACTGCTAAGAGTCGAGCGTAGTATGACTTTGAAAGGATTTTCTGGAGTTTCCTAGCTTTAGCAAACTGTTCCGATTTAACCGCTTTGTAGATTGACTTTTGCAACTTGAACACTTTCCTCTGTACTTTCTTCCAGGGGGTTGTATTCCATCCATTGTTCGTAGTCTCTAAACTCGCTATTGGCGTATTCATCACTATTTACCACTCTACATTTTGACTAAGCCGGAGTACGTCAGCTTATCCACATTCATTACAAATGGGCATTTGCTTCTTACTCCATCTCACCCCCATAGACCTTGCGCTTACATTTGTCACTACCTGCTTCACCGACCTTTATGCAGGAGAATCTATGGGATTAATTCGTTCCGAAAGATTGGGTTATCTAACTTTAGGTGCTACCTCTCCCCCAAGATACTTTTGGGACTCCTTAATAGGTCGCATTGCCATACGCCTATCTATTCCCTATGTCCTTTTGGACGCGGTGTATCAGCCTATTTCACCGCTTTGAGGTATTGAAGGTTCCATCCAGTAGTTCGCTTTCGCTCACCATTGCTAGTTGACTTGGGATACATTTTAACCCTTTGGCTAGAGTCAGGTTTCCCGTTACACCCCGCTTTAATCCTTTGATAATGAGTCTCAGAACTAGGGGTGTTGTCCTGTCGTCTACTCTCTTTTTATTGAGAGTGGAGTCCAGACGCTCCCACCGATTGGGAACAATCTTTCAGTTGTCAAGGGTCGTAACCCTTGCCAGTACCACGTTTCAAGGTTGCCCTATCTACTTTTGTACTGAACGAATCACACGGCAATCCCCTCATTCGCATAAACCCGACAGTCAGCACTCGAAGAATTAGATAATTCTAAGGTGAGATGACCGCGCCAACAGGCTTCTGCGGGGGTCGCATTCAGGATAATCGAGCATCTAGCATATGTGGATTTACCCAAACAAATGACAGTGATATTGGGCGGAACCTCTAGACGCTCTAAAGCAACCCCTAAGCCGTAGCTGTGGGCGGGAATGATAAAAAAGTCTCCCTGTTCATCCTGGTGCAGGGGAACAGATTCGAGGTTGTCGGGATTAAAATTTTTCGGATCGACGACTGTACCAGGAATGTGCTTAAAGATCAGGAATTCTTTAGGGCTTAGTTAAACTAAGCTAGAAGGTCACCCTTCTAACTCGTCTTCAAAACCGGACATGAGACTTTCGCCTCATCCGGCTCCTCAAAAACTTGGCTATTGTCATTAGCACTAAAGTCTAAGTATGTTTTAACGTCGTGACAGTGACCGTGTATTAATTGGACATTTTTGTAATCATTCCTTCCTCCTTTGGATTTCGGAATGATATCAAGTCCGATTGTTCGTGTCCGCGAAGCGGAAATACCATGATTAAAAACTTAGGGAGCGAGACGCTCCCACTCCAGCAATATCAAGGGATTAGAGGAGTGTGGGCATCTTGCCCGCTTCTTCACCCTTTATCCGGAATTGATATGATATGGTCAGCTTCCATTACGTCACCGTCTTTAAATGTTAACCCGCAGATATTACATTTCCCTTTCTGCTTTTTAAGAAGCATTGAGATTCTATTGGGCATTTCGGGATGTCTACCTAATCTGGTTGCCCAGTAGGTGTCTTCTCCATTAAAAGGGGAGGCGTTACCTCTGACCTTTGTGTGCCGTTTAATCTCTGTATATCTAGGGTCGATTAGTTCACAGATGTCTTTAACTCCGAACACCCATTTATTATCCCCTCTTTGGAACCAATATTTGGCATTAATCCATTGTGAGGTTTTGTTGGGATGTCTGTGGAATCCCCATCTTTTCAACTTCCAAAACAGTAAGTATTGTATTAAGGAGAAAGCATCATTAGCGCAGGTCGTCGAGTAATAGTTACACCATTCTCGTATTATCGGGTTGATTCTTTTAATTAGAATCTCCTGTTTGACGGCTCTATGTTTCTCAATTTCCTTGGCTAAGGTTCTATATACCTTCTTGATGCTTTCTTTAGAGGGTTTCACAATGGTTTTGAATCCCTTGGGTGTACCCTGGGTATTTTTACCACTGGAGTGTACGCCATGTTTGTACTGTCTGACATTAAACCCTAGAAAGTCAAATCCCACTTTACCTTCGTGTTTTTCTAGGGTATGGGTGATACTCGTCTTTTCAGGTTTGATCTCTAGTCCCACTTCCTTTAACCATTCCGAGATGATTGTCTTACACTTTTTAATGACCTCTAGATCTTTGTGTAAAACCACAAAATTATCTGCGTATCTGATCAGTTGGATTTCCTTTAGATTCAGGTTGTTTGTTCCCTTCAGGGTTGTTGCAAATTCCTTAATCCTGTTTTCCATCCCGTGTAAGGCGATGTTTGCCAGGAGCGGGGATATTGCTCCCCCTTGAGGGGTTCCTTCGTCCGTGGGGAACCATTCTTTTTGGGACATGAAGCCTGCCTTAAGCCAAGACCTTATCTGCCTTCTTAGGGAAGGATAAGTATCGATCTTTTCTAATAGCTTGTCATGGTCTATTTTGTCAAAGCATTGGGCTATATCTGCATCCAACACATATTTCGGCTTATACCTGACTGCGTTGAATATTGCCTCTATAGCATCATGGCAACCTCTACCTGGTCTGAATCCATAGCTATTGGGTTCAAATACCGCTTCCCATTCTGGTTCCAGAGTGAATTTGACCAAAGTTTGTTTTATCCTATCTTCAATAGTAGGAATTCCTAGAGGTCTTTTTTCTGTTTTTCCAGGTTTGGGAATCTCGATTCTTCTTACCGGTTTAGCCTTTCCATCTAGCTTAATATTATTGGCGAGTTCAAGTCTTTTGCGAGGGTCAACAGATTTAACTCCGTCTATCCCTGCTGTTTTCTTACCCCTATTATCTTGGGTAATTTTTCTCGTTGCCAACAATTTAGCTGACCAGGACTTACTTAGCAGTTTTTGGAGTCGGCGAACTAATCTGACGTTTCCACTACTTTTAGCTTGATAAATTCTCTTTTGCAGCTTGAACACCATCCTCTCGATTTGTCTCCAGGGGATGTCGCTCCATTTATACCTCAGATTGACTGGGTTCATAACATATACACTGTTACTTGTGACTTTATCTTCCAAGTTTTCGTGAGTCTGTCAGCCTATCCATCTCCATTACAGAGAGGCTTTCGCTTTTGACTCAATCCTGTCACTTATGTCCTTGCGCTGGTTACTACTCAACTTTCGACCTGGGTTGAGAGAAACATAAGTGATTACCTCGTTCCTAGTATCCATTTTTCGTTAGCTTTAGAGTCTTCCTTTCCACCGAGAGTTCTTTGGGTACAAATGAAGAGATCCGACACCCCTTCATCCTTTTTACTCTATTGACTTTTGTCTCGCAGCCTATCAACCCGTTTTGGCTACTTCTACGTGACGATGGGTTAAACAGAAGTTCGTTTCCTACTCATGGCTAACCTACTAGCTGGGGTTCCTCATCGGGTTTGAAGTTACCAACATTCCTTCCCGCTTCAACCCAGTTGATGACCAGTCTCCTGAGTTGGGGAAGTGTTTTCAACCATGTACCTTGGCGAGAGGGGTTGTCTTTAATCGACTCACCTCTATGGATACTAAGTTGTCATTGTGAAATCACTAATGTAAAGATTCATTGAATCCTTAACATTTATGAACACAATGCCCTGTTTCCCTGAGCCTAGTTGCTCATTTGACAGGAACGAGTCGCACATCTGATATCATACCCATACGAAGAGGCTCCGTAGCTTAGAACTTTTCTCGTCAATTCCTCCTCTTTTTCGATCGCCCGAATTAATGCAGGCTCAAACGGGTCGATCATCCCCTTTTGGGCTTGTTCTGCAATCCACTTATCATTCTTGAGCATATCTGGATTCTACTTTTCCAAAACTTTAGCAATCATAACCCTCTTGGCCCTCATCCTCCTACCTCCTTCTCCTCTGGGAAGAGGGAGAGAAGTGCGAGCAAGATGCTCGCTAGAGAAAGGCAGAGGGAAAATATAAAGAAATATTACAGTTTTCGGGATTTCGCATAAAAACCGCCCCAAAAAACTGAGAACTCTATAGGAGGTGAGTGAAGCACTCAATCCTACCGCTATCCTCCCGAAGGAGAAACAACTTCTCCTTCTTTCCTCTATCCATTGCGTCTACCTAAGAAGATGAACTCCGAATCATCCCCCCCGCGTTCAGAACTCGATACCCTGATTTGTCCGAACTTGGGACAATATTGGAAACTCGGTAAACTTAAAGACTCCGACCAAATTATCCTCAAAGCGTCAGGACAGCAGTTCCTCTTCTCTAAAGAAGAAGGCTATGCTCTGCGCTACTTTACTGGTCAATTTAGCCTAGAGAGTATCCAAAAAGCCTGCCAAGATGAGTTTGAAGATACCCTAGATCCCAAGTTTGCAGAGCAACTGCTGGAAAAACTGATCGGTTTGGGAATTTTGACTTTTGATGAAGTGGAAGCAACGGAAACTCCTCAAGCTGCGACGGCTGG
Organism: Roseofilum acuticapitatum BLCC-M154; assembly: GCF_030068475.1. Lineage (GTDB taxonomy): Bacteria > Cyanobacteriota > Cyanobacteriia > Cyanobacteriales > Desertifilaceae > Roseofilum > Roseofilum acuticapitatum. The sequence continues at coordinate 102,602 of NZ_JAQOSP010000116.1, read as the reverse complement.
GGGTTCCCAACTCAAACCCTGTCTAGAGTGGATTGAACATCGGGACTATTGGGTACTGCGAAACCCAGAAAACGTCACTTTTCTGCAAGTATGTGACCAAGATAAGACGATTATCGAACAGATTGGGGTGCGATCGCCCCAAGCCATTATCCAAGAATTTTGCATTCCCCCCCACCATCTCAAAGGTCTGCTGCAAATGCTGGCAGCCACCGGCATGTTAGTGGGGACGGAACCCGCGAAGCCCCGTAGAGGCAAATTTACGCCCCTACAACTGCTCTTTTTCCGAATTCCCCTTTTTAACCCCGATCGCTTCCTCAACGCCCATATCGACAAAATACGCTGGGTATTTTCCCAACCTGCCTTTGTTCTCCTCCTCGGCTTTCTCAGCTTTTCGGCTGCCTTCGGAGTCCACAAGCAGAACATCATTGTGCATCAAGGGCAACAACTTCTTGAAAACGGAGCATCGCTGACATTACCCTTCATTTTCTCTAGCGCCTTTGTCGTCACCCTCCACGAATTCGGCCATGCCTTCACCCTCAAACATTATCGGGGAATCGTGCCCGAAATCGGTCTATTATTCATGATGCTCATCCCCGCAGCCTACACCAACACCAGCGATAGTTACTGTTTACCGCGCTGGAAACGGCTCTTTGTAGTCGGAGCTGGCATCTTAGTACAATTCATTTTAGCAGCGATCGGCTTTTGGATCTGGTATTTTTCCACCGACGGCATCTGGTTACATACCAGCAGTTTTCTGCTCATGGCTGCCTCCCTATTTACCCTCGCTCTCAACCTCAACCCCGTCGCCAAATTTGACGGCTATTATCTCGCCGTTGCTGCCACCGGCATTAACAACTTAAGAGGTCGCGCCTTTGGATTATACATCAATTTCTTCACCGGAAAACCCATCCGCGAACCGCAAAAAGACCTCTGGATTTTAGCCCTTTACGCTCCTTTTAGTTTGCTCTATATCTGGTTTGTATTTGGCTTTCTATTTTGGCGAATTTTCACCTGGAGTTGGACTCAAATGCCCATTACAGTCCTCTTCTTACTCGCCATTTGGGCTGTTTATTATTTCTGTCCTAGAGACTAATTTTTCTTGCTGTTATTTTATTCTTTGTATCTACCATGACTAGCACCCCTGAAAAACAACCCGCTTCCTTAAAAGCCGTTCCCCCCAATCAGATTAAACCCTCAACCCAATCAGCACCCAAATCACGAGAAATGCCCGCCCAAGAATCTATACCTGTTCCCGAAGAATCTGGCATCAACTGGGGCCGAATTGTCTTTCTCTGTGCTGTTGTTGGCGGTGGCTTTTGGCTCTCTCAACTGGAAGTTCCTGTTTCAGTGCGAGGAGAAGCAAAACTCACCGCATTACAAAATAATATCCACCCGGTTTATTTGAAAGAACCGGGAAGAATTGATAATTTCCTGGTGCAACATGGAGATCGAGTCCAAGCTGGAGAGACTCTAGCAGAAGTGCAAAGTCAAGACTTGAAAGAAGAGATTCTAGCCGAACAAATTAAACTGCAAGAAGAACAAGCCAAGTTAACTTCTGCCGAGCAAAAGATTGGAATTTTAAGATCCCAAGAAAGTGAGGCAGAGCAACGAGTGAGAGCGATGCAGCGTCAAGTAGATGATGCCCAGGAAGATGTGAATCGCTTATTGAGTAGTTCTCCTCCTCCAGAAATTGAGATCATAAACCATGAAATTGCTTCCATAGACCGAGATATTCAGGGATTAGAACCGGTAATTGTTTCGGTTGAAGAAGAGATTCAAATTCATCAAGACAGACTGGAGAAAGTTTCACAAGCCATTGACGAGGGTGCTATTTCTATTGAGTATCAGCTAAATATTGAAACAGAAATCAAACGATTGGAACGAGAGCTAGAAACTTCCAAGGCAAGAGTCGGGGAATTGGAGAGCAATCAATTCTCTAAAAAAGCGAGGATTGATGCTATTCGTCAAAATCTAGAGCGTGACTTGGAGAATGTTCAAGATGAATTGAGAATGGAAGAAGAGCGTTTGGAGACAGTACGTCAGGAATTGGAGTCTGCGGAGCAAGAAAAACTGGCTCAGGCGGAGCTAGTGAACATGCGTCAAAAAGCGATCGCAGCGCTGCAAGAACAACAGGATAAAAATCAAACCCTTAAAGCCGAACATGAAGGCATTGTTTTTGCCGAAAATTTATCAGAAAATAAGGGTAAATGGTTAGAGCGCCACGATCAGATTATGAAAGTTGTCAAAATCGATCCACTGGAGGCGACAATTTTTGTCGATCAAGCGGATCTTGATTTACTTCAACCCTTGCTTGATGCAAAATCGGCAGAAGTGAAATTAAAACCCAGGCAACCGGGTTATAAACCCCAAACGGTAAAACTGAGCGATATGGAACCAGTGGCACAACCCGATCCTTCTCAAACCACTAAACAAGTGGTTTTAACCGCAACGGTGGATAATTCAAATGAGAAAGAGTTGATCAATGGTGAATTCTATGCAGAGATTCAGGTGGGAAGCCTACCCTTGTATGAACGGGTACGCCGCGAGGCAATAAAAGTGTTAAAATTGCGGCAATATTTCTAAGTATTTTAGGAGTTAGCTGAAATTGTTGCTTTCCGTCTTTCCGTGCGCCCTTCGACTATGCGCCCTGAGCGGAGTCGAAGGACGCATAGGGCGAGTATATTGGTGTAAATCTCCCGGCGATCGCTTTGACTTTCTGCTAAGAATTTTGTTATTGTGAAGCTAATGGCATATAGTATTGTATTTTTTCAGTCCCTGTGGTTCAGCTTAAGAGAAAAGCAAAACAATTAAGTAACTCACCCTTTCGATATCCTGGTGGAAAATTTTATGCTCGTAAATTAATTTTGCCTTGTATTCCCCAACATGACAAATATTGTGAGCCTTTTGTTGGAGGTGGATCTATCTTTTTTGCAAAATCCAAAAGTGTTATAAATATTCTCAATGATAAAGATCCTGATTTAATTAATACTTATATTCAAATTCGAGACAATGTTGAATCATTAATTAAACTTTTGGAAGGTATTCCTGCCAGCAAAGAACTCCATACCTATTACAAACTTAACTATGTCCCTTCAAACAATTTAGAAAAAGCAATGAGGTGGTTTTATCTAAACCGGACATCATATTCAGGAATTATGAAACATGCTAATTGTTATTGGGGTTATGGAGATAAGTATTCTATGCGCCCGGAGAACTGGCCTAAACATTTAAGAACTACTTCTGAAAAATTACAATCAGTTGAGTTGACTTCATTGGATTTTGAAGAAATAATTTCATCTCTTGATGACGACTTTTTTTTGTTTATCGATCCCCCATACTTTGGTGCAGATCAAGACAAGTTTTACTCATGCAGTTTTCAGCTAGAAGATCATTATCGGCTTCAATCTATTTTGCAAAAAAATGCATACCGATTTAAATTTTTGATTACTTATGATAATGTTCCTGAAGTGCGGGAAATGTATGGTTGGTGTACATCAATTCAAGACAATGAATGGAATTATACGATTAATCGTACAGACGATCAAAAAAATAATAAAAAACTTTCTGATGGATATAAAAGTAATCGATATAAAGGTAAGGAGGTTTTTATAACTAACTACGATATCAGCAAATTTTCGGGAATCCAACAATCTATTTTTTATAACCAACTAAGCTTATTTTAAATCTTCAAGAAGAATCATGAAATTTTTAGTTTCTACCCAAGGGTGCATTACTTTTCCTGTGCTTTTATGAAAATAAATGTATGGATAATTTGGTATAAAGCCACAATTTTTTTTAGATTCACACTTTCTTCTTGTACACTGGATATTATTTTCTGGATATACAGCTAAATCTTTACTTTTAGCAATATAGGTTTTATAAAATGCTTCTTCCTGATTGTTGACTCCTATAAGATTCAAAAAAAATTCTCCATCTTTTGACGGAGACCAATAATATAGTCCATTATCTTTGTTTGTCTTATAAAAAGCATTCGCAATTGATGTAATAACAAAGTCAAAATCAGAGGATAAATACTGATCGTTATGAATCATTAGAAGACTTGAATCAATCCGTTCATTTTTTGACTTTCTTTGTGCTGCAACCTGTCCTAATGTTCTAGATCTCATACACTTGACTTTCATAGACACTAAATCTTCTTGACCTTTAACATTATATTCAAAACTCCCTTTTGCAGATAATTTACACTCAATCGCATACTGTTTTGTGGAAATAAGATCGGTTAATTCAATATCTATATCTTTTTGCGTTGATTGTGCGTTTAACCTAGGATTGGAGACTTGATATTTACGAGGGTCGAGAGTTTCGTTTAGGATTTTACAAGCAGTGAATTCAAAAGCTTTTCCTCGAAGCATGGGAATCACTTTTGGATCGTTAATCGTATCTGCTAAAGTTTCTATTTCTAAATTATACTGTTTACAGACAAAGTATAGTTTTTTGAGCCATTCGTAGGGCAAGAAGTCTAACTCAATATCTAAATATTTCAATAGCTGAAAAAAGGTTTCCATTGAAGGGCTTCTCTTGCCTGTCTCCAGAAAGCTAATATAAGTTCTATCAACACCGATTAATTCAGCCAGTTGCTCTTGTGATAGACCAGCCTTAATTCTGGCATTTTTTATTGCATTGTTAAGTTGATGATCCATAATTTATGGATTATCTGTGAATAGTGACTCCTAGTCCACTGACTCATAGTCACATAGTTTTAGATCGCATCCAACGGTTTCCTGAAGCCGGGTTATTGTTATCAGCGAGAGGTTTACCTCGATTTTCCCTCTGTATTGCCCAAACGCCCAATAACATAATATCGTAGTGTTAAGAGTAGTTAAGTAAACTTTTGCAGCAGAATTCAGAGGTCAAGGAGAGTTACGGCACTTGGACAAAGAAAAAATTCTGGTTGTTGACGATGAAGCCAGTATCCGACGCATCTTAGAAACCCGGCTATCGATGATCGGGTATGATGTGGTCACGGCTGGTGATGGGGAAGAAGCCTTAGAAACCTTCCGCCATATCTTACCGGATTTGGTGGTTTTAGATGTGATGATGCCCAAGCTCGATGGTTATGGAGTCTGCCAAGAACTCCGTAAAGAGTCGGATGTGCCCATCATTATGTTAACTGCCCTGGGAGATGTAGCCGATCGCATCACGGGTCTGGAATTGGGAGCTGATGATTATGTCGTCAAACCTTTTTCCCCCAAAGAACTCGAAGCTCGCATTCGTTCAGTTCTGCGCCGTGTGGATAAAACTAGCACCTCTGGCATTCCTAGCTCTGGCGTGATCCAGGTGAGCAATATCCGCATCGATACCAATAAACGACAAGTTTATAAAGGAGATGAACGCATTCGCCTGACGGGGATGGAGTTTAGCCTTCTGGAACTTTTGGTGAGTCGTTCGGGAGAACCCTTTTCCCGTTCCGAGATTCTACAGGAGGTATGGGGCTATACCCCAGAACGCCATGTAGATACCCGTGTGGTGGATGTTCATATCTCAAGGCTTCGAGCCAAGTTAGAAGAAGATCCCAGTAATCCGGAATTAATCCTTACCGCTAGGGGTACAGGGTATTTATTCCAACGGATTCTCGAACCGGGAATGGAGGAATAACCCTAGAAAATTCGGCGATCGCCTTCAGAAGACGATCTCTGGGGTGAAACGATTTGGTAGAATTTGTAAGGCTTTTATCACTGGCGAGCAATGGGATCAACTCCGGCAAGAATCGCAATAGACGCAATGGGTGGGGATTTCGCCCCCGATGAAATTGTCGCAGGAGCGCTAAGGGCAAAAGAGGAACTCGATGTCCATATCCTGCTGGTGGGCGATCCAGATCGGATTGAAGAATCCATGGGTAAACACACCCAATCCCACCAACTGGAAATCGTGCCTTCCGAAGGCGTGATTTCTATGAATGAGGAACCCCTGGTTGCCCTCAGACGCAAGAAAAACGCCTCCATTAGTGTGGCGATGAATTTAGTTAAGCAAAACCGAGCCGATGCCGTGGTATCTGCCGGTCACTCTGGGGCAGCAATGGCAGCAGCTCTGCTGCGCTTAGGTCGCTTACCAGGGATTGACCGTCCGGCGATCGGGGCCATGTTTCCGACTCTGATGGCCAATAAATCGGTTTTAATTCTAGACGTGGGGGCTAATGTCGATTGTCGCCCCCAATTTTTAGAACAGTTTGCCCTCATGGGTACGGTTTATAGTCAGTATGTCCTGGGAATTGACCAGCCTAAAGTGGGACTATTAAACATTGGCGAAGAATCCTGTAAAGGAAATGATTTAGCCATTCGCACTCACCAGTTATTAGATGAAAATCCCCTAATTCCCTTCATCGGCAATGCTGAAGGCCGGGATGTTCTCTCCGGTGATTATGATGTGATCGTTTGTGATGGATTCGCCGGTAATGTGTTGCTCAAATTTGCGGAAGCAGTGGGGAGCGTCATGTTACAGATTGTGCGGGAAGAACTGCCTCAAGGTCTCCATGGCCAAATTGGGACGGCAATCTTGAAACCCAATCTGCGACGGATTAAACAACGGTTAGATCATGCCGAACATGGTGGGGCCCTTCTTTTGGGAGTTGCAGGGGTTTGTATTATTAGTCATGGCTCTGCCCAAGCGCCAACCATTTTTAATGCCATTCGTTTAGGTAAAGACGCTGTAGATAATCGTGTCTTAGACCGACTCCGAGGACAATACCAAAAAACAGTCGCCGGTTTAGGAGCAGTTTCAGGAGAGCAGGAGAGTGAGGGATAACTTGGGTGATTGAAGCCGGAAGACTTCCCTTAAGAAAATAAACAAGATATATGAAACATATGGGCATTGCAATAACCGGTAGTGGTTCGGCTACTCCTAGCGCAAAATTGACCAATCAGGGCCTATCGGAGCGAGTGGAAACCTCAGATGAGTGGATTACTACTCGGACGGGAATTAAAAATCGCTGCTTGGCTGGAGAGGGTGAGTCATTAACGGCGATCGCCACCCAAGCAGGACTCAAAGCCATAGAGCAAGCGGGAATTGACCCTGCCGATCTCGATTTAATCCTGCTGGCTACCTCAACTCCTGATGATTTATTTGGTAATGCCAGTCAAATCCAAGCCGCATTAGGGGCCCATCAAGCCGTCGCTTTTGATTTAACGGCTGCTTGCTCTGGGTTCCTTTTTGCTTTGGTGACAGCGGCCCAATATATCCGCACGGGAGCATACCAAAAAGTATTGGTGATTGGCGCAGATCTACTCTCTCGATGGGTTAATTGGAGCGATCGCACCACATGCGTGTTATTTGGCGATGGTGCAGGGGCGATCGTCATGGAAGCCAACCCAGACGATCGCCTTCTCGGTTTTGAACTCAAAAGCGATGGCACTCAAAACCACTGTTTACAACTGGCTTACCAACCCAAATATGAGGAAATCCTTCCTAACTTCAGCGTCGGTCAAGGAACCTATCAATTCATCAGCATGAACGGCAAAGAAGTCTATCGCTTTGCCGTGCAAAAAGTCCCTGAAGTTATTGAAAAAGCTCTTTTTCATGCTCAAATTAGTACCGAGCAAGTTGATTGGCTCATCCTCCATCAAGCCAATCAACGGATTCTTGATGCTGTGGCTAAACGGCTCAATATTCCCAATGAAAAAGTATTGAGTAACTTAGCCAACTATGGCAATACCTCGGCTGCCTCCATTCCCCTGGTACTCGATGAAGCCGTCCGCTCTGGAAAAATTCAACCCGGCGATCTGATTGCCGCTTCTGGATTTGGTGCAGGCTTGACCTGGGGATCGGCCATCTTTCGCTGGGGACGTTAATTAAAGGAATAGGGAATAGGGAACAGAGGTAGGCTTCGATTCCCTATTACCCATTACCCATTACCCATTACTTATTACCCAATAAATCTATGACAAAAACAGCTTGGTTATTTCCTGGACAAGGATCGCAAAAAACAGGCATGGGCATCGACCTTAAAGATACCAAAATTGGCCAAGATCGTTTTGTTCAAGCTGAACAAATTTTAGGATGGTCAGTCCTCGATCTCTGTCAAAGTGAACCCGATATCTTATCCCGTACCCTTTACACCCAACCTTGTTTGTATGTCATCGAAACCATTCTGATTGACCTCTTACGAGAACAAGGACACTCCCCCGATCTCGTCGCCGGCCATAGTCTTGGTGAATATGTCGCCCTTTATGCTGCCGGAGTCTTTGATTTTGCCACGGGACTAGAATTAGTAAAGTGCCGTGCAGAATTGATGGAAAATGCTTCCGGGGGCAAAATGGCCGCCCTAATTGGCTTTAAATCTGACCAACTCCAGGAAGCTTTAGAAAAAACGCCCGATGTGGTACTTGCTAATGACAATAGCGCTATGCAAGTCGTGATTTCGGGCAAACCCGAAGCCGTCGAGCAGGTGATGGGACAAATTAAAGTCAAAAAAGCCGTTGCTCTTCCCGTTTCTGGAGCTTTCCATTCTCCATTCATGGAAGAGGCATCACAAAAGTTTCAAGCCGTTCTAGAAACTGCATCTTTTGCTGAAGCTAAAGTTCCCGTTCTTTCCAATGTCGATCCGTCTCCATCTACGGATTCTCACACCCTGAAAAACCGTCTACTAGAGCAAATGACCGGTTCTGTGCGCTGGCGAGAAACTTGCTTAAAACTGGTAGATGAAGGAATAGAAAAAGTGGTGGAAATTGGCCCCGGTAATGTGTTGACGGGACTGGTCAAACGCACCTGTCCGGGGTTAGCCTTAGAGAATATTGCAACTTTAGCTCAAGTACCGAGCTAACTGAGATTATGGCTCAAAATAACGATCCATCTCCATTTCTGTTTATTGGCCTGTTTTTGATCTTTGGAGCGGGAGGAGGGTATTGGTTTTTCGTGCGCCAACCTTCTCCTGAGCAACCGATGGAAACAGTCGCACCGAATCAAGCGCCTACTTCTGCTGGACAAACTCCCCCCACTGCCGAAACTGCTAAATTTCCTAAACCCACATCGGTTGCTGGGGGTACGGTGATTCGTATTGATGGTAGTACGAGTATGGTGACGTTAAATCGGACTCTGAAGCAGGGGTTTGAGGGGCAATTTGCAAATACCACGGTAGAAACTCAAGCCAATGGTTCGGATAAGGGAATTCAAGGGGTGTTGATAGGACAGTTGGATTTAGCGGCTGTGTCTCGTCCCCTGTCGTCGCAAGAAACTCAGGAGGGGTTGATGGCGTTTCCGGTGACGACAGATCAAATTGCGATCGCCGTCAGCAACAGTAATTCCCTATCTGCTGGGTTAACTATGCAACAAGTGAAAGACATCTTTCAAGGTAAAATTACCAATTGGTCAGAAGTTGGGGGATCTAATCGTCCCATTCGCGTCATTAATCGACCAGTGGTGAGTGGAACCCGTCAAGCCTTTCAAGAATTGGCCCTACAAGGGGAGAATTTTGGTACAAGCGCAAATATTACGACCCTAGACCGAGATGCTACAACCCCCATGTTACAGGCATTAGGTGAGGATGGTATCGGTTATGCCACAGCCGATCAAATTATCAATCAGCAAACCGTCAGAGCAGTGGCGATTGATGGGGTATTACCGGGATTTTCCGGTTATCCCTATACGCGCACCTTATATTATGTCTATAAAAGTCCCCCCAATGAGGTGGTAACGGCATTTTTAGGCTATGTAGACAGTATGAATTGATGGGGGAAATCAGTGCAGAATCCTTTGAATGTGGGTCTAGTGGGTACGGGATTTGCGGCTCGCTTAAGGGCAGAAACTTTACAGAGTGATTCCCGTAGCCGTCTAGTGGCAGTGGTGGGTTATAATCCAGATAAAACGGCTGAGTTTGCCCAAAAATATGGGGCGCGGGTGCTAGAATCTTGGCAAGAATTGGTGCAGCTTGATGATTTAGATTTAGTTATAATTAGTACGATTAATCGAGACCATGGGGCGATCGCCAAAGCCGCCTTAACCGCACAAAAGCATGTCGTCGTTGAATATCCCCTATCCCTGAACTTCGAGGGAGCCAAAAGCCTCTGGATACTCTCCAAAACCCAACACAAACTCCTCCATATCGAGCATATCGAACTCTTAGGCGGACTCCACCAAGCCTTTAAGCAAACCCTCCCCCAACTTGGAGAAATTAGCTATCTGCGCTATAGCAAAATTGCCCCCATTCATCCCGCACCCCAGCGCTGGAATTATCACAAAGACCTCTTCGGCTTTCCCTTAGTCGCCTCCCTCCCTTCTATCCACCGGTTCACCGATGCATTAGGTACTGTGGAAACAGTTTACGCCCAAAACCGCTATTGGCCAGAGAATTCCGACTATTATCACGGCTGTTTCTGCACCGCCCAACTCCAATTTACTAGCGGTACAATTGCCGATATTATTTATGGCAAAGGGGATATTTTTTGGCAACCTGAACGAAAATTAGAAGCCCATGGACACCAAGGAACCCTAATCTTTGAAGGGGATAAAGGCTCCTTCATTCAACTGGACAAAATCACAGAAATCCCCGTAGGCACTCGCCGGGGACTCTTTGCCCAAGACACTCAGCAAGTCTTAGAGTATTTAACAGAAGGGACAGAACTCTATGTTAATCCTCAGTCCAGTTTATACGCCCTTAAAGTCGCTTGCGCTGCCGAAAGATCGGCATTAACGGGACAAAAAGTTACTGTAAATTAGGCGTTGATTTAATCTTCTCCATCGGTTACGATTAACCTTAGTTTTATAGGAAAAATATAATTCTTGACTTTCCCCCTTCTCCTGCGGGAGAAGGGGGTAGGGGGATGAGGGGAAATGGAATGATATTAAATCAACGCGCTAAACCCTTCTTAAAATGGGCAGGGGGTAAATCTCAACTGCTCTCTCAATTTGAAGCACACTATCCCCCTGAATTAAAACAGGGAAAAATAAAGCGCTATATTGAGCCATTTTTAGGGGGGGGTGCGGTCTTTTTTGATTTAGCGCAAACCTATGAGTTTGATTCCGCTTTTCTCTATGATGTGAATCCGGAACTGGTGTTAGTGTATCAGGTGGTGAAGCACTATCCAGACGACTTGATGGCGACATTAGAACAACTGGAAAATAAATATCATGGTTTGACCCATTCTGAGCGCAAAGATTTCTATTTTCTGATTCGGGAACATTATAATAGCCAAAGACTAGAGTTTAATTATGAAAAGTATTCTCCAGATTCGACAGTCAGAGCGAGTTGGCTAATTTTCCTGAATCGCACTTGTTTTAATGGTCTGTTTCGGCTCAATAGTAAGGGGGAGTTTAATGTGCCTCCGGGGAAATATAAAAATCCGAAAATTTTGGATGCAAAGAACTTGCAAGTAGCGTCTGAGGTCTTGCAGAAAGCAGAAATTATCGGCGGAGATTTTCAGACCTCTGAATCCGTGGTTACAGATGATTCATTTATTTATTTCGATCCTCCCTATCGCCCCCTGAGTCAAACAGCGAAGTTTACCGCTTATGCTCAATCGGAGTTTGCAGAGCGAGAGCAGGAAAGGTTAGGGCAGTTTTTCCGCAAGTTAGATCGACTGTATGATGTGAAGATGATGTTGAGTAATTCCGATCCGAAAAATGAAGACCCAACTGACGATTTTTTTGAACGGTTGTATGAGGGGTTTACCATTGAGCGGGTATCGGCGAATCGGATGATTAATAGTAAGGGTAAGAAACGGGGGTTAGTTCAGGAGATTGTGGTGAGAAATTATTGAAAATTATAGAGAAATTTGATTCCCCTAAATTCCCCTTTTTAAGCAGGGGGTTTTCCTATTCCCCCCTTTTTAAGGGGGGCAAGGGGGGATCTTTTCCTACTGTCCACCGATACAGCGCAAAGCGCTGTATTTTTTGCTCTGATTTTTTACCGGAATAATGAGAGTTACACCCAGCCAACCGTTTTTATCTCGTCTTTTGCTAGGGCTATTCATTGTTGGAGTAGTCTTAACCCTTAATCTGTCCCCTGCACAAGCTTCTATTTGCCGTCAACAGGGGAATAATGTCATTTGTCTTCTCTCTATTAAGCGGAGTGCTAAATATTATTGGGAATATCGTGCTTCTGTGCGCGTCAATGATACAACCTATCCCCTAGAAATTTATAATTGTCGTCAAAAAGTCCGCATCAAAGCGGATAAAAGCATTGTTCCGTACATAGAAGAGGAGAATGCTGAAGTAATATATGTCCGTAAAATAGAATAGATCGACTTTTTGTAATTTAACCCTTCCCCCATGTGCCACTTGTTCATAACATCAATAAATAATAGACCGTTGTTTTTCAATATTTTGCTAAATTGGGTTAGTACCTGTAATCTTTTCTGTTGATCGGGGACATAACCAAAGGAATTAAAAAGACACAGGATAACATCAAAAGACTCCTGACTGAAGGGCAGGTGAGCCATATCAGATAAGATCGCTTTGTCTATATTTCGCTTTTGGGCTATGTCGATCATGATCGGAGAGATATCGCATCCGTAAACAACGGATTCCTCCAAGCTTAATTTATATTTTTCGGTTCTTTTTCCTGTTCCGCAACCGACATCAAGGATCTTGAGTGGTTTGCTATGTTTTTTCTGTAAATAGGCCAAGATTAAGTCATCAATGGATTGCAAGTATGCTTTGCGGTTGAGACATTTTTCATCATAGTAATTGGCTAAAAAATTAAAATGATTGACAACGGTGTTTTTGATGCTGTTCATCCAAAAGTGTTCCTTGAAAATGAGGATGACTAATTGAGGAGAGTGAGTTATTAATACAGGTGACTCTCCTAAAGCGATGTTGAAAAGGAAGATCTATGCCCTAGGATGGTCGCGAAGAAATCCTGTAGCATAGAGTCTTTAGAATTGCCCAACTAGGAGCGATCGCCAAATTTACAGAGTTTGTACAAATTGGCTTAACCGCTCCATCCCTTTTTCGATAGAGGTCATATCCGTGGCATAGGAGAGGCGAATGTGGTCATCTGCACCAAAGGCAACACCGGGAATAGTGGCTACATAGTAGTTGTCTAGGAACCGATCGCAAAAATCAGTGGAGTTGAGACCCAGTTGACCAATGTTGACATAGACATAAAACGCACCGTTGGGTTCAGCGACCGAGAGTTTGGGAATGGCTTGAATGCGCTCTACAATTACTTTGCGTCGTTCATCAAAGGCTAGGCGCATTTTTTCTACACAGTCTTGGGAAGATTCCAAAGCGGCGATCGCCCCATATTGGGCAAAAGTACATACATTGGAGGTACTATGGCCTTGAATCGTGTTACAAGCCTTAATCAGCTCTACAGGGGCAGCCAGATAGCCCACCCGCCAACCGGTCATGGCATAGGCTTTAGCAAACCCATTACTAATGATGGTGCGTTCAAAGGCTTCTGGACTAGCTGCACCAATACTCAGATGCACTGAACCATCATAGAGAATTTTTTCATAAATTTCGTCAGAGACCACCCACAGGTTATTTTTGACCACCACTTCGGCTAACGCCTTAATTTCCTCTGGACTGTAAACCATTCCTGTGGGGTTCGAGGGGGAGTTGAGAACAAACAGCTTGCTGTTGGGGGTAATGGCGTTTTGAAGTTGTTCTGGGGTAATTTTATAGCCTGTAGAAGCATCAGTTTCAACTAAAACCGATTTTCCTCCCGCTAAAGCCACCATTTCCGGATAGCTCACCCAATAGGGAACGGGGATAATCACTTCATCTCCCGCTTCGATCAGGGCCATCATTAAGTTATAGAGGGAATGTTTACCCCCATTGGTGACAATGATATTTTCCGGTTGGTAGTTAAGAGTGTTGTCTTTTTGTAACTTTTTGGCGATCGCCTCTTTCAGTTTTGGCTCTCCTGATGCTGGGCCATATCTGGTTTTTCCGTCACTCAGGGCTTTTTGTGCAGCCGCTTTGATGTGATCGGGGGTATCAAAGTCCGGTTCCCCCGCACTAAAGCTACACACATCTAACCCCGATCCTTTCATTTTCTTGGCTTTAGCCGTGATTGCTAAGGTCAATGAAGGGGTTACTTGTGCCACACGAGATGCTAACTTCATGGTTGCTCCAGATCCTGGTTATAGGTTGATTAAGGGCGATACTCCTGCCCAGTCGCTTGGCGATCGCCAACTGTCTATTCTGGCAGAGAATTCCCAGTTTCTGGTAGAGATTCAACTTTTTTTAGCCTTTGAGTTTGTAACGTATGCCTTACATTCGGTAATCCAAGTTACTAATCCTTCTGTGAAGTTAATTTAAATAAAAACTGGAAACGCAATGTTTTTTGAACTGATGTGTGGAAAGTCCCTGAACTGACCTAATTTGCTGCAAACTATTCTTTATTTCTCGACAGGAGTTGTCGTTATGCGTCACTTACATCACTGTTATGAGATTCTAGAAGTGGCCCCTAACGCTAGTTTTGAGGAAATTCACGAAAGCTACAAGGATTTAGTGATGGTCTGGCATCCTGACCGCTTTGTGCATCATCCCCGCCTCTATAACAAAGCCCAAGAAAAAATTAAACAGCTTAATGGAGCCTATGAGCAACTCAAGTCAAAACAAAATTGGATGATGCCATCGGTGCATGGGGGCGATCGCCCTTGGAGACAAGCAAAAACCCCTGAACCACAGGCTTATCAGTCCTCTGGCTTTTCACAAGCCACAAGAGAAGATTATAACCGGGTGCTGGATGATTATATTCGTCACCATAGCCGGGATATGCAAAACTGGTTGGATTAGTGGAGTAACATGGTTTCCGAACTCTGGGTTACGATCGCAACGGAAAACTTAGAACAGCTCAAAATTTTTTATAGCGGCTTGCTCCAGACACAAGCACAGGGAGAAATTCCAGGGGTTTATATAGAGTTTGTCGTTGGGGGGTTGCGCTTGGGGATATTTCAGCCCCGCGATCGCCAGGAATTTCAGTCCTCTACCCCAGGCACAATGAGTTTATGTGTAGAAGTTGAAGACATTCAGGAGGCGATCGCCCACTTACATCATTTAGGTTATCCTCCTCCTGGAGAAATTCAAACCGCTTCCCATGGTCAGGAAATCTATACCTACGATCCCGATGGCAATCGGTTGATCGTCCATCAAAATCTGTAATTTTCCTTAAGACATTCTGACCAACCGCTTTTACAATAAATAAAAGCCGTGAATCTATCTCTCTCTAAATTATAATGGTCAATTCCCCAGCCACCTCTTACCAAATTCTCAGCGATCGCAGTCAATATAAACCTTGTCGGATTAACGTACCCGACTTAGATCATGCCATTGCTGCCATTCGAGTCAACGAACGCTACTACAGTCTATTTCAAGTATTTACAGACAGCAAACGCGCCGAAACCATTGCCCAACGCCTCAGTAAAAGAGGAGATGAAGTCATCATTACCCCGACTCCCAAAGGAAGCGCTGTTTGGGTCGAAGAAGCCCAAGGTTCTCCCGTTTCCCGTTCCGAAAAAAAATCAGAGAAAACTCAAACCCCTGCCAATCCTCCTGAACCTCCCTATAAAATTCTCAACGATCCAGAAGTCTATCAGCTCGGATATATTAAAGTTCCCGACTTAAACGATGACCTAGAAGCCCTCCAATTTGACAACCAATATTACAGCCTATTTAAAACTTTTTCTGATATTCATCAAGCCTCAGAAATCGCCCTACGTCTCGCCCAAAAAGGCGATAAAATTATCATTATTCCCAATTCTCCAGAGTATACCCTCTGGATTTTAGAACCCGACGCTCAGTGGTTGTCTTCCCGATAGACCCTACCCTAAAGTCCCCACCTAACTCTCCTCTAAAATTCCAGGTAAAACCTCTCCCACCTGGGCATTTAGAACCTCCATATCCTCTTGATCCTTAACACTAAAACTCGTCTTAAATTGTTCTGGAGCTTGGGGCCAAGTGCTGGGATCGTAGGCAGCAAACTGTCCTGATTTACGCTTATTCACTAACTGGGTAACTCCCCAGGGTTGCCCATCTTTGGATAACACCGGCATACAGAGTAAACTAGAGGTTCTATAACCCGTCTTTTTATCCGTTTGTTGGGCAATTTCCGATCCCGGATAATCATACAAATCAAAAGGAATATTCAACGGTTGTCCCGTCAGAGCAACACGACCAGCAAATCCCTCTCCCATCGGAATACGAATATCAATTAAAGAGCCATCACTTTGAGGCAATTTCGTCCATAACTGTTTATTCGCTCGATCGATTAACCAAAGGGTAGAACGGTCAGCATCCGTTAAAGTTTTAGCCGCTTGCATCACATTACGAATGATTTCTTCTTCAGAACTGCTACTGCTTTTAATTAGATTCAGAGCATGAGTTAACGGATCGACCATGAGACCTGATTTTTTCAGAGTCGGAATCTCAGTATAGAAGGATTGGAAGCCTTGGAGAATAGGCGTAATTAACTGGGTATACTCCCGAAGGCGATCGGCATCACTACGGTTAAATCCTTTGGGATCGAGACGGCCGTCAGTTTGTTTATTAAATAAGCGTACCACTCCCACTAATTCCTTTTGATCGCTGATGAGAGGAAAGAGAAATAACTGACTATAATTAGCCAGTTTCCCTGCCCCTTGAACCACAAGCGGATCGGCTAAATTCCCTAATTTATTCGTTCCCTTAAAGTCTTGGGTACTGACAATAGTCTTCGCTAACCCTTGCTCTGTAGAAACCGTAATAAACTTAGGGTTTTTCTCGGCATCTAAAACCACAGACCAGAGTTGATGGCGGCTAGAATCCAAAATAAATAGAGTTGCTTTAGCCACCCCGATCGCCTGTTCAATAGAACGATGTAACGGTTGGAGAAAATGCACTAAAGAATGATAAGCAGCCTGCTGATTAGAAGTGCGATCCAGCTCCATTTGACTGAGCAGAATCAAGCTTTGTTGGGTCACCTCAATGGGATTAATTTGGGCTTGTTTTTTCAAGGTTTCATGGCTTCTAATGAACTGAAGCAGTACGGCTACCCGTTCATTAAATAACTGCATGGTTTGTTGATCGTTGCGGTCAAAACTCGCTTTCAAATAATCGGGAACTGCCGGCCAATCGTCTTTATTATATTCAGGATGATTACCCGGTTTACGTTTGTTGACCAATTGAGTCACACCGAGTAATTCCCCTTCCGGACTTTCGATGGGCATACAGAGCAAACTACAAGTCCGATAGCGGGTTTGGGCATCGGTGCGTTTAGCATTTTCCGCATTGGGATCGTTGTAGAGGTCAAAGGGAATATTGAGGGTGTGTTTGGTTTGGGCAACTTCACCGACAAATCCCACCCCAATTGGACACCGAACTTTACCTTTTCCGGGTAATTCTGTCCATAAATCCCCAGCTTGAGGATCGTATAACCACAGGGTAGAGCGGTCAGCATTCATCAGTTTTTTCGCCGTATTCATCACCCGATGTAAGACGGTTTGAGTATCGAGGTTAATCTGATCGAGCGATCGCGTCGCTTCCGTAAGTGCCGCAGTTGCGCGTAACTTTTTAGTCGCTTTATAGGAGGATTGACAAGCTTGTAAAATTTGCCGAATGGGAAGCACGCATTTGACCAAGCGCTCTAAATCTTTGCGGGTAAATCCTTGCACTTGGCTTGATTGAGTATTGCCGATTTTGGGCTGAATTTTATTGAGCAATTGAATAACGGCTACCACATTCTTTTGCTCATCTAAAATGGGAAAAGCTAAAATATTTCGAGTGCGATAATTATACTTTTGATCGTATTCCTTCACCAACTTACATCGGGGGTCATCATAAACATTATTAGGAATATTAATCACCCGCTTCAATTGGGCTACTCCTCCCGCAATTCCCTCACCCACTCGCACATGAATATCCAAAAATTCACCCTGTTCATTTTGAGCCACTAAAGACCATAACTCGGTTTTCTCGTCATTGAGCAAAAAGATGGTGGTTCGCTCGGCTCGGAGCAACTGCCCTACCGTAGAAGTCACATCTCGCAGCACTTCATAAAGCGCTTGGGCGGATTGATGACCTTCTTCCGGGGTTTGACCTTCAGAGAGGAAATCGACTTGAGAAACGAGTAATTTGCGCTCTAGTTGGGTAAAGGTTTTCAGGAATTCCGTTTCATCAACTTCTAGCTCCGTTTCGATGGTTTCGATCGCCTGCTCCACCCATTGAGTATTGAAAATACCCGCATAAATACGGTTATGGATTAATAACTTTCCTTCTTCCCGCATCACTAACCCCATTGTCCGTAACTCTCGCTGTTCCGGACTTTCGTTAGCCAGTATTGTCTGTTCTACCAATACTTTTTTATACAATTTAAGCAGATTCAAGGTTACCAGTTGCGGCTGTAAGAGGCGATCGCGAATACTGCGTAAATGCTTTAATTCTTCATGATTTTCCCAATTCTGAATTAATTCCCTTTGCACTAAGTTAGAAATCCATTCTTCTTCGCGACCAATCATAGGCGCATCTTCGGCATCTGCAATCACCTGGCAGACCTTAATCGTCAGCAGAGGATGGGCAGAAGTCCAGAAAAACACAGTGGAAATCAGGGTGCGATAATTCCGGGTTTTGGCTTTCATTCCCCTGGCCAAATCGAGGCCAGTAGAGTATTTGGCAGAAGGAGTCAGGGAGTGGCTCTCATGGGCGATCATATCGTACAACCTGATCTGAACGGATTTAGCTATGCAATCAATCTCAATGATACCCTGATTGTACAAGGCCTTCTTTTGGCGAGAGATTAAACCCATGCATGAGATTCAAGGAACCACCCGGTTACTAGGCATTATTGGCGATCCGATTAAGCATTCGCGATCGCCTATTATGCAAAATGCCGCCCTTTCCCATCTAGGGGCTGATTACGTCTATGTCCCCTTTCCCGTCAAACAAGAGCAACTGGGCATTGTTCTAGAGGGATTTCAAGCCGTTGGCGTGGTTGGGTTTAATGTTACCATTCCCCACAAACAGGCCATCATGCCCTATCTATCCCAGATTTCTCCACTAGCCCAAGCCATGGGTGCTGTGAATACGGTTTGGCGCACGGAGCGAGGATGGGAAGGAACCAATACAGATGTGCTGGGATTTATTGCCCCCTTGAAAGAAGAGCGCCAGAAGTGGTCAGAATCACAAGTGGTGATTTTAGGCAATGGGGGATCGGCGCGAGCAGTAGTGGCGGGTTGTTTCGAGTTAGGGGTTAAGCAAGTGCATGTGGTGGGAAGGAATCTGGAGCGCTTGCAAGCCTTTCAACAGAGTTGGTCAGATCCTGTAATTGTCCATTTATGGCATGAGTTACCGGAGCTGCTCTCTGAGACCACCTTGTTGGTGAATACCACACCCATAGGTATGTCTCCCCATGTTAATGCTACTCCGGTAGAGCAGGAACTATTGGCTCAGTTGCCCAAGGGAGCGATAGTATACGACTTGATTTATAATCCCCGTCCGACTCAGTTGTTGAAATTGGGGCGATCGCTCGATCTCTTCACTATTGATGGCACAGAAATGCTCGTTCAGCAAGGAGCTGCCGCCCTCCAGATCTGGCTCGATGAACCAGTTCCCGTCGGGGTGATGCGTCGGGCGCTCCTGGATGCGCTCTAAGCGGGTGTTTACACAGAAAAGTGGTCAACATACAATCATTGGTTCAGGATTAACTTTGATGGGCAACGTTGCTTTTGTGTAAGTAATTATTCTCGATCCAATCGGCTACAATAGCTTGAATAACTGGCACACTTACGGTATTACCCAACTGCTTATAAGCTGCACTATCATCTGGATGAATCCTGTAACTCTCTGGGAAACCTTGTAAATTCGCACATTCACGAGGCGTTATTCGTCTCGGTCTCCTATTGTGGACTATACCTAACTTATGAGCATCAGATGAAGTCAGAGTGATAGAAATACTCTCTGGATCGAGAAATTTAAACACCTCAAAGGACATATTCCCACTCACGGGATTATACTTACCTTCAACTTCTTTTAAATATTTCTTTTGAATAAGCGAGTCGATAATCTTATCCATGTTATCTCGATGGAAAAAAGTCCTGATTTGCTCTAAAGTTAAACTTTTTCCATCTTGGTGAACTCCAAATTTTTTATGCCTTCTATGGGCTATCAAGGCATTCATAAAATCTTTTTCATCTTCGCTACACTCACCTTTAATCCCTAAATCCCAGGAATGTAGAGAATTTCCGCCGCGAAAATCAATTAAACGAACTCCATGGAGTTTTTCCCATTGACCCTGAACAGCATTATATAGCTGATGTTCAAATTGTGGCGACAAAAAATAATTTTCTGATACTTTTTTTTGCAAAATATATTTAACTTTAACTAGATATTTACCTTGATTAAAAAGACTGGTTTGATAATACTCTTTTTTAAAAGAATGGGAGTCGGTAGCACCTCGATCAGACTTCAGTGTGAGAATGGGTTTTGTTCCTAATTCCCCTATAATATAAATACGAATACGATTTTGAGGTACGCCAAAATTGCTACTATTTAACAATAAATAACTGACTCCATAGCCTAATTTTTCTAGACGATGAATAATAGTCTTAAATGTTCTACCTTTATCGTGACTGGTCAGACCTCTAACATTTTCTAAAAGAAACCCTTTAGGTTGATAAGACTTCAGTAGTCTTTCGATTTCAAAAAATAGGGTTCCCCTAGTATCACCAAACCCTTTTTGCTTACCAGCATACGAAAAGGGTTGACAGGGAAAACCTGCCAGCAGAAAATCAAAGTTAGGGACAAGATCAATTTTCTGAATATCTCCATAGGGTTCCTGTCCAAAATTGAGTTTATAAGTTTCAATTGCCTTTTTATCTATTTCCGAACTCAGGACACATTCACAGTCTACGCCAAAATCGTTACAGGCTTTCTCAAAACCCAGTCTCATTCCCCCAATACCAGCAAAAATATCAATAAAACGGATCATAGTAAAGTCTCACGCAAAAAATCAACCAAAACATCAAATTCTTGATCGGAATAAGCCACTGTACAATCACTATTCTGACACAAGCTAGAAATAGCGGCAGAGCGCTGAAAATTTCCTGCTCCATCAATAATATAGGCGATTTTATAGCCAACTTCATCGATCATCATTTTTCGGGTTGCCGCCTGACCAGCTTTACGCTCTATAGTGCTATTTGTAGTCACTTGAAAACTGACTTCAATACCAACTTTTTTGTTTGGATTACTGACTACTATATCAAAAGGTATGGTTTGCTTGTGATGTTGAGTTTCTATTTCAATTGAACTATTACTGATAATATCTAATTGATTTCCCAGTTTTTGCTTTAAATATTCAACAACATAATTCTGGGCTAATTGTCCCATAGAATTTGCATTTGAGCCACCTGTAATACGGCTAACAACGATATATCTTTGTCGGATGTAATTCTGTAATGCAACTTCATCCCCAAGTAAAGAACCAATCAGACAATTATCTAAACCCGCTCGATCTGATACATTAGAAGTGCTGGCATGTAGCAATACCATAACCATATCACGTTTAAGTCCATCTAAAGGTTTATTTTTTTGTAATCCACGACCATCAATATGAAGTTTTGCATTACTCAAATTTTTAACAGGCATTGACTCAAAAAGATACTGATAACTGTTGCCTCGCCACATATAATCCATAACTCGCTTTCCTGTGTAATCAGTTTTGGTAAAAATATGGGTAAAGCTTTTTCCTAGACGTTGCATAGGTTCTCCACCATAGTCAGAAAGAATACATAAATGCTTAAGAAATAAATTGGCAGGAAAATTGGCTGCTTTAATTAAATTAAAAATTTGTGTAGGACTACTTTTATTAAGTTGTAACAGGGCAATAAAATCATCCTGTGTTTCTAGTAATCTGGGTAAAATACTGATGGCTGTATTTTGTTTTTTTAGAGTGTCAGGCCACCAAAGGGTTGCCTGAGATTGTAAGGTGGTGATATCTCTAGTATAGTTTTCCATAATCATGAAAAAATAGTGTAGTTAAATACTAGCAAGAATTGCGATCGCCGGCCCCTAGGTTTTCTGTCCTGTTGTTATTTTTGCAGTGTGAATTTATTTTGACACATTTGAAGCGGATATACCACGGAGGGACACGGAGAGGGTGAAGAGTTAATTTTTGATTTTGAGTTGACTTGGGAGGGTGAGTTGCCGGGGGTGGACGAGTTTACCGTCGAAGTTGAGGGCTTTGTCTTGGAAGGTGCGGGCGTTGGCGAGGTCTTGGCGGAGTTGGGCCCTTTCTAGGGGATCGGGGGTGTCGTTGATGAGGTGGATGATCAGACGGGTGGCGAGATCTCGGCCGGAGACTTGGATGCGCTTTTTGGTGGGGTTGAAGAGGATGCCGTACCAGAGGGATTCGGGGTGATCGATGTGACTGAAGCCGCCTTGGGTGTCGTAGGTGTACAGTTGGGTGAAGATGCGGGTTAAGCTGAGGTGGTGTTGGTAAACGAGGATACCGATCGCCCGAACGAGGGCAATTTGACCGACGGGACGGAAGAGCATGTGACCCTTGCCATCCATGCTCTCAAAGCTGAAGCGGCGCAGGTCGGTAGATAAGGCTCCGGTTTCGAGGGCTTGGTAGCTGGGAAGGGTGGCCAGGTGGTCGAAGAGGCTGGAGAGGGTGGCGATCGCCTCATCGAGTTCTTCATCTTCGGGACGCAGGGGGATCAGTCCTTTGTCGGTGGGTTTCCAGTGGGGATAGGGATGCTGGAGATAGGCTTGGGCCATGTCTTTGAGGGCGGGGAGGGTGGTGAGAACAGTGGATTTGGCGGAGACGGTGGCGCTGTCGAAGTTGACTCTGGGGTGGCGATCGCTCTCTGCTTTCAGTAGGCGATGGTGAACAGCGATACGACGGGCGACAATGGAGAAGCCGTCATCTTCATTCAGGAGCGCCAGTTGACCAGCACTCAGGCGCACGGCCATCAGGTTGACATGGACGAAAATCGAGCGGATGCGCCCCCTGGCTTGGTCGCGGGTTTCCCCAGGGAGGACGGCGGGCAGGATCTCTAGGCCGATGGTTTCTTGGGCTAGGTTTTGCAGTTGACTGGGGGCGATGGGGTAGTGCTGATAGAGGTCTTCAGCCGTGATGCTGGAGCCGGTGGGCTTTTTGTTTTTCTTGTATTTGGGCAGGGAACCGGTGCGGATCAGTTCCATGAGTCCTTGGATGCCCATGAGCCGATGTTGGCCGTCGAGGGCAAAAAGGGAGACGCTGCGATCGAGGTTGAGCTGGCCCAGGGTGGGGTGGAGATCTAGGGGGGTGAATTGGGCGGCAGACTCAGTAGCCCGGTCTTGGCTGTCCCATTCAGGAGCATGGGGTTCATCGACCCAGGGAGGACTGATGACGGCCAGGATGGGGGGGAATTTGTGGTTGGGACGCACGGCCAGATATTGGGCGAGGGGGGCTTGGCGCGACCAGTCGAGGGGCCGCTGTTGCAATTGTTCAATGGTTTCGGCATCCCGGATGGGGTTGTGGGTTTGGGGGTCGAATTTGTCTTGAAAGAGGGGCAGTTGGTGGGCAAACCGGACATGGTTGGCAAGCCATTCGAGGGTGACGGAGGCGAGGTAGGCTTGGCTTTGTCCCATTTGGGTTTGTTGCACGAGGAGTTGGGGCATGTTTGAGCGGGGGAATGGGGAATTTGGGGTTAAGGTTGATTATCTCATTTGAAATTGTTATGGATGAAAATGCTGTTTTAGGGCCTGTTGATCCACAATTAGGTGATTTTCCTGCCGCTAGTCTTCTTAAGGTCGTTTTTGGGAAAAGTTTGGCTCCCCTATTCTGGACTTTCAACCCCAACCCATCACAATGTCTACAGTTTAAACCATAGAATTCATCCCCAAAATCTACCTTAGAAAGGGAAATTTTGGGGGATAAAACCACTCTAAGAACGAGTTGCTTCTAAAATACGAGAGAAATAAAAGCGGGTTTTCGTCATGGCATTGCGCTCAACCTTAAAGCCATATTTCTCTAAACTGGCAATCACATCTTTCTCCTTGTGCATGTAAGCACGAGTTGTCTTAGAAGGGCCGGGGAAAAAGCTGCCAATTTTCTTCAAAATCGCCAAAGCACAGGTTTTCGGGGCGAAACTGAGGATGACCCGTGATTGGGCTAAAGAGCAGAGATGACCAATCATTTCATCGGCTTTTTCTTGGGGATAATGAATTAGCACATCCAGGCAAATTACACTATGATATTCACCTTCGAGTTTCTCTAAATCTTGGGCAGTAAATTGAATATTATCCAAATTGCCTAAAACGTTTTGAGCGCGAGTTTGTGCTTCTCCCACCATTTTTTCCGAGATATCACTGGCAAATACTTTAGCACCCGCTTGAGCTAGGGGAATACTGAGGCTGCCGACTCCACACCCAGCATCACAGATGGACAGTTCCTTGAGGTTATTATCTGCTTTTAACCAGTCTAGAACTGTATCAACGGTTTGTTGATGGCCTTTACGGATATCAAGTTGGACGCGGTTAACCTCTTCTGTACCGTAAATTTTCCGCCATCGGTCAAAACCGGTTTGGTTAAAGTAGTCTTTGACGATGGTCTTATCGTCTACTAGGTTTTTCTCTTCTGCCAGGGTCATAGGAATTACAGGACGTTTTACACAGGATGGGAAAGTCTCCAGTTTTTGAGCATACCATAATTAGGCTACGGTTTCTTAGTCTAGGTACTCTTTGCTACTCTGTGATCAAGAATGCTCTGCATGACGGGGCGATCGCTCCTTGGGAGATGCCATTAAGATTGAGAGTTGACAGCTCACCTATTACCAGTGGAAAGCACTATATGGCAGGATATCCTAATGGTCAATCATCAAAACGGGGTAATGGCGGAGCTATACAACGGTCACGTTATGGGAAAATCTGTAATTTATCGCATTTTGGATGCTAATCTAGACCGCGCCAGAGAAGGACTGCGGATTATTGAGGAGTGGTGTCGGTTTGGGTTGAATAATCCGGATCTGACGGAGGAGTGTAAGCGGTTGCGCCAGGAATTGGCCCAATGGCATACGGCGGAAATTCGGGCAGCGCGGAATACGCCGGACGATCCGGGAACCCAGTTAACCCATGAGCGGGAAGAGTATCGGGGAACGATTCATCAGTTGCTCCAGGCGAATTTGTGCCGGGTTGAGGAGGCGCTGCGGGTTCTGGAGGAGTATGGGAAACTGGAAGACCGGCAGATGGGACGGGTGTGTAAGCAAATGCGCTATCGGGTGTATACCCTGGAGAGCCAGCTCATGGCCTATGGTCGCCATCAGCAGCTTTTGGAGGCTCAGTTATATTTGGTGACTTCTCCGATGCCGGAGTTGTTGGAGGTGGTGGAGGCGGCTCTGCAAGGGGGGCTGAAGCTGATTCAATATCGGGATAAGAATACTGAGGATGGGGAGCGTTTTGCTTTGGCTCAGAGTTTGCGCCAATTGTGCGATCGCTATGGTGCTTTATTCTTGATTAATGACCGGGTAGATTTGGCGTTGGCAGTGGATGCGGATGGAGTCCATCTGGGACAACAGGATCTGCCTATTGCTGTGGCGCGGGAACTATTGGGCCCCCAGAAAATCATCGGCCGCTCGACGACGAACCCGGAAGAGATGAAACGGGCGATCGCCGAAGGTGCTGATTATGTGGGCGTTGGGCCGGTGTTTGCTACGCCGACGAAACCCAATAAGGCGGCGGCTGGCCATGAGTATGTGCGCTATGCGGCCCAACATTGTCCCATTCCCTGGTTTGCGATCGGTGGTATCGATGTGAATAATTTTAATGAGGTGCTAGAGTCAGGCGCTAATCGTATTGCCGTAGTGCGAGCGATTATGGAAGCCGAACAACCCACCTTAGTGACTCAATATTTCCTCTCCCAATTGGTGCGGATGGAAACCATGAAAGCGATTCAAAATACTCAAGTCGGGAGGGGTTGAGCATGACAGAAGTCACCTTACAGGTGAATGGGGAATCCCGAACTTGTGCCATCGGCATGAGTTTGCCCCAGTTCTTGGAATCCATAGACTTAAATCCGCGCTTGGTGGCGGTGGAGTATAACGGGGAAATCCTCCATCGCCAGTTTTGGGATACAACTGAGATGAAAGAGGGCGATCGCCTGGAAATCGTCACCATCGTCGGCGGTGGGTAGCCTATCCGGTTAACTGTGTTTTTACTACGGGGATCAGTTAAGCAGCAGAAGTGACTCAAAAAGCCGAATAGTATTAAGTCCGGGTAATCAATTAATCTATATCAGCAAGGTGGGCAGGAGAAGACTGCAATATTATTCCAATTCTACAAGTAGACCCTGCCCACCCTCAACACCATTAGACAAAAAAAATTAACTGGCCTGGCCCAGTTGAAGGGTTTTTGGCTATGGTCAATCTGAAGCCAGCAGGAACAGGAGGTGGAAGATGATATTCCACCCTGAGTAATGTTCTGTAGCTCTATGGCTGACTTCTTAATCGAGCAAGAAGATTACTTTTTACCTGCTGAACGGAACCGGAGTTTGACAAGGAATGCACCGACTAAGCCCAACCCGAAAAGACTGCTCGGTTCTGGGACATCTGCGCGATCGGCGTAAAAACCTGTATCCTCAAGAACACGGATTCTATGGTTCGGATCAAAGTAGTTATATTCTGGGTTAAGCTCCATTAGAGAGGGAATCAAGGAGCCACCAGGGGGAGCCGCAGCAGGGGCGGGTACACTAGGATTAGACTCAGCGACTGTAGACCCTCCAAAAAATTTGCCGAGAGCGTTTAATCCTCCCCAAATCCAGTTTTTCTTGGTGGAAACACGGGTAGAAGCAGAGTAGTCCCTGTAGCTGGCATTGGTATTACCATCACGGGAACTGATAAAGGAATGAACGCCTGCAACTCGACCATTAATAAATAAACCCCCACCGCTATCGCCTTTGGCAAGCTGATATTCTAAATCGAGGGGTTGGCTTAAGGAGTCCCACCATCTGCTAGTACCAGGGTCGTCAAAGTCAGAGACTAAAAGATTGGTACTGTATCCTAGTCGATTACCCGTGCCAATGACATTTTGTCCAGCTCGCTTGGTTCCACCGTTAGAAATAGCTCCCGTCAAACCGTTACCGCTTTGACCATAACCAACATAAGTGCCCAAACTTATATCTTCATCAAAACCAGTATAAAGTGAAGCCGCATTAACTCCCCTGACGGATTCAGATAAGGCCAGAAGGGCTATGTCATTACCCAAGGCGAAATTGCGACCGGTTGCAAACCAATCTCTATGAGCGGTTAATCCGGTGACAGAATAACGATTATTGCCTACCCAGAATGTGCCTTGATTCATGTATGAGCCATTTTCGACACAGTGGGCGGCGGTCATGACATATCTGGAGCCAATGAGTGTTCCCGAACATCCCCAACTACTGCTGGAGTTGCGGGCACTGAGATAGCCGACGCTGGGAAATAAGTTAGCCAGATTGCGATATTGGGAGTCGGAGCGATCGTGACGGATTGTACCTGCTTGTACGGGGGCGGCGATCGCACTCAGTCCAACGGTAGCGGTAAGCGCTAAGAGTGCAGAGGATACTGACAAGGATTGGATTTTATCGTTTTCCATGGTGATTGTTTCTCAATCTTACGAGGATCGTCAAATTTACCTATTTTTGCGCGGAGAATAAATCAGTAATCCTAGCGGCATTATTGTCACCATCGTTGGGGGTGGGTAGCCTGGCAATCCCCTGAGACTCTTATGGCATAGCCCTAAAAACTCATACTATTCCAGGTTTCGGCTGCGTCTGATAGGGCTTGATCCACTGTTTTTTCCCCTAACATTGCCCCTTGTAGATTGTCGTAAATGGCTGCTTTTAACTCGGTTAGTCCTTTCATGGCGGGAATTAACACTTCTGCTGAGTCCAATTGTTGGGAGCCGATCAAGCGGGCAGTTTCTAGGGGAGTAGATTGGGCGGTGGATTTAAGTTGGGTTTGATACTCTTGTACGGATTCTACCGTAGAGGGTAAGACATTGGCAGCTTGGGCAAAGGCAAGCTGATTTTCGGGGTTGGTGACGAAGAGGGCGAATTTGAGGGCGTTTTCGGGTTGATCGGTTTGACGGGGGATGACTAGGTTCATGACGGCGACGTTGATTTTACCCGTGCTTCCGGTGATTTGCGGAGAACTTTGGGTCACTTCGGCGATGGTGGGGGCATTGGTGGCGATCGCATTCATAAATTCTGGCCCGGAAAATAATAGGGCTACTTCCCCTGCTTGGTACAGCTCAATCGCTCGCCGATGTCCCTGGGTTAGCACTTCCCTGGGTAACCAACCTTTTTGGTATAAATCAACCCAGTATTCAAAGGCGGCTTTTCCTTCAGGGGTATTAAACGCGGCTTTTCCTTGCTCATCGACTAACGTTACCCCCATTTGTACCATCGACTCTAGGACTTCCGAGGAATCTTCAGGCACAAAAGTAACAAAAAAGGCAAATTTTCCGGTTTTTTCCTTGACTTGTTGGGCAACTTGTGCTAGTTCGGCATAGGTTTTCGGGGGTTCGGTAATGGCTGCTGACTGTAAAATCGATTGATTATGGAGGACGATCCGGGTCGTCAGATACCAGGGTAAACCGAATGTCATCTCCTTGAGGGTATTGGCTTTCCAAATTCCCGGTAAATAGAGGTTGCGATCGCCCTCACTCATGCGATCTTCTAAAGGCAACCAAGCTTGACGAGCCGCCAAGGTCGAGGCAAAATTGGGATTCAAGTTGACCACATCCGGAGCTGTTTGCGCCGCTACTGCCGTTAAAATCTTACTCTCCATTGCCGCCCAAGGCACATCCACCCAACGAATAGTCACTCCAGGATTTTGAGCCTCAAACTCAGCAATTAGGGTATTAAAATAATCCGTAAACTTAGGTTGCAATTGCATCGTCCAGAACTCCACTTCCCCGGAAGCAGAATCCTTGGGTTGGGGAGTGCCACAACTGATCAGCCAAGTGAGACAAAAGGCGATCGCCATCCATACCCAAAACGACTTGCGACGAACAGAGAGCATCATAAACCAACCTAAACAGGAAAACCATAATTATCAAGCATCTAGGCTCAATAATCAATTCACCAGTAGGGATGAGTTTTAGACCCACCCCTACAATCACGGCCCATTACCAGCCCTAGAGAACCTGTTCAACTTCAGCAATTTCCGGAATAAATTCGCGCAAACGGCGTTCAATTCCCATTTTTAGCGTCATTGCCGAACTCGGACAAGAGCCACAAGCACCTTGTAAACGCAATTTCACAATGGGGCCATCAATTTCGCTCAGTTCCACATTTCCCCCATCAGCCATCAGGTAGGGACGGAGGTCATCTAAAACGGCTTCTACATTATCCGGGGTTAGTTCCAGGGGAGGGGTTAAAGTGCTAGACATAGGTTTTATTCACCACAATGGACTTCAAATGCTTTCAATTATCCTAACGCGATTAATGAAATTCGGCGATCGCCCTAAACCAGACTCGGCTCCAACAGTTTAATCTTGGAATAAGTAAACTGGGTCGTCACCTTTTCCTCTGGCCGTTCCGTATGCAGGGTTTGATGGGTGAGCATAAAATAATCACCAACGAGTTGATAGCGGTCTTCAAATTGCACCTGCTGAATTAACTCCCCCGTTTCCGTCTTGCGAAACACAGCATCATAACGGGTGGGTAGATAGCCCTTGCCTGTATCCAAGGTTTCATGGGTATCAATATAAAAGGTCATTTGACCGACCACCCGTTTGACATAGCAAATCGTGCGATCGCGCACTTTATATTCTGAACCCATAGCTGCACCAGAAACCTGGATCTCCACCGCTCCCGTATCATCCCTTTCTCCCAGAGTAAAACTATTTTTACCATGGGTATCCTCAAAAGGACTACGTTTACGATGGGTAATGATATCCTTCAGTTGGGTTTCCACCGATTTTTTCACCGTCTCATTCTCAATCCCCGAAACTTCAATCGTCAGATCTCGGTTAATCTGAATAGAACCGCTATAGATTTCATTGCCTTGTTCAACATCAATCTCAGCACTCATTCCGGGAAACGGGTCATCCCAGGTATAACGATTTTCGTAAGCACTTTGGAAAAGGTCACGGGCGTTGGTGGTTTGAGTCATCTTAACTACGATCTAATTCGGATCATCAATTTTGCACATCTACCATTTTTACATAATGGGGGGATGGGGAGATAGGGAGATAAGGTTTTTAATCCTAACTCATTACCCCTGCCAACCAGTAGGTTTTCATCTTCCCCTTCCCTTTAACCGAAATAATCCCCCGTTCTTCAAACTCAAACCGGTCTTGAAGACACTGATAAAATTGCTCACTCACCTGAATTTTTCCCGGCATCCCCGAAGACTCCATCCGGGAAGCCACATTCACCGTATCACCCCATAAATCATAACTAAACTTACGCACACCAATCACTCCAGCGACCACTGGCCCGGTATGAATCCCAATGCGAATTTGTATAGATTCCCCATTTTTCAAACAAAACTGTTGTATACAATCTTGCATTTCTAAGGCCATAGCAGCCATAATTGCTTGATGATCCGCTTGGGGAACCGGTAAACCACCTACCACCATATAAGAATCACCAATAGTTTTTATTTTTTCCAAACCATGTTTCTCGGCTAAATAATCAAAACTAGAGAACAGCTCATTAAGCCAATTGACTAAATTTATCGGAGCCATACGAGACGATAAAGACGTGAAACCCACAATATCTGAAAACAAGATAGTTACCGATTCAAAATGTTCTGCGATCGCCTGGGTTTCCTGCTTCAGTTGTTTCGCGATCGCCTCCGGCAGAATATTTAACAACAGCGTCTCCGATTTCTCCTGCTCTCGACGCAAATCCGCCGTTCTCTCTTCCACCCGTAACTCCAATTCCTCATTACTTTTTTCTAGAGCCGTAAACGAGGCTTGAAGCTGATTAGCCATTTGATTAAACGATTGGGCCAAAATTTTTAACTCAGCCACCCCTTTAACCTCCACATTCTCCGCTAAACTCCCATGGCTCCAGCGTGTTAGAGCAGCACTTGCTAACCGACGACTTCCCGCACTTAACTGCATAATCGGATCGGTGATCCACTTTGCACTCACCCATCCAAAACCCGTAGCAACCACTAAGGAAATCACACACAGAGCGATCGTCCGTTGTGTATTTTTATGAATTTGTCCCATAAAATCCGACTCTGGAACCATCACCACAATCAACCAATCTAAATTCTGTCCTTGCTCAAAGGGCAAAACTTGCAAAAAATATCGCTCCCGATCCACCTTTAATTCTAAATTTTGCGCTGTTCTAATCTTCTCTAAATCACCAAACCGATCGTACAAATATAAAGCAGTTTTTTGAATCACTCCATTCTCACTCTCAATAGCTGGCAAGCGCTCCACAGTCTCTGGTTTAATCACAAAAGGCAATTCTGACGTAGAAGTTGCCACCAGAAAACCAGAGCGATCCATAATAAAAGTTTTTCCTGACTCACCAATTTTAATCGCTTGCAAAAAAGTACGAATATGAGATAAAACAAAATCCACTCCTAATACTCCCCACAATTCTCCAGACTCCTCAACAACCGGTTGAGCAAGCGTTATTTTTAATCGCGGTTCCTTAAAATCTGTATAAACATCACTCCAAGTCGCCTCTTGAGTATCTACCGCTTTTTTGTACCAAGGACGCACCCTCGGATCATAGGCATTTCCCTGTTGTAAAAGTTGAGTGGGATTCCCTTGACTATCTGTGGCATAACTATAAAAGTGAAACCCAGTTTCTATACCCGCTCTTCCCACTTGCCAAGTTTGATCGTTTTGAAATCCTAAACCCGTAAATTCTCCCTCTTGCGTACCAAAATAAATCGCTGAAACCTTAATGGGAGCAAACAAATCTCTCTGTCGCCAAAAAGCACGAGTTAAACGGGAATAATCTTGTGGATCTAATTGTCCTAATTCTAAGCTATTAGTATTGACTTCAGCAATAATTCGAGGTGCTTCTAAATAATCATCTAAATTTTGCTTAATTCTAGCACTAGCTTCATCCCTAAGCTGTAAAGTGACTTCCCGCACCGCTTGTTGACCATTGCGTAAAGATAACCAACCCGTTAATCCCACTGCTCCTACAATTTGTAAAATAAAGGGAATCACTAACAGTAATCTGAGGGGGATATCTTGAGATAGATTCAGAGATTGATCTCCCGAAATTTTGCTTTTTGGTTTAGAAACTAACGGTTGATGTTGTAAAGGGTCATTCTCTTCAATCTCTCTCATACTGGTTTCCTTTGGTTTGAGATTGGTCTCCACCATAGATCATGACAAGTGTTAATAATTTTAAACTTGATGAACCCTTAATGTCACTCTTTACCCATGGTTTGGATCGGGGTAGATTTTATTATAACGCTTTCCCTGGAAAATCCCATCTTCAGGAGATACTTATTCTCAATATTCAAATTCTTAGATTGAATTCAACAAAACTTTACATTAACACTGGTTTTAGATTATAATTGTTACAATAATTCAGTATTTATAGTTTACTTTAAGTAGTTTATTTAACGAAAATCCCAAATGAGTAGAGAATGATGAACCGAATCGCTGATTCATTGTCTAAAATCAAACCCATCTGACCACCCTGTAAATAGGGCAGTAAAATCATAAGGATTAACTCTTGTAGTCATCTCATCCAGTTTTAACCTAAGATTGAGATATTCATCATCTTTCTATTGTGGTTCTACAGAAAAAACTCCTCTAATGTATTCCTTTGCAGATTTTCAGAATGATTTTCAAGACATTGTTATTCTCATTGTAGATGATAATCCGACGAACTTAAAAGTTTTATCGGATACTCTCAAAGATTTAGGATGGGAAATTTTAGTGGCTCTTGATGGAGAAAGTGCAATTGAACAGGCTGAATATGCACAACCTGACTTGATTCTTTTAGATGTGATGATGCCGGGTATTGATGGATTTGAAACCTGTCGTCGTCTCAAGTCGTCACCTTCTACTCAAGATATTCCGATTATTTTTACGACTGCATTAGGAGAAATTGAGGATAAAATGCGGGGTTTTGATGTTGGTGCAGTGGATTATATTACGAAACCTTTTCGTCAAGAAGAGGTGTTAGCTCGTATTAAAGTCCATTTAACTCTGAGAACTTTAAATCTTGATTTAGAAAAGAAAAACAAGCAGCTCCAGGAAGAAATTAAAGAAAGGGAAAAAGTAGAATGTGATTTGAAAAAATTGACTCAAGAATTGGAATCTAGAATTAAATATAGAACTCTTGAATTGCAAATTGCGAAAGAAAAAGCGGATCGAGCAAGTCAAGCAAAAAGTGATTTTTTAGCACGCATGAGTCATGAACTAAGAACCCCCTTAAATGCGATCTTGGGTTTTTCCCAGGTGTTAAGAAAGGAACAGGGTGAGCATAAGAATAAAGATCAATATTTGGATATTATTATTCATAGTGGAGAACATTTATTACAGTTAATCAATAATGTTTTAGAGCTATCTAAAATCGAAGCGGGTAAGTCTCATCTCAATGAATCTACTTTCAATTTATGGACGATGATGGAAAGCCTTGAAAAGATGTTATCCCTTAAGGTTGAATGCAAATCGGTCAATTTACTTTTTGAAATCCTAGATGATGGTGCTGAAGTGATTATAGCAGATGAAAGTAAATTAAGGCAAATATTGATTAACTTAGTCGATAATGCAATTAAGTTTACAGAAAAGGGATGGATTAAAGTTGAAGTGGGTCAGTATGAAGAAGAGACTCCAAAGGGTGAAGAAAACCATCAGTGTCTTATGTTTAAGATTCAAGATACGGGGATTGGGATCTCGCCGGAAGAGATGGATAATTTATTTGATGTTTTCTTTCAAACTAATCAAGGGCTGAAACTCAACCAGGGAACAGGATTAGGCTTACCGATCGCTCGTGAATTTATCAAGTTAATGGGGGGTGAGATTTGGGTCAGTAGCACTTTGGGTAAAGGGACAGTGTTTGAGTTTTTTATTCCGGTCAAAGTGGCGGATTGGACAACTCAAAATTCCCTGAGTCACCATCGTCAGATTATGGGTCTGACTAAAGATGATCCAACGTATAAGGTTTTGGTGGTAGAGGATCATTGGGCGAATCGGATATTGCTGGTGAATTTGTTAAAACAAGTTGGGTTTGAAGTTCAGGAAGCGCTGAATGGACTTGAAGCGATAGAAATGTGGCAAACTTGGCATCCTGATTTGGTTTGGATGGATATGGCAATGCCGGTGATGGATGGATATGAGGCGACTCGAAGGATTAGGTCGTCTCCAGGGGGAAAAGAAACGGTGATTATTGCTTTAAGTGCAAATGCTTTTGCTGAGGATAAGGAAAAGATGTTGGCGAGTGGTTGTGATGATTATTTAAGTAAACCGTTTGATGAGGTGGAATTGCTGGAAAAGATGGCTCAATATCTGGATATTGCCTATGTTTATGAAGAGGAAAAAGCGATCGCCCAGGGAGATGTGCAGGAGACGATCGCCCTTACCCCCGATCGCCTAAAACCCCTCCCTCAAACCTGGCTCGATCGCCTCCAGAAGGCAGCCATTGAAGCAGATAGCGATTTGCTGCTGGATCTGATTGCCGAAATTCAAGAGCGCGATCGCCCCCTCAGCCATACCTTAACTCATCTGGTCAACAACTTTGACTTCGAGACCATTACCCAAGTTACCGAAGAGATTGCCAACTCAGACTAATTAAGACCTCAACCGACTTATTTACAGCGCTTTGCGCTGTATAGTATTTGCCATCTGGCTTAACGCAGGCATGGTACAACCAGAAGGGCAATCAGGTTCCATTGTCCCAGATTAAGCGATCCATCCTTTGACTTCGCTATCGAGCAGAGGTTTTTCCAGTTTGACATACTCACTTTTCGCTGCTTGCAAGATATGTTTCATCTGCACCGGTTCGTCCTCTTCTGCGGCTAAAAATGCAGCATTCAGGGCAATATTACGAATATTTCCCCCAGAAATACTCAGTTTTCCTAATTTGTTCATATCGAGATCTTGAGTCGGCGTTTCTGGGGGGAAGATTCTGCGCCAAATTTCTGCCCGTTGTTTAATATCGGGAAAGTTAAAGGGGACAATAAACCGGATGCGTCGCATGAAGGCATTATCTAAGGCTCCTTTGAGGTTGGTGGTGAGAATAGCGAGACCTTGATAGGCTTCCATCCGTTGCAACAGATAGCTGACTTCGATGTTCGCGTGGCGATCGTGGGAATCTTTGACTTCTGAACGTTTTCCAAACAGAGCATCAGCTTCATCAAATAATAGTATGGTTCCCCCACTTTCTGCCGCATCAAACACGCGGCGCAGGTTTTTTTCGGTTTCGCCAATGTATTTACTAACCACGGAACTGAGGTCAATTTTATATAAGTCTAATTTTAGGGTATTGGCAAGCACTTCGGCTGCTGTGGTTTTCCCGGTTCCACTGGG
Organism: Roseofilum acuticapitatum BLCC-M154; assembly: GCF_030068475.1. GTDB lineage: Bacteria > Cyanobacteriota > Cyanobacteriia > Cyanobacteriales > Desertifilaceae > Roseofilum > Roseofilum acuticapitatum. The sequence continues at coordinate 67,241 of NZ_JAQOSP010000116.1, read as the reverse complement.
GCCAGAAAATAGGGCACTGATGCCTAAACCGCGTCCACTTTTGCGCCGAAAGCCCCAATTTTCATAGACTTTTGCCCGTTGGCGCAGGTGGGCGGCCATGGTTTTTAGGGTTTGCGTTTGCGTATCTGGAAGTACCAGATCTTCCCAGGTGGCTTGGACTTCGATGCGTTGGGCGAGGTCGTCCATGCGGGGGCGGGCTTGGTGGCGACAGGCGCTCCAGAGTTCACGGGTAATGATTTCTGGAGTTTTATTGCGGTTTTTACTGAGGGTATGGGCGCAGATGGTTTGAATTTGGGTGCTGGTGAGGTTGAATTGAGAGATTAGGGTTTGCACTTGGCCGTTAAGTTCGATACCCCAAGCGTCGAGGTGAGTTTGCCAATATTGGGATTGTTGGCTGAGGGTGGGTTTGTGGACTTCGAGGTTGATGATGGAGCGGTTGGGGATGGAGAGCCGATCGCCACTGGTGAGAATCACCGGCGTGCTAATCTCTTGAATGAGCTTAACTAGGGCGAGGTTTTGGTTCAGGGGAGTAGCAAGGCGATCGCAGTTAATCAACAGCGCATACCCTTTCAGAAAGGCTTCCCGATGCCATAATCTCAGCAGTTGATGGACATCATGGGGACTAGAGGGAAGTTGAGCGGGATCGAGATGATGGAGGGTTAAATTAAGACTAGAGAATGCGGTAGCGGCGATCGCCTGTTTACTCTGACTATCTTCCCCACATAATTGTACCAAGGGAAACTCCTGGCCATTCGCTGCACCCACCCAGGTATCTACCAAGACTTGGATCAACTCATGGTCATGTTCCATTAAGGATACCGAAACATCCACGGGTCGGATCAACGCTTCGAGTTGCAACGGTTGAGTCTTTACCCCCGCCAAATAATGCAGAATACTCTCATCAATTCTTAGGGGACTGAGGGTAAACGACGGCCCCGCTCCCAATTCAATTAAGCGCCAATACCGTAAGGGAGATTCCGGAGTTAAAGCGCTCCAATGGGGGCGATCTAAAAGTTTCAACGCTAACCCAAATGTAGGGTAAGATTTCTGCCCTGTTCCTTGTAGATGGCTCAACCAATCTAAAAACTGTTCATCTAATTCTGCTCCCGCACACAAGAGTAAAATATCTCTCTCAAAACTCGAAAGATTAAACGTACTGCACAGTCGATCCAGAGCAAATTCAGACTCTTCTAAATCGGGAATGGATTCCCCTTGATCGGTAACCATCTCCTCAGTAACCGATTCCCGACTTATTTTGTCATTTTCATGTCGGACGAAGTCCGAAATCCTGGTTTGCAGTTGTGCCAACGCTTGGATTAAAGCCTGTTGATTTGCGTTTTGCCAGGTGGTGTTGAATAAATCAGTCATGGCTTAATAAAAATTTAGTTAATAATTTGGACATAAGGCTTTTGCCCTCTCCCTTTCATGTCCGAAGGAAAATCCCTCTCCCACGGGAGAGGGACTTATGCTCCCCTTCTCCTGCGGGAGAAGGGGTTGGGGGATGAGGGGCACACGCTTCAAACTCATCTAAAAACGCCATATAAACCCACCAGATCCAGATTTGAGTATCTAAAACAATCATTTCAACACATCCCAATCTTGATCGACTACAGCCGGTTCAAAAGGATCGTCATAGCGTAAAACTGTACCCTGAAGGGGATGTTCTTTAGACTGTTCTAAAATAATCACTTCTACTGCGTCTCCAGCCTGAAACGGTAATCCTTCGAGTAGTAAGGTTCCGTCTTCTTTCAGGATAGCAGTGACTTTGTAAGCGTTCATGAATCTAATATCAAATCTATTTATTTACGCTACCTATCTCTGTAGGGGCGGGTTATACCCAAATCTTGTAGACTGACAACTATTTTTGTATTCATGTCCGCTTGCGGAAACCCGCCCTCCCCACTCCCCCCATCCCCCAGAGAAGAAAGCGCTGCATGAAATCATTCCAAGCTGAGAATGGGGCCGATATATTGTTCATAGGTGGGACTATTGGGATCGAGATCTACATCCAGTAAGCTCTCTGCACCGTCAACTTGAATGCGAACAAAATAGTCTCCCGGTTGCACGTTGCTGATGGGAATGATTGGGGTGCGGGTATTGTCGCGAATGGGGGTACTGTTGAAGAGATAGGCGATCGCACTTTCGCTAGAATATTCATTCAGCATCAGCACTACTCGCTGACCCGGCCCAATGGTGAGGTTAGTGCGAATAATCACTTTACCCAAGCGTCGGTCTTCTTCCGTTCCTTCTATGTCTACCAGTTCATAACCCAGAAAACTCGGCCGGATCACAAAGGGAAAAACATTAGATTCCACTTTTTGAATGGGTTCAGTCGTGGCACTGCGACGGGGACGAGAGCGACCATTTTGAGACGGAAGGGAGGGAAGTTGGGGATGAATCACTTGCAGGGACTGAACTCCGGCCCGCAAATGGCTATTGGGAACCAGACGCAGGGGAAGGTTTAATTCGGTGTCGTTGATAATTTGCGGAGTCACTTCCGCTTGATTGATCCGCACTTGGGTGACGGAATGGGAGAGGAAGCGGCCGCGAATACGGAGGGTGCTGTTGGCTAAAATCGGCATATATTTGCCCGTGGTATTGACGACTTGATCGACCATGGGTTGTTTGGGGAAGGGGCCGCCGATCATGCGGCGATCGCGCACTGGTAGTGCAGATTTAGCCGATACATCGCTTTCAATCAGAATCACACTAATTTTATAGACCACCGATAAAGCATGGGGAGTCTGGAAAAAGACCGACCAAATTTTCGAGAGTTCATCCGTAGAAACAGAGATGAATTCCGCCCGAATTTGTTCAATTTGGTCAGCTAAATCCGACCCTTCTAAGTAGTCAAACGTCGGATCGTTAATCGTTTCCTGAATCATTTGCGGTGTAAAAACCAATTGGTCTTCTAGGGCACGAGCCACACACCCTAAAAGTCGTTGCGGTTCTAATTCTGCATCATTCCCATAACAAGAAATCACGTAAAATAAATCTAGGGCGGCTTGCCTGCGCTTAACCATATCCCCCCGTCTTTGAAAGTTGGGAGTATCTTGATTTGTTAGAGCCGGATTGCGTTTGATGTGGTATAAATAGAGATTAACCCCAGTCTCTGGGATACCGCCCCCCGCACCATCCGGGCGCACCGTAGTTACCCTAGAACCATCCACATCCGTTTGTATCGCTTGTTGAATAATGCGCTGCATGGTCGCTGTGGCCGTGGCGATCGCTAAATAATTAGCCATTAAATTCACTCACTCGCTTCAGTTCTATTGCCAGCCCTGATCCTGCCCCAGAATAGCTCATCGGGTCTTAGCCGCTATCTTAGCCTAGGATCGGCCATTCATCTATGGATTAATTTTTGTCATTTTTTATGGATATTTTTTGCTTAATTATTATCAATCGTTAAGAAAAGTAAAAAAAAGTAAACCTTCAAAAAAATCTCTTAAAGAACTAGCCATTTAGAATTCCGTTATTGTATCGTTGCACTTATCGTGGTCAAGAGTAATTTAGGAAAAACTCCCTATTTTCTGATTTTGATCTCCGTTTTTGGATACAGTCATCTCTTAACCGGAAATCTCCACAGTAACTTGGTATTCGGAAGGAATCCATTATGGCGAGACTTGATTATTACGCTCCCGGTGTTTATATCGAAGAAGTCAATCGCGGCAGTCGTCCCATTGAAGGGGTTCCGACTGCTGTAGGTGGCTTTGTCGGTTTTACCGAAGACATCCGAGGGGGCGCAGAACCCTTTAAACCGATGTTGGTTACCACTTGGGATCAATATCTGCAATATTTTGGCCGACCCAACTCCGATGGGTTTACCGACTTTGGCGCTTATCTCCCCTTAAGTGTCTACGGATGGTTCCTCAATGGCGGCGGCCGTTGCTGGATCGTCAGCATCGGCACGCGCTTACCTGGTTCCCCAGAACCCGAAGCCACCGAAACCGGAACCAGCATTATGAACCGGGGAAACAGACCCTCCCTGAAGTTTTCCATCCGTGCCGGTTCTGACCTAACGACCACTGGCGATAGTGGCTCCATCAATGCCGCCCTCGTACCCATGGATCGCTCCGTTCGGGTGCAAATTATGGACGGAGAACCCAAACCGCCACCGGAAGAGTCAGAAGCTTCTAGCACAACCATCACCGCCAATACCGGGGAATTTTTCACCGTAGTCGTCGCCCAAGGAGATGAAGAACTCGAACGGTTTGAAAACTTGACCATGAATCCCCAAATCGAGACTTCTGTGGCCAATTATGTGGTGACGGCCTTAGAAGAATCGGAATATATTGCGGCCGTAGACCTATCCATAAGTGGCTCTCCCCTAGCCCGACGACCCAGTAATGGAGTATATGAAATCAGTCCTCCCCTGGTGATGCCTCCCCCCGATCGCTTCTCCCAACACATTGAAGGGGTACGAGATGACCGCACCGGGGTTCGCGGACTCTTCGAGATTGACGAAGTAACGATCATGGCTTGCCCCGATCTAATGAAAGTCTACGAAGCGGGGCTGATCAACATCGACCAACTCCACGGCATTATGGATGTCATGGTCAGTCTCTGTGAAGGAGCGGCCGATGGGGATATTCCCAACGCTCCCAACCGGATGGTGATTCTCGATCCGCCCCCAGACCGGGTAAAACCCCAAGAAATCAGTCGTTGGCTGCGAGAAGAATTTAATCGCCGTTCCCAGTTTGCTGCCCTCTATTATCCCTGGATTCGCGTTCCCAATCCCAGAAATTCCGGTCGCCCAGTCGCAATTCCTCCCAGTGGCTATATGGCTGGGGTTTGGTCTCGCACCGATGAAACGCGAGGCGTTTATAAAGCACCCGCCAATGAAGTGCCTAGAGGGGTGATGGGTTTAGCCTACGATTGTAATTTCCGGGAACAGGAACTGCTCAATCCGGCCGGAATTAACTGTATCCGTCCCTTCCCCAACCGAGGCATTCGGGTTTGGGGAGCGAGAACTCTGGTTGAGCCAGATAATATCCAATGGCGCTATATCAACGTTCGCCGCTTGATGAGCTACATCGAGAAATCCATCGAAAATGGAATGCAATGGGTAGTGTTTGAACCCAATGATGAAGACCTGTGGCAACGGGTTAAACGCACGATTACCAGCTTCTTAACAGATTTGTGGCGATCGGGCGCTCTCATGGGAGGATCTGCCGCTCAAGCATTCTATGTTAAGTGCGATGCCGATATCAATACGCCCCAAAGTATGATGCTCGGTCGATTGTATGTAGAAGTCGGTATTGCTCCCGTGCGACCGGCTGAATTTGTCATCTTCCGCATCAGTCAGTGGACGGCTGAAGGCGAAGGTTGATCCTCCCCAACCCCCCCCTTAAAAAAGGGGGGCATTAGAAGTCCCCCTTGAAAAGGGGGATTTAGGGGGATCGGCAATGTCCCACATAAAGCGCAAAAACTGCTGTAAATTCTTACCCATTACCTATTACCCATTACTTATTACCCATTACCCATCAGTAAAAGGAAACTCACACCATGGCACCTCCAGTTTATACAACTACAGCCAACCGATTTTATCTAAACTTTGAAGGCTTAGAAGAATTAGAAGTCAAAAGTATGGCAGCTCTAACCTATGAAGGTAAAGTAACCGGTGGCGATAAACCCATTCACAGTGGTAGACATGGTGGAGCCAGACATACCACGGTCGCCGGTTATGAAACCAACCCCTCCATGACCATTGAAGTTTACGTCAATGATGATACCCAAGGCGCAGCTCGACGGCTATTTGACTGGTTTATCGATGTGATGCCTAAAGAAGAAGAGGGGGGTGGCAATTGGGCCAATAGTCGTAAATCCGGTTCGCTGGTTGTCTACGATCCTAGTAATAAGGAAGTTCTACGATGGAATCTAGACCGAGCTTGGATTAAAAAGTATTCAGTTTCTGATGTCGATGCAACTTCTGGGGAATTGGTCATGGAAACCTATGAGTTTGTCGCTGAGAAAATCACTAAAGTTGTCGCCATGTCAAACGCAGCTTAGTGGATGGTTTCATCTAAAATGATGCAATAGATACAGCGCTTCGCGCTGTGATGGGGGGATGGGGGAATGGGGGGAACAAACAGCAGACTGGGTAGCGCTTTGAGCTATTTTAGCGATCGTTCAAAACAGTCATTAATGTACCTCATAACAGCAAAAACTGCTATATAGTGCGAGCATCTTGCTCGCTGCCTTCCTCTAGCGAGCAAGATGCTCGCATTACCCAACATCTAAAGTACCCAATGAGCTGCATCAGGGCACTAGAAACTTAACCTCTGTACCTTTTTCCGTTTCTCCTAACTATCTAAAGAGGATATTCAACTATGGAATATTTAACCCAAGCCCGGTTTTATTTTGAATTGAAAGGCATTACCACCCTACAATTACAAAAAGTGAGTGGTATTTCCATGAGCATTGAACCCGCAGCCGAAGGACAAGCCATTTATGCCGGCAAGGATGTGTCTGCTGGAACCCAGATTACCCCTTCTCATGTAAGCTATGAGAATATGACCTTAGAGTTTGTGACAACCGTAGAAAATGATGCGCTCATTAACTGGTATACCAGCTCCCATCCCTCATCCATGACTGGGGGTACAACTACTGCTGTACAAGAAGCTGGCGATGCTTCTTTGATTATGTATAAGCAGGATGGGAAGGAAGGCGCAAGGTATAATATTCTGAATGCTATTCCGGCTAAATATACGACAACTCAAGCTGGCGCTGACAGCAGTGATTTATTTAAGGAAACGATAGAAATTAGCCATACTGGGATTAGAAAAGTCCCGACGGAAGGAACACAGATTGCACCAGTGCCAACCGTATAATTCCAGAAGACAATTAAATTAAGACAAGGGATTTTAATCCCTTGTCTTATCGGTTTGATTTCCAGTATCTTATGGATTGTAAGCTTAAACAGAAATGGCACAAAGTAAAGATGCTTTTAAGAATAGACTGAAGTACCCTGAAATTCTGACGGCTTGCCGGTTTTACGTGGAATTGCATTTAGATGAGTCAAAGGATGGGGTTGATGGACTATTTATGGAGTGCAAAGGCTTTAAGGTTGCTCAAGAAGTAGTGGAATTTACGGAAATTTTTCCGGAACCTTGGGGTAAAGCCAAGCGAGGCAGATTGTATACCTCTAAACTGCCTGGTGCTAAAAAAACGGTAGATAATATTAGCCTTAGACGCGGATTAAGTAGCTCAGAAACTCTTTGGAACTGGTTGAATGCAGTACAGCAAGGGAATTGGTCTAGGCAGCGCCGCAGTGGGTCGATCGCCATTTATCGTCAGAATGGTGATATTGGCGCTCTGTTTCAGTTTGAGAATGCTTGGCCGATTAGCTATAGTGTCACGGATAACACGGCTTCGAGTTCAGAACTCGCTTGCGAAGAGTTGGAAATGGCTTGTGAGGTGTTTAAGCGGATTTCGCCCCCGTAGGGGAATTAAAAATTAAAAATTAAAAATTAAAAATTAAAAATTAAATCTGTTATCTGCTCCCCTATCTCCCTATCCCCCTATCACAGCACAAAGCTCCGTCGAGTTAACCGATCAATTGAAACTACTCTATGCTGCAAACTGAGTTTGATTTTACGTTGCCGAAAGGCTATTTAGACTCCGAGGGAAATCTGCACCGTCAGGGAAAGATGCGCTTATCTCGTGCGATGGATGAGATTATCCCCATGCGCGATCCGAGGGTGATGGATAATCCGGCTTATGCGACGGTGATTATTTTGGCGCGGGTGATTATTCAATTGGGAACACTACAGGAAATTTCTCCGGCTGTGGTGGAAAATATGTTTGCTGTAGATTTAAGTTATCTTCAGGATTTTTATCGTCAAATTAATGAGTTGGAACCGGTAGAGAATGATATCAAGTCCGGTTAATTTGTTAAGAAGCGGGCAAGATGCCCGCACTCCTCTAATCCCTTGATATTACTGGAGTGGGAGCGTCTCGCTCCCTAAATTTTTAATCATGGTATTTCCACTTCGCGGACATGAACAATCGGACTTGATATGACTGAAGAAAGGGATGATTTAATCGGGTTTAGCTTTGTCTTACCGAAAGGGTTGGTGGATGAGGAAGGAACGGTGCATCGAGAAGGGATTATACGTCTAGCGACAGGACAAGATGAGATAATGGGCGATCGCCACCCGACTCTCTCCGACTACCCCGATTATCGCCCTCTCGTCATGCTCTCGCGCACCATTGTGCAACTCGGTACACTCCCCTCCCTCACTCCAGAAGCCTTAGAAAACCTCTTTCTCATCGATTTAGATTACCTGCTCGATGTCTACAACAGCATTAACCCTACGGAGGCAGAATTAATTCTATCGGGGGAGTAACTGGCTACCCCCTACCCCAGTTGTATCGGGAGGTAGCCTTTATCGCTTTTCATTTTCACTGGTCTAGGGCCGAAATTCTCGCCCTCGATCATCAAGAGCGTCAGCAATGGGTGGTAGAAATTGCGGGGATGTTAAATCCTGAGTAGTCTGATGGTATTGATTTGGGCTAAAGCATGATGGAATTGAGCAATGATCCCCTGTGGAAACAAGTGTTGGAGTTTGCGCGAGTGAGTACCCAAGAAGTCGGGGAAGAACTCCTGAAGCAGTTTGGCCGGGTGCAGGGAGAGGAAAAGGCGGATGGTTCCTTGGTAACTCAGTCCGATCGATGGGCCGATCGCCAACTGCAAAATCGGATTTTAGCCCAGTTCCCCGATCATGGAGTCTTAACGGAGGAAGCGGCCAAACAGTTTCCCGATACTCCCTTCTGTTGGATCGTCGATCCCATTGACGGAACCACTAATTTTACTCGTGGGGTTCCTCTGTGGGGGATTTCCATGGCCCTGCTCTATCAAGGGACTCCTGTCTTTGGCTATGTCCATTTTCCCCCCACTCGTCAGTCCTTTTATGGGTTTTGGAATGCTCCCCCAGAACTCAACGGCCATCCAGTGGGGGCTTTTTTGCAAGATCGAGGGATTACCCCCACATCCGATCGCCCCAGTGGAAATCATTTCTTTAATCTTTGCGCTCGTAGTATTTCTGTATTGCAGAGCGATCGCGGCCCTTTTCCCTGTAAAATTCGTATGTTGGGGGTTGCAACCTACAATATGCTCACCGTTGCGGCTGGAATTGCTATCGGTGGGGTAGAAGCGACCCCAAAAATCTGGGATATTGCCGCAGTTTGGGCGATCGCCCATGCTGCCGGTGCAGTCTGGGTTCCTCTCACCGATTCCGCACCCTTTCCCCTGATCGTGGGTGCAGATTATCATCATTGTCCCTATCCCACCCTGATCGTTAGTCGCTCCCAATGGGTGGAGCTGTTCCAACCCTGGCTAGTCACTCTTACTCAATAGGCGGATTTAAGGGACTTCTCTTATTAAGAGTTTAATGCAACAAACTTTAAGTTATTGTTAAGAAGCTTTACGGCGATCGCCATAACGTTCTTGAGTTTTCTGGGCGATCGCATGAATATCCACCGGCGCTTGATGCTCAACTATCGCTTCCTCCACCACTTGGTGGGCATGTTCCCAACAGCGACCACAACTACTAGAGACTTTCAGGCGATCGCACACCATATCCACAGAACACGCTCCCTGAGCCACCGCCTTGCGAATATCGCGGTCTGTAACAGCATGACAGATACAAATGTACATCCCAGTTCACTGCCTCCACTAGATTTAAAAACCTTCTCTTCACCTAATCCCATATTAATGAAAAGAATTCTCAAGTAACCAGTCCATTATGCATTGACAGCCCCCAGGAAGTCAAGTAGGATCGGCAAAGACCGCTTGAAATCCAGAGCCGTTCTAAACCAAAACTCTAAAAGCCGTCTAATCAATCAGTTAGGAGTACACGAATGCAGGGTGATCCCAATGTCAAAGCCCAATTAAATGCTGCCCTCAAACTTCAATTGACAGCCATTAACCAGTTTTTTCTCCATGCCAGAATCTGCAAAAACTGGGGACTTCATCAGCTCAACGACAAAGTATACAAAGCATCGATTGAAGCAATGAAACACGCCGACAAGCTGATTGAGCGAGTTTTGTTCCTAGAAGGTTTACCCAACCTGCAAGATTTAGGGAAACTGCTCATTGGCGAAGATGTACCGGAAGTCTTGCAAAACGACTTGACGATGTATCAAGAGATCCGGACTACTCTGCAACAGGCAATTCAACTGTGCGAATCCCTTCAAGATTATATCAGTCGGGATATGCTAGAAGGCATTCTAGAGGAGACAGAAGAATCCATTGATTGGTTAGAATCCCAACAATGGCTAATCCAAAATTCAGGATTAGAAAACTACTTACAATCGATGATGTAACCATAGGCTATCCCTAGGTCAATTATCAACTACACCAGTTATTAAATGAGAATCGAAAGATGAAAGGGAACGATCGCGTCATTGCCCAACTGCAAAAACTACTCAGAAGTGAACTCGCAGCGAGGGATCAGTATTTCACCCACTCTCGCATGTACGCCGATTGGGGCTTAAACAAGCTCTACGAGCGAATCAACCATGAAATGGAAGAAGAAACCCAACATGCAGATGCCATTATTGGGCGGTTATTATTTTTAGAAACCACCCCCGATTTATCCCAACAGGACGGCTTAAGCATCGGCTCCACTGTGCCAGAAATGCTTAAAAGCGACCTAGATTTAGAGTATAGGGTTGTTGGAGACCTAAAAGAGGCGATCGCCATTTGCGAAACCGAACAAGACTATCAAACCCGTGAAATCCTCAAAGTCATTCTAGCAGACACAGAAGAAGATCACGCCTATTGGTTAGAAAAGCAATTGGGATTAATTGAGAAAATTGGCTTACCCAACTATCTACAATCCCAGATGTAGACCACCCTCATCATTTTTAGTCGTCTTGAGTTAGGGCAGGTTTTCCCTTATCCCCGATCTCAAGTCCGGTTTCCGCAAGCGGACATGAAAAGGGCAAAAGAGAAGCGGGCAAGATGCCCGCACTCCTCCAACCTACCGCTCCTTAATTTTTCCCTTAATCGGCAATTCAATAATAAAAGCCGTTTCTCCACCGGGCAAACACTCACAACTTAAACTGCCCCCATGTTGCTCCACAATAATTTGATGGCTAATAGACAACCCTAAGCCTTGAGCTTTACGATCCATTTTAGTTGTAAAAAATGGATTAAAAATCTGCGAGCGTACTTGGTCTGAGAGACCCCTACCATTATTTTTAATTACAATTTTTACCCGATTATTTTCTGCAACCTTCGTTTGAATACCAATTGTAGGTTCAAGCATTTCCGGACAGTCTTCTAGTGCTTCAATAGCATTATTAAAAATATTTAAAAAAGCCTGATTTAAATCCCTCGGACAACCGGTGATTTTAGGGAGATTACCATAATCTTTAATCCAATGAACAGATAGATGATTCTTATAAGAGTCTAGACTATATTGAATCAAGGTTAGAGTGCTTTCCAGTTCTTGATTAATGCCTAAAATCTTGACATCCGCTTCATCCAGATGGGAAAACTTTTGCAGAGTTAAAACAATAGAGCGAATGCGATCGGCTCCATGATACATCGATTGCATTAAATCCATTAAGTCAGATTTCAGGAACTCAAAATCTAATTCGTTTACAGGATTATCCTCTCTCTGCAAAGATTCTGGATAGTGTTCTTCATAAAAATGAATGATTTTAATTAAATCATTAATATACTCCTTGGCCGGCTCAAAATTACCATAAATAAAACTAATTGGATTATTAATTTGGTGAGCGACTCCTGCAACCAATTCTGCCAAACTCGACATTTTCTCTTTTTGGATTAATTGCACTTGAGTCATCTTTAATTCAGTTAAAGTAGCCTCTAGCTCTTGATTGCGATCGCGCAAATCACGAGTCAGTCTTTGTAACTCTAATTGATGAGTGATTCGGGCTAAAACTTCTTCCACAGCAAAGGGTTTAGTCACATAATCGACTCCCCCCACCTGAAAAGCCTTGATTTTATCTGTCGGTTCATCTAAAGCACTAATAAAAATTACAGGAATTTGCTGAGTCTTCTCCGATTGTTTTAACTGTTCGCAAACCTGATACCCATTCATTTCCGGCATGTTAATATCCAACAAAATCAAATTAGGGATTTTATTTTCAGTTGCCAGCAATGCCATTTTACCATTCAGAGCTTTGCGGACATTGTAATCGCGCTGTTCTAGCATATCCGAGAGTAGACGAAGATTGACCGGTGTATCATCAACAATCAAGATATCAATAGGATCGGATGCAGTTTCAGATAAAATCATAGAAAGTTACCATTTTTAGAGTTTTTATCAAATCAGTAGAACTCGATCTTTTATCGATCCAATTGATCGACTAATTGCAGTATCAGATCGAATCGAAAATCAATTGCCATTACGGTGAGATCGGAAGCCAGTAAAGCCTGTTCATCCGGCAAATCTTCTATTAAGTCTAGTATGATTTTGTCACTCCCTTGAGCTGCCGCATCAGATAAGGCTTCAATCCAATCCGGAGGCATTTGGCATAAAGCGAGTCTAGTCTCTTCTAATTCCGGGTCATTATTGCAGTATGAAGCCGATTCATTTACCGTTCCAGAGGCTTCTTGCTCATATTCATAAACCACATCTAAATGTTTAGCGATGATCTCTAATAATTCTTGTTCTTGGAAGGGTTTACGGACAAAATCATTAAATCCAGTATCCAGAACATTCTGGCGGGTTTCTTCAAAAGCACTAGCACTAATAGCGATAACGGGAACAGCACCGAGTTGAGGGTTGTTCTGTTGTTTCTGTCGAATATTTCTCAGCGCTTCATAGCCATCCATTTGTGGCATTTGTAAATCCATAAAAATTAAGTCTGGATGGTCAGATTCACAAGCCGCAATGCCTTCAAGTCCATTATTAGCCGTAGTAACCATAAAACCGATGCGATCTAGAAGATCCGATAACAGTAAGCGATTAGCAGAATTATCTTCAATGACTAGAATGTGATAGGTGGGTTGATGGGGAGCTAATCCAACGATACGACCGCAATTTTCTCTCTCAGATTCTATCACTTCATAAACCACAGGAGTGATGGGAATGACAAAGCTAAATTTAGCCCCTTCACCTAAACGACTCTCAACTGTGATTTCACCTCCCATTAATTTTACAAATTGTTGACTGATGGGTAACCCCAGTCCTGTTCCTTCTTCTGAAGCTAGTCCGGTTTGAGTTTGCTCGAAGGCTTGAAATAGTTTATTTTGTTCTTCTGGGGCAATTCCTGGGCCGGTATCTTCTACTGCAAAGTAGAGGACTAAAGATTCTGGATGGCTAATGGGTTGAACGTCTAAAGTGACTGAACCGGTTTGAGTAAATTTGATCGCATTTCCCAATAAGTTAATGAGGACTTGCCGCAGTTTACTCTCATCGGTACGAATGATTTGGGGTACATCTGCGTCAATATTAAAGTGTAAATTGAGGTTTTTACCTTCGGCTTTTAAAGCCAACATTTCCTGAAGATTGTTGAGTAATTGAGGAAAGTTAAAATCATTTTCTCGCAGTACGGTACGCCCCGCTTCAATTTTAGACATTTCTAAAATGTCATTAATGAGGGCTAATAAGTGTTCTCCAGAGCGATTAATAATTTCGATGTATTGGCGGCATTTTTCGGGGAGGCCAGGATTGACCGTCATGAGTTGACTGAAGCCTAAAATGGCATTCAGGGGTGTGCGTAATTCATGACTCATGTTGGCGAGAAATTGACTCTTGGCGCGGTTGGCACTATCGGCGGCTTCTTTGGCTTGGGCGAGTTCTTTGGCTTGCTGTTGGGTTTGCTCAAAGAGTTCAGCTTGCTGGACGGCAACGCCCAATTGATTGCTAATTTTGGAGAAGATGGTGATTTCTGGGGTTTGCCATGGTCGGGGCGTAGAGTTTTGGTAAGCAGCGAGTAATCCCCAAAGTTTATTGTGGGCAAAGATGGGAACGATGAGATAGGCTCTAGCTTGCATTTTCCGCAGGAGTGCTAGATAGCATGGGCTAAAGCCTGCGGTTTCGATGTCAGGTACGCTACTACAGGCAATTTTTTCGTAGAAGCGCCCGCCTTGGGTTTCTTGGAGATAGGTATCTTCGATGAAGGGTTCTGAGGTGCTAAGTCGGCATTCTTCGGTGTCGGTGGTTTGATAGAGTTCGGGTAGGCTTTCCCAGTCTGGGGAGAGGAGGGGTATCCAACCTTGGGTGACGGATTCGGCAACAATTTCGCCGCTCCAGTCAGGATCGAAACGATAGACGACGAGGCGATCGCACTCTAGAGCTAAACGGAGTTCTTCGGTGGTAGACTGAAATATCTCCCTGATGTCCAGGGTGAGGCGCATTTGCTCCAGAATGTGGGTGATGGTTTGTTCCCGTTTGACAATGTGTTGCAGGATGGTATTGGCCTGTTCTAAGTCGGTCGTGCGTTCAACAACGCGCTGTTCGAGTTCGGTTTTGGCTTGGGTGAGGGCTTCGGTGGCTTCTTGCCGTTGCAGTTCGGCGGCAGCACGAGCAGCGAAGACTTGCAAGAGTCCTTGGGTGCGATCGTCTTTGGGTAGGGGTTTGGAGTCTACAATGCAGAGGTTGCCCATGATCTGTTGTTGTTCATCGATGAGGGGTACGCCTAAATAACTGACAGCGTTCAGGGGGGGTAGGAGGGGATCGTCTGGAAAGAGGGCTTGTAGGTTGTCCCCATACCAGCAAGGTTGACCCTGCTTGATGACATCTTGGCAGGGGGTTCCAGCCAGGGGATATTCGATGTTGTTTTGCAGTTGACTGTCCATCCAAATGGCGAGGGTTTGCAGATTTTGATCGACTTTTTGGGCGATCGCCACATACTCTACCTGAAGGGCAGTAGCTAAATGATGGATGAGAGCGGGAAAAAATTTCTCTCCGGTAACCGCAGCCGTTCCGGTGACAATATTGCTTAAAATCTGTTCTGTGCGCTGGCGTTGCTCCATTTCTGCTTGCAGCTCTCGATTGATGGCTTCGAGTTCTTCTGGAGTTTTCAGAGCGAGGAACTGGGGCAATAGCACCACCATTTGAGCGGCTGTCCAACAGGAAACTAAGGCTGTGATTGCCCGTTCTATGCCAGAGAGCCAATAGGCGGGATGCCAAAGCGTCCAAATATCGAGCAGGTGTCCGATGCCACAGCAAATGATAAAGGCTCCAAACAGGTAAAATATGCCCATGAAGGGCATACGGCGCTTGTGGACGAAGTAAATCAGGAGAGCGGGAATAGAAAAATAGGCGATCGCAATCAACGCATCACTGGTGACATGCAGCCAAATCAGGGGGGTTTGCCACAAATAACACGAACCATGGGGCATATATTGGCTAGGAGAGAAAATATTTTGTAAAAAGTTCCACATAGATGAAGTCAAGGTGAGCGATGAAGCAGAAACAGCGCCTAATCAATTTATTCTATCGAAAATCATCTATTCTTACTAGAGTTCAATTATTCTGTTGTCATTCGTTCATCATTCTTGTAGTTCGCGATGGTTAATTAACTAGGATTATGTCCCCAACTACTGAAAAACACCTCATCCTTGGGGCAGGTTTTATCGGACTCGGCATTGCCGCAGCCCTTAAATCTGCCCAAATTCCCTACGATCAAGTGGATGCCAGCGATGATATAGGCGGAAATTGGTATCACGGTGTTTATGAAACTGCCCATATCATCTCCTCTCGCCAAGTCACCGAGTTTCCCCATTTCCCCATGCCGGGGGACTATCCCGACTTTCCCAGTGCCGCCCAAATGTTAGCCTACTTGCGTAACTTTGCCGACCATTATCAATTACAAGAAAACATCGAACTTAACCGCAAAGTCACCACCATTTATCCCATCTCCAATAACCTTTGGCGGGTTATCTTTGACAACGGAGAAGAACGGATTTACAAAGGCATATTAATCTGCAATGGCCATCACTGGTGCAAGCGCTTTCCCGAATTTCAGGGAGAGTTTACAGGCAAAATGATTCATTCTAAAGATTACAAACATCCCGACCAACTGCGCGGTAAACGAGTCCTCGTCATTGGCGGCGGTAACTCCGGTTGTGATATTGCCGCCGAAGCTGCACGAGTGGCCGAAAAATCTTTTTTGAGCTTGCGCGAGTCCGTTTGGTTTATCCCCAAAACCTTTGCCGGAATTCCGGTTGTTAATCTGGTTCAATGGTGGATGCCAGAATGGGTACAGCGAGCTATGGCTCATACTATTATAAACCTCACCTTTGGCCCCCATAAACGCTATGGTTTACCTAAACCCAACCATCGCCTATTTACCAAACATCCTACGATTAATAATGAAGTCCCTTACTATATTAAACAAGGGAAAATTATTCCTAAGCCGGGTATCGATCGCTTAGATGACTCTAGGGTGAAGTTTGTAGATGGCACTTCTGCCCCAGTTGATTTGATGGTTTGCGCCACTGGCTATCATCTTGCCTATCCCTTTTTACCGGATGAACTGCAACGGATTAAAGGGGCAACGGTTCAATGTTATGCAGGGACTTTTTTAGATGATTATAAAGGCATTTACTATATTGGTTGGGGACAAGCACGAGGCGGTGTCGGTTCCATTATTGGCCCTTACAGCCAATTTTTAGTTAACTGTTTGCGCTTACAAGAACAAATAAAAATTCCTATCGGGTTAGTATTCAAAAAACTGGGTCAAGAATTACCTGAAACTCATTTATCCGATCCACAAGCTGTTTTGAGACAACTTAAACTAGCTCGTCTTACTTTTCCTGTGATTCGCAAATTTGCCCATTATCTCGATTCTCAGTCTCCTGATTTTGAAAATCAAATTTTGCCTTAAAAAATGGGACTTTATTACTCATAACTCATAACTCATGACTCATTTAATTGCTTTCGGGATAAACAATCTCGCCTTGATTATCTGTCCGGTACACCCAACTGCGACGGGAATTTTTGACCACCACTCGCCAGCCTTCTAGCTCTTCTGCTGGGCATTCGGTATTCCAAAATTGCAGCCCTAAACAGTGATTAGACCAAATTTGCGGAGTAGCTTCTACGACTTCTAGGGTACGCATGGGTAACCTACGGCGACGGGCCAAATCTTTGAAGACGGCTTGCCTGACTGATGTTGGTAATCCTTCTATGGTTCCAGCCGCAGATCCCTCGATCGCTTGCCGAACAATAGAGCCATTGCGATTGGTGCGATAGTTCCAAGTTTTACCCAGAGAATTGCTAATGACCGTAATTTGCCAACCGGGAATGGCGATCGCCGTGCAATTATTGCCTCCTAAGCCTAAGCAAGTATCGGGCCAAGTTTGGGGAAGGGCTTGTTGAAATGCCAAAGAATCGATGGGTTGTTGAGACTCTTCAGCCGCCGCTTTTAGGACAATTTCCTGTAAAAATAGGGGAAAAGCAATCTCTTCGGGGATAGCTTCCATTCGCCTAATTTGTCCCTGAACATCGGTGCGATAAGCCCAGTTTCGAGACCCATCGGATAGGACAATGCGCCATCCGGGAAGGATTTGCTGACCGCAGAATTCCCCAGGACTCGCCAATCCTAGGCAGGTATCGGGCCATTCTTGGCGACTGGCTTGCACAAAGGAAAGGCGATCGGGATGTACGCCTAATTCAAGGCTCAAATCCCAACGAACGGCATCAACTAAAAATTGCGGAACCCTCTGAATTTTATCAGAATTAATGGGGATATCTTGAGCCAGTACAGGAAAAGAAAATGCAGGGTTTGTTAACAGGGGATTCACCCCAATCAAACTCGCAAATACTATCCCCCATACATCAATTTTGAACTGAGACATAGATCTTAAACGCTTCACGCTGATAATTGGTCATTGGTCATTGGCGATTTCCCCATTCCCCCACATCCCCACAGCCCTGATTCAGGGTTAATTATTAATTGACTTCACGACTCTTAAACGCTGCGTAATCATAGTAATGCCATCCCCACGAATTAATACGGCTGAAATCCATCTTGGTTCGGGAATAACAGGAGCCGTTCCTAATTTGAATAAACCGCCAGCCGAGAGTAACTCCAAATCGATGGATTCAGATTCCAGATAATTGTCCACGTTGATCGGCTCTTCTAGAACAGCACCTAAGAGAACATCATTCCCTAAAGGCTCTTGAACGATCGCATCTACACTAAACCTTTGACCAATTAAAACCTGTTCAGGAAGCAGAAAATCAACGGTGGGGGGATTATTTCCAGAGGTTAAAATGGTGCGTTCGGAGAGAATTTCTTGTTGGACTAACTTTTGGTTTTCGAGTCGTTGTCGGGAGCGAATTTCCGATCGCATATCCATCGATCGCCCCATCATCATTTTTTGACCCTGTATTTTAGTCACCGTTTCCGCGATCCAAGCATTACCCTCTTGTTTCCAGGACTCGATTTCGGTGCTGTAGCGAATCTGGCTATAATCCTGCCAAAATCCCGCTAACACTTCTGCCAGACTAGAGCGGGTTAAGCCATCGTCACTCTTGAACTGGCGATCGTAAAAGGCTAAAACCCCTTCTAAGTTCTGTTGACTGGCATTACTGTCAATTTGCTCGATCACTTGTTTGAGTTCATTGGGTACGGTTTCAGCCGCTTGTACCCCCACCCCAGTCGTGACGATGGAGAGACTCAACAGCAGGGTAGCCCAAAGGCGACTACCGGGTAATGTTGCCCATCGTCTCTGGTGGCTGGAAATAGTATTTATCATATTCTTGCTCATGGATTGACCTATCTAAAAATAATGTCTCAACCTTTGCCCTCATCCCCCAACCCCTTCTCCCACAGGAGAAGGGGGGAAAGTAAGGAGAAGGTAAAACGGTTTATGGGAAAATAACGGATTAGCAGAAACTGCCCGCAAAACCCTATTACTATACTCTAGAGTACCTGATTCAGATATAGCTCCTTTATGTCAAACTCACCCTTGAAACTCTTAATTGCCGCTAGTGGAACTGGTGGGCATTTGTTTCCCGCTTTAGCAGTTGCTGGGCAACTTGAGAACTGCCAGATTGAATGGTTGGGGGTTCCCAACCGCTTAGAAACCGAGTTAGTCCCTAGTCAATATCCCCTACATACGATCGCCGTTGAAGGCTTTCAGGGTGGCTTAAGTCTCAAGAGTCTTAGAGTGTTGCAAGGGCTGGTGAGTTCCATTGGAGTCTGTCGTCGGTTGCTGAAAACTGGTGGATTTCAAGGGGTGTTTACTACTGGAGGGTATATTGCTGCTCCCGTTATTCTAGCGGCGCGATCGCTCAATTTACCCGTTCTCCTTCATGAGTCGAACGCCTTACCCGGTAAAGTTACGCGCCTTCTGGCTCCCTGGTGTACCACAGTAGCCGTAGGGTTTGAAGCCGCCCAAAGTTATCTCAAGGGAGCCAATGTCGTGACGATGGGGACTCCCGTGCGTGCCGATTTTCTGAATCCCCAACCCCTCACCCTAGATATTCCTGAAGATGCCCCCCTTATTGTGGTGGTTGGGGGATCTCAAGGCGCTGTTGCGGTGAATCAATTGGTGCGCCAAGCCGCGCCAGAGTGGTTAGATCAAGGTGTGGTAGTCGTTCATTTAACGGGGAATAATGATCCCGAAGCGAACAATCTTCAGCATCCGCGCTATTTAACCCTACCGTTTTACGATAATATGGGCGCTTTACTCCATCGAGCGAGTTTAGTGATTAGTCGTGCTGGAGCTGGAACATTGACGGAATTGGCGATCGCCAAAACACCCGCACTACTCATTCCCTATCCCTACGCTGCCGACGATCATCAAACCTATAACGCCCGGATTTTCGTCCAAGCCGGAGCCGCACAACTCTTTGAGCAAAACCAACTCACGGCTGAAACCCTAAAAAAAGCCGTCTCTCAACTGCTTCAATCTCCAGAAACCCTAGAGAAAATGTCACAAGCCATGGCTGCCCTTGCTCAACCCGACAGTGCCCAGCAGTTAGCCCAATTAATCCTGAGCATGATGCGCCCCTTAACTTAGTTGGTCACTGCAACCAAAAACTGTTCGCGAGCCTCCTGCCTTACCTGTCCATTCATGATCGCAAACTGCAATTGCATAAATGCCCGGAAATCTTCCACATCATACTTGTGGCTCAAATTGGCTCGCAGTTTTTCTTCTGCATCCAGGCTCAGATAGCCAACGGTTAGACTTTGTTGAACAATATCTCGAATTAACATAAGATTGCTTCACTCCGGTAGTAGTAGATGACCCGATGGGTAGGGTTTGCCTTCACAAAGGCTCAGTCGGTTGACTGAGCTGCCATCACAGTATTGACTTTAGATTTTATTAAGATTTGAACATCATAACCGCAAATTTACAAAATTTGCTAGTTTTCCCTAAAAGTTTTGAACTTTTTTGATTTCTTGCTTACATAAGTGTACTTAATCCTCAAATGCTGACTACAGCTTTAGAATTCTAGATTCCGCAAACCCACGGATATTTTTACAAAACTTCATGAAGATAAGTTAAATTCTCTGGCTTCTACTGACCGACAGACCCCCCAACCCAGGCCATAGCCCCGCAAAATTCCAGAGAACGGGCCGACCCATCCCAGATTGTGTCAAAATAGTCAAACAGTAAAGAATGACCCCGCAGGAGTTTAACTCGTGGAATCTCGCTATAATCCAGTTGAAATCGAGGAAAAATGGCAACAAACCTGGGCAGAACAAGGAGTAGACACCACACTGACCGACCCAGAGAAACCTAAATTCTACGCCCTTTCCATGTTTCCCTACCCTTCAGGAAACCTGCATATGGGTCACGTCAGAAACTATACAATAACTGATGTGATCGCTAGGGTCTATCGGATGCGCGGCTATCGCGTCCTGCACCCCATGGGATGGGATGCCTTTGGACTACCGGCAGAAAATGCAGCCATTGAGCGGGGCATCCATCCGGCCAAATGGACTGACCAAAATATTGCCCAGATGAAGGCAGAACTCAAGCGCTTAGGACTCTCCTACGACTGGAATCGGGAAGTCGCCACCTGTTCCCCCGACTATTACCGATGGACGCAATGGATTTTCTTACAATTCTTCCAAGCGGGTTTAGCCTACCAGAAAGAAGCAGCCGTCAATTGGGACCCCGTAGACCAAACCGTACTCGCCAATGAACAGGTAGACAGCGAGGGCAATTCCTGGCGCTCCGGAGCCAAAGTCGAGCGCAAACTCTTAAAACAATGGTTCTTGAAGATTACCGACTACGCCGAAGAACTCTTGCAAGATTTGGATAAGCTCACCGGATGGCCAGAGCGCGTGAAACTTATGCAGGCCAACTGGATTGGCAAATCCGTGGGCGCTTATCTGGAATTTCCCATTGTTGGACGCGATGACAAAATTGCCGTCTTTACCACCCGACCCGATACCGTTTATGGGGTGACCTATGTAGTCTTAGCTCCGGAACATCCCTTAACCCCCCAAGTGACCACCCCAGACCGACAGCAAGCGGTGAGTGAGTTTATCACATCCCTGGAAGGGGAGAGCGATATTGACCGCACGGCCGAAGATAAGCCGAAACGCGGCATACCCACCGGAGGACGGGCAATTAATCCGTTTACGGGGGAAGAGATTCCCATCTGGATTGCCGATTATGTGTTGTACGAGTATGGAACCGGCGCAGTGATGGGGGTTCCCGCCCATGATGTGCGCGATTTCCAGTTTGCCACTCAGCAAGAATTACCGATTAAGATTGTGATTTCCCCAACTCAAGGGGAAGTGCCGGAAAGCTTGAGCGAAGCCTATACGGAACCGGGTTATATGGTGAATTCCGGGATTTTTAACGGCGCTCCTTCCACCCAAGGCAAACAGGCAATCATTGATTATGCCCAAAGTAAGGGATATGGAAAAGCACGGGTGCAGTACCGCTTGCGGGATTGGTTGATTTCTCGGCAACGGTATTGGGGGGTTCCCATTCCTGTTATTCATTGTCCCAATTGTGGAGCGGTTCCGGTTCCCGACGAGCAACTCCCGGTACGCTTGCCGGAGGATGTGGCGTTTACGGGTAAGGGTGCGTCTCCCTTGGCGCAATTGTCAGATTGGGTGAATGTCCCTTGTCCGAGTTGCGGCACTCCGGCGAAACGGGAAACGGATACGATGGATACGTTTATTGATTCGTCTTGGTATTTCCTGCGCTATCCCGATGCGAAGAATGATGGAGCAGTGTTTGATTCGGCGAAAACCAATGATTGGATGCCGGTGGATCAATATGTGGGCGGGATTGAACATGCGATTCTCCACTTATTATATTCTCGCTTCTTTACTAAGGTTTTGCGCGATCGCGGCTTACTCAATTTCGATGAACCCTTCCAACGGTTGCTCACCCAAGGTATGGTACAGGCACTTACCTACAAAAATCCCAATACCGGCAAATATATTCGCACCGATGACATAGCCGACTTGAGCCAACCCACTGATCCCAATACTGGCGAAGCTCTCATCACCTGCTATGAGAAAATGTCCAAATCCAAATACAACGGTATCGCCCCCTTAACCGTCTTGGGTAAATACGGCGCAGATACCGCACGGATGTTTATCCTTTTCAAAGCCCCTCCCGAAAAAGACCTCGAATGGGATGATGCCGATGTAGAAGGGCAATTTCGTTTCCTCAACCGAGTTTGGCGCTTGGTGATGGAGTTCTCAGAAGCTTCTTCTGACAAGGAAGCCACTAATTCCAAAGCCGAAAAAGACCTCCGTCGCGCCATCCATACCGCCATTAAAGAAATCACCGATGACTTAGAAGGGGATTATCAGTTTAATACCGCCGTTTCCGAGATGATGAAACTCAGTAACGCCCTCAATGATGCCCTCTGTAAATCCTCTCCCGTTTACACAGAAGGCATCAAAACTTTATTGCTTTTGCTTGCGCCTTTTGCTCCCCACTTAGCAGAAGAATTATGGCAAAGTTTGGGTCATCAGGAGTCCATTCACCGTCAATCTTGGCCCATTGTCGATGAGAGCGCCCTAGTCGTCGATGAGATCACCCTCGTGATTCAAATTATGGGTAAAACACGGGGCACAATCGAAGTCCCCGCCACCGAAGATCAAGCGCTTTTAGAACAATATGCCCGCGATTCAGAAGTCGCTCAACGCTATATTGAGGGTAAGGAAGTGAAGAAGGTGATTGTTGTGCCTAAACGCAAATTAGTTAACTTTGTCGTTGCTGGTTAAGAGAGATTATGCCCTCATCCCCCAAAAAGTCCCTCTCCCATGGGAGAGGGATGGAGGGAGAGGGCTTTCTAAGGGAGGATAAAATGATGATCGTAGCTCCAAAAATTGCCCATTTCAACCTTGAAGAATATCATCAAATGATCGAGAGTGGTATATTCAAGGAACGCAGGGTAGAATTGATTAATGGACTGATTATAGAAATGTCTCCTCAAGGCACGGAACACGCTTATTTTGAAGAAAATTTAGCGAAAAAATTGGAACGGCTAATCGCAGGACGAGCCTATGTCCGAGAAGCTAAACCGATTACCTTATCGACATCGGAACCAGAACCCGATATTGTGGTCGCAAAGTTGCCGCGATCGCAATATATCGACCATCACCCTTTTCCCCAGGATATCGAGCTAGTTGTTGAAGTATCCAAGGCAACTCGAAGTTACGATATGTCCGCAAAAAAAGAACTCTATGCCCAAGAAAATATCCCAGAATATTGGATTGTGGATATTAACTCTAGAATAGTAATAGTTTATCGCTTTCCTCAAGGAAATGACTATCGAGACAGGCAGGATTTTTCAGTCACAGAAGAAGTCACCCCCTTGGCATTTCCCGATCTTTCAATTCCTGTATCCGATATTTTTGTCATCTGAAAATGATCAAATTTCATAAAGGAAAATTCTTATTTAAATCAGAAGCCTTGCTTGAGGAGTTTATCTGGCTGCATCTACCTCAGCTCCTAGATTTAAATCCGGTGGCTAAACAATATTACATTAATGACAAAAATCGATCGGATATTTTAGCCGTTGATGCACAAAACCGATTAGCGATTATCGAACTGAAAAATAGCGGAGGTAAAGCAAGCCTCAATCAGTTACTGCGATACAAAAAAGCATTAATGCGCCATCCTCCTGACGGTGAAGAATTTGCACCAGTGGACTGGAAACAAGAGTTTTCTTTAATTTCAATTGCTGCTGATTTTTCGACTCCGGCTAAAGAGTATGCTGCTCATAACATGCCGAATAGCTTACTGTTACAATATGAAATCGATCGCACGAAAGACAACCGTTATTGTCTGATTTTGCGAGATTTGGACGGAAAAGTCTATCGCAAACAAGACATTGAAGTGGATGAAGATTCCCTATTTGATTCTTTGCCACCCTTTTTTCAAGCCTATTTACTGACACAGCCAGAGATTAAAGATAGAATTTTGGAAATTATTCAGAAGATTCTGGATTATGATCCCAGGATTCAATTTGAGGCTGAGGCCAATCGCTATTATGATACCAAAGATCTGAAATTTGGCAAGTTTAACAAGCAAGGAAAAATGAGTCACCAAAAAACTTGCGCCCATTTCAGCTATTATTGTGGCCCAAAAGATCAAGAAAAAAGATTATCTCTTGTTGTTCACTTGCCAACTATGTGGATTATTCCAAAACGAGCGAATTTAAGAAATAGAAGATTTCAAAGAAGTAGAATACTGGGTGGAATTAGCATCCAAACAGATGACTTTTATCGTGCGACAAAGGTAACTGACTATAATACGTGGATGAGTAATTACTTGAATACACAATTAAGATATTCGTTTAAAAAACATGAAACATATTATTCTTTTGAAGACTACTATATGAATTACCGAAAACAGATTAAATCTCGTCAGAAGCTGAGACCTATAACTCATGATGATTTTAAGTCCGTCGATAGCGTAATTGAAATGGCGTTAGAGGATTGGTCAGTGCGATAGGAAAATCGAAAGGAGGATGAAATGACCATTATAGCTCCAAAAATTGCCCATTTCAGCGTTGAAGAATACCATCACATGATCGAGAGTGGCATCCTTGTAATTCCTGTATCCGATATTTTTGTGATTTAATGTTGCCTCTTTACTCTTTTCCTCCGTTACTAAAGACATTTTTCAAAGATACTCCTAACCATCCTTCAAAGTTTTTCAATTGCAGGGATGAAGGGTTCGGTAAAGGGGCAATATAATAAGAAGTAGGTTTGGGTTCGGCTAGGGTGACGATTAGGGTTTTGAGTTGATCTCCATGGAAGAGGGTTAGGGTAATGGAATCTCCGGGATTATAGTCTTTTAAGCGGTGATTGAGATCGTCTGCACTGACGCGCAACCCGTCTAAGGCTAACAGTTCATCTCCCGCATCAATGCCGATATTATAGGCAGGAGAATCAAGTTCTACATATTTAACAACTGTCATGCCATGTTCAGATTTAACGGTGATACCTAGATGGGGAATATCGAGAGATTTAATCTCAGCTTTGAGTTGCAAGCCAAAGGGTTTTAGATAGGTGTTGAATTCTAGATCTTGAGTGGTGTTTAGAGCAGTATGGAAGAATTTTTCTAGGGGAATATGGGCAATGGATTCGATGGTGGCTTGCAGTTGTTCTGGAGTATAACCGGTTTCGGTTTTGCCGAATTTTTCCCACATTTGTATCATGACATCATCGAACGATCGCAGATTTTCATGGTGAGCGCGAATCATCAGATCGAGAATGAAGGAGACTAACTCGCCTTTGAGATAGTAAGACATCTGATTATTGCGACTGTTGGCATCAGAGCGATAGAGCTTAATCCAAGCATCAAAACTCGATTCGTGCAGGGGTTGAATCCAACGCCCAGGGGTGTTTTGATAGCGGGTGATTTCTTTGCTCAGTTCGTTCAAGAAATGGCGAGCATCATAAATTCCGGCTCGCAGGGGAATGATCATATCATAGTAGGAGGTTGCCCCTTCACAAAACCACAGAGATGAGGTGTAGTTTTCTTGGGTATAGTCGTAGGTTTCTAGTCCAATAGGACGCAGGCGTTTGACGTTCCAGAGGTGGAAAAATTCATGGGCAACCAGTTGCATGAAGGAGGCGTATTTTTCGCGATCGCGGAAACTGAAGCGGTCGAAAATTAGGGAACAGGAGTCTCTATGTTCCAAGCCGCCCCGACTTCGAGCCAGGTGGAGGATGAAGAGGTAGCGATCGTAGGGGAGTCCGCCAAAGAGTTCTGATTCAACATGGATGATTTTTTCAATATCATGAATGGCTTTTTCGGCAAGCAGATTACCTTGTCCCCAAACGGCTAATTCATGGTTTTTGTTGAGGGTTTGAAAATGATAGATGGCATGAGCGCCTATTTCAAAGGGACTATCAACTAGATGATCGAAATTATGGGCTTGAAATGTGGACGTTTTTCCGGCAACTTTGGGGAGGGCGGTGCTAATGTTCCAAGTGGGATCGGGAAGAACAATTTTGACTTTAATGGGGGTTTGTTCCTTGCCCAGAACTTGGAAAAATAGGCAAGTACCGTTAAAATAGCCATGGGAAGCATCTAAATGGCTTGTAC
Source organism: Roseofilum acuticapitatum BLCC-M154 (assembly GCF_030068475.1). Classification (GTDB taxonomy): domain Bacteria; phylum Cyanobacteriota; class Cyanobacteriia; order Cyanobacteriales; family Desertifilaceae; genus Roseofilum; species Roseofilum acuticapitatum. The sequence continues at coordinate 40,762 of NZ_JAQOSP010000116.1, read as the reverse complement.
GAACAGTGAGTTCATTGGCATAGATGCGATAAGAAATAAAAAGTTCTGAATTATTTTTGGTATTAATTTGCCAATGATTTTTACTCTTTTTGTGATAAAATAAGGCATTTCTTTCTCTGTCATGAACCTGAAAGTCTTGTAAATTTTTAGCATATTCCCGGATAAGATAAGAGCCAGGACTCCAAACGGGAAAGAGCAGGTCAAGTTGGTCAGCTTGCCAAGCAGAAATATGTAGGCTCACTTCATAGAAGTGATTGCTGGGTTGAGGCATACTGACTTGATAGAAGAGCGCTACTTGAGCGTTATCAGAGAGGGTGGTTTGAGACATAGAAACTTGAGTCATGAATGATTTAAGGGCAGATAAGAATAGACATCAGGAGATAGATTTAAGCCATGCCAGCTAAATGCTTGAGTTGCTTTTTATTCATTAAACACAGTCGGTTTTTGTCCGCATCGATCGCAATCCATTTTTTTTCTTGGAGCTTTTCCATAATTTTCTGAGTTTCCTGTAAACCAATATCGGAGACATCCGCCAAATCTTGAAAGTCTGCATTAAAAATGACTACGCCTTGCTGAGTATCCGTGCCATAGTCTTCGGCTAACCGCACCAAGGTATTAGCCAGTTTAACGGCTGGTGGTTGGTTTCGCAGTTGAAAGCGGACATTATTTTGACGCAGACGGCGAACCATTAATTGCAACATGCGATGATGGAGCTGGGAATCATTAAACAGAGCTTGAATAAAACGCTGGGCCGATACACTCACTAGGTTTACCGGACAGAGGGCAATCACATCAGTCGATCGCGGAGATTCATCTAAAATCGCCATTTCGCCAAAAAAGTTGCCCGGGCCGAGGATGGCGATCGTCATATCATTCTTATCCGACAGACGGCGGACTTTGACCCAACCAGAGACAATGAAAAACACCGCATTTCCCCAGGCATCTTCCATTAACACCGCTCGTTGGGCTGGATATTCGTGTTCTTGGGCAATGGACAATAGGCGATCGAGGGTCTCCGGGTTGGCGGTATTGAATAGGGGAAATCGTTCACTAAATTCTTCAGTAGTCAACATGAAAGGCGTTGGCATTAAGCTTAACAGAAGGGGTTAGAGGTCGGCCCAGGGTTGGGGAAGTACAGGATAGAGAAGATTTCGGATCGGCTGAGTTTGGCTAGAGCTGCTCCGAGTCCTAATCGTTCTATCCTACGTTAATTCTATCGGTTGGTGGGCAGTAGGACACGACGGAATAGAGGAGAAAGAGCCGCCCAGATCCAATGAAAATGTTTAGGAATGTTGCAAAACTTCAAATTTGCGCTAGGATAATCGTTAAAGTCACCGTGAATTGCCGAGGACTACCTCTTGAGTGGATCAAACGGCACGAAAGCGGTGCATTATCAACTGGTTAGAGAGAGCAGCAAAGCTGTTGTAGCCTTGTGTAGCTGATCTAAATCCTGCGATCCACTGATTGAAAAACTCCATGGGCAATAAGCCAACGATTGCGATCGCCCACTTGGGCTGTGAAAAAAACCGAATCGACACCGAACATATGCTCGGTTTGCTCGTTGAAGCAGGCTACGGCGTTGATTCAAACGAAGAGTTAGCCGATTATGTCATTGTTAACACCTGTAGTTTTATCCAACAGTCTCGACAAGAATCGGTTCAAACCCTCGTCGAACTCGCAGAGGCTGATAAAAAAATCGTGATTACGGGCTGTATGGCCCAACATTATCAACAAGACCTACTCGATGCCCTACCGGAAGCGGTAGCGGTGGTGGGGACAGGAGATTATCAGAAAATTGTAGAGGTGATGGAGAAGGTGCAAGGAGGCGAACGGGCGATCGCCGTTTCCAGCAACCCCACCTACATCGCCGACCACCAAACCCCCCGTTATCGGACAACAACCGAAGGGGTGGCCTATCTGAGAATTGCCGAAGGATGCGATTATAAATGCGCGTTTTGCATTATTCCCCACCTGCGTGGAAAGCAGCGATCGCGCCCCATCGAATCCATCGTTGCTGAAGCCCACCGGTTAGCGGATGAAGGGGTTCAAGAACTGGTCTTGATCTCCCAAATTACCACCAATTACGGAGCTGACCTCTATGGAAAGCCAGCACTGGCTCAACTCCTGAGAGCGCTCGGACAGGTGGATGTTCCTTGGATTCGGATGCACTATGCCTATCCCACTGGCTTTACCCCAGAGGTGATTGCCGCCATCCAAGAAACCCCCAACATCCTCCCCTATCTCGATTTACCTCTGCAACACTCCCATCCAGATATTCTTCGGGCTATGAATCGCCCTTGGCAAGGTCAGGTCAACGATCAAATCATCGAGAACCTGAAACAAGCGATCCCTAATGGAGTCTTCCGAACGACTTTTATTGTCGGTTTTCCGGGTGAAACCCAAACCCACTTCGATCACTTGTGTGACTTTGTAGAGCGTCATCAATTCGATCATGTCGGCGTATTTGCCTTCTCTCCCGAAGAAGAAGCCCCCGCTTCTAGTTTTGAAAACCCAGTTCCAGAACTCGTCAAACAAGAACGTCGAAATCAACTGATGGAGCGACAACAACCCATTTCCCTGAAGCGAAATCAGGCAGAAATTGGCAAAACAGTCCAGGTGCTAGTGGAAGGAACCTTCCCAGACACCCAAGATTTAATCGGTCGCTCTGCCCGATTTGCCCCAGAAGTTGATGGCGTGGTTTATGTCAGACCCCAAGACGATTCGGAACCCCTAGGAAAACTCATTGGGGTCAAGATTACAGATGCGGATGCCTATGACCTCTATGGCGATTGGGTTTAGAGCAATACCTCGACTAATAACCCTCGCCTTCGGGCGTTAACTCACGTTGACATCGGACGTAAAATTTCCATTCATACTAAGGAGTATTAATGACTGTTTCATTTCAAGACCTCGGAATTTCTGAAAATCGTGCCCAATACCTAGAAAGCATTGGGTTTGTTGAACCCACAGAAATTCAAATCAAAGCCATTCCCCATCTACTTCAGAATCAAGATGTGGTTGGCCAAGCGCAAACGGGAACCGGTAAAACCGCAACCTTTGCCCTACCGATTTTAGAGCGCCTCGATCTTGAGGCCCGCAACCCCCAAGCCCTGGTTCTGACTCCAACGCGGGAATTAGCAGAACAAGTCCGCAAAGCCATTCGTGATTTAACCGGAGATAAACGGATTCGGGTGAGTGCTATCTATGGTGGGCAGTCCATTGAGCGCCAGATCCAACGGCTCAGAAATGGAGTGCATATCGTGGTAGGAACTCCAGGACGGGTGATTGATTTACTCGATCGCCAAGAATTAACCCTCCAAGACCTCTCTTGGGTGGTCTTAGATGAAGCCGATGAAATGCTGAATATGGGCTTTATCCAAGATGTGGAGAAAATCTTATCCCAAGTGCCCACGGAGCGACAAACCGCTTGTTTCTCTGCCACTATGCCCCCCTCCATTCGCTCCCTAGTGCAACGGTTCCTGAAATCTCCCATTACGGTGACCGTGGAGCGTACCAAAGCGGCTCCGGTTCATATTGAGCAAATTGCCTATATGATTCCGCGAGGATGGACGAAACAACGGGCCCTACAACCGATTCTAGAAATGGAAAGCCCGGATTCAGCGATTATCTTTGTGCGTACCCGTCGCCAAGCGGCTGAATTAACCAGTCAACTGCAATCGGCTGGCTATAGTGTGGATGAGTATCATGGAGATTTGAGCCAATCCCAACGGGAGCGGTTAATGACTCGCTTCCGCCATCGTCAGGTGCGTTGGGTGGTGGCAACCGATATTGCGGCGCGAGGATTGCATGTGGACGATCTCTCCCATGTAATTAACTACGATTTACCCGATAACCTGGAAAATTATGTCCACCGTATTGGTCGGACAGGACGCGCAGGTAAGGATGGTACAGCCATCTGTTTGGTACAATCCTTTGAACGCCGTAAACTGACCCAAATTGAACGCTATGTGCGTCAACGGTTAACGGTGAATCGGATTCCCACTCGCGCTCAGATTGAAGCCCGGCATATTGACCGCTTGCAAGAGCAAGTGGGTAGTGCAGTGACTGGGGAGCGGATGGCTTCCTTCTTGCCTTTGGTGGCAAAATTGAGTGAAGAAGGCTATGAACCCCATGCGATCGCGGCGGCTGCCCTGCAAATGGCTTATGATAGCACTCGTCCCGCTTGGACACAAACGGATTACGATGCCACGGAAGATGATGTTAAATACAGCACTCCTAAGCCCAAGCTGGTAAAACGCGGTAAAAGTGCATCTTCCTTGCGAGATAAGCGCGAAGATAGAGTAGGAGCAAGTGATAAATCCTAAAATGCTGCTGAATTAGTTCTAGTATAATCAGGGAGGTCTTAGTTTAAAATGATTCAAAAGCTGCCCTGGCCTTCCCTGGCTATTTTGCTTATTTCTTATACCAGTTTTGCAGCAGCCCTACCGCCCCTGAATGGCTTAAACGAATCTTCGCCCTTTTCGGCGGAGGTTCGTCTTTGGATTCTGGCAACCCTGTTAGCCCTCAGTTTTACAGCCTTGCTTACTGCTCCTTTGCGACAACTCAAGCAGGGGGTAGTGAAGGGATTTGAAAGCGATCTAGGGTTGTTTTTAGGGGTGGTCACCCTAGGCTTTTTCTCAGTATTGATTTTATCCCGAATTCATGTGTTTTATCGGGGATTTGTATTGCTCTGTGCCGGTGCATTAGCTCGCCTAGATCTACAAACCTTGGGGTTTAATGAGTGGCACGCCTTTTTTATTTTAGCCATCACCTCGGCTTTCGGCTTAATGGTCGGTGGGGTGATGGCCTATTTGAGTTAACCTAGAGGAGGCGAAAGATAAAGGGATAGCGATAGCTGGTTTCCGGTTGACTCAGGCAATGGGCGATCGCCAAAATTGGTAAGATCACGCTCATAATTTGCAACAGTCCCAACAGAGGCCAACCAATTAAAACCAGGGTTAATACGCCAAAAATGATTTCGTATAACCAGACATTAAAGTGGAAATTAAGCGATTCTTTCGCATTCTCCTTGACTACCGGATCGTCAGAGATGACCGAAATGGCGATCGGCACTCCCACCGAAACCCACAATAAACTAAAGAAAATAGAGCCTTGACATAGGGCCGAGAGTAACTTGCGCTTATCTGGATCGTACATTCTCTTCTCCAAGAACAATTGCTATATTTATGATAATCAATCCCATGGGAGAGCTTCCATACGGATTACCGTCACCTCATTCAAAAGCAACTAAACCCAAATCGTAAATTCACCCGGTACAGTCCGAAAATTAGCAGCAGTCAACTGAGTTGAATTAACCCCCTCAACAATAGCCAGAAAATCCCCCGTTTGTATATCCTTAATAATCGTTTGATTGCCCATTCCCGGCAAAATTTCCAAATCCTCAAAACGCAAACGATTCGTTAAACCGATAACATCTTCTCCCAAACGAAAATCCGTAAAGACATCCGCATCTTCCAAACGAGGGCCCCCCGTAGTGCGAGCATTGGGTGCAGCAGACGTACCCATCACAAAAATATCATTGCCTGCGCCCCCCGTTACCGTATCGCTACCATTATCCCCATAGAGAATATCATCCCCAAAATCCCCCCATAATTGGTCATTTCCTTGGCCTCCTCGAACAATATCATTTCCCTGGCCCCCATAAATCTGGTCTTCATCCCGGTTACCATTGATCTGATCGTCTCCTCGGTTGCCAAAGATGCGATCGTTATTTTGTCCCCCAAAGATCACATCATTCCCTTGGCCACCAAAGATTGCATCATCTCCTCGGTTACCCAAAATTAAATCCACTCCTTGATGGCCATAGATTTCATCGTTATCATCAACCCCATAGAGGCTATCATTACCCTCCAAACCTAAAATCAGATCGGAAAAGGGCGTTCCACCCAGAAAATCATTAAAAGGGGTTCCCGTAATGGTTGCCATAACTCTCTCTCCTCACCACCAAAACAATCGCTTATCACCCCTGCATGATCGCAAGTCTAGGGGGTATTTGTCCAGAAAAACCGACAAAGTTTAATCTTTAAGCGAGATTCTATTCCCCATTCCCTGACTTTACACAGACCAGAAACTCATTCAGGGTTTCATAGACCGATTCATGGGTATATTCATCCTCTGGATGAGGAGGTTCGCCCGGTTGCTGAAAATAGGGTTTCTCGTCGTAGAGTTGACCCCACTTAAAATCCACTTGCTTAACCAATTCATAAAGTAACTGTTGATTCTCTAAAATGGAGATAAGGATTTCCTCAAGAGCGCGTAACGGTTTGTCTAAATGTTGACTTATCTTCGCTTCATCCAGAGTGACCCAGGTTTGTAAAACCGATTGTAAACATCCAGATGAATCCGGTAAATGATTAACAATAAAACGGTTAATTGCCGTCCTCGCTTGGGCGAGTTTAGGAATAGGAGATTCCCCTTTTAAGAAATCTCCCCCTTCACGAGAGATGAGTTCGGCTAAGGAAAACTCGCGTCCCGCACGAGCATCCTGTTCGAGTTGCCGATCTTCTTGGGAGGGTTCGGGAGAAGTCATCGTAATACTCTTTTACTTTAGCTAAAATCAACACCTTGATCGAATAAACCGGTCAGGCGATCGACCTCACTTTGGGCAATATACATAGGATTTCCGGCTAAAATACCGGTCACATTACGGAAAGGTTTACCAATGTGCATTCCCTCCCCATCGATCGCAAACTCACGAATATCCTTATCATGCATCGAACCGCGCATTTTTAAAACGGTCAGTCCCCGTCGCATTTCTCCATACATTTCCACATACCTGAGTAAAATAATCGAATCTGTAATAGTGGAAATATGGGCTTCCGTAATTGAGGTTCCCCCAACCAATGTGGGCGTAGTTGAGGTAAATAATCCGGCGACTTCTTGTTGTTTAATAAAAGAAGTTAAGCCAATAATAAATTCTCGAAATCCTTTTAAGTTAGAGACCCGCTCTAGGGCAGAAAGACTATCAACAGCAACACGATTGGGTTTAAAGTCTTCAATAATTTCTTTCATCTGAATCAGATGACTGTCTAAACCCGTAGTTTCTGGATAGCGACAGACGACTCTTAACAAGCCTTCTTGTTCCATTTTTTGGAAATCTACCCCCCATCCAATTGCATTGCGATAGAGTTGTTCGCGACTCTCTTCAAAAGCAAACAGCAGACAGCGCTCGTTATTTTTAAACCCACCTACCATAAATTCGGTCACCATTAAAGTTTTCCCGGTTCCGGTAGCTCCAGAAACGAGAATAATGGAATCGCGGAAGAACCCACCCCCACACATGCGATCGAGTTCTAAGCTACCTGAACTAATCCGAATATTAGAAGAGCGTTGTTCGAGTTCGATCGCCGATAGGGGTATGATCGTAATCCCCTGTCTAGGAATGATCGTAAACGGAAATTCCCCATTCTGGTGTTCTGTGCCCCGATATTTAAGGATCTCGATGGTGCGGCGACGTTTCTCTTCACAGAGAACATTGCGTAAAATGACCACATTATCCGCCACGAATTCTTCCACCCCATAGCGACTTATTTCCCCATATTCTGAGGTACGTTCAGCCGTGAGAATAGAAGTTACTTCTAACTCTCGCAGGACGGAGGCAATTTTAAATAAGTCACTGCGAACTTGTGCATTATCACTCAAGTGAGAAAAAATGGCCCCCAAAGAGTCCATTGATACTCTTTTAGCCTTATATTTACGAATAGAAAATTCGATCCGGGCTAATAATGCACCGAGATCGTATTCCCCACTGACGATCGGTTTATCTCCAGGTTGGGGAGAAGCATCCACAAAGGCCCATTGACGATTCTCTTCCCAGTGCTGAATTTTCCAACCAAACCCGCGCATATTTTTACGGATGGCTTTTGGGGGTTCTTCAAATGTGATAAATATACCGTTGTCTCCCCGTTTAATCCCTTCAGCCAGAAATTGGGTGGCAAATACGGTTTTTGCACTCCCTGCTGTGCCCACCACTAAGGTAGCTCGGTGTTTGGGTAGTCCCCCTTGGGAGAGAAAGTCAAATCCAGGAATACCGGTTTCGAGCTTCTCAATTGCGTCTGAGTCTGAATACTTGTCTACAGTCATCTTCATGTCCGCGAAGCGGAAACAGTGTTTTGATTGCTAAGGATAGAATAGATCGGAATCTTAAGATTCTTGTCTTTCATTGTGCCTCTTCTCTGGAATCAAATCTAGTCCCAAGAGTAGTGTATCTGCATTGGAGAGGTCTCCAATAATCCTCTGAATGGGTTGAGGGAGTTGCTTAATTAGGGTAGGAGTGACTAAAATTCGTTCCGTTTCCGCTAATTCAGGTTCTTCTAAAACGTCAATTATTTTGAGTTCATATTGATCTTCAAGTTGAGTATTACAAATCTCTATAAGATTGGCGATCGCTCGCTGGGATTTAGGCGTATTCCCAGTAATATAGAGCTTGAGTAAATAGTAATGCATTACGGTTTCAGATTTTGGTAGTTTTTGGTGACGTTTAATTTACTTAAACCAATAAAATATTTACGGTAGTAAGAGGCTAAATAGCCCATTAACTCTAAAACCATTAATCGTCCTTCGGAAACATAAGCTTGGGCTTTTACGGGATTACTTTTCTGGGTTTTTTGTTTCAACACTTCAGTATGAATATCAACTATATCTCTAGGAGATGCTTTTAGGAAACCGAGTTGTTCTCCCATGTTTCTGAGCTGTTCAGAAATATTATGTTCAACTTTATATGCTCTTTGTTCCATAGACAAGTCCATCAAGTCTCCATATTGTTGCACGATTTCCTGAAAAATTTCGGGGGAAGATTCTCGTAATAGGGATAATCCGAAAAGCTTGGCCGTAATCTGGGTTTTGGCAGTGTCGGCAATTTGCCTTAGTCCGAGAATTTCTTGTTCTTGTAGTCGTTTTAATTGATTTTGTTGTAGGATCTCTAGTTCGCGTTTTTGCTCGATCGCCAATCTGAGGGAGTAGACTAACAGCTTACTATCGATTTGATCTTTGACCAGATAGCCCTGGGCCCCCAGTTGCAGGCATTGAACCCGCAGGGTTTCATCCTTACTATCGGTCAATACGACAATGGGAAGGTAGGGAAACTGCTGTTGGAAGCTCTGTAAGGTGTCCATTGCTTGACTATCTGCGGCATTGAGAGAGAGCAGCAAGACATCAAAGTGTTTGGCACGCAGTTGGGCGATCGCTTCTTCTAAGTTATGACAGCAGTCCACTTGAAACTCTAGATCGGCTGTGGCTGAACTGGGAACATCATTTAAAAATCGATTAATTTGAGTGTAATCATTAGTATTTTTGGTAATTAATAGTACATAATAAACGATCATGGCTTAACCTTCCATACCCAAAACGGTGGGTTGGGTAATATGAAGCGGATGAATTAAAGTATAATTTAGTTGTGCCAAAATGCCCTCTCTAAATAGGGTTTACTCCTGTTAATGTAAACATTTTTTTCAAATCAATGAACTTAGCTTATACTAGGATGAAGCTTTTATACAATAGAATTGCTATTCTTAATTCAATGAATGTGGGAGAGGGCCTGAAGAGAGGGGGCGGCGATCGCTCTCCAACCTACCCAACTCTGCCACTTTGCGGTACAACTAGAAGTATGAGAAATTGATAAATAACTTTACTGAATCTGGAGGATAGATCATGGATTGGCGCGTAGTGGTCGTTTTATTACCCTTAGCTGTAGCTGGAGGATGGGCTTTGTTCAATATTGGTGCAGCCGCTTTAAATCAGATTCAGACCTTCTTAAACAATAGAGAAGCTTAGACTTCCACACCAGGTCACTCCTTTATGGGTTAAGGGGCTAGAAAACTCTAGCCCCTTAATTTTGGCGATCGCCTTTTCCTCCCTCTGATATCAAGTCCGATTGTTCATGTCCGCGAAGCGGAAATACCATGATTAAAATCCAGGGAGCGAGACGCTCCCACTCCAGTCATATCAAGGGATTTGAGGAGTGCGGGCATCTTGCCCGCTTCTTCACAAATTTTCATGTCCGCTTGCGGAAACCGGACTTGATATCATATCAAGTCCGATTGTTCATGTCCGCGAAGCGGAAATACCCTGATTAAAAATTTAGGGAGCAAGATGCTCCCACTCCAGTCATATCAAGGGATTTGAGGAGTGCGGGCATCTTGCCCGCTTCTTCAAGGGATTTGAGGAGTGCGGGCATCTTGCCCGCTTCTTCACCCTTTATCCGGACTTGATACAGCAGTTTTCGCGCTTTATGTGGGACATCTTGATCCCCCTTTCATGTCCGCTTGCGGAAAATCCTGCTTAAAAAGCAGGGGGCAAGGGGGGATCTTTTCCTACTGTCCACCGATACAGCGCGAAGCGCTGTATGACTTGACTCTCCACCCAACTGGAGATTTTAAACTCTAGGGAATGGATTGGAGGGTAAAGGTAATGCAAAAACAAACGCTACAGTTAGAAGGGATGGGATGTGCAGCTTGTGCCCAACGGATTGAAAGTGCCATTGAAGGAGTATCAGGGGTTACAGACTGTACCGTTAATTTTGCGCTGCGAGAGGCGACGGTTAAGTATAATCCTCGTGCGGTTAGTCTAGAGATTATTCAGCAAGCCGTGGCGGATGCAGGATATCAAGCCAATCTTCCCTTAGAGGAAGAGGGGGAAGCAGAGGCTGATCCAGAACTCCAGAAATTACAGCATAAACTCTGGTTTGGGGGAGCCGCTTCGCTGCTGTTGGTGGTGGGGTCTTTGCCGATGATGACGGGACTTTCGATACCGGGTTGGCCCATGTGGCTCCATAACCCTTGGTTGCAGTGGGTGGTGTCCACTCCGGTACTGTTTTGGTGTGGTCGCTCGTTTTTTGTGGGTGCTTGGAAAGCCTTGAAACACAAGAGCGCGGACATGAATAGCTTGGTGGCTTTGGGGACGGGTTCAGCCTATCTCTATTCTTTGTTTCCGACTCTGTTTCCTGGTTTTTTTGTGGGCGCAGGCTTGAGCGCGGATGTGTATTATGAGGCAGCAGTGGTGATTATTACCCTGATTTTGTGGGGCAGAATGCTGGAACATCAAGCAAGATCTAAAACTTCATCGGCTATTCGCGCTCTGATTGGCTTGCAGCCGAAAACAGCACGGGTAATTCGGGATGGGGAAGAGCAGGATATTCCCTTAACTGAGGTGCAGGTGGGCGATCGCCTCTTGGTGCGTCCCGGCGAAAAAATTCCCGTTGATGGTAAAGTCGTTAAGGGTTCCTCAACGGTGGATGAATCCATGGTTACCGGGGAAAGTGTGGCGGTGGATAAGCAACCCGGTGATGAAGTGATTGGTGCAACCATCAATCAAACCGGTAGTTTTCAGCTCGAAGCCCTGCGCGTCGGCAAAGATACGGTTTTAGCCCAGATTATCCAGTTAGTGAAAGAGGCTCAAAGTTCTAAAGCTCCGATTCAGAAACTAGCCGATCGCGTGACATCCTGGTTTGTGCCTGCGGTTTTAGTCATTGCCATCCTCACGTTTCTCACCTGGATACTGCTCACCGGCAACCTTACCCTAGCCATGGTAACCACTGTCAGCGTATTAGTCATTGCTTGTCCCTGCGCTCTGGGGTTAGCCACCCCTACCTCGGTGATGGTGGGAACGGGAAAAGGGGCACAACAGGGGATTTTAATCAAAGGGGCAGATAGTTTGCAATTGGCTCATCAGGTGCAAACCATTGTCTTAGATAAGACTGGAACCCTGACGCAAGGCAAACCCACGGTTACGGACTATATCACCACGTTGGGAACTGCCCACGGCAATGAATTGAAACTGTTAGAGATGGCAGCCAGCCTAGAAAAATCCTCAGAGCATCCCCTAGGAAAGGCGGTAGTGGACTATAGCGAGCGTCAGGGGGTGAAAAAACCTTTGAGCGAGCCGGAGCAGTTTAAGGCTATTCCTGGCTGTGGGGTGCAGGGGTATATTTCTGACCACCTGATCCAACTGGGAACTCGGCGATGGATGGAAGAATTGGGGGTGAATCTGGGGGTGAAAACTTCTCAGGATGCGCCCTTGAGCGAGTATCAAGATCGATGGGAGAGTGCCGGAAAAACGGTGATTTGGATGGCGGTAGATGGAGAAGTGGAGGCGATTTTGGCGATCGCCGATGCCCTGAAACCTTCCTCGGAAGCTGTCGTTAAGCGACTCCAGCGCATGGGGTTAGAGGTGGTGATGCTCACGGGAGATAATCAGCATACCGCAGAGGCGATCGCCGCTCAAGTGGGAATTACCCAGATTTTCGCCCAAGTCCGTCCCGAAAACAAAGCCGATATCATTCGTAAGCTCCAGCAAAACCGTAGGGGCGAGGGGCCCCACGCCCCTACCCATCCACATATCGTCGCCATGGTGGGTGATGGTATTAATGATGCCCCAGCTTTAGCCCAGGCAGATGTCGGAATAGCGATCGGTACAGGAACCGATGTGGCGATCGCTGCCAGTGACATCACCTTAATTTCTGGCGACTTACAAGGCATTATCACCGCCATTCAACTCAGTCATGCCACCTTAAAGAACATCCGCCAAAACCTCTTTTTCGCCTTTGTTTATAACACCGCATCGATTCCCATTGCTGCCGGTATTTTATATCCGATTTTCGGTTGGTTACTCAACCCCATGATTGCCGGAGCAGCCATGGCATTAAGTTCCGTTTCCGTCGTCACCAACGCCTTAAGATTACAAAACTTTCAACCCCATTAATTCCCCGTAGGGGCGGGTTCTACCCAAATCTACAATACCAACCCATCAATTTTATAAACCCGCCCTCACCACGAGCGAGTGCTTAATATTGCTTCAATCCTGATATACTCATGGGTGGGGTTGATCGCGGTTATCACGGTAACATCCGGTCATCCCCCACTCAATCTTACATCCCCTTGGAGAACACTATGGAAGAGGTAGAGACTCGGTTTGAGGTGCGTTTGATCCAGCTCGCGGAACAGGTGGATCGGTTAACTCAAGAACAGGAAGCGCTTAAAGTGCAGCTTGCAGAGATGAAAGGTTCTGGTTTATCCGCTACGATACAAGCACGACCGGTTCCTCCTGCTGACGCTCAACCCTTACAGTCAGAAAGTGAACTCGATGTACCTTCAGATGACATCCCCTTACAATCTTCTTCTGGACAAGATTATCTACGGTTAGATTTTCTGTTCAGGAGTGGACGCTGGGAAGAAGCGCACGAAGAAACATGCTTACATTTTCTTAAGTTGACGAGAAATAGGTCGTTTCAGGGTTTGCGCCAAAGTGAATGGCAAATGGTTACTTCTGAGGATTTACAGATTATTGAGCGTCTTTGGCTCAAATATAGTCATGGAAAATTTGGCTTTAGTCTTCAAAGTCAATTTTATAAACAAGTGGGAGGTAACTTAGAATCTAGGGATACAGTATTTACAGATCTAGTTGATATTCTCTGTTGGTATAAAGATGGTGATTGGATTGAGTATGAAGACTTGATTTTTGATCCTGAAAAAGCTGTAAGAGGACATTTACCTTGTCTAAGAGGAGTAACGCCATCTGTTTATAAAGTTCTTCTGTGTCGTGAAGAATGGTCTCAATTTCCACCTATTCCAGAAATGGAAGCCCAGATACAACTCATTACAGAACGAGAAAAGGTAAGATCCTCTAACTTCTACCAAGAAGAACTCACCAGGGAACGGGAAGAAGAGCGAGCCACTCTCATCGATGCCTTCTTCAAGGACAAATTTACCGAAATAGATGAAGAACTCTTAGCCGTCAAGGAGAAAATGCTCGCCCTTCCCAAAGACAAGTTTGCCGACGCACTGCTCAAACTCGGACAATGGTCTCGCGAACAACTGCTAGAACACTTGCAAACCTGATAAGAAACCGGGTTTGTGGCTAACTTTATCACTCCTATCCCAGGTTCTGGTACAAACCCGGTTTTTTCCCCTCGGTGATAAAGCTCTATCCAACTTACTCCGCTCCTATGAAGAAACCCATGCACCTTATCGCAATCCCCATTTAGCCGAAGCAATGAAAAATTTAGGCTATGTGCAACGGTTTGGGATTGGTATTCCCATCGCTCAGAAAGAGTTACAAAAAAATGGCAACCCACCAGCAGAATTTATCTTGGAAGATTCTTACATCTCGGTGATTATCAGGAGAAAACCATGAACGCGCCGATTATTACCTTTTTCAATAATAAAGGTGGAGTAGGGAAAACTTCTCTGGTCTATCATTTAGCTTGGATGTATTTTGATTTAGGACTCAAAGTTATCGCGGCCGATTTAGATCCACAAGCCAATTTAACCGCAGCCTTTTTAGACGAAGATCGACTAGAAGAGATTTTAGAAAGTAGTTCCCTCAATCGCTACGACACCATTTTTCGATGTGTAAAGCCATTATTGAGCGGAATTGGCGATATTGCGTCTCCCAGTCTAGAACGAATAGAAGATGAATTGCACCTGTTAATTGGAGATTTGCAACTATCTGGATTTGAAGATGAATTATCTTCTCAGTGGCCAGATTGTTTAGATCGCAAAGAACGAGCCTTCAGGGTGATCTCTGCGTTTTGGAGAATCTTAACTGAAGCGGGTAAAATTCACAATGCTGATGTGGTTTTGGTTGATTTAGGGCCGAATTTGGGTGCAATTAATCGAGCGGCTCTAATTGCTTCAGATTATGTGGTTGTACCGCTCTCACCCGATCTGTTTTCCTTACAAGGACTGAAAAACCTTGGCCCAACGCTAAGACGATGGCGAGAAGAATGGCAAGAGAGGATTCCGAAAAATCCAGCCTCCGATCTAGATTTGCCTACCGGGAAAATGCAACCGATGGGTTATGTGATTCTCCAGCATGGTGTCCGCTACGACCGTCCAGTGAAAGCGTTTCAAAAATGGATCGCCCGAATTCCAGAAATCTATAATGTTGAAGTCCTGGCAGAACGGAGTGATACCATCTTAACTCCACCGAACGATCCCAATTGTTTGGCACTCCTGAGACATTATCAGAGCCTAATGCCCATGGCGCAAGAGTCCCACAAACCCATCTTTCATCTTAAACCGGCTGATGGGGCGATCGGCGCTCATGTGTACGCTGTAAAAAATGTGTACAAAGACTTCCAGGCATTAGCACGAAACATTGTGGATCAAACCGATGGGTTAGCTTTAAATCCTGTCGGTCTCCAAAATTAATCCTCACTTCATCCGGAGTTGACCCTGACAACGATGAGGTTACTCTGGGCCAGCTCTAGCAGTCTTTCTCTACAACCTGCCAGAACTACAGGGGATTTGCGTAAATTGTTATATTCTTTCGTCAGAGATATAAAGCTTGGCTTTAAAAATACGGGTTTCTAGGGGCATTCCTTTCCTCGGCTCCGTATCCCTTACCCATCCTTCATTTTAGGTGCAATCTAAATTCAGCAACTCTCCTGATGGCACAGTTGAAGAACTGGCATATGCTGAATATAGGGTAAAAACAAAGCCTACTGAACGTCGTTAGTGTTCCGTGCATCTGTTAAAGCAAAGATGACGACTCATCTTGATTAACCTTGAGGACGGCGGTTTAGTACACAACACAGAACAGAAGGAGCAAACCTCATGAAACTTAATTCTATTCAAACTCTTATCGGTACTGCTGCAACCACCGCTTGTTTACTCAGTATGACTGGAGTTGCCCAAGCCGGAACCTTCGTCAACGGTTGGAACTATGCTCGTGACTACTTCAACGACGGTACAGGTGGCGAAGTCAACGGTGTATCTGTCTACGAAATCTATGGTATGGCAGTTCACCAAGATGGAGACACCATCACAGTTGGGATCAACACTAACCTAGGCTTACAGGGAGCATCTTATAACGGTGCCAACGACAAAAATATCGGTTGGAGTGACTTCCTCTTCAGTGTCGGTGGAGAGCAATACGGTATTCATTTCGCCGAAACCAACGACTCTTTCGGACGTGGACTCAATGACGCTACCCTTGATGCGGCCCAAGGAACCAACCCTGTAGGTTTGTACAAAGATATCACCACCAAAAACGTCACTGCTGTTAACTCTGGTTGGTCTACAATTGAAAAACATTACGACCACACCAAAGGCCGCGCCCAGAATGTTGCAGACCGCAATGCTGGTGTTAAATCCTTGGGTGATTTAGAAGCCTCTGAAACCTCTTTCTATACTGCTAACCGTGGCGCTCCTACTTCCATCGCGTCTGGAACTAAAGTAGAAAACGACAATTTCCAATTGCTCAATTCAACTCAACTGAGCAACTTAGGTTTAAACTTTTCCAACGCTTTTGGAGTAGAAAACAATAAACTGGGAACTCAAACCTTTGGTTTTAGCTTCACCAAAACCCCAGAAATGCTGGGTGAGTTCGTCTCTTATCTGTTCGCTGAATGCACCAACGATGGTATCGCTCTGAAAGGAACGTTTGAAGAAGTAGAAGTACCTAGCATTCCCGTTCCCGAACCCACCGCAGTTGCTGGTTTAGCCCTGGTTGGCTTAATGTTCGCGGGTAGCAAACTGCGTAAACAGAGTTAAATCATATCAAATCCGGTGAATGGAAAAAGAGAAGCGGGCAAGATGCCCGCACTCCTCTAATCCTCTGATATTACTGGAGTGGGAGCGTCTCGCTCCCTAAATTTTTTTAAATTATGGTGTTTCACCGAATTTATAGCCAATTCAAATAACAGTGAGACATTTTTGTAGGGGCGAACGGCCGTTCGCCCCTACAGATTTTGTTAGGTGCTGACCAAACCTACTGGGAATCTACTAATCTACGGCTTGATCCAGATTACCGAGATTGAATAAAAAGGGTACACCGGAATTGGATTGACCGCCAGTGACTAAAACTTTGGGCATTTGTGCCCCCCCTTCTTTCCAGGCTTCGATCGCCTCTTTTTGCAGCACCAATGTCCCCCCTTGGGCCCTCAATGTCTCTGCTAATAACCGTTGAGCTTCGGCTTTCCCTTTAGCGCGGTTAATATCGGCTTGGGCTTGTTGTTCGGCTTCTTGAGCAATATAAATCGCCCGTTGCGCCCGTTGTTCGGCAATTTGTTTGTCTTCTACCGCACGGGCAAATTCAGCCGAGAAGGTGAGGTCAATGACGCTGGTATCGAGGACAATAATGCCATATTTTTGCAGTCTTTGATCTAAGGCGATATCAAAATCTTGCTTCAATTCTGCCCGTTTGGTAATCGATTCCTCTACCGTTCGCACTGCTGCCGCAATTTTAAAAGATTCTTGGGTTTGGGGAGCAATTACTTTAGAAACTAAATTTTCTAGAGTTCCTTGGGTACGGCGAATTTCCACAACTTTAAGCGGATCGAGGCGAAAGTTAATCGCAAAACGAGCGGTTAATTCTTGTAAGTCGCGGGTGGAACTTTGGGCAGGAACTTCAAATTTTTGTACAGTGACATCATAAACATCAACGGCTGAAATGAGGGGGGGTTTGAAGTGAATGCCTTCTAGGAGTGCCCCATCTCTGGCTTTCCCTAAAATGCTGAGAACCCCTGCCTGACCGGGATTGATAATCACAAAGCTGTTTGCGCCAATTAAGATAATTAAGGCAGCAATAATGCCAAATAGGATTCCGGATACGCCAAGGTCTGATTGATTTCTGGACATGATAACCTCCTTACGATCGAGTGTCTTGCCTCGATCATCTTACAGTGCTTTGGGGAGATGGGGAGGATGGGGTGATAGGGGGATGGGGGGATGGGGTGATGGGGGGATGGGGGGATGGGGTGATGGGGTGATGGGGGGATGGGGAGTGCGAGCATCTTGCTCGCTTGTTTACTCATTGTTCATTGTTCATTGTTCATTGTTCATTGTTCATGACTCATGACTCATGACTCATTGTTATGCTGTAAGAAGTTCTCTTGTGGATGTCCGAGTCTTCTGTTATGTCACAACGATCTACGCGCATTTGTATCCTTGGTGGTGGTTTTGGGGGGTTGTATACTGCCCTGCGTTTGAGTGAGTTTTCTTGGGAGGGACGGGAAAAGCCAGAGATTGTTTTGATCGATCGCCAAGACCGATTTTTGTTTATGCCCCTATTATATGAGCTGATTACTGGGGAAATGCAGACTTGGGAAATAGCGCCGCCTTATGCAGAGCTGTTGGCAGATACTGGGGTGCGGTTTATGCAAGCAGAAGTGAGCCAAATTAATTTGGAGACTCAAGAGGTTACTCTGGACTCAGGACAGGTTTTGCATGGCGATCGCATCGTGTTAGCTTTGGGAGGAGAAACCCCGTTAACTTGGGTTCCCGGATGCCAAGAATATGGGATTCCCTTTCGGACTCTGGAAGATGTCTATCGCTTAGAAGAAAGTTTACGCCCCTTAATCGCATCGGAGCAAGAAGTAATTCGGGTGGCGATCGCCGGGGCAGGCTATAGTGGGGTAGAATTAGCCTGTAAATTAGCCGATCGCCTGGGCGATCGCGGACGCATTCGCCTGGTAGAAAAAGGCGATTGTATTTTAGCCAATTCCCCAGAGTTTAACCGCAAAGCAGCCGAAGCCGCCTTAAAACAAAAAGGAGTATGGATCGATTTAGAAACCACCATTGAGGCGATCGCCCCAGACTCTATTTCCCTATTGTATAAAGGCCAAGAAGATACTCTTCCCGTAGATGTAGTGTTATGGACAGTGGGAACCCAAATTCCGCCCAGTGTCCAAGGTTTAGATCTCAAAAAGAATGCTCGCGGTCAAATTACTACTACTACCACTCTACAGGCGATCGATCGTCCCCATTATTTCATTCTAGGCGACCTTTCTGACTGCTGTGATGCCACCGGTCAAATGCTCCCCAAAACTGCCCAAGCCGCCATTCAACAGGCAGACTATTGTGCCTGGAATATCTGGGCCTCTTTATGCGATCGCCCCCTGCTCCCCGTTCGCTACTCTCATCTTGGTGAAATGATGGCTTTGGGTATCGATAATGCTACCTTAACCGGTTTAGGACTGCAACTCGATGGCCCCCTAGCCCACATTGCCCGTCGTCTCATTTATCTCTATCGTTTACCCACCCTCAACCACCAATTAAAAGTCGCTTTTAACTGGATGACACAACCCTTACAAGAGATAATGTTAAATTAGATCATCAAAGGCATCACCATGTCAAAACCAAAGGTTATTTTTTTAGATGCCGTGGGCACGCTCTTTGGAGTACGCGGCAGTGTCGGCGAAATTTATAGCCAATTTGCCCAAGGATTTGGGGTTGAAGTTTCTGCCGATCTGATTGACCAAACCTTTAGCGAGAGCTTCAAAAAGGCCCCACCAGCCGCTTTTCCAGGAATTGACTCTCAAGAGCGACAGTCCCATGAGTTCGAGTGGTGGAAAGCGATCGCGTTTGAAACCTTTAAACAAGCGGAGGTGATAGATCAGTTTACTGACTTTGACCGCTTTTTCAATGAACTCTATCATTATTTCTCAACGTTTTACCCTTGGTTTGTTTATCCCGATGTCAAATCCTCTCTCTTAAGTTGGAAAAATCAAGGGATTGAACTGGGGGTTATTTCTAACTTTGACTCCCGCTTACATAAGGTTCTCAACGCCTTAGGCCTAAAACCTTTTTTCAAGTCGATTACCATTTCCACCGAAGTGGGTACGGCTAAACCCGATCCAAAAATTTTCCATACAGCTCTAGCCAAACATGGCTACAAACCCCATGAAGCCTTACATATTGGCGATAGTTATGAAGATGATTATTTAGGTGCAATAGAAGCTGGACTTTCTCCCATTTGGCTACAACGTCAATCTCAACACCCGGAGTTATTTAAGGTAGCTAAAGGTAAAGTCTGGTCTTGTTTTCAAGCCTTTGTATGAGCAATGGATCGACTGACAAGGCAATAGGCAATAGCAATACAGTGATGACTAATCAAACCCAGGAAAATGGACTCACGGCCGAGACTGTTCTGCAAATTCTACGAGAACAACCCAATTTATTCCAAGAATACCAAATCAAAACGATGGCTCTATTTGGTTCCACAGCCCGCAATCAAGCAACATCCACCAGCGATCTAGATTTCTTAGTAGAGTTTCAAGTTGATCCTACCCTGGGACTATATATGGGTCTCAAATTGTTTCTTGAACAACTTTTTCAAAGAAATGTTGATTTAGTGATTCAAAGTGATATCAAACCCCAAATCCGAACAAACATTATCCAGGAAGCTATTGATGTCGCGTAAACTTAGCCTTTATCTGATGGATATCCTCAAGAGTATCCAACTGATTCAAGCTAATGAAAATTTTGAGTAGGTTAGAGAGCTGCAACCCAACTTTAATTAAGGCATCAGTGGGAAGAAATGACCCACTGGGCCAGTTCCCTGACCAATATCTAAACTCCATTTCAGGGCTTGGGTGACATAGTTTTTCGCTTTCTGTACTGAGTCTCGAATTGAATGACCCATAGCCAGATTAGCAGCGATCGCTGCTGATAAGGTACATCCGGTTCCATGGGTATTTGATGTATCAATACGTTCTGTTTCTAATACCGTAATATCCCGATCGTCAATAAAAATATCAACAGCCCGTAATTTTCCGGTCATTCCCCCACCCTTAATCAAAACTGCCTGGACTCCAGATTGCCATTTCAAGGTTTCTGCGGCTTCCTTCATTTTGTCCAAAGAGTTAATTTCTACACCCGTCAGCAACTGTGCTTCATAGCGATTTGGGGTCACCAAAGTGGCTTGGGGAATCAGCTCCTGTTGCAGAACTCTAACCGCTTCCTGGTCGATCAGTGGGGCCCCACTACGGGAGACCATCACCGGATCGACGACCAGGGGACGCAGTTGCAAGGCTTGCAGGCGATCGCTCACGGCCTTGATAATCCCTGCATTCAGTAACATTCCCGTCTTCACGGCCTGAACCCCCATATCCTCAACCACCGCTTCAAGTTGAGCCACCACTGCTTTTGGAGGCAAGGCATCCACCCGGTTCACGGCTACCGTATTTTGGGCCGTCACGCAAGTCAAAGCTGACGTACCATGAACACAGTGAAAGGCGAAGGTACGCAGATCGGCCTGAATACCCGCACCTCCCCCACTATCCGAGCCGGCGATCGTCAGTACAACCGGAATTTTAGACTTCATCTGCTCTTCCTTCTAGGTTCTCGGTGGACGACGACGTTGGAGGAAATCGGGAATATCCAGCCCTTTCGGTTGAGGATTCAGGGGAGAAGGACTCGGAGAAGGAGCCGGTGCAGGAGAAGGAGTTAAGGGCGCTTGATAGATATTAGGATGCGATCGCTGCTGCTGTACCGTATTAGAAGAAGGGAGTTCTCCCGTAAAACCAGTTGCAATCACCGTAATCCGGATTTCCCCTTGCAGTTTCTCATCTATTACCGCCCCAAAAATAATATTGGCATTGGGATCGACCGCCTCATAAATGACCTGAGCTGCCGCATTCACCTCAACCAAAGTCAGATCGCTACCGCCCGTAATATTCAGCACCACACCTTTAGCCCCATCAATGGAAGACTCCAGTAAGGGGGAAGAAATGGCAGCGATCGCCGCCTCCCTCGCTCTCGACTTCCCAGAACCGCCCCCAATACCCATCAGAGCCGATCCCGCATCCGCCATCACCGCCCGCACATCAGCAAAATCCACATTCACCAAGCCCGAAACCGTAATAATATCCGCAATTCCCTGTACCCCTTGACGCAGAATATCATCGGCAACCGTAAAGGCTTCCTGTACTGGTGTTTGCTCAGAAACCACCGACAACAACTTATCATTAGGAATCACGATCAAGGTATCCACCCGACTTTTAAGCGCTTCAATCCCCTGTTCTGCCTGATTCATGCGCCGCCGGCCTTCAAACAAAAACGGGCGAGTCACGACCCCTACCGTTAGGGCCCCCACCTCTTTAGCCACTTCAGCCACCACAGCCGAAGCCCCTGTACCCGTACCGCCTCCCATACCAGAGGTAATAAAGACCAAATCCGAACCTTCCAGAGCCTGACTAATTTCGTCACGGGACTCTTCTGCGGCCTTTTGTCCGATCGCCGGATTCCCCCCAGCCCCCAAGCCACGGGTCAGCTTTTGCCCAATTTGCAATCGATTCAGGGCCGCCGAATTGACCAAAGCTTGGGCATCCGTATTAATTGACCAAAACTCCACCCCTGAGACTTCATTGATCACCATACGGTTGACCGCATTACCGCCACCGCCTCCGACACCAATCACTTTAATTTTGGCTACACTACTGGGTGTAATGTTTTGTAGTTGATCCTCATCGCTTACCATTTGTTGATGCCCTTTGAAATTAGAAGAAGAAACTCCAGCATTTTTAAACGGATTACCTGAATCCACTCCCATTGAAGGATTGGATTGACTATCACGATTAGAGTTGAGGGGGACATGCCCCAGCTTCTGATTGGGAGGTGTCATGGGCCGTTGCTTTACACAATAAATATCAATGAATGTATAGTATCAAGTTGGCTAAGGAATAACATCGCAACTCTGGCAGACACAAATCGCACCCAGTAGCTCAATTCCTCACCCCTATCATAATGGCTGATGGGGATGATCTCCCAGGCTTCCACCTCAAGTGAGGGCTGATGCCGATTCACCATACCCTTGATGAAGCTTATCATAGCTTGTACTCATTAGTTCAGTGGTTGCCGTTTAACTATCTTTCACCTAGGCAAAGGGGAATCTCGAAACGTTAAGTCTTCCCTAAATTTACAGTTTATTCTTGAGGGATCTGGCCGGCATCAAATGGCTTATATTGAGTAGATGAGGACTTGATCTCAATGGATGGGTCGTCTGGATTTCTCAGATCGATATAGTTCATTTGCCCCGGAGGGATCTGCTGCGGGAGCTGTCGCATTCGATCGAGAACTTGCAATTGCTTGGCCAATTGGGGGGTATAGACTCCCAAATGGACTTTTCCTAATTCGGTAGTCAGGATGAGGTTTTTGGGATCTTCCCAGTTCAGCTCCATAATTTGAACAGGAGATGTTTTGAGAACCCCATATATTTCGGCCCAAGAGGACTGATAATAGGCTAACGGGCCAATAATTTTTAGGGTGGGAAGAGCAGAGGAGGTTAACTGGGTGTAGCTTTCCAGGGGCATCCAGATGCCTTGTTCATCAATTAAACCCACAGTTTTACTCTGTCCAGAGTCCATGGCGATCGCCACGGGCTTGCGCTCACTCACCTCGATTGTTAATCTCAGGGGTAATAATTGCCGCGTCACTTGGGCTTGAGCGATTGGCCCCTTGGCTTCTAAGGTCTGGGCAATTTCATGGGGTTGGACTCGAAATAGGGACTGGGGATACTTAATCGGTAACAGCTCTCGCAAGGCTTCGGTGGTGAGCAACTCATTGCCCCTAATTACCACTTGTTCAGGATCGCGGATCGCCCAATTCGGCTGAGTCAGTAGCCATCCTCCCCCATAGGCGATCGCCCCAACAGCTACAGTTTGCCAAAGGGTTTGCAGGAGCTTCAACCGTTGTTTTTGGCGGAGTTTTCTGCGTCGTTCCAGTAATTCCTGTTTAGAAATCGGTTGAATAAGGGTCATTGCTTAAATAGGCAAGAGGGAATCAAAGGTTGAGAATATAGCTTACAAATTTTTGGGTCATGGTGATGAGTGGCTCTTACCCTCTACTCAGAGGGTTTTTAAGCGGGTTTTTGCTGTAACCACTCCTGATTTAAATAATTCCCCCATTGCTGGGCTAATTCGGGATCTGTGAAAGGAATGTTCACAGATTCGCTTTTCCCTTGAAACTGTAGGACTAACATCACTGTTTTTCCTTGGGGGAGATCGTCCTTAACCCTCTTACCCTCAACCGACAGTTGAACCTCTTGTAAGTCAGTCAGAGTTAGGGTTTGGCAGTTTATAACCCCGGATGCTGTGGGTTGACCCCAGGTTAACTGGTCTCCTTTTTGTCCCAAAGCAGCATAGATATCATACTTGGAGCGATCGAAGCCTTTGGCCCACTCTTCATAAACCTGTAATTTTTGGTATTCCTTCCATCCGGCCCAGGTTAAACCGATAAATACGGCCAGTAAAGGCAACCAGAGTAAACCACGTTCCATAATCTTTCTCGTTAATGATGGCTAGAGAGGAAAACTGTTTTTTTGCGATCGCCAACGTGAAAAGAATCGTTAACAATTCGGCTCCATGGGCCCCAAATCCCCAAAAGGATGAGTTATGGTTGTAAAAGCTTCCCCCTAGCTTCTACTCCTGTATCTGTAGTTTCCACCGAATCATTGATTGTGTCAGCCATGAAAAAATTTCTCCTCCTATGCTTATTTATTTTTACATTAGGGTTTGCCCTTTTCAACTCTGAAGGGTTAGCCACTCAAGGAACCTATCAATCGATTATCCTGGATTTTCGTGAAGAGCGAGCCAATCAAATTCCCGAATGGGTGCAATCTTTAAATCAAGAGTATGGCGTAAGCCCCCGGCTCAATAGTGAATTTTCTCTTGACGATCATGTATATATTATCGAAGGCGATCGCCTCTTATTGGAGCAATTGCAAGCTACAGACCTAAAAAATTATACCGAAAGTATTGAACCGAACTATATTTATCAAGCCACAGAGATTCCCAACGATCCCGATTATGCCAAACAGTGGAACCTCCGCAGCATCAATATGGAATCGGCTTGGGATGAGACCAAAGGTCAAGGAGTGACCGTGGCAGTCATTGATACGGGAATTACTCAAGTCCCCGATCTCAAGGATACAAAATTTACCCAAGGCTATGACTTTGTAAACGATCGCATCGAAGCCAAGGATGATGCGGGTCATGGAACCCATGTAGCAGGAACCATTGCCCAATCCACCAATAATGACTATGGGGTAGCCGGGATCGCCTATGAAGCCAAATTAATGCCCCTGAAAGTCTTGGGAGCAAGCGGGGGCGGCACGGTGGCCGATATTGCGGAGGCGATTAAATTTGCTGCCGACCATGAAGCCGATGTGATTAACCTCAGTTTGGGGGGAGCAGGGGAAAGCGCTCTGCTCAAAGAAGCGATCGATTATGCCTATAACAAAGGAGTGGTCATCGTGGCAGCAGCCGGGAACTCCAATCAAAATGCCGCCAGCTATCCCGCTCGCTATCCCCATGCGATCGGGATTTCTGCCCTCGATCCCTCTGGCGCAAAAGCCCCCTATTCTAACTTTGGCGCGGGGGTAGACCTCTCGGCTCCCGGAGGCTCAGAAGCCGGTAAAATTCTGCAAAACACCATCGATCCCCAAACCGGAAAAGCCGTCTTTGAAGGCTATCAGGGAACCAGCATGGCCGCGCCCCATGTAGCCGGAGTTGCTGCTTTAATTAAATCAGTGGGCGTAGAAGACCCCGAAGATGTCCTCAAAATCCTCAAAGAATCATCTCGCGCAGTGGAAGAAGACCCCCTGAATCATTTTGGCGCGGGTCAATTAGATGCCGGAGCCGCCGTTAAACTGGCGATCAAAGGTCAGATTACGTTCAAAGACTTCTTCCGGTGGTTGCGGGATAATGGCTATCTGAATCCTCGCTTCTGGATCGATGGCGGGGCGATCGCCTTAATGCCCAAAATTGCTATGGTACTCGGTTCCTATATCCTCGCTTGGCTGCTGCGAAACTATTTCCCCTTTGCCTGGAGTGGGTCGTTAAGCATGGGTTTAGTGGCCGGAAGTACGGGCCTATTTTTCCTCCGAGGATTGTATTTCTTTGATGTCCCCCAATGGCCCTTCCGCATGATGGGTAGTTCGATCGCCGAATGGGGTAATATCATTAGCGGCAGTCCCCTACTTAACCCCATCTTCGCCAGTTTTCTGATTCCCCTCATCCTAGTGATTGCCCTCTTGGGGCATCCCTCTGGAAAATGGTTGGCGATCGGCACAAGCTTAGGATTTGCCAGTTTCCTAGGAATCAGTGCTGTTATTGATCCAGAAATGCTATGGTTAGGTTCAGGTTGGTTCGCGCAACTCTTCCTAGGGGTAAACGCCCTCTTATGTTTTGCCCTTGCTCGTTTAGCCGTCATAGGAGAACAAAAAACTGTATGAAAGTTACTGGTACCATTGAACGTCAAGAGATCGGCGTTGGAACTTGGGCCTTACTGTCTGAAACAGGCGAGGTCTTTGAACTCATGGATGCTCCGCCTGAAATACTCCAACCTGGACTTAAGTGCTCAGTTGAAGGCACAATTCGTGATGATGTGATGACCATGGCCGCGATCGGGCCGGTACTAGAAGTCAATGCCTTTGAACTGCTGTCTTGAATGGGTGTCAATTGCTCTCTGGTAGGGTGGGAAATACTCACCCTACTGCCTTGATATCAAAGATTGATTGGAGTAATGGAAAAATCGGCAAATGTAATGGTATAGCTGTGCTGCTGTCGATCGCTAATAAACTTTAAGATCGCTTCCGAAGCAACAGCAACCGTGAGCAAGACTAAATTGCGAGCTAGGGGATAGTCACAGACATCATCATTGGCTGGCGAAGGGACGCGATAGCGATCGTTCCAAATGATTTCGGCATATTCAGCAGCTAATCCCATATGTAAGCAGGGAATCTGGTTGCTTTGACAATAGTCTTTGACACTTTGGCGACTGGGACTATTATCAAACGTATCAATCACCAAAGATGAACCTTTGAGCAATTTATGAACGCTGTCATCGGTTAAGCGTTGATTCATACCCTGCAAACTGATGCCTAAAGCGCGATAGAGGGTATTGGTGAGGATTTTCACTTTATAAGCGCCCACATCCGATTGATAATAGGGTTGGGTAGAGAGATTACGTTCCTCAATGCGATCGCCATCAATCACCTTAATCTGAGTGAGTCCTGTTCTGGCTAAATTCTCCGTCAGATTTGCACCCAAAGCACCCGCCCCACAAATGGTGACTGGAAAGCTTTGCAGCTTTTGGATTACGGCGGCTGTACGGTGTAATTCTTCATGGAAAAACATGGACATGGTAATGCCTGCCAGATCTGAGAATGGGGATCTCCATTGTATAATGTTAAAACTTAAGCCTTAGAGAAAACTCTCTCTACCCTGAGAGAAGGATTTAGGGAGAGAGCAAGATCTGCTGACTCTGGGGCGATCGCCGATCCCCCTATTTTATGAATCTGACGGATATTCTTTGGGTTTTAGTCTGTTCCGGGCTGGTCTTTCTCATGCAACCCGGATTTATGTGTCTAGAATCCGGTCTGACTCGTTCCAAAAATAGCATCAATGTTGCAGTTAAAAATATAGCTGATTTTGGAATTTCGGTGAGCCTGTTTTGGGCGATCGGATATGCCCTAATGTTTGGAGAAAATCCTAGCGGATGGTTAGGAACCAGTAACTTTTTTATTAATATTAGTACCCCCTCCGTCGCCACTTTCTTTCTCTTTCAAACCATGTTTTGCAGCACCTCAACTACCATTGTTTCCGGTGCAGTCGCAGAACGGATGAAATTTGTCTCCTATTTGGTGGTTGCAGGTCTCGTTTCTGGCTTCATTTATCCTATCTTTGGCTGTTGGGCCTGGAATGGTTTGAACTCCGGAAATTCGGCTGGTTGGTTAGGCCATTTGGGATTTGTAGACTTTGCTGGCTCCACCGTTGTTCATAGCATTGGGGCCTGGGTATCTTTAGCCACTTTAATGGTGGTTGGCCCCCGTGCCGGACGATTTCGGTATTCGGGACTCCCTCGCAAAATCTATGGGTCTAATATGCAACTGGCAGTTTTAGGCACTCTACTCCTCTGGTTCGGCTGGTTAGGATTTAATGGGGGTAGCACCTTAAGCCTCAACGAGAAAGTACCGGGAATTATGGTCAATACTCTGATGGCTGGATCTTCAGGAATGATTACCGGTGCGGCTATTGGTTGGTATCGGCGGAAAATTCCCCAGGTTGAAGCCCTAATGAATGGGTCTTTAGCTGGTTTGGTTGCTGTTACTGCTTCTTGTCATGCGGTGACGACTCTAGAAGCCGTTATTATTGGCACTATTGGTGCAACGATTATGATGATTGTCGCTCAAATTTTGGAAGATTTCAAAATTGATGATGCGGTTGATGCCATTGCGGTTCATGGAGGAGCAGGCATTTGGGGAACCTTGGCCGTTGCTTGGTTTGGCGATCCCCGAATTCTGGGAACAGGGTTAACAGTGCGGGAACAATTTGGTATTCAAGTATTAGGAATTGTGGTGGCTGGAGTTTGGGCATTTTCTCTGACTTACGGAATTTTGTGGGGTCTCAATCAGTTGATTGCTCTGCGGGTTTCTTTAGCAGAAGAAAAGGTGGGATTGAATATTTCTGAGCATCAGGCAAAAACTGAAATCCACGATTTGTTTCAAGTGATGCAAGAGCAGGCAAATAATCAGGATCTAGCTCTGCGTGTACCGGTAGAACCCTTTACGGAAGTGGGACAAATTGCCCATCGTTATAATCAGGTGATGGCAGCTTTAGAGGAAGCGGTGAGTAAAACTCAGGCGGTGTTTAATACAGCCAGCGATGGAATTTTAACTTTTACCCTAGACAATTTAGAAATTACTAAAGCCAATCCCAGTGCAGAAAAGATTTTTGGCTATTCTCTCTCGGAGTTTATGGGATTATCGATTCATCAATTGATTGCCATTCCAGATTATCCCCTAGCTGACCGGTTAACGGTGATTCGAGAGTTGATTAAACCGGGCAGACATGAGGTGATTGGCGTGAGATCGAATGGGGAAGAGTTTCCTCTAGAAGCAACTGTAATGAAAGCGAATTTAGGAGAGTATCGCACATTTTATGTAGGGACGTTTCGAGATATTACCCAACGGAAGAAAACGGAAGTAGATTTGGCGAAAGCGAATCGGGAAATTTTGGCTTTGAATCAGAGACTTCAAGAGGAGAATGTCCGGATGAGTTCGGAGTTGGAGGTCACTCGAAAGTTACAAAAAATTTTATTGCCAAAAGTTGAAGAGTTGGCTGCTATTCCAGATTTAGACATTGCTGGATTTATGGAACCGGCTACGGAGGTGGGCGGGGATTATTATGATGTTTTATTTCACAATCAGGGGGTAAAAATTGCCATTGGGGATGTGACGGGTCATGGTTTAGAAAGTGGGGTGTTGTCGATTATGGTGCAAACGGCTGTACGGACGTTGTTAGAAACGCAAGAAGCCGATCCTGAGCGTTTTTTAGATATTTTGAATCGCACCATTTATCATAATGTGCAACGCATGAAATCGGAGAAAAATTTAACGTTAAGTATTTTGGATTATGCCCAAGGCAAGTTAAGGTTGAGTGGTCAACATGAGGAGCTATTGATTGTGCGTGCAGAGGGCAAGATAGAGCGTGTTGATACGATTGATTTGGGGATTCCTTTGGGGTTGTTGGAGGATGTTTCGGCGTTTTTTGACTCAGTGGTGGTGGATTTGAATCCGGGGGATGGTGGTATTTTGTATACGGATGGGATTACGGAAGCGGAAAATGAGGCGGGTGAGCATTATGGTTTAGAGCGATTTTGCGATCGCATCACTCAGGTGTGGCATCATTCAGTCGAGGAAATCCGCGATCGCCTAATTACCGATGTTCGCTCTTATATCGGCTCCCACAAGATGTATGATGATATTACATTGGTGGTCTTTAAGCGGAAATAGTTAATATCGAACCCATTCGCCGCCTCTGCTTACTTGCGCTGCTTTCGACTTTAGAGGCGATCGCTACCTTCAAATAGGCTCTAAGCACTATATTGCAGCGATCGCCCCACGCTTTGAGGTAAAATAACCCCCCGATCCAATCTCTGAATGGGTTCCCACGCACAAATTTGTTGAAAAATGGTTTGATATCCCAACACATTCGGATGGAGTCCATCGGAGCCGAGGCGCTCCTGTTGCCAACTGAGGGAATGTTGCATCCAGAGATCGAATAAATCTAAATAGGGAATTTGGCGCTGTTGGCAAGCTTGGCGGGTGGCTTCTTTGTAGCGATATTGTTGCTCATGGTTATAGTACAAACAATCTAAAAAGGGCATTTTAGACTCATCCACCGGAACCATCCCCACAAATAGCACGGGACAGAGGTCTTGGGCTTGATCTAATAAATAATTCAATTCGGCCTGAAACTTATCAAAATCGGTATAGTTGCGCCCTTGGGAACGAGACACACAAGCGGAATCATTTAATCCTACTGATAAGATCAACAAATCTGGGAGACGATTTCGCAACTCTCCCCGGCGACAAAACTCGCATTCTAACCGTTGGACAACCTGCGGAGTGCGATCGCCTCGAACCCCCAAATTATAAACTACATGGCCCGCACTCTCTGGAGCCATCCACGAGCGGCGCAGGCGCTCCACCCAACCCCCACCTTCCACATCCCCAAAGCCATAAACCAGACTATCGCCAAAGGCAATGATTTTCAGGGTAGAACCCTTCTGAGAGGGACGAGTTGAACTCTGGGACGCTGATGCAATAGGACAATAGTGCATGGACAGAACGCTCAAACTAGGGTGGACAGCCGTATCATCAGGCGCAATTCACCAGCAGGCTGATGAACTCGCTTCATATATAGTTGTACACTGTAACAGAAAATTTACAAATTAAACCTCTAATGTAGATTATCTTATTCGTGTTGAAGATTGCGTCGATTATTGTAGAATTGAATAGGTCTAAGTAATGGCAAAAAAACAAAGACAACAGCGCATTTTAATTATCTGCACCCATTTTCACCAAGATCGCTCCTATAAACAGGAAAAAATCACCATGCAAACGATGGCCGGTTTGCATGTTGCGTCCCAGATCGATACTGAAAAATATGATGTTAAGCTATACCACGAAAGTTATCAAGGCCCCTATGATATTACCCAACCGGATCAAGCTGATCTCGTCTTTTTAACCGGTTTACAAAAAGATTTTGATCGGATGCGCCAATTATCCTATATCTTCCAAAAACAGGGATCAATTGTGGTTGCTGGAGGCAACATCTGTACTTTATTTCCGGAATTTGCAACAGAGTTTTTTAATGCGGTGAGTGTGGGAGGGGTAGAGTGTACATTAGAAGTCTTGCGCGACTTTGAATCTGGAACTCTGAAGCAGATTTATCGTTCTCCCCAAACTCAAGTCAGCAATTATATTGTTAAGTACGAGCTTTTAGCCCGCAGTGGCATTCGTCCCCAATACCACTTTGTTGAAGCCTCTCGTGGATGTAATTTTAAGTGTGACTTTTGTGTGATTCCGGCAGAAGGAGCTAATCATGCAACCTATCGCATCGATACCGTTGTACAGAGCATAGAGCGAGCCATTGCCACAAGTCCTAGATTTAGTATTCGGCGACTTTTCCCTCTCCTTTTCTTTATTGATAATAACTTTTCTAACAATTTGCCTTACATGACCGAGCTATGCTCTTATTTGAAAAAATCTAAAAAAATTCGCGGTTGGGGCGCTCTAATTACTCAAAACATGCTCCGGAAACGGGATATGATTGCGATGATGGCTGACTCTAAGTGTAAGGTTCTTTTTACAGGAATTGAGTCGTTTGATAATGATTTTCTCGATCGCCATAACAAAAAGCAAAATAAAAGTAATCTTGACAACGTATTAGATGACATTCGGTTTGTCCAACAGCAAGGAATAGTCCTGACCTATCCCTATATGTTCGATCCTCGCATTTCCTCTGTGGCTCAGATGAAGCAGGAGATTCAAAAGCTTGTCGAGCTGGACAATCTGACATTCCCGCTTTTCTTTACTACAGTATCCCCATTGGTCGGTACACAATTGTTCTGGGAAAGCGCACAGAAGGGGGAACTTTTACCGAATTTGCGACTGCGAGATTTGGATGGTCAGGCCTTGGCTTATGGTAATACCATTGATGCTCACCAAGATTACGGTCAGTTTTTTAGTTTGCTTTACCGGGATACGATACAGTTGTGCGATCGCAAAACGTTTTTTTGGAATCTGTTGAAAAAGACAGTGAAGATGGGACTCAATCATCCCGTAGCCATGTACTTGTTTTATACGGGGAGCTTAAGCCATATTAATGAATCCAAGACTAGCTCTCGAACCTTAATCAGGAATTATATTGGCGGCAAAGATGTGCTAGATCCTCAATACGATCGCTACCCCCCTAACATTACTCCATCCGATAAAGCTCGATACTTCGATCCGATCGCCATTACGGACTCTAATGGTCATCTCAGTCCATGGCTGAAAGCCTACCAACCCAACTTGAGTTCAAGAGAGCAGGTTGCTTGATAAACTATAGTTCAGTTTTATATGCTCTAAACCCATGGCCCAGACCCTGAGCAAAGAAATTGTATTGATTGGTGGAGGACACGCCCATGCGATCGCCCTTCGTCAGTTTGCTCTCAATCCCATTCCAGGCGTGCGTCTTACCCTAATTACCGATACCCTACACACCCCCTATTCTGGGATGTTACCGGGGCATATTGCCGGGTTTTACAGCTTTGACCAAACTCACATCGACCTACACCATCTCTGTCAATTTGCTGGGGCCCAACTGTACCGAGATCAGGCCATTGGTCTAGACTTAAAGCGCAACCAAGTCTCTCTTGCCCATCGTCCCCCCGTCCGCTTTGACCTGCTCTCGATTGATATTGGCAGTACCCCCAACCAACTCCAAGTGCCTGGAGCGGATAAGTATGCTATACCCGCTAAACCGGTTTCCCAGTTTCTCAACCGTTGGCGAGAGACCATTGAAGCCTTTGCCCGTCATCCGACCAAAACCCTAAAACTAGCCATTGTGGGCGCAGGTGCAGGGGGCGTTGAGTTAGCCCTGACGATGCAACAGGGTTTATTTGTGTGCCGACAAGCGACGGGGGGAATGCGGAATATTGACGCTTCTTTTGTCATGTATACGGCTTCGTTTCCCGAAATTCATTTGTTCCATCAGGGGCAAGAGATTATGCCTTCCCATAACCGAGTGGTGCGTAAACGGCTTACCCAGTTAATGGGGAAACGGGATATTCAATTGCATTTAGGGGAACGGGTGAGCCAGGTTTCAGAGCAGGGAATTCAGTGTGAGTCTGGATTTAGCTTAGAGTGCGATCGCATCTTTTGGGTGACTCAAGCTTCGGCTCCCCCCTGGTTAAAGGCGGCCGGTTTAGCCACCGATAAGGATGGGTTTATTTTAGTCAAGGATTCTCTTGAGTCGATTTCCCATCCCCAGGTGTTTGCGGCTGGCGATATTGCTACCATGGTGAATTATACGCGCCCCAAGGCGGGGGTGTTTGCGGTGCGCCAAGGCAAGCCTTTATATGAAAATTTGAAACAGGCTGCTTTGGGGAAAGCACCGAAACCCTATCGCCCCCAAGAGCAGATCTTAGGGTTAATTGGTACGGGGGATGGGAAGGCGATCGCCTCTTGGGGTAAGTGGGGACTGGGGCCCAACCCGCTCCTCTGGCACTGGAAGGATTGGATCGATCGCCGATTTATGGCTCAGTTTGAGGATTTGGGGCGATCGCCCACTGCTCCCCCCTTCACTCCCCTTCCTATTCCCCCAGAGCGCATATCTTCAGCCATCCAACGGATTATTACCGAAAAACCCAAGTTAGAATCCTTAATCAATATCACCCATCCTGGGGCCAATTTAGCCCTCTCATCGGTCAGTCCGGGTATCCTAATCGAGAGTATGGATTTACTCACTGATCGTCTGCGCGATCCCTATGTATTCGGCATATCGGCCACCCATCATTGTTTGAATCCCATTTTGGCCAGGGGTGCAACTCCCCACAGTCTATTAGGTTGGATAGAATTGCCCAATAGTCTCCCCCCGCAACAGGAAGAAACCCTCTATCAACTGATCTCTGGAGTTCTAAAAGCGCTGATGGTTAGTCAAACCCAGTTGGTCGGATGTCGTGCTTCTTTGGGGCCGAGTTTATCCTTGGGATTTGCCAGTCAAGGTTATGCCTATCCCGAACAGCTTTTACATCCCCAAAAATTACAACCGGGACAAGTATTAATCCTGACTAAACCCCTAGGGGTTGGCGCTCTCCTAGCGGCTCAAGAGCAGTATAAGGGTCGGGCAAGATGGTTAGAAGGGGCGATCGCGACGATGACCCAATCCAATTATCCCGCATCCCTAACCTTTGTGGAAACCGGGGCCACCGCTTGCACCGCAGTGGGAAATTTGGGTTTATTGGCACATCTAGGAACAATGGTGGATTTCGGTTCTGTGAGTCTGAGCCTTAATTTGGATTGTCTCCCAGTTTTAGAAGGAGCATCAGAGAGTTTACATCAAATGGAGTTGAGTCCATTCTATGAGCAAAACCAGGGGAGCGATCGCTATTTGCAAAATAGTTCTAGTTTTAGCTCCCATCCCCTTTATCCCCTCCTCTTCGATCCTCAATGGTCTGGGGGATTAGTTGCAGGAGTTCCCCAACCTCAAGCGGATGAATGCTTAAAACTCCTGCAAGATTTAGGCTATACCCAAAGCGCTATTATCGGTGAAGTTCATCTTCCCTCTGGCGATCTGCCCCCCATCCAGTTAAGTGTTAATGAGGAATAACTGAGTCATATCAAGTCCAGAAAAACAACCCTAATTAAGGAATTAGGGAGCAAGACTCTCCCACACTGCAACAGGAATGCGAGCATCTTGCCTGCTTCTGAACCCATTAGTAGTATTCCGATATAGTTAGCAGCTTGTCTAATATTGATATCATCAATCAATGAGGAGTGTAAGTTGGCATTAGCTTGTCTAAAAGCGGCATTGAGGATGTCGATGGGTTCTGGCATGTACTTCCCTGTTTTGGAATATCATAATTTGTCCAAAGTACCTCTGTCCGAGGTTGTTTAACAGATAAACATTGTTTGGAGGGTGCTTCAATACGGTTCCAATCTTTGTAAAGATGAGCAAAGAGATTGCAATCATAGCCGGATATCGCTACTTTTCCCTGAACCTGGTTCAAAACTGCGGCTAATTCTCGATGATCATCATCCGTCATTTCGTATGCATAGGCATGGCGATCGCCTCGTGTATCATGGGGATAAGGAGGATCGCAGTAAAATAAGGTGTCTAGACTATCATATCGCCCAATCACTTCTATGGCTCTGCCCTGTTCAATTTGCACCCGTAACAGTCTTTGTACAATCTCCGAGAGTCCTTCAACAGAACCTAACCAACGGGAAACCGCTCCTGCCATACCTGCTCGACTGGTGAGCTTACAATGGGCCCATCTTCCAGCACTAGCGGTTTGAGCAAGTCCCGTTCTCACCTGACGAGCGCGAACGAAAAAACGCCTTGCTCTTTCGAGTTCTGAGCAATTTTCCCTGGGTTCTTCAACAGCAATTCTCAGTTCTTCTCTGGAAAAAGGCGTTAATCCAATGGCTTGAATGATGTCTTCTTTTTGGTCGCGCAAAACGCGAAAAAAGTTGACCACTTCTCCATCAATATCATTATAAGTTTCTACAGGAGAAGGTTTACGATTGAGGAGAACCGCCGCAGATCCCGCAAATGGTTCACAATAATGGGTGGCTTCTGGCAATAAAGGAAGAAGCCAGTTAAGATGATTAAATTTTCCACCATACCACCCAAAAGCAATTCGTTTACCCATTAGTATATCCCCATAGTTATTGAACCTTTATTAACATTATGTTGGGTTAAGGGATCGCCAGTAACTAAATATTCTCTAATACATAAAGCCACATACTCAGCTAATTTTACGGGGACTGCATTGCCAATCATTTGCTCTAATTCAGATTTATTCCCTTGAAACTTGAATGTTTTTGGAAAGGTTTGTAAATAGCTGCGTTCTAAAGTAGTTAAAGCTCTTAAATGTTGATCGATATCTCCGGCATCTCCTGGATGTTTTTGATAAGTTTTAGGAACGGGACGATTGACTCCCCGAATGGTAGGACTCGGTTCATAAATACTAAACACACCTCTCCTCTTATAA
The DNA here is from genome assembly GCF_030068475.1 of Roseofilum acuticapitatum BLCC-M154. GTDB lineage: Bacteria > Cyanobacteriota > Cyanobacteriia > Cyanobacteriales > Desertifilaceae > Roseofilum > Roseofilum acuticapitatum. Next base: position 4,979 of record NZ_JAQOSP010000116.1, on the reverse strand, counting down.
CTTCTGGGATGACGATAAAAACATTCAATGCCTAAACTTTCCCCTAAATAATCAAACACAGTCATCGGCTTCTCAGATTTATTTTTTTGCAAAATTGGCTTTAGAGCATCATCTTTACCCTGTAAATGACCAATCAAAAAATAGCGCTTTCTCGTTTGTGGAACACTGCAATAACTGGCATCTAGAATACAAGAGGTAAGTCCATATCCAACTTTTTTGAATTGGTTATATGCAATTTTTAGAATCTGGCTTTTAGAAATTCTAGCTACATTTTCCATTACAAACCATTGGGGTTTAAGCTTCACAACAATATGAGCAAAACTAAGTGTCAGATTAGCGCGACCTAGACTTTCATCCCGTTTCCCTGCACTAGAGAAATCTTGGCAAGGAGGCCCCCCAATAATCATTTCTGGTTGAAAATGGCTTACTCTCTCGTAAGCATCTACAGCAGATAGATCTTGTTTGAAAATGGGATGATCAAAATTTTCTTGATAGGTTTGTATGGCTTTTTCCCAGATATCAAAAGCGGCTACTAGATTAAATCCAGCCTCTTGAAATCCTAATGACATTCCTCCACATCCAGCAAATAAGTCTACTGTTTTCATTGTGCTTCAGTGGAATGCTCAACGGCTAAATTGGAATTGAGTTTCAGGTAGATATTGTCTAAATTACGACTATGTAAATAAGCACAAAGAGAAGCTGGAAACGAAGAATTAAAGCAATTTTTACCCCAAGCTTCTTTTCGTGTAAAATCTCGATTGGAATATTGAATCCCAAATAAACTGGGTTTGAGAAGGTTAGAATTCATGGAAGAGTGGTTGTTATCTTCCTTAAGCTTAACTCTAACTAATACGGCTGAGGAAAGATTTGAGCCGATCGCTCTTCGGTTGGGTAAAGAGCGCTTGTGGATCGCCCGACTCTTCAATAATGCCTTGGTGGAAAAATAGCACCTTATTAGAGACTTCCCGCGCAAATTGCATCTCATGGGTGACGACCACCATTGTCATTCCCTCTTGCGCGAGTTGCTTCATGACGCTGAGGACTTCCCCCACTAACTCCGGATCGAGGGCACTGGTGGGTTCATCAAACAGTAAAACACTGGGTTTCATGCATAAGCTGCGGGCGATCGCCACCCGTTGCTTTTGTCCCCCCGAAAGCTGCTCCGGATAAAACGCTGCCTTATTGCCTAACCCGACTTTTTCTAAGTAATGAATCGCCCGTTCTCGACACTCCGATTCCGATTCTTTTAAGACCTTAATGGGGGCAAGCATCAAATTTTGTAAAACCGTTAAATGGGGAAACAAATTAAAATGCTGAAACACCATCCCCACCCGACTGCGAAGTTGGCGCAGGGTAGCTTGACTCACTTGGGCATGGGAAATATCAATCCCCATTACTTCCAAGCGTCCTTTATTGATCGACTCCAGACGATTTAAACACCGTAAAAATGTCGTTTTACCACATCCAGAAGGGCCAATCACTGACACCACATCCCCTTCATGCAGTGTCGTTGTCACTCCTTTTAGCACTTCCAGATCGTGAAAGCTTTTGTGTAAGTCTTGACATTCAATAACGGCAGTTGCTGAGTTGACCATAGTTTTTAAACCATCGTTAGGGGAGTTGGGTTTTAAGATATCTAAATCCTCTATCGATAAAATGTATCCGCCATTACTTTTATTGCAGAATCAACCGTCGATACTAAACAACGGTCTAACGTGATTCTATCTAGAGGAGAGGGTTGAGGATGATGGGGAGTAAGGGATTCACCCGCAAAATACAGGTTTTTCTGGCGATCGCCAGTTGTCTGCTGGTCGTCCTCTTCACCAGTGTATCCAGCATTGCCCAATCCCCCCCCACCCTCCAAGTCGCCACCGAACCCACCTTTCCCCCCTTTGAAATGCAAGATCAAGCCACGGGAGACTTGATTGGCTTTGATATCGATCTGATGAAAGCCATTGGTGAAGCGGCTGAACTGAACATTGAATTTATCAGCTTACCCTTTGATGGCATTATTCCCGCCCTCCAATCCAACACCGTAGATGCTGCCATTAGTGGCATGACGATCACCGCAGAACGAGCGCAAACCATATCCTTTTCTCGTCCCTACTTTAAAGCGGGTTTGGCGATCGCCGTTCAAAACGATAACACCGATATTCAAAGCTTTGAAGACTTAGAAGGCAAACGGATCGCCGTTCAAATTGGTACAACGGGGGCCCAGCAAGCCAGCACCATAGAAGGCGCAACCGTCAGTTCCTTTGATTCCGCATCCTTAGCCCTACAAGAACTCATCAATGGCAAAGTCGATGCCGTAGTTAATGATGGCCCAGTCACCTTATATGCCATCAAAGAAGCCGGATTACAAGGCGTAAAAGTCGTCGGAGAATTAGTCACCGAAGAATACTATGGCATTGCCCTACCTAAAGACTCCCCTTATATAGATGACATCAATAACGCCATAGAATTACTGATTCAAAATGGCGGATATCGAGCTGTTTATCAAACCTGGTTTGCTGGCGAACCCCCTGAATTACCCCTAGTTCCTCCCTCCCTCGAAACCGAACAAGTGATTACGTTCGACTGGGGCAAACTCTTTGCTAACTTAGTTCAAGGCTCCACCATCACCTTACTGCTGACTGCCCTTTCCTTTGGCTTTGGCTTAATTGGCGGCACAGCAGTGGCGATCGCCCTCATCTCCCCCTACAAACCCCTGCGCCTGCTCTGCCGCATTTATGTAGACTTCTTCCGGGGAACCCCCATGCTCGTCCAACTCTTCATGATCTACTTTGGACTACCCGGCTTATTCCGAGAATTAGGTCTAGACTTTAGCTTCGATCGCTTCCCCGCCGCCGTCTTAGCCCTAAGCTTAAACGTCGCCGCCTACCTCGCCGAAATCATGCGCGGTGGCATTGAATCCATTGATAAAGGTCAATGGGAAGCCTGTCAATCCCTGGGCATGAGTCCCCTACAAACCCTGCAAGATGTCATCTTTCCCCAAGCCTTACGGCGCATGTTACCCCCTTTAGGCAACGAATTCATTACCCTAGTTAAAGACACCAGTTTAGTTGCTGTCATTGGCTTTGAAGAACTCTTCCGCCAAGGACAACTGATGGTAGCAACGACCTATCGAGCCTTTGAAATTTATCTCGCCGTCGCTTTCATGTATCTGATCTTAACCACCCTCTCCTCCTTTGCCTTTAAATGGTTAGAAGCAAGAATGAACCCCTTACAGCGCCCGAAAAAAGCGCTTAAAACTTAAAACCTTCAAGCTACCATCATCTCTTAGTGTTCTTTGTGTCTCTGTGGTCAAAAATAACCTGCAAAAAGTGGTAAGGTTTGAGTAGCGCTGGTAATCGGTAATGGAGAGAAAGTTAATGATGTTGCGTTTGGTTTCTCGTATGGGTGCTGGAATGATTTTACCGGCGATCGCCACGTTAGGATTGATCGGCTGTGAATCTGAAGATGCTTTTATACCGCCAGCACCTCCCCCAGATGTGTCTCAACCGAATGTACCTACAACTCCGGAAGCGGTAACCCCCAGCCCTTCACCGAGTCCAACCCCTGTGGCAGCACCAACTACCCAACTGGCTGCCCCCGAAAATCCCGATCCCCAGGTGAATGCCCAAGTGCAGCAAATGCTTGATACTATGGCGACCAAAGGCTATGCCAAAGCTAGTCAAGGTGTATGGATGCAGTCGGAAGATACTTTACTGGCTAATCATCAAGGTACAACCCCTTTACCGGCTGCTTCGGTGACCAAAATTGCTACCACCCTAGCGGTATTAGACACTTTTGGCCCCAAACATCAATTTGTTACCCAAATTGGCTATACCGGAACCCTACAAAATGGAGTAATTCAGGGGGATTTAGTGATTATCGGCGATCGCGACCCGTTTTTTGTCTGGGAAGATGCGATCGCCCTCGGCAATGCCTTAACCGAGATGGGAATCAAACAAGTCACCGGAGATCTAGTCATCGTCGGTTCATTTTACATGAACTATGAAGACAATCCCAAAACCTCCGGCGCTCTCTTACGCCAAGGCTTAAATGTACAGCTTTGGCCCGATCAAGCCTACATGCAGTATGAAACCCTACCCGCAGACACCCCACAACCCGCACTGAGCGCCGGAGGCTTGGTCAGAACCGTCACCACTGCCCCCACTAATATTAAACCCCTCCTGCGCTATTCCTCCCTACCCGTGGCTGAACTGCTGAAAAAAATGAACCAATACAGCAATAACCCCATGGCTGAAATGTTCGCCCGCATGGTGGGAGGAGCAGGAATAGTCGCTCAAAAATCTGCTGCTTTAGCCGGTATTCCCCCAGCCGAGATCAAACTGATTAATGGGTCGGGATTAGGGGAAGAAAACCAAATGTCCCCACGAGCGGCGATCGGTTTATTCTTAGGAATTGAGAAACTTTTACAGCCCCATCAAATGACGGTTGGTGATGTCGTCGCCATTGTCGGACAAGATGAAGGCATCTTAAACTCCCGCTCCTTACCTCAATTTGCCGTCGTTAAATCAGGCAGTCTCTATGCCGTCAGCACCTTAGCTGGAGCCTTACCCACCAGCCAAAAGGGGGTTATTTGGTTTGCCATATTTAATGGTGGCAGCTATTACGAAGATTTTCGCCCAGAGCAAGAAGCCTTTCTTAGTCAATTCGTGAGCCAATGGGGAGCTGTATCACGTTTACCGGAAAACTTAAAACCCAGTTTGTCCCCAGTCACTGGATCTCGGATTCAAAAAGTACAATAGCAAAAGTAATATGAAGTCCAGATTAATGGGAAAAGAGACACTAACAAGTAGGGTGGGCACTGCCCACCTTACTCATTGACTTATATCAAGTCCGGTTTCCGCAAGCGGACATGAAAATTTGTTAAGAAGCGGGCAAGATGCCCGCACTCCTCGAATTCTTTGATATGACTGGAGTGGGAGCATCTTGCTCCCTGGATTTTTAATTAGGGTATTTCCGCTTCGCGG